>NZ_KV786263.1 GCF_001806875.1 Corynebacterium sp. HMSC29G08
GGGTTTACCCGTCCACAAAATTTGACACAGCCCAAAACACGCCATACCGGGAAAAGCCGTAACGGTCAGCCCCTCCTCATTGCGGAAGTACTGCAGGTTCAGGCCGCTAAGCTGCGCTTCCAAGCGCTGTTGAGTAAGTGGTTCCAGTGGGCCAGCGACGGGGCTGGTGGCGGTATCAGTCATAAAACGACGTTCCTTTCGTTCAGGCTTACTGCACTGGCAGGGCGGTTGGGATGTAGTCGGCGCCGGTGAGTCTGCCCTCGCAAAAGCTCAAGACCCAGGTTGAGCCCTTCTTCGCCAGAATGTCAGTGTCAATGGGCAGTGTGCCTTGGGATGACAGCCACGCAATCATCTGCGGGATTGTTTCACCTTGGCTGCAAATCACGCTCACGCCACCTTGTGCAACTACATCCATGAACGCCTGTTGGGCGTCCACCATGTTCTCCAACCAGGCGTCGTCGCCAAAGCGACGGTCCACGGCCACGTCCAGTTTCAGCTCGTCTGCAAGCGGAGCCACTGTTGCTTGGCAACGATCAGGCGCAGCCGTAAAGATCCGCTGCGGGTGGAAGGGTGCCAACACAGGCACCAGCATTTCCGATTGGCGGCGGCCTTTCTTGTCCAGCGGGCGTAGGTTGTCATCACCCGTCCACTTCTTCCGGTCATGTGCCCGGGCGTGGCGGACGTACAAGATACGCGAAGTCGTCGGCGTGTTAAACCGCTTCTGTGCTTTAGCCAGTACTTGGCGGTCCAGCTCGTAGCTCATGAGCGCCTTGGCTTGATCAACTGGCAGCCAACGGATCTCATCAACCTCATCGTTGGGTACGAACTCACCACCGGTGACCTCACCGGTCCAGTAGTAGACCACCTTGGTGGTGTTTTTCACCGGGTAGACGGTCTTGCCAATGAGCTTGCCAAGCCGCACGTCATAGCCAGTTTCCTCTTTGATTTCGCGTACTGCGGTGGTGATGAGGGACTCGCCGGGGTCAAGCTTGCCCTTGGCCAAAGACCAATCGTCATAATGCGGACGGTGGATGCACGCCACCTCCAACGAGTCGGGGCTATCAGCATCCCCGCGCCACATCACGGCACCAGCAGCCAGGGTGGTGCGGGCAAACTCCTTGTGCGGTTTGAGCGGGATTTCTTGATGACGGCCAGTGATAAACATCTCCCCAGCGTGATCTTTGTCCTGCTCGTGCAAGTTGGTGGGGCGAGAAGTGTTTCCAGACATAGGTTCCATTGTTGCGCACTCGCCGCAAGGCTGCACTGTGCCCCCGCAGGCTCCCACAGTGTCGCACCCCCCACCCGCACAAATGTTAGCGTTAGTAACGCATTTTTATCGAACACAGTTGTAGGAGGTTGGTTGCTGATGGTCAACGTTGCTGTCATGGGTGCCGGTTCCTGGGGCACGACGCTGGCCAAGGTGTTTGCAGACGGCGGAAACTCGGTGTCGCTGTGGGCTCGCCGCACGGAGCTGGCGCAGACCATTAGCCAGACCCACGAAAACCCTGACTACCTGCCCGGAATTCGCCTACCTGAGGCAATCTCGGCGGTTGATGATGCCCCTGCGGCACTGTCGAGCGCAGACATTGTCGTCTTCGCGGTGCCCAGCCAGACCATGCGACAAAACCTCACTGAGTGGGCTCCGCACCTGCGTCCGGATTCCACGCTCGTGTCCATCTCTAAGGGTATTGAGGCAAAGACCCATATGCGCATGAGCGAAATCATTGCGGAGGTTACCGGCGCGCCCAATGAACGCATCGCGGTGCTATCTGGCCCGAACTTGGCGCGTGAGATTGCTCTGGAACAGCCCGCGGCCACGGTGATTGCGTGTGAAAACGAGAACCGCGCGAAGCTGGTGCAGGCGGCGTGTGCCACCAATTACCTGCGCCCGTACACCAATACGGATGTCATCGGCTGTGAGATTGGCGGCGCTACCAAAAACGTCATTGCCTTAGCCTGCGGCATGGCGGCGGGCCAAGGCTTGGGGGAGAACACCATCGCTACGTTGATCACCCGTGGTCTTGCAGAGATCACCCGCTTGGGCCTTTCGCTTGGTGCAGATCAGCGCACCTTCTCTGGCCTGGCGGGCCTTGGAGACCTTGTAGCTACCTGTTCCTCGCCGCTGAGCCGTAACCGTACGTTCGGCCACGCACTTGGCCAGGGTGCCACCATCGAAGAGGCGAAGGCTGCGACGAAGGGGCAGGTGGCGGAGGGCGTGGCGTCGTCACGCAGTATTTTTCAACTGGGTCAAGCGCAAGGGGTGGATCTGCCGATTACGCAGGCCGTACACGCAGTGTGCCACGGTGACCTCAAGGTTGCTGAGGTGATTGCGGCACTGATGGGTCGAAGCAAGAAATCGGAGTAGCGGCGGGTAGGCTCGACGCGTGGTTCGTATAGCTGTCATCTACGGTGGTCAGTCCACCGAGCACTCCATTTCCTGCATTTCTGCCGGCGCGATCATGGCGCACTTGCCCAAAGATCGTTTCGAGATTTTCCCGGTGGGCATTCGCCGCGACGGCACCTGGGTGGAGGGTAAATTCGACCCAGTTGGGGGAGCAACGCTTCCGGAAGTCAACGGATCAAGGCCAGTTTGCTTGTCTACGTCACCGTTAACCCCCGGCAAGTTCTTCAACCCAGAAACCGGCGAGACGGTCGCTGACGTGGATGTGGTTTTCCCGGTGTTGCACGGCAAGTTCGGTGAGGATGGCACCATCCAGGGACTATTTGAGCTCTCCGGCGTGCCCTATGTCGGCCCGGGCGTGATGGCATCTGCCTGCGGCATGGACAAGGAATACACCAAGAAACTTGTTGCCGCCGAAGGAATCGCGGTGGCACCCTCGGTCACGCTGCGCGCTGCGCACCAGCAGCTGGATGAGGCACAGCGTGCGCGCCTAGGGCTGCCAGTGTTTGTAAAACCGGCGAACGGTGGTTCCTCAATCGGCGTGTCCAAGGTGGAGCGCTGGGAAGATTTCGACGCAGCTGTCAACGAAGCCTTCAAGCAGGATAACAAGGTGCTGGTTGAGGGGGCTCTCGTGGGCGATGAGGTTGAGGTTGGCGTGCTGCAGCACCCGGATGGCCGCATCGAAGCTTCTGTTCCGGCCAAGCTCAACGGAACAGAAGACTCTGATGAGGGCTTCTATGGTTTTGAAACCAAATACTTAGATGACCACGTCACCGCCACCATTCCGGCGCCCTATGAAGATGCGGTAACCGCGCAGCTGCGCGATCTTGCCGTGGTGGCGTTCCAGGCGCTGGACTGCAAGTCCTTAGCGCGCGTTGACTTCTTCCTCACCCCTGATGGTCCGGTGCTCAATGAGATCAACACCATGCCCGGCTTTACGCCGATTTCCATGTACCCGCAAGTGTGGCAGGCAAGTGGTGTGGGCTACGCCGAGCTTCTAGAAACGCTGGTGGCTACTGCGCTTGCGGAGCAGCCGGAACCTCGCGGGCAATAAGGTCGGACAGGTTCGTGATGATCTCGTTGCTGCCGGTAATCGGCATGGATGCGGCGAGATCCGTCTCACGGCCCAACGCGTAGAAGACATCCGCACCGTCAACGACATCTTGGAACCACGGCACCTCATTGACTTGGGTTAAGGAGGCACCGGGGGCGTAGTTTTCTGGTGGGGTGACACCGCAGCGCAGTACAACGGGCTCTGCGCCGGGTTTGGTCCAGGTCAGCGTTGAGGGGGTGGCCGGGGCGTCGATAAGCGAAAAGCCCTCGGCGATTTCCTTCGGTGCATGTTCGAGCAAGCCGTTGCACACATCGGTGTCAACCGTCTCAAGTGCGCTCAGCGGTGCCGGAGCTGGTGCGGTATCTGCCTGCGGCAGGGTGGATGCATCAATATCCGCAATCGGGGAACGGCGCACCTGCGCGGTATCAGCAGTCACCGCAACAACGGGGGAGCGATCCACCGTAAACCAGGTTGCCAGCGTGGTTGCCGGGTCATCCACGCGCAGCCACTTCGCGCCGTGAGCCTCCTCCGGCTGCGAGTACACGTTGTACTGCATCGGCATATCCACACCACAACGAAGGGTGACGCGCTGAGCAGACGAACGCTGCCAGGCTGTCGCACCAGCAGGCACCGGTTCAGCTAGATTTGCGCGCTTAAAGCCCGCAACTTTCTCCGGCAGGGTGTCCATAAACTGCGCGCACTCTGCGGATTCGGCCTGAGGGGATGGCAATTGCGGCAGCGTCACCGGCTGCTGCGCGGCTTGCGTAAACACCACGCGTGCGCCGATCAACACCGAAAGGACAAGCCCAATGGCGAGGGCAAGGATTGCGTATATGGCTTTCCGGTTAATCTGGTTGGCATTGTGCAGTGTCGAGCTCATGGCGGCTCAGTCTACTGAAAGGCCTAGTTACAACCGTGATTCACACCGGCTTCCCCACCCACGGACCCACGCTTGGAGACGTTGGAGAGCACGACGTTATCCAAGCAATTGTCAACGCAGCGCCATCAGCGCTCAACGGTGACGACGCGGCGGTACTGACCCCGTCAGTGCCCAATTCACGCGTTGTCGCGGCTACAGACATGCTGGTGGCGGGCAGACACTTCACGGAAACCTTCACCACGCCGTACGCCGTCGGCCAAAAAGCGGTGGTGCAAAACTTCGCCGACATCGAAGCGATGGGCGCAAACCCGATTGCCGCTCTGCTTGCAATCTCCGCGCCGCCGCAGACGCCGCTTGCTGTTGTTGAGGACCTTGCGCGCGGCATTGGGAACATAACCCAGCACTGGACGTCTGAGCTTGTTGGCGGTGATGTGACCTCCGGAAGCGAACTGGTCATCTCTGTTACTGCGATCGGCTCTATCGGCGGCAACTTAGATGCCCTGCGTTTGAACCGTGCGCGCCCGGGCCAGCGCGTCATCGCCCACGGCAAGATCGGCTACTCCGCGGCCGGGCTTGCACTGCTGCAATCCGGCAAAGACATCCCGGACGAATTTGACGTGCTCATCCAGGCTCACCAGGTACCCCAGCTCACCCCGGGCAGCGGTGTTGTGGCACGTGCAGCCGGCGCTACGGCAATGACAGACAATTCAGACGGGCTGATCAAGGATTTGACCACGCTTGCCCGCAACTCAGGGGTCTGTATCGACTTGACGTCTGTGGCGCTTGCCCCAGACGCAGTGCTGACTGCCGCCGGTGAATACCTTGGGGTAGACCCCTGGCTGTGGGTCTTAACCGGGGGAGAAGACCACACGCTGATTGGTACCTGCGATGGCTCTGCACCAGTGGGCTTTCGCAGCATCGGCACTGTAAGCAAGGGTACCGGGGTGCGTATGGACGCCCACGCGCCCACCTATACCGACGGGTGGGAGAGCTTTTAAATGTCACTGCCAATCCATGAGTCCTGGGCACCCACACTTGCAGACGTAGAAGACACAGTGCATGCCATTGGGGACTTCTTGCGTACTGAGCCTGCCTATCTTCCCAGCGGCAACAACATCTTGCGCGCGTTCAACCAACCCATGGACGACGTTCGCGTACTGATCCTTGGCCAGGACCCGTACCCAACACCTGGCCATCCCATGGGGCTTGCGTTTTCTACTCAACCAGGCGTTGCCGCGCCGCGCTCGCTGGTCAACATCTACAAAGAGCTCAACGCTGACCTGGGTATATCCCCGCGTCCAGACGGAGACCTTTCCTCCTGGGCCAACCAGGGCATCTTGTTGCTAAACAGGGTCCTGACAGTGCGCCCTGGCGAGCCGGGATCGCACCGCGGCAAAGGTTGGGAGGAAGTCACAGCGTGCGCAATCCGCGGGCTTGTTGCACGTGGCACACCGCTGGTGGCCATTTTGTGGGGCCGCGACGCGCAGACCGCCCAGAAGTTTTTGGGTGATACGCCGGTGATTGCGTCGCCACATCCGTCGCCACTAAGCGCGTCGCGTGGGTTCTTCGGCTCACGTCCGTTTTCGCGGGCAAATGAGGCACTTCGTGCCCAAGGGGCCCAACCTGTGGACTGGGCGTTGTAAACTACACCCTCATGGCAGTACCACCCCATTTTGACGGTGCGCGGCTTATGTCCTGGGCGCGGCGCGCAAGTGGTGAGCTCAACCGTCGGCGGGTGGAGATTAACCAGCTCAACGTGTTTCCCGTGCCGGATGCGGATACCGGCTCCAACATGGCGCACACGATGGCATCCGCTGTGCGCGAAGCAGAAACGCTTGGTGAGGATGCGAACGCACGGCAGGTAGCCGAGGCCCTGGCAATTGGCGCGGTGCGCGGTGCGCGCGGCAATTCGGGGGTGGTGCTTTCCCAAGTTATCCGCGGGCTTGCGCAGACGATTTCGGAGCAAACCCCCGGCGGCATCGTGATTGCGGATGCGCTGCGTGCCGCGGTGTCGTTTGTGGACCGTGCAATTGCCGACCCGGTTGAAGGCACCGTGATCACGGTGCTGCGAGCGGCGTCTGTCGCAGCAACGGAGGCTGTGGCGCAGGCCGCGAATCCGCAAGATCCCACGATTGCGGAGGTAGCCGCAGCAGCCACTGAGGCAGCTCGCGTAGCCTTAGCTAATACGCCGTCCCAGCTGGAGGTTCTGCGAGAGGCTGGTGTGGTGGACGCCGGCGGTACCGGCCTTGTGGTGCTGCTGGAGGCACTAGATGAAGAGTTGGGGGATGGGCTAGATGTCGGCGCATATAAGCAACAATCCCAACCAGCGGCAGAAGGTGTCCATCACGGGGCGGTGAGCAACCTGGAGGTCATGTTCCAGTTTGCGGGTGACGTGGACGCGCTTGAGGCAGCCATCGGGCCTATGGGGGATAGCTTGGTCACCGCGCGGCTAAGCGAAACTCAAGCCAAGGTGCATATCCACTCGTTGCGTGCAGGTGACGTTATTCAAAAAGCGTTTGCTTGCGGTGAGGTGACCGACCTTCGCCTTGAGGTGCTGCCCGCGGAGCCGACTACGGCGGCACCGGAGCGCATGATCTTGGCTGTGACGCCGCCCGGTTCCCTCACCCAGCTCTACCGTGAAGCCGGTGCGGTCACGGTAGCGCCAGGCAAGGACGTGGTTGCAGATATTTTAGGCGAGATTCGCCGGGGCGATGCCAACGAGGTACTGCTGTTGCCCAACGGTCTGTTGGGCGGGCGCGAGATGGCATCTGTGGAGAAAGCCGCGCGTGCCTTTGAACAGCAGGTGACCTTGCTGCCTACAGTGCGTCTGGTGTCCGGCATCGCTGCGCTCAGCGTGCACGACCCGAACCAACCGCTTGCTACGGCCGCCTTTGCCATGTCAGAGGCAGCTGGTGAGATGCGCACTGCGGTAGCACACCGGGCGCCAAGGGCGGGGTTGTTGCAAGGTGGCGCCGTGGCAAAGGGGGACGTGGTGGTTACCGCGCACGGTGAGACCGTGTTTATTGCAGACAACCCAACGGAAGCCATTGCGGGCGTGTGCTCGCGCTTTTTGGAACACGGCGGTGAGCAGGTCACCGTGTTCTATGAGCCAGGCACGTTGGATGAGGAGGCGCTTGCGTCGATAGAGAAGAAGCTGGCGGTGAGCGTGTTTGCGTACCCGGCTGACGGCTTGGGCGTCGTTGCAGAAATTGGTGTGGAGTAGCCGCAATGCTTGGCTTCGATGACACGCGTCCGCTGAACCTGATCATCCCGTTGAAGCAGGCCCGTGCGATCTCGAAGCATTTGGGAATTGACACCTGCGGGGAGCTTTTACGCCACTATCCGCGCAGGTACGTCCACTATGGCTCTGGGGAGAGTCTGTTTGGGATGAGGTCGGGGGATACGGTGACGCTGATTGGTGAGGTGGTCAACACTCGCGTTTATCCCAACCGCAAGCAGCCGAATCGCAAAATCTTCAAGGTGGAGATTCATGATGGTGACCAGATGTTTGATGCCACCTTCTTCGGCTCAGAATACGCAATGCGGGTGCTTAGACCCGGCACGCGAGCGATGTTTACGGGCAAGTACTCGCTGTTTCATGAGCGTCCTCAGCTGCAGCATCCGGACTTTGTGCTTTTAGACGGCCCGACGCAGGCAACCGGCTCTCTTCGCCAGCTTTCCTACTTCGGTGATTTGGATGAGATTTTAGGCGGCCGCAAGTGGCTGCCGTTGTACCCGGCGACCAAGAACGTGAGCACGTGGACGATCATGGGGGCTGTCCACATGGTGCTGAAAAACCTGCCGAAGATTGAAGAACCGTTAGGCTTTACCCCAATTGGGTACCTGCCGTTAAACGCTGCGATACGCCAGATCCATGATCCGGGGATTAAGGGACCGAAGGCGGCGATTGAGCGGTTGAAGTATGACGAGGCGCTTTCAGTAGCCCTTGCCATGGGGGTGCGCCGCGCGGATACAGAAAACCGCAACGCGAAGCCGCTGCGCCCAATTGCTGAAGGCCACCAGGTGACGCTGTTGGAACGCTTGCCGTACTCGCTGACGGACGGCCAGGACCTGGTGCTGCGTGATATTAGTGCGGATATGGCGCGCTCAATACCCATGAGCCGCTTGCTGCAGGGCGAGGTTGGCTCGGGAAAGACCATCGTTTCCTTGCTGGCCATGCTGCAGGCAGTCGACGGCGGGGCACAGGCGGCGCTCTTGGCGCCAACAGAGGTTTTGGTGATGCAGCATGCCCGTTCGCTGACCAGCACGTTGATGAACGCCGGGGTGCCGGCCACGGTGGTGGCGCTGACTGGGTCGATGTCTGCCGCGGCAAAACAAGATGCGCTGCTGAAGATTGTCACCGGTGAGGCCGACATTGTGGTGGGCACCCATGCGCTGATTCAAGATGGCGTGGAGTTTTTCAACCTTGGCCTTGTTGTAGTGGATGAGCAGCACCGCTTCGGCGTGGAGCAGCGTGACAAGCTGCGTGCCAAGGCAGGAGAGTACACCCCGCACCTGCTGGTGATGACGGCAACGCCGATCCCGCGCACCATCGCCATTACCGTTTTTGGTGATCTGGCAGTGTCCACCCTTAAGGAGTTGCCAGGTGGGCGTAAACCCATCCAGTCCTCTGTCGTGCCGGAGTTCAAGCCCGTCTGGGTGGCGCGCGCTTGGGAGAAGATGCGCGAGGAAATCGCCATCGGCCACCAGGTGTACATCGTCTGCCCGCGTATCGACGGTGAAGGAGGCGTCACCGAAACCGCTGCCTGGCTTTCAGCCACAGAATTCCCGGGACTCAACGTTGGAGTACTCCATGGCAGGATGAACGGCGCGGAAAAAGACGAGGTGATGAGCGCGTTTGCTGCCGGCAAGATTGACGTGCTGGTCTCCACCACCGTCATTGAGGTTGGTGTGGACGTGCCGAATGCCACGGTGATGATGGTGCGCGAGTCCGAGCACTTCGGTATCTCCCAGCTACACCAGCTGCGTGGGCGTATTGGTCGTGGCGGCAATGCCTCCCTGTGTCTGTTCCACACCACAGCGGAAGAGGACAGCCCCGCCTTTAAGCGTGTGCGCCAGGTTGCAGCCAACATTGACGGTTTTGCTTTGGCAGAGCTTGACCTGCTGCTTCGCCGCGAGGGTGACGTCTTAGGCACTGAGCAGTCCGGTATCGCGCGCACATTGAAGCTGGTGAACCTGGTTGATGACTTCGCGGTGGTGCAGCGCGCGTATAACGACGCGGCGGGAATTGTTGCGAACAACATTGAGTTTGCTCGCGCCGCAACGGCACGCTTTGTTCCAGAGGACTTTGAATACTTGGATAAGAGCTAGGTTAGGGTAAATGCCATGTCAATGACCCGAATCATTTCCGGTGAAGCCCGCGGCCGCAAGATTAAAGTGCCGCCGGAAGGCACCCGTCCTACATCGGACCGTGCACGTGAAGGCCTGTTTTCCTCGCTGCAGGTGCGCTTCGGGTTCATCGGGGAGCGCGTGCTTGACTTGTTTGCCGGCTCCGGCGCACTCGGTCTGGAGGCGGCGTCGCGTGGTGCGGAGTCTGTGGTGTTGGTGGAGCAAGACGCCAAGGCCGTAGAGATAATCAAGCACAACGCTTCTGTGGTCGGGCACCCGAATGTGACCATTGAGCAGTCCAAGGTGTCTGACTACGTTGCGCGCGCCCCACGCAACTACTTCTCCATGGTGCTTGCGGATCCGCCGTATGACTTGGCAGATGAAGCAGTTGCGGAGATGGTTGAGGCTTTAAAGCCTTTGCTTATCGACGGTGCCGTGGTAGTCATCGAGCGCCACCGCGAAAGCCCCGAGACCGCGTGGCCCGCGGAATTTACCCCCACTGGCCAGAAGCTGAAGAAGCGTCTCTACGGCATTGCGCGTATGGACATGGCGGTCTACACCGACCCTGACGCACCTGAAGCCTCTGATGCACCTGAAGGAGAATCCTAGGATGACCACCGCGGTTTGCCCCGGCTCGTTCGACCCAATCACCAACGGCCATTTGGATATTGTCACCCGCGCCGCGCGCCACTTTGACAAGGTCATTGTCCTGGTCACCGGAAATCCAACCAAAAAATCGGGCCTTTTTACTATCGACGAGCGCGTCAACCTCATCCGCGAAGCCACCCAACACCTGCCCAATGTGGAGGTGGATAACTGGGGCGGTTTGCTGGTGGATTACACCACGGCTCACGGTGTTACGGCGTTGGTGAAGGGACTGCGCACGGCGCTTGATTATGAGTACGAGCTGCCTATGGCGCAGATGAACCGCAGGCTCACCGGCGTGGATACCTACTTTTTGCTCACGGATGAAAAATACGGCTACATTTCCTCTTCCCTGACTAAGGAAGTGGCCAAGTACGGTGGCGACATCACTGGTCTTGTTCCGGAACACGTACGTGAAGCGATGGTGCAGAAGCTGCGACCGGGTGACGCGCCGGGTGAAGCGCAGTGACGGCAGTTCTTGTCGGTATCTTTTTTGCCATCTTCGGCGGCGCCGCACTGCAACGAATCTCCGGTATGGGCTTGGGACTTATCGCAGCGCCAGCGCTGTCGGTGCTGCTGGGCCCGGTTTCTGGGGTGTTGATGGTCAACGTGTTGGCTACCATGAACGCCGTGGTCAACACGTATTCCATGCGAGAGCGTGTGGATTGGAAACGGTTTGCGCCAATTGCAAGTGCGCTTGTGCTGGGGGCTGTGCCGGGTGCCTTTTTGATCCGGGCGATCTCAACAGACCTGCTGCTGATCATTGTGGGCGTGTTGCTGCTGATTGCGCTGAGCACGGTGACACTGGGCAAACGCTATATCCCAAATATTGAGGGCACAGTGCCCTCAGTTATTGCCGGTGCCGTTGGCGGATTCATGAATACGCTTGCGGGTGTGGCCGGGCCCTCAATTACCGTGTACGCGCATGCGGCACGGTGGCCGAAGGAAATCTACGCGGCAACGCTGCAGCCGATCTTTTTAGTTGGCGGAGCAGTGTCCTTCGGCATCAAGGAAGCTACCGGTGCGGCCAACCTAGCCGAGGTTACCCCGCAAACGTGGGTGGTGGGCATTGTTGCGATGGTGCTGGGCATCATCGTTGGCACCCGCGTCGCGCCGCGCGTGCCGGTGCAAGTGGGCTACCGCATCGCGTTGGCGCTCGCTATCTTCGGTGGGTTCACCGCGCTTGTGCGCGGCCTGCTGGGCATGTTTTAGCGTGTAAGCGCTTAGAACAGGGTGGAGAGGAACGCCTTGGTGCGTTCCTCCGTCGGGTTATCCAGCACTTCTTCGGCAGTGCCCTGCTCAACGATGACGCCGTCGGCCATAAAGACAATGTTGTCTGCCACCTCGCGGGCAAACGCCAGCTCGTGGGTAACCACAAGCATCGTCATCCCATCATCTGCAAGCTGGCGCATGACACGTAGGACTTCGCCAACGAGTTCGGGGTCGAGGGCGGAGGTGGGTTCGTCGAAAAGCATGAGCTTCGGATCCATGGCAACCGCACGCGCGATAGCCACACGCTGCTGCTGGCCACCGGAGAGCTGGATGGGGTAGGCATCCGCCTTGGACTCCAAGCCGACCATTGTGAGCAGTTCCATCGCGCGGGTCTTTGCCTGCGAAGCGGGCACGCCTTTGACGTGAACCGGGGCTTCAATGATGTTGTCCAACACTGTGCGGTGGCCAAACAAGTTGAAATTCTGGAACACCATGCCGATCTCACGGCGCTGCTTAGCGGCGTCTTTCTCGCTCATCTCATGCAGCACGCCGTTGCGCTCACGGTAACCAATCAACTCACCATCTACGTACAGACGGCCAGCTGTGACCTTTTCCAGGTGGTTCACACAACGAAGCAGCGTTGACTTACCGGAGCCAGACGGGCCGATGATGCAGGTGACTGTACCCGGCATAACCTCCAGGTCAATGCCCTTGAGCACATCCAGGTTGCCGAAAGACTTCCAGACATCTACAGCCTGGACCATGGGAGTGTGTTTAACGGTCATGGTGTGTTAGCGACCTTTCTTCTCAGGAGCTTCGATGATCTGGACATTGTTCGGAATGGTGCCCTCAGCGTCAGCAAGGCTGGCCAGCTGACGCGCGGTGAGCTGGCGAGTCGCACCACGGTCAAAGTAGCGCTCCAGGTAGTGCTGGCCAACCATCAAAATCGAGGTGATGACCAGGTACCACGTTGCCGCAACCAAAAGCAGTGGCACCGGCTCAAACAGTGCTGCTGCAATGTCCATCGAGCGGCCGTAGAGCTCATAGGAGTAAGGCACCGCAACCACAAGGGAGGAGGTCTTCAGAAGTGAAATGAACTCGTTGCCAGTTGGCGGGATGATGATGCGCATTGCCTGAGGCAATACGGTGCGTCGCATTGTTTGGGACCAGCCCATGCCCAGCGCCTTAGAAGCCTCAATCTGGCCCTCGGGCACGGACGAGACACCTGAGCGGACAATCTCTGCCATGTACGCCGCCTCATTCAGACCAAGGCCGACTACAGCCAGCATGAACGCCGAAGACGTAAACGGATCAAGGGAAATCTGGGCGAAGCCAACATTGATGGAGTCATAGATCGCACCGATGAGCCCCCAGAACATCAACTGTACGTAGACCGGGGTGCCACGAAAGATCCAGAGAAATATCCACGCGATGGACTTAAACACCGGGTTCGGACTCATACGCATCACAGCCAGCAACACGCCGCCGATCACGCCGATCAGCATGGCCAGCACCGTAATTGCGATGGTGTGCAGCGCCGCCGTGGCAATGCGGGTATCCAACAGGTAGTCAAAGTACGTGGACCAGCCGTAGGCCTCGTTGCGTGCCGCGCCGATGACAAACCAAACCGCTAACGCCAAAAGGACCGCGGCCAACACCCAACGACCCGGGTGGCGAAGCGGCTTTGCTTCAATGCGCTGTGGACGCTGCTTAGTAGCTGGTTCAAGTGATCCGCCGCCGGTGGGCTGTGTTTCCTGTTTACTCATAGTTAAAAATCCCAGTCTTTATCGCTGCTATTACGTCTAATGCTTAATCGGCTCTTCATTAATCAGCGCTTCTTCAAGGTGCCCTTTTTCCACACCCCACTGCGCAAGAATCCGGTCATAATCGCCGGTGTCAATGAGATGCTGCACAGCGGCTGCAAGCGCGGGTGCAAGCTCCGAGCCCTTTGGCACTGCAATGCCGTACGGGGCAGCATCAAACATCTCACCGGTGAGCACAAGTTTGCCCTCAGAACGCTGGACTGCCCACGCAGTGACGGGGGAGTCAGCGCTGACCGCATCCGCACGGCCGACAAGCGCTGCAAGTGAGGCGTTATCGGCGGTATCGAAAGACAGCACCGTGATCGGTTCCTCGCCAGCCTCTTCGCAAGCCTGGCTCTTCGGACGGACGTCATCCGTTTCAGAGACCGTGGTGCGCTGTACCGCGACCGTCAATCCACACGGGTGGCTCGGGTCAATATCCGTACCGGGCTGCGTTGCCCACTGAATACCGGCGTAGAGGAAGTTGACAAAGTCGAACGTCTTGCGGCGTTCCTCATTATCAGTAAACCCAGACATGCCTGCGTCAAGGCTTCCGGCTTGAACTGCTGGCAAGATGAGTGAGAAGTCCATCTCCTGCGGGTCAAACTCAAGCCCCATGATGCTGGCTAGTGCGCGTCCGAGGTCAAGCTCTAGGCCAATGAGTTGGCCTTCGGAATCTTTGAACTCAAAGGGTGCGAATGGGGGATTAGCGCCGATGGAAAACTTGCCGTCGGCGCTGACCTTGGAGGGCACCATCGCGGCGATTTCTGGGACGGTGTCGGGCTCAATGGCCTCCCAGCCCTCCGGGTTGCCGCCCTCATGGTTAGTCACGCAACCTGCAAGGCTCACTGCTGCTGCAAGAGCAACAGCGGCGGCTGAGGCGCGTTTGAAGTGTTGTGAAATCTGCATAAGTCTTTCGGGTTAAAAATTACGCTCTACTGCATAATAAACCCTTTACTCATGCATGCGGGAATCCTTCCGGCGCGCCCGGAAGGCGGATTAGAAGGTAAACGCCGGGATCTCTACGCCTGCGTGGCGAAGTCCACGCATCACCAACTCAGTTACCTGACCAATAACCAGCAAGCCGAGCAGAACCGGGATGATGACAGACGTTGCCTGGCTGGATCCGCGGGAGCTCTGCGCCCAATCGCCGGTGAACATGCCCGAAGACATCATGGACGAGCCCTGCAGCTCCTGCTTGAGTAGCTCCACAGGGTTCGCGGTATCCGGAACAGCGGAACCGACTGCCCAAGCCTGAACGAAGTCCTTACCTTCACCTTCGGGCATGTCCTTGGTCCAGTCCATAAACATATCCGAGCTGGAAACCTTCTTGAACGGGTTCTTATCTGGGTCGATGTACATCGGGTCGGTGTACGGATCCGGATTCAGCTTCTCCAAGCCAGGGGACGGAGCACCCAGGGTTGGGCGCAGCGGCACATTCTTCGAGTCATCACGAGTGGAGCCGGCCTTTTCTGCGGAGCTTTGGGCGTCCTGCTTATTCGTCTTATCCGAGCTTGAGGGGGTGTCGCCCTCAGCCGCCACTGCGCTTACAGCAGTGGAGCCGGTGAAGATGACAGCAGCAGCGAGCGAGGAGGCAAGAATTTTACGCATGACGGAGATAATAACGGGTTACGCAGACTACGACCAACGGTTTGGGGCTTCGCGGTTGCTAATTTTCCTGCGGGGACCTGAATGCTGGAACGGGCACTGAAATACAAGGCATCGACCATGGCTTGCAATGTGAGAAAAGGGTAAGAATATCTGCATGACGTTTGGTGAATTCGAAATGCCCACGCCTGTTGATTACCACCTTGAAAACGGCGAGGAAATACATGCCCAGTACCCAGATACTTTCGGCCTGCCGGCTCGCGCTGTACGCGAGAACCTCAAGGTTGGAGACATTGTCAAAATGATCTTCGTGCTGAATGATCCAGACCCCGGAGTGCCAGGGGCTGAGCGCATGTGGGTCACCGTCTCAGCACGACAAGGCGCTAACTATGTTGGCGAGCTGAACAATGAGCCCGCCCTGGTGCGGGGAGCTAAAGTTGGGGACTTCATTGAGTTTGGCCCGGAACACGTCATCGATATTTACGAAGACTGACGTAGCGTCGCGCTGGAACCGAATCAAAGGCTGAACCAACTGACGAAAAGAAGCCCCGAGACATAACCAAAAGCGTTGTCTCGGGACTTCACGTTGTGCCCCAGGTGAGACTCGAACTCACACTGGACGGGTTTTGAATCCGTTGCCTCTGCCAATTGGGCTACTGGGGCGACGTCAGGAGAGTATATAGCAGGGATACTCCCTGGCGTGAATCGCGTGGTCATTGCACCTGAAACATGCGACAAACCACGCGCTTACAGAACTACGCGATAAACAAGAACGCGAAGACTACAGAAGCGATGGTGCCGGCAATCATCGGCACCAAGGTGCGGCGTACTAGGTCGATCGGGTTCACGTTGAGCGCACCCGACACAATGATCACTGCGGCGTTGACAGGGGAGCCTTGGCGCATCAGGTTAGACGCCGACCAAATGGAGGTAAGCATCTGCGGTGCGTGGATAGAGGTCTCGGCTGCTAGGCCCGGCACCATCTCAGAGAACGCGAAGTACGGCGCCACACCAGAGCCGGTGAGCAACGCCATGAGCGCCGTAGCTACAACGAAAACGATCACCATGAGCGCTGCGGCACCGGAGGACTTCTGCGCGAGGTTGGTCAGGCCCTCAATCACGCCCATCTGCGTGATGCCCTCAACCAGAACGGCTGCGGCAACAATCAAGGCGACAACGCCTGCGGCAGCCTCACCAAGGCCAGAGAAAAATTCCTTGAGAGAATCCACTGCGTAGTTGATGTTCTTCAGGCGGATTGCCTCAATGATCATGGTCAGCATCAACGACACTACGGTCACTGGCAAAATGTCAGCCTCAAAGCCGATCAGGTCCATCCGGTTGAGGATTGCAGAGACGATGATCAACAGCAGCGGCAGAAGGGGCAGCACTGCGTAGAAACCAGGTAGGCCCTCGGCACGCTCCACAGCCTCGCGGACACGACGATCAGATTCAGATTCCGGCAGGTCGGCGGTGGTGGGGGTGGCGTCGGTGGCGTCGTCAAGCGGAGAAGCTCCTGCCTTGGCTGTAAGTTCTGCCTGCAGCTTGGCTGCGTCCTTGATGTCACAACGACGCTGCCACCACATGTGGGTAATCGCCACAACAATCAACGCGGGGATCGCGGACTTGGCCACGTTGTCAAACACAAACTCGGTGACGGTCATGCCGGTCAACTCCGCGCCCTGGATCAGGCCAGCCTCCAGGGGAGACGGCGCGATGGTTGAAGACGTCACGATGATCGCGCCCACCGTCAGCGGGGACAGGCCCGCAGCAATCAGCGCAGGCATCAGCGTTGCCACCAACAACAGCGACAGTGCAGCAGCCGAAGGTACAACCAACGACAGCAGTGTGCCCACAAGGAAGCCGATTGGCACCAGCCAGTAGGAGCCGTGGAACCTACGAAGTGGTTTGGACAGTGCAACCACCGTCTTCGCATCAGCGCCGATGTGGCGCATGTAGCCCACGAAACCGAACAGCACCATAATCGCCATGCCGGTGCCGGCAAAGCGGGACTTGAACAAAGACTCAATGATCAACAACTCGTCATAAAACGCGTTGCTGGACGGGTCGAACTTTGCACTGGAGTACTCAATGCGGCCAGCGGCTGCCGCGATCATGAGAAGCAACACGCCAACCGCGAAAATTGCGGACGCGGCATGCACTTTCTTAAAAATGAAATAGCCGACAGCTGCAATCGCAGCCACGGAAAGCAGGATGTAAAACATCTATAGTTTCCCTATTCTTAGTCTGGTAATGCGCTGTTAAACCTATATCTAAACCTATATCGGCATGCACCTGATCGCGGAACTCAAAGCGATGAAATCTATAGATGTGTGAAGGATCTCACTGCGTCTAATAATGCTTGGGGATAATACCCACGGCAACCATATGTAGCCCAGTTCGCACAAGGTCCACAGCCTGGTGGGAAGTCTGGTGCGTCGGCCGGAGGTATGCAGCGTAAGCGGGAAGTGAACCCGGAGACGCTGCAGAACATCTTCGCTCACGTTGTTGCTGCTGACCATCGCTTCAGGCTTCCTGCGCTATCACACACTGACCGGGTCGCTGTTGGGCGATGAATTCGCCGCAGTTCGAAACATGTAGGGGTACGAAAAATCCTTCAATGCAGATGGCTCGATCGAAACAGGCTTTGAGCTCAAGATGGTAATGCAGGAAGAGACGCTCAATGACTGGACGGCGATCCCCTTAGCGGTAGCGAGTGTGCTGGGGTTATACCTGACTGCGGTGATCCTTTCTCGCAGCGCTCGTTCATGGTGGGCTCGCCGCAACCGCAGTACCAGCAGCAGTACCAGCAGCGCCCACCACACGGGCCGTTGGGCCGCTAAGATCTCGTCTACACTGCAAAAACCTCGAGCCCACACGAGAGGCGGAACGCATGACTATAATCACTGAAGCCACATCAACCACCGATGGTCTGCAAGATGGTCAGGTTCAGCGCACCTGGATCGTCGCGGACCGCGGTGAACGCCCGGTTACGCGCGGCTGGTTCCATGTCGGTGCGGCCTTCGGTTTTGCCATTGCCGCGGCGGTTCTGATCACGTTTGCGTGGATGACCTTGCCGTGGTTGCCCGCACTTGGGGTGACGGTCTACGGCGCAGGCCTTCTCACGCTGTTTGGCGTTTCTGCCATGTATCACCGCTGGCCATGGCGCTCTGCACGCGCGGTGCAGTGGTGGCGCCGTGCTGATCACGCAACGATTGCCGTCTTCATCGCCGCTACGTATACGCCCTTGTGCCTCATCTTGTTTCCGCCGCGTACGGCCGGCATCATGTTGGCGGTGGCATGGGTGGGCGCGATTGCTGGCGCGATTTTGAACCTGGTGTGGATTGACCACCCGCGCTGGCTGGACGTGGTGGTCTACGTTGCGCTTGGCTGGATTATCGTGCCGCTGGCACCCGCGCTGTGGGCGATGGGTGGCATCATTCAGGCGGTGTTCATCCTGCTGCTTATTGGCGGCATTATCTACACCCTTGGCGCAGTGGTGTACGGCTTTAAGTGGCCGGGGCGTGAAGCGCGCATCTACGGCTACCACGAGCACTTTCATACCGCGACGATCGTGGCAGCCATTCTGCATTTGGTGGCTATCTGGATAGTGGTGGTCAACGCCGGGTAGCTTGGAGGCCGTGAGACGCCTTTTGCTTATCGACGGCCACTCGATGGCCTTCCGTGCCTTCTACGCCCTGCCCGTGGAGAATTTCTCCACGACTGGCGGCCAACACACCAACGCGGTCTACGGGTTCTTATCCATGATGGCCAACATCGTGGCGGAGGAGAAGCCAAGCCATATGGCGGTTGCGTTTGACGTGGGCCGCAAGACATTTCGCACGGAACGCTTTCCGGAGTATAAGGCGCAGCGTGAATCCGCGCCCCCAGAGTTCAAGGGCCAGGTGCCGATTATTGAAGAGGTGCTGGAAACCCTTGGCATTGTCACCTTGAGCAAGGAAAACTTCGAGGCCGACGATATTGTTGCCACCCTGGTGTCTGAGGCCCGAGCCGAGGGAGACTTCGAGATCGTTTTGGTCAGTGGTGACCGTGACTACATCCAGCTTGTAGACGACTCGACGACGCTGCTCTATCCCACCCGCGGCGTGTCCACCATGACGCGCTTTACCCCAGGCGAGGTAGAGAACAAATACGGGCTGACCCCTGCGCAGTACCCGGATTACGCGGCCTTGCGAGGGGACCCGAGCGATAATCTGCCGGGCATTCCTAAGGTGGGGGAGAAGACTGCGCTGAAGTGGATCACGCAGTACGAAACGCTTGACGGACTCATCGCGAATGCCGAGCAGATCGGCGGCGTTGTTGGTCGGAACTTCCGGGAGCGCATTGACCAAGTGCGTCTCAACCGCGAGCTGACCCAGATGGTCACGGACGTTGAGCTTCCCGTCGGTCCAGAGAATTTGGAGCTTAAGCCTGTCGACGTAGGCGATGTCGCCCAGAAATTCGATGACCTTGAATTCGGCGCAAACCTGCGCGAACGCGTACTTGCCGTCGTGGAAACCACGGGTGATGCTGCGGCAGATGCTGCTGATCAGGTGGTGGAGTTGGAAGAGGTGGTCGTCGATAAGGATGCTCTTGATGGCTGGCTTAAAGCCCGCGAAGGTGAGGGACTGGCGCTCTACCTGACTGGGACTGCGGTTCCGGCTGGTGGTGACTGCGGTGGGCTGGCCATTGTGGACAAGAATCGCCACGCCGTAACCCGCGAAACCAGTGAGCTGACCCCGGCTGAAGACGCGGCGCTGAAGGCGTGGATTGAGTCCGATTCCCCGAAGTACCTACACGAGGCGAAAGCGGCGTTCCACATGCTCAAGGGCCGCGGCATGACGCTGCGCGGTATCGCGCACGATACGGCGATTGCCGCCTACCTGCTGCGCCCAGGGCAGCGCACCTATGCACTGGAGGATGTCTACCAACGTCATCTGAAGAAGCAGCTCACGCTCGGCGGCGACCAGCTAAGTCTGCTCGGGGATACCTCGCTTACGGATGCTGCGGCGGCCATCATGGAGCTTGCCGCCGCATTGTCTGTACAGCTGACGGAGATCGATTCGTATGAGCTCTACACCGACCTAGAACTGCCACTGGTCACTGTGCTGGCAGAGATGGAGCATGCCGGCATCGCTGTCGACTTGGATGTGCTGGAGGGTCTGCGCAAGGACTACACCCACAAGGTGGCCCAGGTGGAAGAGGAGGCGCGTCAGCTTGTCAACGAGCCGACGCTGAACCTCTCCAGCCCCAAGCAGCTGTCCGTGGTGCTGTTTGAAAAGCTGCAGCTGCCGAAGACGAAGAAGACCAAGACCGGCTACTCCACGGCGGCTGGTGAGATTGAGGCGCTTGCGGAGAAAAACCCGCACCCGTTCTTGGATCATCTCTTGGCGCATCGCGAGTACCAGAAGATGAAGACCACCATTGAGGGTCTGATCAAGACGGTGCAGTCGGACGGCCGCATCCACACCACGTTCAACCAGACGGTGACTTCTACTGGTCGTTTGAGCTCCGCCGAGCCGAACCTGCAGAATATTCCGGTACGCACGGACGCAGGCCGCGTTATCCGCTCTGCGTTTGTGGTGGGGGAGGACTACGAGTGCCTGCTGACTGCGGACTACAGCCAGATTGAGATGCGCGTGATGGCGCACCTGAGCCAGGACGCTGGTTTGATTGAGGCATATAAGGCGGGCGAGGACCTGCACAACTTCGTGGGCTCGCGCGTGTTTGAGGTGCCGATTGATCAGGTCACGCCCGAGCTGCGCCGCCGAGTCAAGGCGATGAGCTACGGCCTGGTCTACGGGCTGTCCGCCTACGGCCTGTCCAACCAGTTGGGCATTCCGGCTGGTGAGGCGAAGCAGATTATGGAGAGCTACTTCGTCCGCTTCGGTGGCGTGAAGCGCTACCTGGATGAGGTGGTGGAGCAGGCGCGCCGCGACGGCTATACGTCCACCATTTTCGGCCGTCGCCGATACCTGCCTGAGCTGAACTCCGACAATCGCGTCGCGCGTGAAAATGCCGAGCGTGCTGCGCTGAACGCGCCTATCCAGGGCACGGCTGCTGACATTATTAAGGTGGCTATGCTGCGTGTGGACGCTGCGCTTGCCACTAAGCAATCCCGCGTTCTGCTTCAGGTCCATGACGAATTGGTTGTGGAGGTAGCGCCTGGAGAACTACAGGACGTACGCGAGATTGTGGAGCGTGAGATGGACGACGCAATCGAGCTACTTGTGCCGCTGGAGGTTTCCGCAGGCACGGGCAAGAATTGGGATGAAGCAGCGCATTAGCGTGCCTTTACGCGCACGTTCATTGCAAAGCTTGCCTTTACTTGTACTTTCATTGCAAAGCTTGTCTTTGCAATGGGAGCGGGTGGCTGGAATTTGGTTCCTTGGTGTCCAGCCACCCGCTCCAGACACGGCTTCCCCAGTTGCCGCGACCCCGCCCGTTATATGTTGAGTTGGTATTAAGTTATTCTTCTCCTCCCCCTAGAAGGTGCTTTCCCTTTGTGGAGGGTCAGCCGTGAATGAACTTAACAGAAGCTTAGGGTCGGGTGTCTATTAAATTCATGCGGGTGTGAATATGGGGGGTAGTTAGCTAGTCGAAAATGCTACGAAGATGGCGGTGCCTGGGAAGATAGCGCCGCGCTTGGGGGACCATTGGCCCCACGTGCGGTCCAGGTCTGCTGGCCACTCGGGCTCAACCACATCGGCAAGCCAGAAACCTGAGCGGCCAAGGGCGCGCACCCAATCGCCGAACGTGCGGTGATATTCCGCATACGTCAGTTCGCCAGCTTCGTTGTATTCGAGGTATTCGCGCTCAAAGTAGCTGATCTCAGCGGTCAATTCGTCTGGGTCGTCTGGAAATACCCAGCGCATCGGGTGGTTTACGGAAAATACGAAGCGGCCACCCGGCGTGAGAACTCGCGCAATCTCCTCGAATGCCTTGTTGATGTCGGCGACAAATGGCAGCGCACCAAACGCGGAGAAGGCTACGTCAAAGCTCTGGTTGCGGTAGGGAAGTGTAAGGATGTCGGCTTGGACAAGCGGCGCTGGGCCGTTACTAAGGGAGAGCATCCCAGCGGAAATGTCGAAACCCGTGACTAGGCGAGCATCCGAATGCTGTGTTAGCCAATTGGCGCATGGGGCGCTGCCGCAGCCGATTTCTAGGACGGTGGCGTCGGTGACATTCCCAAGCAAACGGGCCTCGTGTTCTGAGAGCATTTCGGGGCACCAATAAAAGCTGCTGAGGTACTCGGGGTGGGCCTCGTGATAGCGCTGGGCGTCACTATCCCAGTGGTGTCGGTTTGCTTGGGAGGAAGGGTGTGAAGGAGGGTGTGAAGGGATAGGCATAATCATTTGCTTTAGCTGGGTAAAGGCAGTACTGTTGGGCGGGCGTGTCGCAGCGTCGGGGCGAGTGGTGCCGTAAATAGGAGGGCCTGCCCGTCAACGCCGTGAGATCAAAACCCAACTTAAGCACGTGCTTCCGGATTTTGAAAGACATGCCCATGTACATTTCGACCTCCTATTTTTCGGAGCACATACACATATGCGCACTTCCAACGCACCCCAGGTAGCCATCAACGACATCGGTGGTCCTGAGGAATTTCTCGCCGCAGTAGACGAGACCATCAAGTATTTCAACGATGGCGATATCGTCACCGGCACCGTTGTTAAGGTTGACCACGATGAGGTCCTCCTCGACATCGGCTATAAGACTGAGGGCATCATCCTCACCCGCGAGCTGTCCATCAAGCACGACGTTGACCCGGAAGACGTGGTCGAGGTCGGCGATGAGATCGACGCACTTGTTCTGACCAAGGAGGACAAGGAAGGCCGTCTGATGCTGTCCAAGAAGCGCGCTCAGTACGAGCGTGCTTGGGGCACCATCGAGGAGCTGCAGGCCAACGACCAGCCGGTTACCGGTACGGTCATCGAGGTTGTTAAGGGCGGCCTCATCCTGGACATCGGCCTGCGCGGCTTCCTGCCGGCATCGCTGGTGGAGATGCGCCGCGTGCGCGACCTGGATCCGTACATCGGCCAGGAGCTCGAGGCAAAGATCATCGAACTGGACAAGCACCGCAACAACGTGGTTCTGTCCCGCCGCGCTTACTTGGAGGAGACCCAGTCTGCGGTCCGCTCCGACTTCCTGCACCAGCTGCAGAAGGGCCAGGTGCGCAAGGGTGTCGTTTCCTCCATCGTCAACTTCGGCGCATTCGTCGATCTTGGCGGTGTTGACGGCCTGGTTCACGTATCCGAGCTGTCCTGGAAGCACATCGATCACCCGTCTGAGGTTGTCACCGTGGGCGACGAGGTCACCGTTGAGGTGCTCGACGTTGATCTGGACCGCGAGCGCGTGTCCCTGTCCCTGAAGGCAACCCAGGAAGATCCGTGGCGCGTGTTCGCCCGCACCCACGCTGTGGGCCAGATCGTCCCGGGCAAGGTCACCAAGCTCGTTCCGTTCGGCGCGTTCGTTCGCGTCGAGGAGGGCATCGAGGGCCTGGTGCACATCTCCGAGCTGGCTCAGCGCCACGTGGAGGTGCCGGACCAGGTTGTCACCGTTGGCCAGGAAGTTATGGTCAAGGTCATCGATATCGACCTCGAGCGTCGTCGTATCTCCCTGTCCCTCAAGCAGGCTGACGAGGATTATGCAGAAGAGTTCGATCCGTCGCGCTACGGCATGGCCGACTCTTACGACGAGCAGGGCAACTACATCTTCCCGGAGGGCTTCGACCCGGAGACCAACGAGTGGATGGAAGGCTTCGAGGAAGCTCGCCAGGAGTGGGAGGCACGCTACGCAGAAGCAGAGCGTCGCTTCCAGGCTCACACCGCTCAGATCGAGCGTCACCGCGCTGCAGCTGCAGAAGCAGCAGAGCAGGGTGGCTCCGACTACTCCTCTGAGTCCAACTACTCCTCCGACTCTGGTGCTGACGCTCCGGCAGCATCCGAGTCTGAGGGTGGTTCCCTGGCTTCCGACGAGCAGCTCGCTGCTCTGCGCGAGAAGCTCGCTGGCAACTAAGAGCTAAAACAACTACGGCCCGCCTGCCCCAATCGGGGTGCGGGCCGTTTTGTTATGTTCAGATGCTATGAAACGCATTGGACTCACCGGCGGCATCGGCAGCGGCAAATCCACAGTCGCACTTTTGTTGCAGGAAGCAGGGCTTCCGCTTGTCGACGCTGACGGCATCGCCCGCACCATCATGGAACCAGGATCACCCGTACTCGCCTCGGTGGCGCAGGAGTTCGGCGCGGATCTCATTGGACCAGATGGTGCACTCAACCGTGCGGAACTGGCCCGCCGGGCGTTTGCCACGGAGGAAGCTACGCAGCGCTTGAACGCGATTACGCACCCAGCGATCCGTGCGGAATCTGAGCGTCAATTCGCCGAACACGAAGCGGCAGGCGCCCAGGCTGCGGTCTATGACATGCCGCTGCTTGTAGACCTCGGCTTGGATAAAGACATGGACCTTACCGTGGTGGTCAACGTGGATGTAGATGAGCGTGTGCGCCGCTTGGTCAACTCTCGGGGGCTTAATGAGGCGGATGCGCGTGCTCGCATCGCCCGCCAGATTGACGACGCCACACGGCTTGCTGCCGCCGACGTTGTCATTGACAATAACGGCCCGGTAGACGCGCTGGCCCCGCAGATAGAGAAGCTGCTTGCGCGGATTCGTTCCTAACTAGCAGGTTGCGTGACCTAAGAGTGCGTGACCTAAGAGTTCTGACGTTAGCCTCACGACGTTCACCAAGGGGATAGGGGTTGTTAACCTTTGCGCCTTAGTGTGACAGGGCATGGGCACCTGGGATACGGGGCCGTTTGATAACGACTCTGCAGCGGAAGCCGTGGCAGCACTCGCCAACGGCACTTTTCGCATGGACAAGTTCCGGTTCAATTGCGCCCAACACCCGTTGAATGCTGAAGAAGCCGAGTTGATTATTGCCCTTGCGGCGATTATCAACGGTCACGTACCTGACGGATGCCCGGAGACAGTGTTGGATTTTCCTTTTAGTGCGGATGATCGGCGCTGGATCCGCAGAAATGCAGCGGAAGCGCTCAAGCCCAGTGGCTCGGAGTTGTACGCACTGTGGCAGGAGACTGGAGAGCTGGACGAGTGGCTGGCTGCCGCCCGGAGGTTTGCGTCGTAGACTGGCCTGCATGGCTTTTGCTGCTGAACATCCGGTCCTTGCGCAGTCTGAGTTTCGCCCGGTGGGTGAGATTGAGCGTCGTGAAAAACCGTTCGAGGTCATCTCTGAGTTTGAACCCTCCGGTGACCAGCCTTCGGCAATCAAGGAGTTGGACGAACGCCTGCGTCGCGGCGAGGAAGATGTGGTGCTCATGGGTGCCACGGGTACCGGTAAGTCCGCGACAGCCGCGTGGTTGATTGAGAAGCAGCAGCGGCCAACGTTGGTGATGGCACCGAACAAGACGTTGGCCGCGCAGCTGGCCAATGAGCTTCGCCAACTGCTGCCGAATAACGCTGTAGAGTACTTCGTTTCGTATTACGACTATTACCAGCCAGAGGCCTACATCGCGCAGACCGATACCTACATTGAGAAAGACTCTTCGATTAATGATGATGTGGAGCGTCTGCGTCACTCGGCGACCTCGGCGCTGCTGAGTCGTCGTGATGTTGTGGTGGTTGCCTCTGTCTCCTGCATCTACGGTCTCGGTACGCCGCAGTCCTACCTGGATCGTTCGATTGTGCTGCAAGTGGGGGAGGAGGTGGAGCGGGACCGCTTCCTGCGCCTGCTGGTAGACGTGCAGTATGAGCGAAATGACGTGGACTTTAAGCGTGGCACTTTCCGTGTGAAGGGCGACACAGTAGACATTATTCCCGCCTATGAAGAGGTCGCCGTGCGCGTGGAGTTTTTCGGCGATGAGGTTGACACGCTCTACTACATCCACCCACTCACAGGTGATGTGATCAGCCAGGAAGAAGAGGTGCGCATCTTCCCGGCCACGCACTACGTGGCAACGGACGAGCGCATGGAGAAAGCCATCGAGGCGATCAAGGAGGAGCTGGCCGACCGGCTTGAAGACCTGGAGAACAAGGGAAAGTTGCTCGAAGCTCAGCGGCTTCGCATGCGTACGGAGTATGACTTGGAGATGATCCAGCAGGTGGGGTTCTGCTCCGGCATTGAGAACTATTCACGCCACATGGATGGCCGGCCGGCGGGCTCTGCGCCGGCGACGCTGATTGATTACTTCCCGGAAGACTTCCTGACCATCATTGATGAGTCGCACGTGACCGTGCCCCAGATCGGCGGCATGTTCGAGGGAGACATGTCGCGCAAGCGCAACTTGGTGGAGTTCGGGTTCCGCTTGCCGTCGGCAGTGGATAACCGCCCCCTGACGTTCGACGAGTTCGAAGCCCGCGTGGGGCAGACCGTCTACATGTCCGCAACGCCTGGAGATTATGAGC
The DNA here is from genome assembly GCF_001806875.1 of Corynebacterium sp. HMSC29G08. Classification (GTDB taxonomy): domain Bacteria; phylum Actinomycetota; class Actinomycetes; order Mycobacteriales; family Mycobacteriaceae; genus Corynebacterium. The sequence goes on from NZ_KV786263.1 coordinate 26,368, forward strand.
TTGAGGCTTCCGGCGGCGAGTTTGTTGAGCAGGTCATTCGCCCAACCGGCCTGGTGGATCCGAAGGTGAGCGTGCGTCCCACCAAGGGCCAGATCGATGATCTGATCCATGAGATCCGCCTGCGCGTGGAGAAAAATGAGCGCGTGTTGGTGACCACGCTGACGAAGCGTATGGCCGAGGATCTGACGGACTATTTCTTGGACAACGGCATCAAGGTGCGCTACCTCCACTCGGACATTGACACCTTGCAGCGCGTGGAGCTGCTGCGCCAGCTGCGTCTGGGGGAGTTCGACGTGCTCGTGGGTATCAACCTCCTGCGCGAGGGCCTTGACCTGCCGGAAGTGTCACTTGTGGCAATTCTCGATGCGGACAAGGAGGGCTTCCTGCGCTCCACCAAGTCGCTGATCCAGACCATCGGCCGTGCCGCGCGTAACGTCTCTGGCGAGGTCATAATGTACGCCGACAACATCACCGACTCCATGCAGGCGGCGATTGAGGAGACGGAGCGTCGCCGCGAAAAGCAGATCGCCTACAACAAGGAACATGGCATTGACCCGCAGCCGCTGCGCAAGGCGATTGCAGACATCCTCGACCAGGTCTACGAGAACACTGACACGGAAGCTCGCGGTGGGGAAGCCGCCATTGTGGACCGGCCCGATGTGTCGACTATGGCTTCTGATGAGCTTCAGAAGCTTATCGACGATCTGACGAACCAGATGGGAGAAGCCGCCCGCGAGCTGAAGTTCGAACTTGCAGGACGTCTGCGCGATGAGATCGCGGATCTGCGAAAGGAACTGCGTGGTATGAAAGAGTCAGGAAATTAACGTTTCAGGAAGGCCCACAATGTTTTCGTACTCTTCAATTGCTGTCGGCACCGATGGATCCACCTCGTCCATGGCGGCAGTGCGCGCCGCGGCAAGCCTCGCGCGGGTGTATGACGCGAGTCTGACTATTATTTGTGCGCACTACTCGGCGTCGGGATCAGTGCTTGACTCCACGAACCGTGAGTTAACTGGTGCGGACATTGTGACAGAAACCGGCGCCCAAGAGATTTTGCAGCGCGCGCGTGAGATTGCTGAGGCAGAGCAGGCTAAGGACATCCGCACGGTTTCCCGTGGCGGCCAGCCGGCAGCAGTTTTGATCGAATCCGTCAGGGAATTTGATGTCGAACTCCTGGTTGTTGGTAACAAGGGGATGCGTTCGCTTGCAGGGAGGGTGTTTGGAAACGTTCCTGGTAGCGTCGTTAAGAAAGCTCCTGTGGACGTGATGCTGGTGGATACTCAGCCTGAGCTACGCAGCTAGGGACAAACGCGTTACACTTATGCGCATGGCCAACTACTACAACACCATTGTCGTCGGTTCGGACGGCTCGAAGTCCTCCCTCCTTGCTGTTGAGCGTGCAGCCAAGATGGCGGTGGCGTTTGATGCAACGCTGGTTATTGGTACCGCGTACTACCAGTCCGAGGCTGACGCCTCGAAGGCACTGCGTCAGGATTCCGTCACCATTCTTGGGGACGATCAGGCGCTGAAAAACCTCGAAGCTGCAGCTGAGCACGCACGCTCGGTCGGTGCGAAGGATGTGCAGACCGCAACGCGCCCAGGCACTCCGGTTGAGGCGCTGATGGCGATTGTGAACGACAACAAGGCAGAGCTGCTAGTTGTGGGCAACCGCGGCATCAACTCGCTGACCGGTCGCCTGCTCGGATCGGTTCCGGCGGACGTTGCACGTCAGTCCGACTGCGACGTGATGATCGTCCACACCGTCACCGAGTAGTTTTCAATCCCCGATAACCGTCAGGGTCTGCGTCGCCCTGGTAACTGCAACGTAGAGGTCTTGCCACCCTTGTGGCGAGGCCTCAACTATTTTCTGCGGCTCCGCCACAATCACGTGGTCAAACTCCAGGCCTTTCATGAAAGCGACGTTGCCGCTGTCGATCACGGCCACGGAACGGCCCTCATCATCAGCAAAGCCTGCGGCAACTGTTTCTGGGTTGGTGCCGGCAGGCATGAAGCGCACCGGCTCGCCCTGGCGGATGCTGGTCTGCTCACGTGGCGTGCCGCCTCCTTGCTCAAGCACAGCGTCTGCGTAAGCGATGATTTCCGCGGGGGTGCGGTAATTCACCGTCAGCTCATGCAGCCTGAAACGGGTGTTTACAAACGGTGCAAGAGCGCTCGCCCAATCATCAACGCCCGCCGGCGCGGACGTTTGTGCCGTGTCGCCAACCAGCGTCATCCAGCGACTTGGACAGCGGCGAAACACCATGCGCCATTCCATGGGGGAGAGCTCCTGGGCTTCGTCCACAATCACATGTCCGTACGCCCAGGCCTGGTCCGCCGCAGCACGCTCCGCGGTGGAACGCGTATCCGTGGCGCGCTGGCGGCTGGCTAGCGTTTCGGCGTCAATGACGTCGGTGGCAGACAGGATTTCGGCTTCGAACTGGTCATCGTCATTATCCGTCGACTCGGAGGAGGCAAGCACGTCCAACGCGTCTTCCGCTTCGGCCACCTGCCTGCGCCACGCTTCCTCCTCAGCGCGGCGCTCTTCTTCCGGGTCGACAGTGCCAACGACTACGGACAACTCATCTATCAACGCCCTATCGGAGGGCGTAAACGGGCTGCTAGCTGGACGGTAAAGCGCCTCACGCGTGTAGTCGTCATAATCAAACGCCACCTTGGCAATGCGCTCATGGCTGGTGAGCAGCTCGCCCAATACCTGGGTCGGGCTCAGAAGAGGGAAAGTGTCCTGGATCAACGCAAGCACCTGCGGGTGCTCCGCCAGATCATCATGTAGCTGGTCCACATCGGCAGCGGAAAGCAGGTTCGCGCCGCCCAGCGGGTCCTCACCAATCCGCTTGGCTAATGCCTGCGCTAACCGCTGCGTGAGATCCTCCTGGTAGACGGCACGGGCCGCGTTGTGGGGTTTGCGGCTGCGCCGCGCACGGGTGCGCGCGGCCTTGATCATGGCAGGGGTGGCGTGGATACGCACGCCGTCGATATTCAGCTCCACCGGTTCAGCGGGCACGATTTGGTAGGCCTGCACCGCCCGGCGCAGGATGCTCACCATTTCCTCGGAACCCTTCACCTCACGGGCGCTATAAGATTCCGTCGCAGTACCCGGCGCGAACCCCGGGACCAAGTTTTCCAGGGTGCTTAAGACCACGCCCGTTTCCCCCAACTCCGGAAGCACGCGGGAGATGTAGTCCAAAAACGTGCCGTTCGGGCCAATGATGAGCACACCTGTGCGGCTGAGTTGCTCGCGCCAGGTATAAAGCAAAAATGCCACGCGGTGCAGCGCAACGGCGGTTTTGCCGGTACCTGGACCACCTTGGACAACCATCACACCGCGCGTTGGGTCGCGGATAATGTCGTCTTGCTCGCGCTGGATGGTCTCCACGATGGACTGCATATGTCCGGTACGTGCGGCGTCCATCGCGCGACGCAACGCGGCCTCGGACCCGACGTTGGCCGCCTGGGTCTCAAGCGCAACGTCCTCACCAGACAGCACCTCATCATCAACAGCCGTGACTGTGCGCCCGCGCATGCGGATATTGCGGCGCATTCGCACACCCTCAGGGTGCGCAGTAGTTGCAAGGTAGAACGGACGCGCCTGCGGGGCGCGCCAATCCAGCAGCAGCGTGCGGTAGTTATCCTCACGGTCTACCAGGCCAAGACGCCCGACGTACCTACGATCAACGCCATCTACGCCCGGTACCGGATTATCCGGGTCCGCATCCTCAACATCTACGCGGCCAAACACCAAGCCAACCTCGGCTACGCCTAGCTGGTCCAGCTTGGCGTTTAACGCGTGGTACTCGGTTTCCCGTCGCACCAGCGCATCTGAGTCCGGGTTGTCCGGGTCAACGTCCGTCTGCACCGCGGCGAGCTTTGCGCGCGCGGCATCTACCTCCGCACCCAGATGGGAAAAGAGGACGTCGGCGTGGTGTTGTTCCTCAACAATCTTCTCTGGGCTCATACACAGCAAAACGGCTCTGGTGCCCGAAATATTCCGGACCCAGAGCCGTTCGTTGTGTCAGCCAGGGGCAGCAGGGGCTAGCCCAGCTTCTTCTGAGCCTTCTTCACAACCTTCTTCGCCTGCTTCTCAGCCTTGTTGGCACGCTTCTTCCACTTGCGCTTCTGGCGCCAGGACGGAGCAACATCCAGGTTGTCCCATGCGTCCTGCAGGCTGTCTACCGCATCCTGCGCCTTGTCCTGCAGCTTGGCAGCGGACTTCTTTACCTTGCGCTTCGCTTTGAACTTGTCCAGGGCCGACGGGCCCAGATCATCTAGAGAAGCCTGCAGATCGTTCACAACGGAGTTGACCTTGCGCTTTGCCTTGAACTGTTCCAGCTTGCTCGGCTTCAGGTCGTTGTAGCTGTCCTGCAGCTCATCGGTCGCGTCCTCCAACCAGTCGCTGGCGTTGGACAGGATGTGGGAGGTCTGCTTGCGAGCATCACCAAAGAAATCCTGAGCAGCGGCGCCTGCGCGGTTTGCGGCCTTGGCCCAGTCGTCCTTGTTGTCATCGATGTAGCCGCCAACCTGGTCAGTAGCGTCAGAGAACCAGCTGCTTGCCTTGTGCAGCGCCTTCTCAGTCTCGGACTGGGTGGGCAGCGCCTGCTGGACGTTCTTCTTAGCCACGCGAGCAGCGTTTTGTGCACGCCACTTGATGTCCGGCTTGCCAGCGGTGTCCACCGATGCCAGCAGCACGCCGCCGGTCAGTGCCAGATCAGTGAGGGCACCTGCGCGACGACGCAGCTTCTCGTCCTCGTCATCGGTGTTCCAAAATGCGTTGCGGCCCACCAGGGAAGCAGCCGATGTCGCGGTAAGCAGCGCGGCGGCGGTGCGCGGCAGCTTGCCAATGGCAAACAAGGAACCAGCGCCAGCCTTCACTCCGCCAACAATCTGTGCCGCGGTCTCCGGATCCTGCGGAAGGAAGGAGCGGTACTGACGCGGCACTGCGGCGCGCACCTGCTCAAGCACACTTGCGGCGCTTTCTTTGTTGCTGGACGGGTTCATCACGGTCTTAGCTCCGTCGATGATGAACACCGACGCGAGCATAGGGCGCGCGATCTTGCGGATCATCTTCTCATCATTCCTTTTCATTCAAATTTGGATCAAAAATTAGAGGTGTGCTTACCACTGTAGACAGCTACCAGCGGCGCTGCCACCATTCATCTAAGCTGCCGCGCTCAGCGCCGACGGTGGTGGAGGCGCCGTGACCCGGATGGATGATCGCGTCATCCCCAAACTGATCGAAGATTTTTGTTTTGACATCGTTGAACAAGCGGACAAAATCGCCCTCGGAGGCGGTCTTGCCCAAGCCACCCGGGAACACGGAGTCCCCAACGAACAGGTGCATCGCACCGTCAATCTCCACAGCGATTGCTACCCCGCCTGGCGTATGACCACGCAGGATGGCGACGGGGATCCGGTGGTCGGCGAACTCGATGTAGTCACCGTCATCCAACTCTTTATCCACGGGAGCGGGCAGAGCCGGGGCGTCTAGATGCGAGGCCCAATGCGTCGCCCCCGTTTCTGCCAGGATTGCCTCCAAAGCCCGCACGTGATCGTGATGACGGTGCGTGGTCAGCACATCCGTAATACGAACCCCGGCGTCCTGGGCCATAGTGAGGAGGGCCTGGGGGTTATCGGCGGCGTCGATAAGCAAACCCTGCCCCTTGGAAGCCAAAAGGTAGCAATTGTTATCCATGCTGGACACTGAAATCTGATGCAGTTGCATAGTGGCCAGCGTAGCTGCTTGGAATAACTCGTACTTTGGGGAAGTTGGTAGATTCGTGGGGAACAACTCTGAAAGATAAAGGACATACGTGGCTGAAAAGCTAACTGTGCGCGGCGCGCGCCAACACAACCTCAAAGGCATCGACATCGAGCTGCCCAGAGACAAAATGACGGTCTTTACTGGGCTGTCCGGCTCGGGTAAGTCCTCGCTGGCGTTTGACACGATCTTCGCGGAAGGTCAACGGCGCTACGTGGAATCACTGTCCTCATACGCGCGCATGTTCCTCGGTCAGATGGATAAGCCGGATGTGGATTACATCGACGGGCTGAGCCCGGCCGTGTCTATTGACCAGAAGTCCACCAACCGCAACCCGCGCTCGACCGTGGGCACGATCACCGAGATTTATGACTATCTGCGTCTGCTCTACGCACGTGCCGGCACCCCACACTGCCCGGTGTGTGACGCGGTAATTGAGCGGCAGACACCGCAGCAGATCGTGGACCAGATCCTAGATATGGAGGAGCGCACCAAATTCCAAGTGCTCGCTCCCGTGGTGCGCAAACGCAAAGGTGAGTTTCAGGACCTCTTCGCGGACCTCGCTGCGCAGGGTTACTCACGTGTGAATGTGGACGGTGAGACCTACCAGCTCTCCGATCCCCCGAAGCTAGAGAAGCAGATCAAACACACTATCGACGTGGTAGTGGACCGCCTCACCGTCAAAGCCAGTCAGAAGCAGCGCCTGACCGACTCCGTGGAAACGGCCCTGAAGCTGGCAGAGGGCCTAGTGGGCTTCGACTTTGTTGACCTGGATGCGGACGATCCGGAGCGTGTGCAGATCTTTTCGGAGAAGATGGCCTGCCCGAACGGCCACAAGCTGCACGTGGAGGAGTATGAGCCGCGCGCGTTCTCCTTCAACTCACCGTTTGGTGCCTGCCCGGTGTGCGACGGGCTTGGCATGCGCAAGGAAGTTGACATTGACCTGGTGATTCCGGATCCGGATGCGTCGGCGGTGGATGCGTTCCAGATTTGGAACTCCAGCCCAAACAAGGGTTACTTCACCAAGCTGATTGAGGCCTTGGCGAAAGAGGAGGGCTTTGACGCGCACGCTCCGCTGAGCTCGTTGACCAAGACGCAGCAGAAACATCTCGTGCATGGCTCACCAACCAAGGTGAACGTCCGTTACAAGAACCGCTACGGCCGTCAGCGTTCCTACACTGCTGCCTATGAGGGTGTGGTGGGCTACATCGAGCGCAAGATGGAGCAGGCTGAGACGGATACACAAAAGGAACGTCTGCTGGCTTACACCCGCGAGGTGCCGTGCCCAACCTGTGAGGGCGCCCGCTTGAAGCCGGAGATCCTCGCTGTGCGTCTTGCCTCCACCACGCACGGTGAGAAGTCCATTGCGGGCCTGACTGAGCTGTCGATTGAAGACGCCTCGCAGTACCTAGATAACCTCGTCCTCGGATACCGCGAGGAGATGATTGCGGGTGCCGTGCTGCGCGAGATCCAGGCGCGTTTGCACTTTCTTATCGACGTCGGCCTGAACTACCTCACCCTGTCCCGCTCCGCAGGAACGCTCTCCGGTGGTGAGGCGCAGCGCATTCGCCTTGCAACCCAGATCGGCTCTGGCTTGGCGGGTGTGCTCTACGTGCTTGATGAGCCCTCCATCGGACTTCACCAGCGCGACAACCAGCGCCTGATTAAGACACTGAAGAAACTGCGCGATTTGGGCAACACGCTCGTTGTGGTTGAGCACGATGAGGACACGATCCGCGAGGCGGACTGGCTCATTGACATCGGCCCGCGAGCCGGCGAGTACGGCGGCAAGGTGGTCTACCAAGGTGCGCCGGAAGGTATTAAGAAGGCGAAAGACTCGATTACGGGTGACTACCTGAGCGGGCGCAAGAAGATCGAGGTGCCGGATACGCGGCGTGCCGTTGACAAGCAAAGAATGCTCAAGGTCGTCGGTGCGCGCGAGAACAACCTGGACAACGTGACTGTGGATCTTCCGCTGGGCGTGTTGGTGGCGGTAACCGGCGTGTCGGGTTCCGGTAAGTCGACCCTGGTCAACCAGATTTTGGCGAAGACGCTGCAGAACAAGCTCAACGGCGCACGCCAGGTGCCTGGGCGAGTGAAGAAGGTCGAGGGCCTTGAGCACCTAGACAAGCTTGTGCAAGTGGATCAAAGCCCGATTGGCCGCACACCGCGCTCAAACCCGGCAACGTACACGGGCGTGTTTGACAAGATCCGCACCCTGTTCGCGGAAACGCAGGAGTCCAAGGTGCGCGGCTACAAGCCAGGGCGCTTCTCCTTCAACGTCAAGGGTGGGCGCTGCGAGGCATGTCGTGGTGACGGCACTATCAAGATCGAAATGAACTTCCTGCCGGACGTCTACGTGCCTTGCGAGGTCTGCGGCGGCGCACGCTACAACCGCGAAACCCTGGAAGTGCGATACAAAGGCAAGAACATTGCCGAAGTGTTGGACATGCCGATCTCGGAGGCCACCGAGTTTTTCGAGCCGATCACGTCCATTCACCTCTATTTGCAGACGCTTGTAGACGTCGGCTTGGGCTACGTCCGTCTCGGCCAAAGCGCCACCACGCTTTCCGGCGGCGAGGCCCAGCGCGTGAAGCTTGCCGCTGAGCTGCAGAAGCGCTCCAACGGCCGCACGATCTACATTCTCGACGAGCCGACCACCGGCCTCCACTTCGAAGACATCCGCAAACTCATGCTGGTGCTCAACGGACTAGTGGACAAGGGCAACACCGTACTGGTGATCGAGCACAACCTTGACGTAATCAAGTCTGCGGACTGGATTGTGGACATGGGCCCTGAAGGCGGCTCCGGTGGCGGCACCGTGGTTGCACAGGGCACGCCGGAGGACGTAGTCAAGGTAGAGGGGTCATTTACCGGAGAATTCCTCCGGCCGCTGCTGTAGCTGTGCCCGCGGCTGGAACTCGCCGGGCTCTTGCTTGCGCTGCGCACCCTTCGCCGCGACGGCGATAAGCAGGAGGCCACACACGATAAACGTGAGCACGCGCGGAATGCCGTCGAGCGCCGCCATATCGAAGAGGACGAGTTTCGCCGTTGCCACAATCGCAATGATCAGGCCAGCGGTGCGCGCGCTCTTCGAGTCGGTGAAGCTAGCGCGGTTGCTGGCGCGTTTGACCAGTAGCCACGCCGCAAGCGCCATCCAAGAGATGGACACAATCATGTGGCCGATATAGAACGCTCCCTGGTTTCCTTCATAGTTTTGCGTGACTGAGTTGTAGGTGCTTGGAGAGATGAGCTCTCCAATCGTCTGGGTGATGGTCACCACGGCAACCAACTCCAAGAGCAGCGCGTAAGCGGCGAATGCTTTGCGCGCTGTGGCCGAAAGGCTCTGTCGAAGCCCTGGTAGGGAAATGCAAACGACGAGCAGGACCGCCAGTGCGACACCCAACGCCAAACACTGCTGCGCCGGTAGCGGTGGGAACAGTGGGCTGAGTGCTGCAACCAACAAGCCCCACGCCCCAGCAAACACCATGACTGCCCACGCAGCGAGCACTGGGACTGTGTGCACAGGCATCCTGGTGGTAAGCAACACCACGACACTGGCTAGTACAAAAAGGGCGACTAGGGGAGTCCACGTCGTCCAAGGTCCTTGGCTATACAGGTCATGCGAGATGAAAAAGAGCGGCAGGAAGGTGTACGGCAAAACCATGAGCCAGCCGCTAAGCAACCACGAGTTGGCTGGTTGGCCTGACTGCTGCCTGAGACCGGCGAGGATGACTAGACCCGTGACAGCAACGGCAACGAAAACAAGGATCCAGCGGGCGACGTCTTCAAGCATCATGTGCGACAGCAATAACACCAGCGCAGGCGCCACAACGCCCGCGGCAACGGTCATGCGCGCAGTTGTTGGATACGCCCTAACGAACAGCTCGCTCACGACTAGGAGCACGACGCCGACAAGTGGGATGACAACCGCAACGTTGATCATTTTGGGCTCTGCGTATGACTCAGTGATGAAGCGCTCAAGCACTACGACAAGCCACGTCTGCCACGCAAGCACTAAACCAGCCACAGTTCGCACTGTGGTGAGCATGCGTGGCGGCGCCTCCTTGTACATCCACCACGTCAACAGAATCGTCAAAATAGGAGGCACTAAGACCAAGGAATTGGCGAAGGTGTGCCTGGTAACCAACGCGCCTGTGTAGAAAGCAAGGATGATGCACATGGCAACCACCAGGCCCAGGTTGTTACGCCACTTAGCCAGGGCGAGATAGCCCACCCACAAGAGGATGAACCCGATGACAGCAGCATCCGGCAATACCCAGCTTTGAACCATGCCGGCATAGAAAATATCCAGGGCAAGAATCAAAAAGGACGTCACGTAAAGAGCCATTACGCCAGCGTTGAAGCCTTTTCTCACATCGATCCAGATGCCAATAGCGAGCAGGACAACGGCAAGAAGCGCAGCACCCACCGCACGGCCGACTGGACCCAGAAGCCCAGTTTGAATAGCCAACGCGATGCCCAAGCAGGCGCCGACAAAGGTGATAACAGAGCCGATGATCGCCGCCCAGCGCATAATCCGCTGTTCAGTGGAAAGCTGCGGCCGTTCGTGCACGGACGCTGAAACCCGCTGCAGCAAGGGCCGCCTCTGCGGCGGCAGCTCTTGCTGCAGCATTGGCTGCGGCACCGGCATTGGCTGCGGCGATGCTGGTTGCGGCGGTGCTGGCTGTGTTGCGCCAGTGAGGGTCGGGGAGAGGTGATTGAGGTTCGACGTGATGGCGTCGATAAGCATCTGCGAATGTGCGGTGCTCTGGCGAAGCTCATCTAGCTGACGCCGGACGTCAGCAATGATCCGATCTTGGGGGTGCGACATAATAGGGCCTCCTAAAACACTGTCTATATTCTTAGACTGGTTTTGCGCCCAAACGGTTTCCTCGACCCGCAAATTTATCCGATTGTGACCATGCGTGCGTGTGAAGATTTGGTTATGGGGGAAGCAAGTGTTAGTGTCTATGGCACTACCGCCCAAAGCGCCTCCTCCAGGTGCCTGGGCTGCAAGTGGAGTTACTCCCACCCCAAGCCGCCGACAGGCTATGTCGGAAGGATACGGGTCTCGGTAGGGCGCATTGTTCGCAGGCGATTGCCAGCAGGCGATGTGTCCGATGAGGAGAACTCCCGCCGTGCACAAGCACGAGCGGGGATTTTTTGTGGGAACACACCACCTGTAGCAGTGGTAGCGACAACGTTAAACCTTTTAATAAGGAGTGTTCTCATCAGCGCTGAAGCTCGTATTAATGAACGGATCCGGGTCCCCGAGGTTCGTCTCGTCGGCCCGTCCGGCGAGCAGGTAGGCATCGTCCGCACGGATGATGCCCGCAAGTTGGCTTACGAAGCTGACCTCGACCTGGTTGAGGTGGCACCGAACGCCAAGCCGCCCGTGTGCAAGATCATGGATTACGGCAAATTCAAGTACGAGCAGGATCAGAAGGCCCGCGAGGCCCGCAAGAACCAGCAGCAGACCGTGGTCAAGGAACAGAAGTTCCGTCCCAAGATCGATGAGCACGACTACCAGACCAAAAAGGCCAACGTTGAGCGCTTCCTGGAGAAGGGCAACAAGGTCAAGGTGACCATCATGTTCCGCGGCCGTGAACAGTCGCGTCCGGAGCTGGGGTACCGCCTCCTTGAGCGTCTCGCCGACGACATCGGAGAACTTGGCGTGGTGGAGTCCCGCCCCAAGCAGGACGGCCGCAACATGACCATGGTCTTCGGGCCGGCTCGCAAGGGCAAGAAGTAGCACGATCACAATCTGAAGGGCTTTTACCATGAAGCAGAAGACCCACAAGGGCACCGCAAAGCGCATCAAGGTTAATGGCAAAGGCAAGCTGCGCCGTGAGCAGGCTGGTAAGCGCCACCTCAACGAGAAGCTGTCCTCGAAGCGTCGCCGCAAGCTGTCCGGCACCACGGACGTTGCACCGGCTGACGTTAAGCGCATGAAGCGCCTCCTCGGCATGTCCTAAGCACTGCCTGTTTCCATCTACCCCACGAATTAAGACAAGGAAGTATGACTCATGGCACGTGTTAAGCGTTCAGTCAATGCCAAGAAGAAGCGCCGCGCGATTCTGAAGTCCGCGAAGGGCTACCGTGGCCAGCGTTCCCGCCTGTACCGCAAGGCCAAGGAGCAGTGGCTGCACTCCCAGACCTACGCATACCGCGACCGCCGCAAGCGCAAGAGCGAGTTCCGCAAGCTGTGGATCCAGCGCATCAACGCTGCAGCTCGTATGAACGACATCACCTACAACCGTCTCATCCACGGCCTGAAGCTGGCCGAGGTCGAGGTGGACCGCAAGATCCTCGCCGAGCTTGCAGTCAATGACTTCGCTGCATTCTCCGCCCTTTGCGAGGTTGCAAAGAACGCCCTCCCGGAGGACGTTAACGCTCCGGTCGAGGCTGCCTAAGAGCCTTCCGCTTAACGACGCGCCGTCCGCCATTCTCTGGCCGGCGCGTCTTTCGCGTTTTGGGCCCGCACGATCTCGCGCAACCCCCTGACCTGCGTATTCACATCAGCCACACCAGCCTCATTGCAAACATTTTGATTTGTTACGGATGTGACTAAGAAACCGCAGGACGCTGAAAGATTTCGCATTTGTTTTCAGTCGCCCACAGCGCCTACACCCTTTGCGCGACAATCTGCGTGAGCTTGTCCACGAGACCCCAGAGCGTTGCAGCCGAAAATCTCAACACCTGCCATCCCATGACCGCGGACTCTAGGTTGATGGCGGTGTCTTTATGACGGCGTTCGTGTTCCCAGTGATGTGCGCCGTCGTACATGAGGCCAATCTTGAGTTGGGGAAGGGCCAGGTCGAAGCGGGTGATTGGCTTGCCGTGGGCGTCGGTAAGCAGAAGCTGCTCTCGAAGTTCTAGCTGAAAGCTGCGGGCAACCTCGAGTGCGAGAAGTCGCATTTCGGTTTCTTTCGGGGATTCTGCGAGTGGGGATGAGGCCATAAGCACATCCACCAGCCATGGCAGGCTGATGCGCTGCCTGCTCGCGCGTAAGAGATCAACGGGGTCGACGTTGATGAAGTGGCGTGCGGCGTCTACAAGCTGGACAGCTCGAACGAATTCTTCAGATAGTCCAGACACCTTGACGATGGGCCAGCGGACTTCCCCGGAACGGACCTGCGTCAGCGCTTGACACAATGCCACCGCGGGTGGGGCTGCCTGCAAGGTAAGGCCGACGTAGTTGAGCTGCCATATTTCCTTCGGTTCACTGCGGAACAGCGCTGGTGTCAGGCTGCTACCAGAAGTCTTCTTCGCAATTGTGGGACCAGTTAAGAATGTGTCGGCATAGTCGGTGAGGTATCTCATCCCGTAAAGCGCCAGGGCTGCGAACCCTGTTGCACTCAAAGATGGGTTAGCAAGTAGATGGGCAAGTGCCCGGTGCAGACCAGGCACTTGATAGTAAACCTGCCTGGGATGATGCCGTTGAGCCAGGCTCGCTACCGCAGGAGGCACCGCGTCGCTGGTATGGATCAAATAGTGGTCATTCGCATGTAAGTACTCGCTTTCAGATAGTGACTTGGAGGCGTGATAGAGCTTTGGCGGCGGGTTCAGCGTCATGCCGTTAAAAACGTTCATGCATCTTTAGACTGCGCGGACCCGCCTGCGGTTCCCAGATGGACCGCGCTCAGCCCCAACGCAGTATTGTTAACTGCCATGTCCCTCGACTTTGATCAGCCATTTACTGAACGCACTCCGCGGGTGGTCAACGCCGCGAAGTTGAAGCGTGCCGTCGGCCGGAAGAAGGCCAAGAGGTTTTTGGTGGAGGGGGAGAATGCTGTGGAGGCGGCGGTAGCGACGGGTGCTGCCACGGACTTGTTTGTCACCCTGTCGGCAGCCGAGCGTTTCGCTGAGATTGTCACGACGGCTGGTTACTTGGACGTGTATACGCACGCGATCAACGACAAGGCCGCGGACCATCTCGCCGACGCTGTGACCAACACAGGGATTTTCGCGGTGTGTAGGCCGGTGTTGTGGTCGGTGCCGCAAATTCTCAAAGGTAAACCCCGCCTGGTTGCGGTGTGTGTGGAGACCAATGACCCGGGCAATGCGGGCACGATCATTCGGCTGGTGGATGCGCTTGGTGCGGATGCGGTGATTTTTGCTGGTGACACGGTTGACCCGGAGTCGCCGAAGGTGGTGCGTTCCACCGCTGGCTCGCTCTTTCATGTCCCCGTTGCCCGCGATCGCGACATTCGCCGAGTTCTCGGTCAGCTTAGGGCTTCAGGCTTATCGACGCTGGCGACAACCCCCATCGGCGCCCTCAATCTCGCAGAACCCGGCGAGGCTCTGAATACGCCCACCGCGTGGCTGTTTGGCAACGAGGCGCATGGACTGCCGGAAGACGTCCTGGCTGCCGCTGACGACACTGTCACCATTCCCATTGCGGGGTCCGCTGAGTCTTTGAATCTTTCGACGGCGGCGTCCATTTGCTTGTGGGAGTCAGCAAAGGCGTTGCGCGAGAAGTGATCACTATCGCATAGACGTAAGGGTAGGCAAACCTAAGTGTCTGCTGTAGGGTTGGCCTCATGGGAACGAATGGAAGTCAACCGCCACTACCGCAGAGCGACAGATCGACCAACGTTGCGGCAGGCCATTGGGTGCTCGCTCGAGCTGGGAAGCGCGTTTTGCGGCCTGGTGGTTTGAAGCTGACGAATCGTTTGTTGGATGCAGCAGAACTGCAGGACAAAAGGGTGGTGGAATTCGCGCCTGGGTTGGGGCGAACTGCCGCCATCATGCTTGAACGAGACATCGCGTCCTATGTCGGTGTAGACCAAGATGTGGATGCAGTGACACGTGTGCAGTCCGTGGTGGGATCGCGTGGCACAGTGGTCAATGCTAGTGCCGAATCCACCGGGCTTGAAAGCGATTCTGCCCAGGTGGTGGTTGGTGAGGCGATGCTGACAATGCAAGGTGAGAAAGGCAAGCGCGCAATTATTGCTGAGGCGTTCCGTTTGCTGGAGCCAGGTGGTTTGTATGCAATCCATGAGCTGGGACTTACCCCCGACACAATTGATGCGGAACTCGCTGATCAGTTGCGCAAGCGCCTAGCCAAAACGATCCGCGTGAATGCTCGCCCACTTACGCGCCGAGAATGGTGTGGGTTGTTGGAGGAGGCGGGTTTTGACATTGAATGGGTTGGAACTGAGCCGATGGCCCTCCTGTCTATGCGCCGAAATCTTGCAGATGAAGGTTTTGGCGGAGTTTTGCGGATTTTGCGTAACGTAGCGCGGGATAGGGATTTGCGTCACCGTGTACTGGAGATGCGTAGAACCTTTAATGAATATCGAGACAATCTCACCGGCATCGCTATCATCGCTCGAAAACCCGATGTCAGCGTGTAGAAGAAGGGAATTGGATTCATGAGCGGACACGACCACGTGCCAGAAACCATGCTTGGTTACATAGAAAATATGGCGGAGCATGTTGAGTACTCCCCAAACTCGACCACATCGACCACGATCCTGCGTGCGGAGGGGGTCAACGTGGTGCTGTTCTCGTTTGATCAAGGGGAGGAACTTTCAGAACACACCGCTGCGATGCCAGTGATTGTGCAGGCTCTAGAGGGTGAACTGGAAATTACGGCCGATGGTAAAACGGTGATACTGCGTCCTGGCGGTTTGGTGCATTTCACCACGCGCCTACCGCACGCTGTTAAAGCACTGACCCCGGCGAAAATGGTGCTGTATATGTTGAACCGTCCTACGGCGGTGTAAAAAGGGGTAGTTGTCACGCTCATGACCACAAGCAGCACGAGATTCGGCGTGCGCCCAGAGTCCGCACCGTATAGATGTGGTGCACAACTTATCCTCCTAGGAGCCAGCCGAATGCCCGCGGGTATGCTTGTGAACGTTTTGTGATGCCGCCGAAGTGGAAAGGTGCGGGTGTGCAGTGAGCATTGACAAACCCGAAATTGAACTGACCGAGGAGAACCTGAATCGGGCTGCGGATGAGGCTATCGCGGCGTTCGAAAAGGCCGCGGACCTGGCGGCGCTTGAAGAGGCTAAGCGTGAGCACTTGGGCGAGCAGTCGACAATTATGCAGGCGCGGAAGTCGCTGGGTTCTATTCCGAAGGACCAGCGTAAGGACGCCGGCCGGTTTGTGAACATGGCACGCGGCCGCGCTGAGAAGGTGTACTCCCAGCTCCACCAGCTGCGTGAGGCTGAGTATCGCGAGCAGCAGCTGCGCGAAGAGACTGTGGACGTCACGCTGCCTACCGCACGTTCTCAGGCTGGCGCGATGCACCCGATCACCACACTCAGCGAGCAGATCGCAGATATCTTTATCGGCATGGGCTGGGAAGTTGCTGAAGGCCCTGAGGTTGAAGCGGAGTACTTCAACTTCGACGCGTTGAACTTCATTCCGGATCACCCGGCACGTACGCTGCAGGACACTTTCTATATCGGTGAGGAGGGCTCCAAGCAGGTCATGCGTACGCACACGTCTCCGGTGCAGGTGCGCACGATGCTTGAGCGCGATGTGCCGATTTACATCGCGTGCCCGGGTCGCGTGTTCCGTACGGATGAGCTGGATGCCACCCACACGCCGGTTTTCCACCAGGTTGAGGGCTTGGCGGTGGATAAGGGCCTGACCATGGCGCACCTGAAGGGCACGCTGGATCACCTGGCAAAGACCTTGTTTGGTCCGGAGACCAAGACACGTATGCGCACCAATTACTTCCCGTTCACGGAGCCTTCCGCTGAGGTGGATGTGTGGTTCCCGAATAAGAAGGGCGGCGCTGGCTGGATCGAGTGGGGTGGCTGCGGCATGGTCAACCCGAACGTCTTGCGTGCTGTGGGTGTGGATCCGGAGGAGTACACGGGCTTTGCGTTTGGCATGGGCTTGGAGCGCACGCTCCAGTTCCGCAATGGTCTGACGGATATGCGCGACATGGTTGAGGGTGACGTGCGTTTCACCATCCCGTTCGGCGTACAGGCATAACAGGCGTAGCAGGCACAAGGAGAGAGACAACAAATGCTGATTTCCAAAAATTGGATCACCCGCCTGCTTGCAAACGCGGGCAATGAGGGTTTCAACCCCACGGATGAGGAGCTGGATGCCGGTTTTGTGCGCGTCGGTTTTGAAACCGAGGGCTATGAGCCACTGCCGGAGGTAACTGGGCCGCTGGTGTTGGGCCGTGTCGCGCAGATTGAAGAGCTTACTGGGTTTAAGAAGCCGATCCGTTACTGCCAGGTGGATGTGGGTCAGGCTAATGGCACTGGTGAGCTGCAGGGCATTATCTGTGGTGCTCGCAACTTCAAGGAGGGCGACGTAGTTATTGTGTCGCTGCCGGGTGCGGTGCTGCCGGGTGGTTTTGCAATCGCTGCGCGCAAGACCTATGACCACATTTCTAACGGCATGATGGCTTCGGCGGCGGAGCTTGGTCTCACGGCAAAGAGCGAGGGCATCATTGCGCTGGATAGTCCGCCTGAGGGCTTCCAGCTTGGCGATGACGCACGCGCCTTCCTCAATTCCACCGACACCGTCTTTGATGTCAATGTCACTCCGGATCGCGGTTACGCGTTGTCTGCTCGCGGATTGACGCGCGAGATCGCTTCGGCTTTTGATCTGAAGTACGGCGATGTAGCCAAGGATCCTGCGGTAGCTGGCATTGATGTCTCTGTAGTACCTGCGCCGGAAGGGGAGCTGATCCCGATCACGCTGGAGCCCGATACGAAGGCGAAGCGTTTCGGCCTGCGCAAGGTTGAAGGTATTGACCCGAAGGCCCAGGCACCGTTTTGGATGCAGCGTGAGCTGATGCTTTCCGGCATCCGCTCGGTGAACGCGGCGACGGACGTGACCAACTACGTCATGCTGCTGACTGGCCAGCCGATGCATGCGTTTGACGCCGACAAGATTGCTGGCGGCCTGCGCGTACACAACGCGACCGAGGGGCAGGAGTTTGAGACTCTAGACCACACCAAACGCACGCTGCGCGCAACGGACGTGGTGATCAGCGATGATAACGGCATTCAGTCGCTGGCGGGCGTGATGGGTGGCACCACCTCCGAGATTTCGGATGACACCACCAACGTCTACTTCGAGGCCGCAACCTGGGACGAGCTGACGGTGGCGAAGACTGCGCGTCATCACAAGTTGAGCTCCGAGGCTTCTCGACGTTTCGAGCGCGGCGTGGATCCGGCCATCGTCGAAGCAAGCCTAGACATTGCGTGTGCGTTGCTGGTGCAGTGTGCTGGCGGCCAAGTAACTGCAAGCCGCACCCTAGTCGGCGAGGTTCCGGCACGTGAGGCGATCGAGATGCGCGTGAGCCGCCCGTCCGAGTTGATTGGTGTGGACTACTCGCGCGACACCGTAGTGAAGCGTCTGAAGGAAGTTGGCTGCCGGATCGCAGGCGATGAGGAGACCCTTCAGGTCACGCCGCCGACGTGGCGCGGTGACCTGACCGTGCCGGTGGAGCTGGTTGAGGAGATCGTGCGTTTGGAGGGCTTGGACGCAATTCCGTCCGTGCTGCCCACGCCGACTGGTGGCCGTGGGCTGAGCCCGCAGCAGCGCCGTCGTCGTGCGGTTACGCATGCGTTGGCGTACTCAGGGTACGCGGAGATTATTCCTACGCCGTTTATGTCCAACACCGTGTTAGACACGTGGGGCCTGGAAGCGGACGACCCGCGACGCAACGTGGTGAAGGTGCAAAACCCGCTGGATGCGGACTACGCCGTGCTGGCAACTACGCTGCTGCCAGCAATGCTTGAAGCGGTTGGCCGCAACGTTGCCCGTGGTCGGCATGATCTCGCGCTGTACTCCGTAGCGCAGACTGCCGTCAAACGCGCGGATGCATCACCGATGCCAAGCGTTGAGCAGCGTCCGGACGAGGCGACGATTGCAGAGCTGATTGATTCGCTTCCGGAGCAGCGGTTGCATGTGGCAACGGTGGCCGTCGGCAAGCAAGAGCTCGATGGTCCGTTGGGTCAGGGCAGGGCGTTTACCTGGGCCGATGCCCTGCAGGCTGCGCAAACTGTGGCTTCCGCTGCGGGTGTGGCACTTGAGGTTGAGCAGGCACAGCACTTGCCGTGGCACCCGGGTCGTTGTGCGGCGTTGAAGGCTGGCGGTGAGATTGTGGGCTATGCGGGTGAGCTGCACCCGCAGGTGTTGGAGTCGCTAGAGCTACCTGAGCGCACCGTGGCAATGGAGCTGGATCTTTCGGCATTGCCGTTTGATTACGAGCTTCCGGCGCCGGTGCTTTCCGCATTCCCGGCGGTAAACCAGGATATCGCGCTGGTTGTGGATGCCGATGTGCCGGCAGAGGCGGGACGCCAGGTGGTCGAAGAGGCCGCAGGTGAGCTGCTGGAGCGCGTCACGCTTTTCGACGTCTACGTTTCCGACCAACTGGGCGAGAACAAGAAGTCCCTGGCGTTTGGTCTGGTGTTCCGTGCTGGTGATCGTACGCTGACGGAGGACGAGGCATCCGAGGCGCGCTTGCAGGCTGCGAAGGCGGCCCAGGAGCGCTTTGGTGCCACAATGCGCGGCGTCTAATAATTTACATCCGATCGCATAATTTGTGGAATACAGTGCTACACTGCGGTGCATGACACTCTCTGTAGCCGTTGCCGGTGCAACCGGGTATGCAGGCGGGGAAATTCTCCGCCTGCTTTTGCGTCACCCCGCCTACCTTTCGGGCGAGCTGCGAATTGGCGCGCTGACCGGAAACTCAAATGCAGGAGCATCGGTTGGTGAAGTGATGCCGCACCTGCCCGAGCTGGCGCAGCGCGTGATCGATCGCACCGACGTTGAAACGCTGGCGGGTCACGATGTGGTCTTCCTTGGCCTGCCACACGGGCACTCCGCGCAGATCGGTGCGAACCTGCCGAAGAGCACCGTGGTTATTGACTGTGCTGCGGACTTCCGCCTGAAAGACGCAGCCGCATGGCAGCGTTTTTACGGCACGGAACATGCTGGTCACTGGCCGTACGGTATTCCGGAAATGCCGGGGCACCGCGAGAATCTACGCGGAGCCACCCGCATCGCGGTCCCGGGGTGTTTCCCAACCGGCGCAACGCTTGCTGCATACCCAGCGCTTCAAGCTGGGCTGTGCGCACCTGACGTGCGTGTTGTCAGCATCACGGGTGTTTCTGGTGCGGGCAAGAAGGCCTCGGTGGGCATGCTGGGTGCAGAAACGATGGGCTCGCTGAAAGCCTATAACACCGCAGGCAGGCACCGCCACACCCCGGAGATGGCGCAGAACCTTGCAGAAGCCGCAGGCCACGCGGTCAACGTCAGCTTCACGCCGGTGCTCGCGCCGCTGCCGCGCGGCATCCTTACAACGGTGACGGCACCGCTGACACCAGGTGTGACACAAAAGCAGGCGCGCGAGGCCTTCGAGGCGTTCTACGCAGACGAGCCTTTTGTCTGGGTCTTACCCGAGGGCGCTCAACCACAGACACAGCACGTGGTCGGCTCCAACATGTGCCACGTGCAGGTAGAGGTAGATGAAGACGCCGAAGTGCTGGTGATTACCTCTGCAATTGACAACTTGACCAAGGGAACCGCGGGTGCCGCTGTGCAGTGTATGAACCTGGCGCTGGGCTGGGAAGAAACTGCTGGCCTTCCACAGCAGGGCTTAGCGCCCTAAATACGGCAACAAAAGACATAAGGAACGAAAAACAATGACACAAGGAACCGTCACCACCCCGAAGGGCTTCGTCGCCGCCGCGACGACGGCGGGCATTAAACCCTCCGGCAACTCGGACATGGCGCTCGTGGTTAACCAGGGCCCGGAGTTCAACGCTGCTGCAGTATTTACGCGCAACCGCGTGAAGGCCTCGCCGGTGAAGGTTAGCCGCGAGGCCACCAGCAACGGCCAGCTCAAGGCGGTGCTGTTTAACTCCGGAAATGCAAATGCCTGCAATGGCGCCCAGGGCGATGCAGATGCACGCGAAGCCCAGATGCGCGCTGCAGAGCAGCTGAACATCTCCGGCGATGACGTGGCGGTGTGCTCGACGGGTTTGATCGGTGAGCTGCTGCCGATGGACAAAATCCGCAAAGGTGTAGACGCGTTGACAGCCTCTCTGGGGGATCACGGCGAGGCCGCCGCAGAGGCGATTATGACCACGGATACCACGAGTAAGCAGGCATTTGTGCAGCGTGATGGTTGGTCTGTTGGCGCGATGGGGAAGGGCGTCGGCATGATGGCCCCGTCGCTTGCGACGATGCTGGTGTTGGTGGTCACGGATGCGTCGATAAGCAATGAAGCCCTGCAAGAAGCTCTGGAGAAGGCTTCCGAGGTCACCTTTAACACCTTGGATATTGATGGCTCTACCTCCACCAATGACACCGTCATTGTCATGGCCAACGGCGCAAGCGGCATCACCCCGAGCCAAGATGAGGTGGATTCGGCGATCTTGGATGTGTGCCAGTCTCTCGCTGACCAGATGCAGGGCGATGCTGAGGGTGTGACCAAGCGCGTCAGCATCACCGTGCACGGCACCGCAAACAATGAGCAGGCGCTGAACGCCGCTCGCACCATTGGGCGTGACAACCTGTTTAAGTGCGCGATGTTCGGCTCTGATCCGAACTGGGGTCGTACCTTGGCAGCCGTCGGCATGGCCGATGCAGAGATGGACCCGGACAACATCAGCGTGAGCTTTAATGGCCAGCCAGTGTGTATCGCGTCAACCGGTGCGCCGGGGGCTCGCGATGTGGATCTCAGTGGCATGGACATTGCGGTTGAGGTTGATCTGGGCACAGGGGGCCCAGGTGTTGCGACGGTACGCACCACCGACCTCTCCCACGCTTACGTTGAAATCAATTCCGCTTACAGCAGCCAGGGAGGTTACGTGTTAGATCCATTAGGTGCTCACTTGAATAATGAGGCGCGGGCACACGTGCTCGCCGAGGCGCTGCCGTGGCTGCAGTACTACCGCGACAAGATCGTGGTGGTGAAGTACGGCGGCAACGCCATGATTGATGAAGACTTAAAGGCAGCGTTCGCGGCTGACATGGTATTTTTGCGCACCGTCGGTGCCAAGCCTGTCGTTGTACACGGCGGTGGCCCACAGATCTCCGCGATGATGAAGCGCCTGAACCTGGAAGGCGGCGAATTCGTTGGCGGCTTCCGCGTAACCACGCCAGAGATCCTGGACGTAGTGCGCATGGTGCTCTTCGGCCAGGTGGGGCGTGACCTTCTTGGCAAGATCAACTCGCATGGACCGTACGCCGTGGGCACCTCCGGTGAAGACGCCGGACTGTTTACCGCCGAGAAGCGCTACGTCGAGGTTAACGGCCAGCAGCACGACATTGGCTTGGTGGGCACGATCACGGATGTAAACCCGGAGGCCGTGATGGACATCATCGAGGCTGGCCGCATCCCGGTGGTGTCCGGTATTGCGCCGGGTGTCAGCGGAGACGTCTACAACATCAACGCCGACGAAGCCGCTGGCGCACTCGCGGCAGCCATCGGCGCGGAGCGCCTCGTTGTGCTGACCAATGTCGAGGGCCTCTACACCGATTGGCCTGATAAGGACTCGCTGCTGAGCAAGATCACGGTGGGTGAGCTGGAAAAGATGATGCCCACGCTGGACTCCGGGATGATCCCGAAGATGGAGGCATGCCTGACCGCGGTGCGTGGTGGGGTAAAGGCTGCGCACGTGATTGATGGCCGCATTGCACATTCGGTGTTGCTGGAGCTGTTGACCATGGGCGGCATTGGCACAATGGTGCTTCCGGATGCATACGATGCGGCGCATTACCCGGAGGGCACCGTGTTTAGAAAGGATGACGCGTAGATGACACAAGCCGAAACGGCACAAGAGCCCAGCGCAATGCTCAGTGGGTGGAACGCCGGGCTGATGAACAACTACGGCACTCCGCCGGTAGCGTTAGTTTCTGGCCGTGGAGTCTTTGTCACGGATGACAGAGGCAATGAATACTTGGACATGCTCGCCGGCATTGCGGTCAACGCGCTTGGTTACGGGCATCCGAAGATTGTTGAGGCTGTGTCCTCCCAAATCCAGACCTTGGCGCATGTGTCGAACTTGTTCGCGTCCCAGCCCGCTGTGGATGCAGCAGGGGAGTTGGTGCGCCGCTTCGGCGATGACAGCGCGCGCGTGTTCTTCTGCAATTCTGGTGCGGAAGCCAACGAGGCGGCATTCAAGCTTGCTCGCTTGACTGGCAAGCGTCGCATCTTGGCTGCGCAGCATGGTTTCCACGGCCGCACGATGGGTTCGCTGGCGTTGACCGGCCAACCTGCCAAGCGCGCGCCGTTTGAGCCGGTCGCGCCAGGGGTGGAGTTTTACCCTTATGGCGACATTGATTACGTGCGTAAACTCGTCGCCATCAACCCGGACGATGTAGCCGCGATCTTCCTTGAACCCATCCAGGGCGAAACCGGGGTCATCCCCGCGCCAGAGGGGTTCTTGGGGGAGCTTCGGAAGCTTTGCGACGCTCACGGCATCCTCCTCGTCTGCGACGAAGTCCAAGCTGGCGTGGGCCGAACCGGAACCTTCTTTGCCTTCGAACACGACCTTGCCCCGGGTGTGCGTCCTGACGTGGTGACTATGGCAAAGGGCATCGGCGGCGGACTGCCGTTGGGAGCTGTGATTGCTACCGGTGAGGTTGCCAAGACGTTTACCCCGGGATCTCACGGTACGACGTTTGGCGGCAACCCGGTTGCGTGTGCAGCGGCGAACGCCGTGCTTGACGTCATTGACAAGGACTTTCTTGCAGAGGTGGCGCGCAAGGGCGATGCCTTTGCCGAGCGTCTGCGCGGAATCGACGGTGTGAAGGCCGTGCGCGGGCGTGGGCTGATGGTGGGTGCGGTGCTTGAGCGTGGCGTCGCGAAGCAAACGTATGCTCTGGCGCTGAAAAATGGCCTCATTGTCAACGCGCCGGCAAACGATGTGATCCGGTTCACCCCACCACTGGTGATCACGGATGAAGAATTGGACGAAGCAGCAACGCGCTTTGCAGCTGCGCTGCGCGAAGCAATGGAAAAGGAGTAACAAGGTGCCACGACACTTTCTGGCAGACGACGATCTGTCACCTGCCGAGCAAGCCGAAGTACTTGCCCTAGCCGCGGAAATGAAGCGTGAGCCTTACAAACACCGCCCACTGGAAGGGCCGCAGTCCGTTGCGGTGCTGTTTGATAAGACCAGTACGCGCACCCGTTTCTCCTTCGACACGGGCATTGCGCAGCTGGGCGGCCACGCGATTGTGACCGAGACCGGCAACTCGCAGATGGGCAAAGGGGAGAGCTACCAGGACACCGCGGCTGTGCTCAGTCGCTACGTTTCCGCGATCGTGTGGCGCACCTACGCCCACGACAATCTGCTGTCCATGGCGCAAACCGCCACCGTACCCATTGTGAATGCACTTTCGGATGACCTGCATCCGTGCCAGATTCTGGCGGACCTGCAAACCATGGTTGAAAACCTCTGCCCGGAGGAAGGACCAGCCGGCCTGCGTGGCAAGAAGGCTGTCTACCTTGGGGATGGCGATAACAACATGGCAAACAGCTACATGATTGGTTTTGCCAACGCCGGGGTGGACATTGCCATCATCGGACCCGAAACCTTTTTGCCGCGCGAAGAGTTTGTGACCCGTGCACGTAAACGCGCAGAAGAAACCGGCGCAACCGTTACCGTGACCAGCTCGCTGGATGCGGTCGAGGGCGCTGATGTTGTCATCACCGACACCTGGGTGTCTATGGGTATGGAGGAAGACGGCAAGGATCGCCGCACTCCGTTTATGCCTTACCAGGTCACGTCCGAGGTGATGGCGCGTGCAGGCAAGGATGCGATCTTCCTGCACTGCCTGCCGGCGTATCGCGGCAGTGAGGTCACTGCTGAGGTTATCGACGGCCCAGCCTCGCGCGTATTCGACGAGGCGGAGAACCGTCTACACGCACAAAAGGCCCTCCTAACTTGGCTTCTGGAGCACCAGTCATGACACAACCCGTATCGCGCACCGCGCGTCAATCCCGCATCCTGGAAATTCTGGCAAACACCCGCGTGACATCGCAGGTGCAGCTGTCCCAACTGTTGCTTGCAGAAGGCATCGACATCACCCAGGCCACCCTCTCGCGCGACCTGGATGAGTTGGGGGCGCGTAAGGTTCGCCCGCTCGACGGCGGCCGCGCGTTCTATATCGTCGGAACTGACACCGGCGCCATCGACGCCGGGCAGACCGGGCCACGCGACAAACTCAACCGGATGGTTGAAGAGCTGGTGGTGTCGGTGGACTACTCGCACTCCACTGCCGTGCTGCGAACTCCCCCGGGGGCTGCACAGTACCTGGCCACCTATATCGACCGGGTGGGCTTAAACCAAGTAGTGGGTAGCATTGCGGGCGACGACACCATTTTCGTACTTGCCCGCGAACCCCTCTCGGGCCAGGATTTAGCAGAGCAGCTTTTCAGTGGTGCCCCGCGCAAAGCCGAGAGCTAACCACAGGTAACCTAACGTTTCGCATAACCTTTTTCCGTAGTTTTTCTTCAAGGAGAGATCTTCTATGACCAACCGCGTTGTCCTCGCGTACTCCGGCGGACTGGACACCTCCGTAGCCATCCCGTACCTCGCTGAGATGACTGGTGGTGAAGTGATTGCCGTTTCTTTGGACCTGGGCCAGGGCGGTGAAGACATGGAGTCCGTGCGCCAGCGTGCGCTGGACTGCGGTGCCGTGGAGTCCATCGTGGTGGACGCCAAGGATGAGTTCGCCGAGGAGTACTGCCTGCCCACGATTAAGGCCAACGGCATGTACCAGGGTGAATACCCACTGGTTTCTGCAATTTCCCGCCCGCTGATTGTCAAGCACCTCGTTGAGGCTGGCCACCAGTTCGGCGGCACCCACGTAGCTCACGGCTGCACCGGCAAGGGCAACGACCAGGTGCGTTTTGAGGTTGGTTTCCTCAACCAGGATCCGGACCTGGAGATCATCGCACCGGCTCGTGACTACGCGTGGACCCGCGACAAGGCCATTGAATACGCCGAAGGTAAGGATCTGCCGATTGAGCAGTCTGCAGCTTCCCCGTTCTCCATTGACCAGAACGTGTGGGGACGTGCGGTTGAGACCGGCTTCCTGGAGGACCTGTGGAACCCACCGACCAAGGACCTGTACTCCTACACCGAGGACCCATCGCTGGGTAATGCCCCGGATGAGGTCATCATCTCCTTCGAATCCGGTAAGCCGGTGGCCATTGATGGACGCCAGGTTACGGTGCTTGAGGCTATTGAAGAGCTGAACCGTCGCGCAGGTGCGCAAGGCATCGGCCGCTTGGACATGGTGGAAGACCGCCTGGTGGGTATTAAGTCTCGCGAAGTCTACGAGGCCCCGGGTGCGGTTGCGCTGATCACCGCACACAAGGCGCTTGAAGACGTCACGGTGGAGCGCGAGTTGGCCCGTTACAAGCGACTGATCGACGCTCGTTGGGCGGAAGAGGTGTACGACGGCTTGTGGTTCGGCCCGCTGAAGCGCTCGCTCGATGCCTTCATTGACTCCACCCAGGAGCACGTCACCGGCGATATCCGCATGGTGCTGCATGCAGGTACCGCGACGGTCAACGGCCGTCGTTCCAACCACTCCCTGTACGACTTCAACCTGGCAACCTACGACACGGGTGACACCTTCGACCAGACTCTGGCTAAGGGCTTCGTGCGCCTGCACGGCCTGTCGTCTCAGATTGCCAACAAGCGTGACCGCGAGGCTAACGCCTCGCAGAAGTAGGGGATATCGATGGAGCAGCACCGCACTAACGAAGGCGCGCTGTGGGGTGGTCGCTTCTCCGGCGGCCCTTCCGAGGCAATGTTCGCGCTGTCCGTGTCCACCCATTTCGACTGGGTACTCGCACCTTATGACGTGCTTGCCTCCAAGGCACACGCGAAGGTGCTCAACCGGGCAGGACTGTTGAGCGGCGCTGACTTGGAAACCATGCTGGCTGGCCTTGACCAGCTAGGCAAGGACGTTGCGGATGGTTCCTTTGGGCCGCTGCCTACGGACGAAGACGTGCACGGTGCCATGGAGCGCGGATTGATTGACCGCGTCGGACCCGAGGTGGGCGGCCGTCTTCGCGCGGGCCGCTCCCGCAACGACCAGGTTGCTGCGATGTTTCGCATGTGGCTGCGAGATGCAGTGCGTGGCGTTGCCCAGGATGTTGCGGACTTGATCGACGCTATTGTCGCCCAGGCGAAGGCTCATCCCGATGCGATCATGCCGGGTAAGACCCACTTCCAGGCGGCGCAGCCGATTCTGCTCGCACACTCCCTGCTTGCTCACGCGCAGCCGCTGCTGCGTGACCTGGAGCGTATCCAGGATTTGGACAAGCGTCTTGCGGTATCTCCGTATGGTTCCGGTGCGCTGGCGGGTTCCTCGCTGCAGCTGGACCCGGAGGCGATTGCAGAGGAGCTCGGTTTTAATTCCTCTGCAGACAACTCGCTTGACGGCACGGCTTCGCGTGACTTTGCTGCAGAAACCGCCTACGTGCTGGCGCAGATTGCGGTGGATCTGTCTCGCTTTGCTGAAGAGATCATTGCGTGGTCCACACCAGAGTTTGGCTACATCACGCTTCACGACGCTTGGTCCACCGGATCTTCCATCATGCCGCAGAAGAAGAACCCAGATGTGGCAGAGCTTGCCCGTGGTAAGTCCGGCAGACTGATCGGCAATCTCGCAGGCTTGCTGGCAACCCTCAAGGCCCAGCCCCTGGCGTACAACCGAGACCTGCAAGAAGACAAGGAACCCCTGGTGGATTCGGTGTCGCAGCTTAGCATTGTGCTGCCGGCGTTTACCGGGCTTGTCTCTACGTTGGTATTCCATGAGGATCGCATGCTGGAGCTGGCACCTGCCGGCTACACACTTGCAACCGACCTGGCTGAGTGGATGGTGCGCCAGGGCGTGCCTTTCCGCGAGGCCCACGAGGCTTCTGGTGCATGCGTGCGTATCGCGGAAAGCCGAGGCGTAGACCTTGTGGACCTGACTGATGAGGAACTAGCAAGCGTTGATGCTCGCCTGACTCCTGAGGTTCGGGACGTGCTGACGGTGCAGGGCGCTGTAGCTTCCCGCGCCACGCGCGGCGGTACCGCAAAGGTACGCGTTGAAGAGCAGCGTGAGCGTGTGGCTGAGGCCAATGCTGTGTTCCGAACGTGGGCGGAGACTCCAGTGCGCCCCAGTTAGTGAGCGAAGTCACGAAATACGTTTTACTATGAGCGTATGAACGTGCCGAGTAGTAATACAGACACCAAGCGCGGTGGACGCGGATTGTCCATCCTGCTTGGTGTTGTTTTATTAGGGGTAGTCGCAGCTGCGATCGCCTTGGGTCGCGGGGTTATTCCTGGGATCGGAGGAGCTAGCGGCGCTGGCGGCATTGGCGGCGTTGGCAGCTCAGCGGATGGGGCGAGTCAGGTCGCCCAAAAGCCGGGTCTAACCCAGCTTCGCGGGGTGATCGGCTCCGAAAAGCGCGGATATTTCGAAGACCCGGATGTGGTGGCAAGACTTGAAGAGCTGGGGTACCAAGTGTCGTTCAGCACGGCCGGCTCCCGCGAGATCGCCACAGGCATCGACATCGAAGCTCAGGACTTCGTTTTCCCTTCTTCGGCACCAGCGGCGCAAAAGGTTCGCGAGCAGGGCTCTGGTTACTCGGTGGACTTCCCCTTCTTCTCTCCCATGGCGGTGGCCAGCTGGCAGCCGATCACCGAGATCCTAGAAGGGGAGGGGGTGGTTACCAAAGACGGTGACAACTACGTATTAGACATGGCCAAGTTTGTGGACCTTGCAAGCTCGGGTGCGAGGTGGCGTGATTTTGGGGATACGTTTGCGTCGCCAAGAACTGTCCAGATCCGCTCAACAGACATCCGCACATCCAACTCGGCAGCGATGTACCTGGCAATCCTGAACTATGAGTTCCAACAGCGCGACCCTGCGCGTGGTGATGACGTGAATTACCTAGTGGAGTCGATCTCACCGTTTTTCACAGGCCAGGGCTACTCAGAGTCATCCTCTTCGGGCCCATTCGCGGAATACCTGGCGCAAGGGATTGGGGCGGCGCCGATGGTGATGGTCTACGAAGCACAGTATCTGGGCGAGCAGATGAGCCCGAACTCGCGCATTCGGGATGACATGGTGCTGCTCCAGTTGCACCCAACCGTGCTTGCAAACCACGGCATTGTAGGCGTTAGCGCGGGAGGTAAAGAACTTGGAAAGCTGCTGACCAACGACCCGCAGCTGCAGCAACTTGCAGCACGTCACGGTTTCCGGCCCGCAACCTCCGGCTCGCTTGCCCAAGAGTTGGAAAGCCAAGGCTTTGAACCACCGCGCGACTACGTCAACTCCATCGATCCACCGAATTACGACCGCCTAGAACAGCTCATCGACGGTGTGGGTACCCGCTACGGCAAAATAGCGCCCCCGCCTAAAAACGGGGAGGAAGAGTAATGAAACGCTTCTGGCTAGCATTTGTCACTTTTCTCAGTGCCCTAGCGCTTGCTGCTTGTGGCACCGACTCAGGAGAAACTGGCGGGGTTGATTCCGACCCCAAACAGAGCCCTGGCTCCGCGGACCTGACTATTGTTGCCGCCACAGAGTTGAAAGACTTGGAGGGGCTTGTCCAACAGGCGGCTAAGGACCTGGGGTTCAGTATTGAGCTGCTCTTCCCAGGTGGCACTCTGGACAACTCCCAGGCACTGAAGCGCGGAGATTTCGACGGCAACGTGGACGCAACCTGGTTCGCCACCAACCGCTACGTCAACCTGATTGGGGCGTCCAACAAGCTTGCGGACGAGACGAAAACCGCAACCAGCCCAGTGGCCTTTGGCGTCTGGGACGAAGCGGCTGCGCGCTTGGGCTGGGATAAGCAGCAGCCCACCTGGGCGGAGTTTGCCCAGGCCGCCGAGCAAGGTGATTTCACCTTCGGCATGACTACACCCTCGTCGTCCAACTCGGGATTCTCGGCGCTGGTGTCGGTAGCGACGGCGGTTGCAGACACCGGTCAGGCAATTAGCCCCGGGGATCTGGAGCTGGTCAGCCCGACACTCAAGGCGTTGTTCCAGGCTCAGTCACTGGTCTCTGGCTCCTCCGGGTGGCTGGCGGAGGCGTTTGTTCATGACCCAGAGCGTGCCGATGCGATTGTGAACTACGAGTCGACGCTGCTGCAGATGCAGCATCAGGGCCAGCCGATCCAGGTGGTTGTGCCGAAAGATGGCGTGATCTCCGCCGACTACCCGCTATCCACGCTCGCACAGCCCTCGAATCCGCAGGCCGCCGGGCGGGTCCGCGCGTTGGCAGATTGGGTGCTTGAGCACCAAGAAGATATTGCACAGTCGTACCGCCGCCCGGTGATCCAGGTGGACAACCTGCCAGAGCAGTTGCAAAACCAGCAGGTCATTGAGCTGCCGTTCCCGGCAAACCAATCAGTGGTAGACGAACTGCTCTACGCCTACAACAACCAGTACCGCCAGCCTGGTACTACCACGTTTGTGCTGGATGTTTCCGGATCCATGGAAGGCACGCGCCTTGACTCGTTGAAAGCGATTATGCATTCGCTTATCGACGGCTCAGCGTCCACCCTCACCGGCGACGTCTCACTCCGGGACCGCGAGGACGTCACTCTGTGGTCATTTAGCTTCGACCCGAATGAGCCAATCACGGTTACGTATGACCGTGAAGACCCGGCTGTCGCCGCAGCACTTGGCGCGTATGTTGATGGTTTGGTTGCGCATGGTGGGACGGCGATCTACCGAACGTTGATCCGTGCTTTGGAGGCGGCGGACACTTCGACAGGTATTCCATCCATAGTCTTGCTCAGTGACGGTGAAGCTACCTACGGCGAGTCGTTCCAGGAGTTTAGAGAGATCTATGCGCAGATGTCGCCGGAGAAGCACTCGATTCCGGTGTTTGTGATTCTCTACGGGGATGCGAACAAAGCTGAGATGACGGAGCTTGCCACGTTGACCGGCGGCGAAGTGTTTGACGCACTCAACGGTGATTTGGAGTCTGCATTTAAGGAGATTCGTGGGTTCCAGTAAATACTTCCGTTCACGCAAGAACCAGGTTGGCCTGCTGCTGGCCATTGTGGTTGTTGCGCTGCACTTGCTCATCGGATTTGGCGTGTTCTGGCCAATAGCAGCCATAGCGGCGTACGGGGCGGGTGCCGTGCTGACTCCGGCGCCGCGGCAGCAAGCACTTACCACGGCTATGACCCCCACGCCGCAATTGCTTGGTGGGGTGTTGCACGAGACTTCTTCGAAGCTGTTTCGCGCGAAGCCGCCAGCTGTCGTAGTGGCGAAAGCTAAAGAGCTGGAGAGCAACGTTCGTTTTGTCTTGTCTGAGTGGGACCACTTGGATTCCACGCCGCAGCATCGGCAGACCATGTGGAATGTGGTCAAGGTGTATTACCCGGAGATCACCGCGACGTTCCTCGATGGTCCGCAACACAGCGACAGTAGGGCAGCGGCAATTATGGCGGATTCGTTGGCCACGCTCGCTGACGCCGTAGACAGAATTAAAACCGGCATTCTTGACCACAATCTGCGCGCCATGGACTCGCAGGCCCAGTTCTTACGCACTGAACTTGGCGCGCTGCCAGGACTCAACGACGGTTTCGAAGAAGCTGAGGGGTACGATCGACGCTCATGAGCCTTGATCCAGAACTGCTTGAGATTCTTGTTTGCCCCCAAGATAAAGGGCCATTGATCTATAGCGAGGAAGAACAGTTGCTGATCAATGAGCGCCTTGGCGTTGCCTATCGCATTGAGCAGGGCATTCCAGTTTTGCTTATCGACGAAGCGCAAACCCACCCAACCACCTCGCAATAACGAAAGCGTGAGATGTTTTGATGACTTCTTCTGTAAACACCAACATCGTTGATGAACTTGAGTGGCGTGGCCTGGTAAATCAGTCCACAGACCTTGAAGCCCTTCGGGAGGCTACGAATACGCCGATCACGCTGTACTGCGGGTTTGACCCGACTGGCCCGTCGCTGCACGCTGGCCACCTTGTGCCGCTGTTGATGCTGCGTCGTTTCCAGATGGCGGGCCACCGTCCGTTGGTACTCGCTGGTGGCGCGACGGGCATGATTGGTGACCCACGTGATGTAGGCGAGCGCACCCTAAACTCGGAGGACACGGTGCGCGACTGGGCGGATCGTATCTCCGGCCAGCTTTCACGCTTTGTCTCTTTTGACGGCGATAACGCGGCCCTGCTGG
This sequence comes from Corynebacterium sp. HMSC29G08, assembly GCF_001806875.1. Taxonomy (GTDB): domain Bacteria; phylum Actinomycetota; class Actinomycetes; order Mycobacteriales; family Mycobacteriaceae; genus Corynebacterium. The sequence continues at coordinate 58,303 of NZ_KV786263.1, forward strand.
TCAATAACAACGACTGGATCAAAGATCTCAGCGTGATTGAGTTCCTGCGTGACATTGGCAAGCACTTCTCGCTTTCCACCATGCTGAGCCGTGACACTGTGAAGCGCCGTTTGGAGTCTGATGGCATTTCCTACACCGAGTTTTCCTACATGTTGCTGCAGGCTAACGACTACGTGCAGCTGCGTCGCAACTACGACTGTGTGCTGCAGGTAGGTGGCGGCGACCAGTGGGGCAACCTCGTTGCGGGTGTTGACCTGAACCGCCGTATGGACGGCGTCTCCGTCCACGCGCTGACCGTGCCGCTGGTGACTGACTCTGAAGGCAAGAAGTTTGGCAAGTCCACCGGTGGCGGTTCGCTGTGGTTGGATCCGGAGATGACCAGCCCATACACCTGGTACCAGTACTTCTTGAACACCGCCGATGCGGACGTGATCCGCTACCTGCGCTGGTTCACATTCCTGGACAAGGAAGAGTTGGATCGTCTTGAGGTTGAGGTTGCGGAGCGTCCCTTCAAGCGTGAGGCGCAGCGGCGCCTTGCGAAGGAGATGACAGACTTGGTTCATGGCGAAGACGCTCGCAAGGGTGCTGAACTTGCCGCTGAGGCGCTGTTTGGCAAGGCCGAGCTTTCGGACCTTGATGAGCGCACCTTGGCTGCTGCGGTCAGCGAAACCACAGTGCATGAAATCGGGTCGGGCGCATCCACCAACATTGTTGATTTGTTGGTAGGCGCAGGCCTCGCGGATTCCAAGGGTGCTGCACGCCGTTCCATTAAGGAGGGCGGCGTATACGTAAACAACCAGCGCATTGAAAGCGAGGAGTGGGAGCCGACCGAAGCCGACTTCCTCCACGGAGCGTGGTTGGTGCTGCGTCGCGGCAAGAAGAATTTTGCCGGCGCAAAGCGCGTCTAGCTGCGGAGTTTGCATTTTGTTAAACGGCGTGGCTATGGTTTAGCCACGCTGTTACGGCAGCAAGTGAATCAAAGAAAATCAACGATTTGACATGATTCGAACCGACATGTAATGTCGTAAAAGCCGCTTTTACCGGGTTCAAGCTTGAATCTGGTGGGGTGTGCGTGTGTTGTTTGAGAACTCGATAGT
>NZ_KV786264.1 GCF_001806875.1 Corynebacterium sp. HMSC29G08
ATCCGGATCCAACTCCTCCTCAAAAAGACGTCCACGCCCTTTACCAGACATACCCTCATTCACCATTCAAATACTCCAATCTCCACCCGGTTACTGCATCAGTGCCGCCAGGCGTACAACAACGAATTTTCGGTATACGCGTAATCAGGATCAACGGCTTCAACCGCCCCCGCAAGCCGCTCCTCCCACTTCTTCATCACCTCAGCCCCAATCGGACCAATCGGACCAGTCCCGCCCTCAACCGCAGCATCAAGAACAATGCCCGCAATCTGAAAATCCGCACGCCTCCACCCACGATCTTGAGTCAACTCCAAATAATCACGACACGCATCAAGCGCAGCAAAAGGATCAGAAATCATCTCATAACACAACATCGCCGTACCCCACGAATGCATGGCCTCCAACGCAGCATCACCTGCCGGAGCACCGGTAGCAGCAACAAAACGATACACATCCAACGGCATACACTTCGCCGCCTCATAGTTAGACAACCTCATCACACCCCACCGAGCCAACGGCGAGTCCACCAGCACCTCACACACCTCACGCCCAGCAATCGCAGGCCGCTGCTCGTCGCGCTTCCCACACGCAAACATCAAATTATTCGCCAACGCCTCCACCACAGTCAGATGCGTATTCGCATCACC
>NZ_KV786265.1 GCF_001806875.1 Corynebacterium sp. HMSC29G08
GGTGTGGGAGAGTAGGTTACCGCCGACCCAACAAGTTCACAAACACAACAACCAGCCCTACGCCACCCCTATTGATGCGGTGACTAGGGCTGGTTTTTCGTTACGCCCCACCTAAGACCAGCAGACCACCCGGAAACAAGCCGCCGCATCAGGTCCTCCGATCAGGTGGGGGCTGCTAGCAGATAACGAAAACAAGCATGCATACCCCCAGGTGGAATGTATAGACACGCCACTGTTTCCGTGTTGTGTGCTAGCAAACCACCCGGAGACAGACTGGCTGCTAGCAGATAACGAAACCAGCCCTACATATCCCCAGGTGGAATGTGTAGACACAGCACTGTTTTCGCATTGTGTGCTAGGAGAGCCCCGGAACCACGCTGCCTACTAGCAGATAACGAAAACAGCACAGAAGTGTCGACTAACAGCTATGCCTCGGATTGTATGAATCAATCCTTACCTTGAACTGGATTGCACGACTATCCTTGGAAAAGCTTGCGTTTCCGGGCACCATTCAATGCTGCCCAGGTAACGCAGTGTGCTTTTTATTTGTGCATTTTAGAAATCTGAGGCATATGTTTAACGGACCCCGCTCACAGCAGCTGCAGACGCAGATGCTGTACCTGGGTGGTTTGATTGGGCCAATGGCATCGCAAACGCTGATTGCGATGGTGCCTGACATGGCAGTGACATTTGGCAAGACGGTGCAGGAGGCATCGTTTGTGGTCACCCTGTATATGGTTCCGTTTGCGTCGTTGATGCTCTTTTCCTCAGCGCTGGTTCGCTACGCCGCACCGCACACGGTTATCAAGTGGGCGTATGCCTTGACGTTCATTGGCTCAGCGATTTGTTTCATTGCGCCGTCGTGGAACCTGTTTCTGGCAGGTGTGCTGGTTATGTCGGTATCAAACGCGTTTACGCTGCCGATCCTCCAGATCATCCTTCGTAATACGGTCCCGGCAGGGCGTCTGGGTCAGGCGTTGGGTCGCTATTTTGCTATGCAGTCGCTAGGTAATTGTGCGGGGCCGTTGGTGGCGGGTGCGGCGTCGTTAGTCAACTGGAAGCTCATGCATGTGGCCGTAATGGTGCTTGCGGGGTTGATGGTGGTGGTGGGGGTGCCGGCGTCGGAAAGGATCCCGAAGAGCTCCGTCAAGGAAAAGGTGGCGTGGGGGACCATGATCATTCACATCCTGACCGTGCTTGCAGTAGGTGTGAGCATCATCGGTATGACTACGGTGCTGACGATCCACCTGCAGTCCGTGTTTGGAATGCCCGCATCTACACGCGGCCTGGTGATCATGGTTGGTGGACTGGCGGCGTTCTTCTTCGCGCCAAAGATTGGTGCTTCGGTGGATCGCTTCGGGGCGCTGAAGATTCTGACTGCGTGTGCGGTGACCGGGGCGCTCGCGGTGGCGTCGATGGCGCACCTGCCGTGGGCAGTTGGCATCGCAGTGCTTTGGGGCATCGCCATGACCAGTGCACAGGGCTTACAAACCACCGTGTCTTACTCGGTGTTGCGCACACCAGGCGGCGCAGGATTCAACGCTGTGGTGCTCTCAGCGCGCTTCTTCGGCCTGGCGCTCACCCCGCTGCTGATTCTGCCGATCTACTTAAATTCCATCATTGCCGGTTTTACGGTGCCGGCGTGTGTGCTGCTGGTGGCACTCGCCTTGCAATGGGGCGCAAGCAAGCGCGCTAAATAAACGCACTAAATAAACGCAAGGCCCTTCTTAGAGGCCTGCAGGAGCTCGTCGTTCTTGCGGGCACGGTTGAGCATCTCCCACTGACGCTGCGGAACCGCGGCCTGGGCGGTTGCTACTACGGAGTGGTCCGGGGTGCCCCACACGATTGGCATCGGGGTGATGGCCTGCCAATGCTGCTTGTCATGGGTGGAGCGCTGCGCGCCAACCGCGGCTACCGGCACCTTCGTTCCCACTGCGTTGTTTTCCTGTGGCAAGGGGCGCACGATTTGCGACGCCAACGCCCACCTCGGCTTCTGCCCCGGATCAACATTCGCGTTGACAAGCGCAGTGACAGTAATAGTGGTGCCAGCGTTCTCAGTAATGATGGCGGGCGCCAACGGATGGTCGTTGTACAGCTGCTGCGGGCTAACAACGCCGCGGGGGATAACAAGGGCGACAATCAGCATCATCACGCCGAACAGCACTAGACCGAGGGAGCCGAGAAGGTGCCAGGGGGAAGCGGGGTCTACAAGAAACCAGATAGCCACACCGGCGGCCACACAGAGAATGAATAGTGAGATGCCGGAGATCACGAGGTACTTGGTATTGCGCAGCAGTTCATTGTGCTGCTTGGCGTAGGCATCGTCCACGTCGAACTTGAATACGTGCATGTCGCTCATGGGGTACAAGTCTAGATGCCGCCTGTTGAGATGTCGTCAGCGTCTATAAGCCTGTAGGCGTAGCCTTGCTCCGCCAGGAAGCGCTGCCGACGCAGGGCGTACTCTGCGTCGAGGGTGTCGCGCGCAACCACGGTATAGAACAGTGCTTCGGCGCCGTCAGCCTTGGGGCGCAGCAAGCGGCCGAGGCGCTGCGCCTCTTCCTGGCGGGAACCGAACGTGCCGGAGACCTGGATGGCCACAGATGCTTCAGGCAGGTCAATGGAGAAGTTCGCCACTTTGGACACCACCAGGGTGGAGATTTCGCCGTCGCGGAACGCTTGGAAGGCGGATTGGCGTTTCTTGGTGGTGGTTTTGCCGTCGACAAGTGGGGCGTCGATGCGCGCGGCGATCTCTTCGAGTTGGTCAACGTAGGCCCCGATGATCAAGGTCTGCTTGCCGGCATGCTGAGCCAGCAGCGTATCGACGACCCCAAGCTTCGCCTTCGAACACGCCGCCAGGCGGTAGCGTTCCCGCGTTTCGGCGCTAGCGTACGTGAGCCGCTCCTGTGCGGTGAGTGTGGTGCGTACTTCGACGCATTCGGCGGTGGCGATGTAGCCGGCCATTTCGAGTTCTTTCCAGGGGGCGTCGTAACGCTTAGGCCCGATGAGGGAGAACACGTCGTCCTCGCGGCTGTCCTCACGCACGAGCGTGGCGGTCAGCCCGAGACGGCGGCGCGACTGCAGGTCCGCAGCCATGCGAAAGACGGGGGCGGGAAGCAGGTGGACTTCGTCGTAGATGATGAGGCCCCAGTCGCGCGAATCGAAAAGTTCCAACGCCTTGTATTCGCCCTTGGTTTTCCGGGTGACCACCTGGTATGTGGCAATGGTGACGGGGCGGATCTCTTTGCGCTCGCCAGAGTACTCGCCGATCTCCTCCGGCGTGAGCGTGGTGCGTCGTAGCAGTTCGTGACGCCACTGGCGGCCGGCAACCGTGTTGGTCACCAGGATGAGCGTGGTGGTCTGTGCCTGCGCCATCGACGCCGCACCCACAATGGTTTTGCCCGCACCACACGGAAGCACGACCACGCCGGAACCGCCCTCCCAGAATGATTCAGTGGCGTATTGCTGATAGTCGCGAAGCTCCCAGCCGTCGTGGTTCAGTGCGATCGGGTGGGACTCACCATCCACGTAGCCAGCCAGGTCCTCCACAGGCCAGCCCAGTTTGATCAGTTCCTGTTTGATCTGGCCGCGGGCGGAAGGATGCACCGGCACCGTCACCTGATCAATCGGCTTAGCCACCAACGGCTGGATCTTCTTGCTACGAAGCACCTCCGTGAGGATCAGCGGGTCGTCTGACTCCAAGATCAGCCCGTGTGCGGGGTGCTTGACCAGTTTCAGGCGGCCGTAGCGCGCCATGGTCTCTGCGACGTCAATGAGCAGCGTCTGCGGGACAGGGAAGCGTGAGTAGCGTTCCAGCACGTCAACGGCCTGCTCCGCGTCGAAGCCGGCGGCGCGCGCGTTCCACAGCGCGAGCGGGGTGATGCGGTATGTGTGTACGTGCTCAGGTGCGCGCTCGAGCTCCGCAAACGGGGCGAGCGCAGCCCGGGCCTTCGCGGCGTCCGGGTGCGCGACCTCAAGCAGCACAGTCTTGTCCGACTGGACGATAAGTGGGCCGTCGCCGTAAGCCATGCGATCTACTCCTCCTGATAGTAGGCGTGCGTAGTCTACGGGCATAGCTGCGAAAAATACATCGCCTAAGTGCGCTAGCCCCTCCGAAGCACCTGAGTCCACTTGGTCACGCTGCCGTTGTTGAGGATCGTGCGCTTGTAAATGCGGGCGGCACCCCACACGACGAGCACAGTGGTGACCGCAGCGATTGCGAAGGAGCCCGCGAGCTGAATGGCGGTGAAATCGCCAGCTGCGTAGGTCAGGGGCGCGGCGAAGATGGAAAATGGCGGGATCCAGCTCACGACCTGCATGAAGGTTGAGTCGGTGTTGGACCAACCAAACAACGAGATGTACACGCATGCCATCAGCAGCATCAGGATCGGCATCTGGGTGGACTGGAGGTCCTCGGTACGCTGCACCATCGCGCCGGCGGCTGCGTAGAGGCCGCCGAAGAACAGCATGGACAGCAGCCAAGCAATAAACAGGATGGGGAGGATTGACCAGTCGACCTCGACGTCATCGATAAAACCCGAGACCTTCAGGCCGATGCCGCCGACGGCGAGCAACACTGCGGTGGCGAGGAAGCCGAAGATGACGGTGCCCAGCAGTTTGCCGGCGAGGAAGTCCAGCGGGCGAACGGAAGCCAAGATGAGCTCGACGACGCGCGAGGACTTCTCCTCGGTGACGCGGCTGCCCACCTGGGCGGCAAACGTGATCACGGTGAACATGACGACGATCAGCGCGAAGAAGGTGGTCAGCAGGCGGGGCAGTAGCTGTGCGGTGTCGTCGCCTTCGGTGTCGTTGATGTCCACCGGTACAACGTTGATCTGCGGGGAGGCAGCCTCGTAGTCGGCGGGGCTAATGCCCAGGGTGCTTAAGGTTTCGGCGCGCGCCTGCTGTTGGGAGAGGGCGTCGAGGCCGGTGAGGATGGTGGTGGAGGGGGAGCCGTCCGCCAGGACTTCCCAGGTGTCGCCCTCGACGATCAGGGCGGCCTGCACGTCGCCGTCGCGGACTAACTGTTCGGCCTCGGCGCGGTCGGTGGCGGTGCGGGCGTCGTAGCCGGCGTCGTCGAGAAGCTGCTCTGCGATGCCCACGGCGGCAACGGCCGGGCCGCCGGCTTCTGCTTCCGCTTCGCCCTTGTTTTTCATCCAGGTGCCGAAGCCGATCATGCCGAGCATGGCCAGCAACATGATCACGAGCGTGACAATGACGCCCTTCTTCAGCAGCAGAATCTGCACCTCGCGCTTCGCGGTAGTGGTGATGGTGTGCATGGGGGAGTAAGTCTTCATTACTTCACAACCTCCTTGAACAGCTCGGCCAGATCCGGCACGACGCGGGTGAACTCGTGGACCGGGCCGGCGGCCATGGCGGCGCGGAGAATGTCCTGGTCGTTGTCGACCGAAGTGGTTTCTAGGGTGACGTGGGTGGGGGTGTCGCTAATAAGCGTGGCGGTTGCGGGGATCCAGCCGCGCGCCTGCGTGCCGACGCGGAAGCGCACCGGACCGCCGGAGCGCAGCTCATCGACGGTGCCTTCGGCGACCATGCGGCCGCGGGTGACAATGCCGATGCGGTCGCAAAGCCGCTGCACCAAATCGAGCTGGTGCGAGGAGAAGATGACTGGCACACCGGCGCGGGCGCGGTCGGTGAGCATCGTGCTCATCACGTCCACGGCAACCGGGTCGAGGCCGGAGAACGGCTCGTCAAGAATGAGCACCTCCGGGTCGTGGATCAGTGACGCGGCCAACTGCACGCGCTGCTGGTTGCCCAGGGAGAGGTCGTCGAGCTTGTCGTTGAGACGCTCGCCGAGGCCCAACTCCTCGAGCAGTTCGGTGCCGCGCTGCTTGGCGGCTGCGCCGTCCACACCGTGGAGTTTGGCAAGGAAGATCAACTGATCCAGGATCTTTTCCTTGCCGTAGAGGCCACGTTCTTCGGGCATGTAGCCGATGCGGCGGCGGGAGTTGTTATCAAGCGGGCGCCCATCGAGGAGCACTTCGCCAGAATCGGCGCTGAGCACGCCTAACGCGATGCGCATCGTGGTCGATTTTCCGGCGCCGTTGGAACCGACGAAACCGTATATCTCTCCGTCGCGGACGGTGAAGTCCATCCCGTCGAGGGCCTGAACGTCGCCGAAGCGCTTGTAGAGGTCCTGAATCTGAAACGTAGTCACCTGACAAAAGCTAGCAAAAGATACGACGTTGCGTGAGGGGGGTTTATCATGGACCCATGACGGCTACCATCTCATCCCCCGCGGCGCATTTGGCCCGCGAACTTGGCTCTGAACAGCAACTATCCACCCGCCCAATCGATCGTATTAAGTACGCGCACGATGCGTCGCACTTCCTGTACACACCCGATGTGGTAGTCGGAGCGCGCAACGCGAACGACGTCGCGGCAGCGTTTCGTGCCTCCGCATCTTCTGGAGCCCCGGTGGTGCTGCGCGCTGGGGGCACGTCCCTCTCCGGCCAGGCGGGTGGTGCCGGAATGTTGGTGGATGTGCGAAAGCACTTCCGCGGCGTGGAAGTACTGGATGGCGGCAAGCGTGTGCGCGTGCAGCCTGGCTCCACGGTTCGTCAGGTCAACGCACACCTGGCTGCCTACGGTCGCAAGATTGGCCCAGACCCAGCGTCTGAGGGGGCAGCAACCATCGGTGGCGTGATTGCGAACAACTCTTCCGGCATGGCGTGTGGCACGCAGTTCAACACCTACAACACCATTGAGTCCCTGACGTTTGTGCTGCCGTCCGGCACCGTGATTAACACGGCGGATACGGATGCAGAAGCGCAGTTTGCGCAGCAAGAACCAGAGCTTGTGGAAACGCTTGAGCGCCTGAAGCGCCGCGTGCGCGACAACAAGGAATCCGTGGACATCATCCAGCGCCACTTCGCGCTGAAGAACACGATGGGCTACAGCCTGAATTCCTTTTTGGACTTTGAGTCGCCGCTGGACATCTTCATGCACCTGCTGGTTGCGTCTGAAGGCACGCTGGCGTTTATCGCGGAAGCGGTATTCCGCACCATCGAGGTGCCGAAAATGAAGACCACCACCATTGCGGTGTACCCGACGTTGGATGCTGCAACACGTTCATTGCCGGCGCTGTTTGAGTCGAAGGCGGCGACGCTGGAGTTGATGGACTCGCGCTCCATCAAGGTTGGCCGCACCTTTGACTCGGTGCCGGAGCAGATCACTGGTTTCGAACTCGGCGGCCAGGCGGCGCTGCTCATCGAATACCACGCTAACGAAGCCGAGCAGCTGCGCGAATACGAGCAGGCCGGCTCCAAGCTGTTGCAGGAGTTTGAGCTGCAGACCCCGGCGCAGTTCAGCACCGATCCCATCGAGGCAGCCAAGGCGTGGGCGTTTCGCAAGGGCCTCTACGCCCAGGTCGCAGAAGCGCGCCCGTCCGGCACGACTGCGCTGCTTGAGGACATCGCGGTGCCGGTTGAGGACCTCGCCGATACGTGCGGCGGGCTGCAGCAGCTTTTCGACACCTACGGCTACGACGACGCCGTCATCTTCGGCCACGCAAAGGACGGCAACATCCACTTTTTGATCACCGACCGCTTTGAGGGCGACGAGAACCTCACACGTTACGACGGCTTCAACGAGGACATGGTCGATCTTGTCCTCGGTGCAGGCGGCAACCTGAAGGCGGAGCATGGTACGGGGCGTGTGATGGCGCCGTATGTGCGTCGTCAATACGGCGAGGAGCTCTATGCGGTGATGGTTGAGCTCAAGCGCGCTGCTGACCCGCGTGGGGTGATGAACCCGGGCGTGATCATCACCGAAGACGATCGCGAGCACATGAAGAACTTCAAGCTCAACCCGCAGGTGGAAGACGAGATCGACCCCTGCGTGGAGTGTGGCTACTGCGAGCCTGTGTGCCCCTCGCGTGACTTGACCATGACGCCGCGCCAGCGCATCGTGGTGCGCCGTGCGCGTGCCAAGGCGCTGCAGGAAGGCGACATGGAGCTGGTCAAGCACATTGACAAGGAGTACCAGTACGAGGGCATTGACACCTGTGCCGTGGACTCCATGTGCGTTACCGCCTGCCCGGTGGGTATTGATACGGGCAAGTTCATCAAGTCGCTGCGTCGCGGCGAGGCCGGCGCGCTGAAGTCCGCCGGCTGGGCTGCTGCCGCAAAAGCGTGGGGCCCGGGCAACAGCGTCGCTTCTGCTGCGCTGACCGGCGCCTACTACATGCCGACCAGCCTGGTGCAGAAGGTGACCGACGTCGCACGTGCACTTGTTGGCAAGGACACGGTCCCGCAGTACCGCCCCGAGCTGTCCAAGGGCGGCGTGAAGCGCTCCAAGGCGTTCGGCACACGTGTTGGCGCGCCGGGAGTGGAGCCGACAGGCGTGTTCGTCCCGGCGTGTGTGAACTCCATGTTTGGTCCGCAAAGCGATGGCGTGGGCGCGTCTGAGGCATTTGCGAAGCTGGTGGAGCGCGCAGGGCTTGCACTTACGGTCCCGGAGGGCATCGACGGAATGTGCTGTGGCACCCCGTGGACCTCAAAGGGCATGAGCACCGGCCACGACATCATGCAGCGCCGCGTCAACGACCAGCTGATCGTCGCAACCGATGGCGGGCGCCTGCCGGTGGTGGTGGACGCCTCGAGCTGTACGCACGGTTTCCGTGATATGGCTGAAAGTATTGGCATCACAGTCATCGACGCCATCGAGTTTGTGGAAAAGCACGTGCTTGCAAATCTTGAGGTCACCCACAAGGTACCGTCGGTGACGTTGCACCCGACGTGTTCGGCGACCCACCTGGGTATCGTCGATACGCTGAAGCACGTGGCTGCTGCGGCGGCCACGGAAGTCAACGTTCCGGCCGAGTGGAACTGCTGCGGCTACGCCGGGGACCGCGGCATGCTGCACCCGGAGCTCACTCACTCCGCGACAAAACGCGAAGCAGCCGAAGCCAAGGAGTTGGGTGCTGTGTGCCACGCATCGTCCAACCGCACCTGTGAGCTGGGTTTGACCGCGGCAACGGGCAAGGACTACGAGCACATCCTGGAGATCCTGGAGCGCGCCAGCCGCTAGGCCAGGACCACCTTGGTGATGCGAGGCAGGGCGATGCGCACGACACGGTCACTGGACTCGTCCAGCGCATCAACCTGCCCGCCGTTCACACTCAGTGGCAGGACGCTAAGCATGCGCCCACGCCCGTTTTTATCCACGTAGCCCAAGCGCACGTGTCGGCGCGCGCGTGCGGCGGCGCGCAGCGTTTCCAGGTTGTCGCCCTCAGCTTCCGGTTCCTCGTCGGGGCTTTCAAGCTTTGCGACGATCCGCGCAACCTCCCCATCCGCCACCTTGTTCACCCGCGGGATGGCCGACGGCGTTGACGGCACCAGTGCCGGCTCCGGTGCAATGTTCAATTCGGCACCTTCAGCGTTTTCCGCCACCGGTTGCAGGCCCGCCTGGCGCAGCTGCGCCATGAGCTGGGGCAGTGGAATGTTGGCAATTGCGGCGGTGGGGGCGAGGGGGCGTAGGGCGTCGATAAGCGAAATGGCCCTGGTGATCAGTGCTGGGTCCTCGCTGCGAATGTAGCTGAGCGCCTCGCCGGCGCGGATGGTGCCGTGGTTGCGCGCGACGTCATCAACCAGGAAGCTCAGCGCCTGAGGGACATCTCCCATGACGTGTGCGGCGAGCCAATCGTGGAGTTGGGGTGCAGTCATGCCGCCGCTAAGTGCGCGGCGCAGGCTGGCTTCGGAGACCCGCCACACGCTGGCCAAGCCCGGAGACTCCATGTCGGCGAAACGCTCTAACACGCGCGCAACATCGCCAGTCAGCGGCCCGGGGGCAAGCACCGTCATGTCAGCCTGGGCAATCAGCGTGTCCACCTCAGGTGGCACGAAGGTGGCTGCGGCGGCAACATCGTCACCTTCCAACACTGCGTGAAGCGGTAAGGAGGCCGCGCCAAGCGCCAACGCACCAACCTGCTCAGCCTCGGCGACTACTACGTTGATCAGCGCGTCGCACATGGCGGCGGCAGACAGGGGAGCGTGAAAAAGCAGCATCTCTTTGTTGCCGCCAGCGCGCAGGATGTCCATGCGGGCATGTCTCACATCAGGCGCGTAGCTTTCTGAAGACAAAAGCCTGTGGCCCTGGTCAACGCGCCATGGCGAGGCGACCCAGCCGGCGAGCACGATCGCCCACTGTTCTTTTAACGTGGCGTCGAGCCAGCTCAGCGCGTCATGCGTCGCGGCGAGCGCATTAGCGTCTTCCGCCGGGTCCACATTTCCGCGGCCGACAAGGCCCGCGGATTCGCCCACGGTGATCAGAAACGCTGGATCAAACCCCAGCTCTTTTGTCAGCGCAGCCAGTGCGCGCACGCCGACCGTGCTGTCCTTGTTCAGCGTCACCGGCTGCGCCAACAAGCGCGTGAGCAGCTGGCGCATCTGGCGTACAGCTTCCAAACCCTGCGCGGTTGCGGCCTCATCTACCGCGTGTTGGTCTATCTTGGAGCGCTGCGGTTCTACAAGCGGGTAGATGCGCGGGGTTTGGCCAGCAAGCGCTTCACGGACGGGCCGCGGGAGGCGCACGGTTGCGGCATCAACTCGCACCAGCATCTGCTTGGCTATCAGGCGTGCAACGGGGGTGTCCGGATCCGCATCCGGGGCGGCCGCCTTCGTGGTTCCCACACCACCTGCACGCGCCAGGGTTTCCAACACTTTGCGCTCTTGGGCATCAAGCTTTTCAACGCCCTCGCGCACCCTTTCCGGCGCCACATCCGACACCCTCCACCCAGCCGGTAGGGCGCTGAGGGTGCCAGGAGAAATCCGCACCGCATCAGCCGCACCGGTGATTAAGGCGCGCTCCCGCAGACGCTCTAGCTGTAGGTCAAGGCCGGTTGTGTCAACAGGGTCAAGCTCCGCACCGCGGTCTGCCAACTGCTCTAGCGCATGCAGGTCTGCGGCGTTGAGCGTGCGCAGCGCGCGAGAGACAGAACCCGGCAGGCCAAGGCGGGTGCGGAGGGACGCCTGCGTTGGGGGAGGAGGAAAGAACGCGTCCGGGCGGGTGCGAAGTAGTGCTCGAAGCTGATCCTCAGTAAACATTTCCGCACAATCCTACGTGCGTTTCTCTTCAGAACGTGAAAGAATAAGACGCATGGCTAAAGATGCAGTGAAGATTGGGCGCGCGAATCCGGCATGGCCCACGAACGTTCCTGGTAATGGTCACCCGGTGACCGAGATCTCCTCCAAGCTGGCTGGCGCAAGCAGCCCGTTTGGCAATGAGTTGGTGTTGCCGATGCCGGCGGAGGAGACCGGCTACGTGCACACCACTTCCCGTCTGAACGGCGAGTAAATCTTAAGCTCGTACGAACAACAAAAGCGGCCGCTGAAAAGCGGCCGCTTTTGTTTGCTAGCTGTTAGAAGCCCAGCGCACCAGCGATGTTGCCGGCCAGCACGGAGTCGATCAGCTGGCGGTTAGCCAAGTAGAAACCGTTGTAGTCGTGCTTGTTTGCGGCGTAGGTGTCGTGGACTTCCTGCGGCACGGTGTGGCCAGCGTTAGTCAGCACCGTGGTCAGCTGGTTGAACAGTGCGTCCACGGCCAAGCTGTCAGAGCTGCCAGCAGCTGCCTCATCGGCCGGGGCTGCAGCCGGAGCCGGAACGGTCTGCACTGCCTGTGCGTCGCGGTTGGTCGGTGCGGAGTTCAGGCCGTGGCGTGCGGAGCAAGCCGGCCATGCGCCCCAGCCCTGGCCGGCGAGGGTGCGCTCAGCAATGACGATCTGCTGCTCACGGGTTGCCAGGTTGGCGGTTGGGGCGAATTCGCCGCCACCGTATGCCAGCCAGGTGCCGTAGGAGAACTGCAGACCGCCGTAGTAGCCGTTGCCGGTGTTGATGGCCCAGTTGCCGTCAGACTCGCACTGTGCGAGCTTGTCCCAATCGGAATCCGGTGCGGCCGTTGCCTGCGGTGCGGCGATGCCTGTGAGCGCGGCAGCGGCGGCTGCGCCTGCGAGTGCCTTCGTGCTCACGGAGGTGGTCTGCTTGGAGTGGCGTCCCATAGTTACTTCCTTCTCTTACGGGTCGGTTGACTTCGGACGTTTCGCAGTAGCCTAACGCTTTATAACGATTCAGTCACGCTCGTGCCACAAAATGGCGAAGATAATGGGTTTTGGGGCGCTATAAGGGCAGATCGTGGCGTCGAAAAGCGAAATATGTGATCTATGTCACCTGGGGTTGCGGTGGGGGCTTTAGGGTGGCGCGGTAAGCTCACCAGATCTACGAAGACAGGAGGATTTGCCATGCCAATTGGAAAGGTTAAATGGTACGACGCCGAAAAGGGCTTCGGTTTCGCCTCGAACCCGGGTGAAGAAGACGTCTTCATCGGCCGCAACGTGCTGCCCGAAGGGGTTGAGGAGCTTGTACCCGGCCAGCGCGTGGAATTCGACTTTGCCGCCGGCCGCCGCGGCCCGCAGGCGCTGCGCCTAGAAATCCTGGACACGCCGCGCCGCAGGCCCGTGCACCGCCGCAAGCCGGAGGAGCTGGGCAGCATGCTTGCAGACGTGATGACGCTGATCGAAACCCAGATTCAGCCCGCACTGACCGCTGGCCGCTATCCGGACCGCAAGGAGTCCCGCCAGGTTGCGGAGATCCTGCGCGCAGTGGCGAAGGAGCTCGACGCTTAAATAGGCGCTTACTCAAACCCAACAGACCACGTTGCAACGACGGGGACTTCCTCCGCGTCGGCAGCGTGGTCAATTGCTAGGGCGGACACTTCCGCCACCACAAGCTTCGCCCCGGACTCAGTCACTGCATCAATGTCGTGCTCAGTAGCTTCGCCGGAGGTGTATACGGTCTCGTTGTTGGCGGCAGGGTCGTCATAAATAGCCAACACGCGCCAGCTGGTCTGCGCAATGTCCTTCGGCACTGTCACGTGTACAGGTTCGGAGTCTGCCCCCACACCTAACGGCATGGACGGGGGAGTGCCACCGTCGCACTCCTGGTCAAGCTCACAGACGGTGTACGGGGGGATCTCGCGGGTTTCACCGGCGGATGTCACGCTGATTGCAACATCTGAAATCGGAGTGCCCGGGCGGGTGCGCTGGTACTCCATAAAGAAATAGATGCCGGTGACAAGGAGCAACGCAACGGCAATAACTGCCACCATTTGCTTCACGCCTTGGTTCTTTCCGCCTTTTGCCATGGTTGCGGATTCTACCCAGCAGCCTTAGTCGGCGGGTTCGAAGGTAACCCGGTACAGGTCCGGCCAGCGCTTGCCCGTTACATAAAACTCCTCAGTATCCGGGATATGCGCAATGCCGTTGAGGACGTTGTTCAAATCTGAAGCGGCGTTGTTCGGCACCCCAGAGGCGTCAATCACGGCGGTGACGTTGCCCGTCTCCGCGTCAATGCGCACGATATCGGTGGTGGTGAACACGTTGGCGTACACATCGCTGCCCACGCACTCCAGCTCATTGAGGCCGTCGACCGGGGTGCCCGCCAACGTGACGTTGAAACGCTCGCGCTCCTCAAGCGTCTCGGGGTCCATGCGGCGTAGTTGCGCGGTGCCGTCGGAGAAAATCACCTCGCCGGTTGCTTCGAGGTGGCAAATCCCCCAGCCCTCACCATCAATTGCGGCCTTGTCGAGCACCTCAAGCGTTTCGGCATCACGTTTATAAGCCACGCCGGATTGCCAGGTGAGTTGCCACAACGTGGCGTCGATAAGCGAAATGCCCTCACCAAACTGATCATCTGGCAGCGACTGGGAAGCTAGCTCGGTGCCGTCGATATCGCGGCGATACACCCGGGACTCGCCGTTCCAGCCCGTGCCCACATACAACTCACCGGCCGGGCCCACCTCAAGGCCCTGGGTGAAACTCGTCGGATCAAAGTCATAACGTTGCTGCACAACAGCTATCAACTGCTCCGGCTGATCGTCTGTGCCGCAAGCACTCAGCGGCAGCAGCGCGAGAAGGGCAAATGCAGCAAAAGGTTTGGCCATAGGCCCCATCTTGCAACACTTTGCACCACACCCACGAGACACACGCATAATGGGGGAGTGAGTAAACCCAGACGTAACCGACATTCCGCCGGATCCCCGTTGCTTGGCCCCAAGGCGATAGCTACGGCGCGCGAGGCGCTTGGAGACGTCGCCGCGGACCACGAAATCGGCGACCACATTGGCGTCACCGGCCTGCAAACCAACGTGGCCACCCACCGCTTCAAGGCGAACGTGCCCGGCTACACCGGCTGGGAATGGAACGCCGTGATTGCGTGCGCAACCGGCGCAGACACCATTACCATCAATGAAGTTGCGCTGATCCCGGCAACGGGGGCGCTCGAAGCCCCGGAATGGGTGCCCTACTCGGAACGCCTGCGCCCAGGTGACCTTGGCCCCGGCGACATCATGGAGCTTTCGCCTCAGGACGTCCGGGTGACCGAGGACTCCTTCTCCCGCCACGCCATCACCTTCCCGGGACGAGAGACCAAGCACTACCTGACCGAACAAGGCCTGCGCGACGCTGAGAAACGCTGGCGCACCGGCGACTACGGGCCAAACAGTGAGTTCGCCGAAAAAGCCACCCTGTACTGCCGCAGCTGCGCCTTCTACCTACCCATGGGGGAGCCGGTGGGCGACAACTTCGGTGTGTGCACCAATGAATACTCCGCAGACGGCCACGTCGTAGCAGCCTCCTACGGCTGCGGCGCGCACGCGGACACCGTAGTGGCTGACTAGAACGTGGCAGCGCGCTTTGCACGTGCCTCATTAACCTCCCGATGTGAGGGCACACCGGCGCGCTCAAACAGCAGTCGCGCCGGGCGAGGCATGCCGTACTCAACCCAGGAATCGACCAAGCGGACGCCGTAGACCGGGTCGACCACCCACACCTCACTGTCCTGCAACTGTGATAGGGAGAACCCTTCTGGCTGGGCGTGGACGCACACCCCATGGGCGCGCAGGATATCCACCACACCATCCAACGCGACGGAGCGTGGTGTGTTGGGATGCGAAGAGATATATGCGCAAATGCCATGCGCGCAGACCTGGTCTTCGTGGATAGCAATCAGCGGGTGCATGATGGCGGAGACGACGTTTCCTGCGTCGTTTGCAAGCAAGCCCTCATTCGAAGGCATCTTGGCCAGCTGGGTTTGCTGCCAACCGGAATCCGGGCCCACCTTTTGGGGTGCCGTGCGCTCATCTGGGATCGGAAGCGCCGACATGCTGATCTCCTGCGGGGCTGATGCAAGGGGGCGAAGCGCCAGCGCAGGTGTGCCGTTAGTGATGTGTAAGACTGCCCGCCGAGTTCCGGCAACATCTGCCAGTTGAACACGCAAAGAGTGCATATTCGCTGTGGAAACTCCCAGCTCACGCAGCCGCTGGGCGTACAGCGCTGCATCAATCACGGTGCCTTCTTGCACCACAAAGGTGAAACTATCCACGCCTGCCCTGCTCTGTGTCTTCTCGATGTCTTCTCAGTGTCGGCTCGGTGTCGGCTCGGGGTCGACTCGGTGTGCCGAAAATTATTCGAATTGAAATTGGTTTTTTACACGCAAAGTGACAGTCTATGACAGGCAATATGACAGGCAATAGCCAGTCTTCCGACAACGCACTTGAAAAGGGATCCAAGATACTGTGACCACCCGAGATACCAGCGCGCCTCAAGCAGAAACTGCCGCGCCGCAGCAAACACCTTCCAACCCCGCCGGCGGACTTGACGGCTTCTTCCACATTTCGGAGCGCGGCTCCACTGTCGGCCGCGAGGTTCGCGGCGGAGTGGTCACGTTCTTCGCCATGGCGTACATCGTCTTGCTCAACCCGCTGATCATTGGCACCAGCCCGGACCGTGAGGGCGTGGTGCTTGGCATTCCGCAGGTGGCTGCGGTTACCGCCCTGGTTGCCGGCGTGATGTGCATCATCTTCGGTGTTGTGGCGAAGTACCCCTTCGGCATTGCAACAGGCCTGGGGCTCAACACCCTGGTTGCGGTGACGTTGGTGGGCCAGCAGGGTCTGACCTGGCCAGAAGCCATGGGCCTTGTGGTGATTGACGGCATCATTATTTGTGTGCTTGCCGTCACCGGTTTCCGCACCGCGGTGTTTGAGGCGATTCCGAACTCGATGAAGGTGGCCATGAGCGTGGGCATTGGCATGTTCATCGCCATGATTGGTCTTGTAGATGCCGGCTTTGTCCGCCGCGTACCGGACGCTGCGATGACCACCGTGCCGGTTCAGCTCGGTTTTGAAGGCTCCATTGCTTCCTGGCCGACCCTGGTCTTCGTGCTGGGCCTTGTGATCTGTGGTTTCATGGTTGCGCGCAACGTGCCGGGCGGCCTTTTCATTGGCATCGTCATCACCACGATTATTGCTTTGGTTATTGAGGCGATTGCTGGCGTGGGGTCCTCTGCTGAGGATCCGCACGGCTGGTCCCTTGCGGTGCCGACCATCCCGGAGAGCTTCGGTGGTGTTCCAGATCTGTCCTTGGTGGGCAAGGTTGATCTGGTTGGTGCGTTTATCAACGCGGGCGTGTTGGCTGCCTCCCTGATGGTGTTCACCCTGGTACTGGCGAACTTCTTCGACGCTATGGGGACCATGACCGCGCTTGGCCGCCAGGCTGGCCTGGCAAATGAGAAGGGCAACCTGCCGGACATGAAGCGTGCCCTGATTGTTGAGGGCTTCGGTGCCGTGGCAGGTGGTTTCGCATCAAGCTCTTCCAACACGGTGTATGTGGATTCTTCCGCGGGCATTGCAGACGGCGCGCGCACGGGTCTTGCCAACGTGGTGACCGGTGTGCTGTTCCTGCTGGCCATGTTCTTTACCCCGCTGTATGAGATTGTGCCGATTGAGGCTGCAGCGCCGGTACTGGTTGTTGTGGGTGCGCTGATGATGATGCAGGTTGGCGGCATTGAGTGGTCACGCTTTGACGTGGCGCTTCCAGCCTTCCTGACCATTGTGGTGATGCCGTTTACATACTCCATTGCAAATGGTATTGGTGTGGGCTTTATCGCGTTTACCATCATGGCAGTGTTTGCTGGTAAGGCTCGTGAGATCCACTGGATCATGTGGCTGATTTCTGCGCTGTTTGTTGTCTACTTTGCCCAGGGCCCGCTGCTGGCCATGCTGGGCTAGTGCAGTCTCGCAGGCACAAGAGCATCATGCGTATCGACGACCCGTTATCCCCATCCCTCGACGACATCCGAGACCTGAAACACTCCGATAGTGAGAAACGCCTGGTGATCGCCGAAGGTCCATTGGTGGCGGGTCGTCTTTTGGCATCGCGCTTTCCCATGCGCGCTGTCTTCGGCTTCGGGGGACGCCTGGCTACCTTTCTAGAGGAGCACGGCGAGGAACTTTCGCGCCGCGAAATCCCGGTCTATGAGATCACGCGGGAGATCATGGGGCAGGTTGCCGGGTACGACATGCACCGAGGGCTACTTGCCTCGGCTGACCGTCCGGGCCCGCTCAGTGTGGCGGAGGTGGCAGCCGATGCCCGGACATTGATGATTCTGGAAGGCGTGGGGGATCACGAGAACATTGGCGCCATTTTCCGCAACGCAGCGGGCATGGGCGTAGATGGCGTACTTTTCGGCGCTGCAACAGCAGATCCCTTGTACCGCCGTAGCGTGCGTGTGTCCATGGGCCACGTGCTGCGCACCCCGTTTGCACATTTTGAGGGGACGCCGACCACGTGGCAGCGCGACCTTGAGCAACTGCGCCAGGCGGGCTTTCACATTGTGGCGCTAACCCCGGCACCGGATGCGGTGCTGCTGCGTGAAGCGCTCATGAACCCGGAAACTGCAGCCCCCTATGACAAGGTGGCGTTCATGGTGGGGGCGGAAGGACCTGGGCTCACCGAGCATGCGATGCGCGCGGCAGACGTGCGCGCGCAGATCCCTATGAGCCCCGGGACCGATTCGCTGAATGTGGCAACAAGCGCGGCTATCGCGTTCTACGAGCGCAACCGCTAGGGCCTGTCAGAATGGCGGATGCGCTCTTTGAGCGCTGCCGCAGCACTTTTCACTCGGCGGCGAATGCCGCGGGCGATTCGCTTGGCTGCGGCCACGGAGGCGTCTGCAAGCTCGGCGAACTCATCGCCGTCGTTATCGCTTTGCACGTCATAGTCATCGTACGCGCTGTCTTTTTCCGCAAAGCGGGCGGCAACCTCTTCAACTGTTTTGGTCTTGGAGGGTTTCACCGGCTGCGTGATCTTCGGTTCCGGGCGGCCATCTACCGCATAGCCCACAACATGCACGTCTGGGCTGCCTGCGCGCAGGTCCACACCGATCCAGTTGCGTTCCGCTTCGCGGACCAGATCCTTCGGCTCAAACGGCAGGGTGATGCCGCCGAGCTGTTCGGCTTTCTCACCTGCCCAGTAGGGGGCTTCGAAAGGCTCGGGCAGACCTGAGTCTTCAATCACCCGTTCACGCGTGGCAGTGAGGCTGCGGCGAAGCTCATCGCCCACGTAATGCGAAAACCCACCGAAGTCACTGTCAGTGCCTTCGGCAAAGACGTAGGTATCTGCAGCCGGAAGCGCACGGCGCAGGTAGCCAACCGTGTCGTGAAGTTTCTCCGAATCCTCCACAAAGGTCTGCACCACGGCCACGCCCGGGTAGCCGGCGATATAAAACTCATCACGGCCGGGGCGAGAGGAGCGGTTGAGCGGGAACTGCCCAATTGGTGTGATCGGCCAAGCGGGGTTGATTTGAGCAAGCAGTTTGCGTCCAAACCCGCGGTCCGCTTTTGGCTCTGAAGCCAGAACCTCTTCTGGGTGTGCCGAGGTGACAAACCACACCGTCACAACCACTGGGTAGCTCATTTACGCGGCCGTTTCTGTGAGGTGCGAACGCCCAGCAGCACGTCCTCCCAGTGCGGGGTGACAGCCTTGCGGCGACGCTGCTGCGGCTGCTCTTGCTCATCCGGGTGACGCAGGAAATCGCCTTCGATCTCCTCAGCTTCCACAGCCTCCCCGGCTTCCACAGCCTCCACGCACTGCTCCCGCCTGTCTAGGCTCACTATGGAACGCGGCTGTACAAAGTCCGGATCGGTCAGGTCTTGGGCGACCGCGTCACGGGCTTCAGCAGTGGAAGCCGAACCCATCTGGCGCTTGTATGCCCAGGTTGCTTCATTATCCGTCAGGCCGGCCTTCCAAGAAACGCGGACCACCCATGCATCTCCAGGTTCGCGGGTTGCGTCCCACGTAGCGTCTGCAAGCGAATGGCCCCTTGCCGCGAAAGCGGAGGCGAGGACTTCGAACAGGGTGAGCTTCGCCGGGCCGTCTTCACGCACGGGATGTGCCTGCTTGGCGGCCTCAGCAATCTGCGCGCGCTCCAGGAGCACCGGGTGTGCGTAAGGCTCAACGCGTGACTCCGCAACCCCCATCTCCTCAGCTAACTCCGCGGCGGTAGCTCCAGCGCGGATACGGGCCTGGATCTCATTCGGGCGCATGGTCAGCGCATTGGCGAAAAGGGGATCGGGCTCCGGAAGCGTCTCCGGTGCGGGTGCCGGCTCCGGTTCAGCAGCTGCTGCTTCCTCGGGGGCTGTGGTTAGTTCTTCCAGCGCAGCGCGCGAGAGCTGGTAGCGAACACCATCGTCGTCTACCAGAACGAAGAACTGCTCCGTCGATTCCTCTTCACTGAGATAAAGCTCACGCATAGCGTCCACCTTATCCCAGGACACGGTGCTTACTTTGCGCCCACGCCCTGCCCCAGCAAGGAATCAATTGCGCGGGTCAGGGTAACAATGTCCGTGGTATCAATAGCTGGGAACATGCCGATGCGCAGCTGGTTGCGGCCAAGCTTGCGGTACGGCTCCACATCCAGGATGCCGTTTGCACGCAGTGCCTTCGCCAATTCAGCTGCATCGATGGAATCCGCGAAGTCGATCGTGCCGACCACCAGGGAACGCGACGCCGGGTCCTGCACAAACGGGGTTGCCAGCTCGTGTGCATCGGCCCAGGCGTAGAGGGCCTCGGAGTTTGCGGTGGTGCGTGCAACCATGGCGTCCAGGCCGCCCTCGGCGTTCATCCACTTCACCTGGTCGGCCAGCATGAGCAGGCTGCCAACAGCAGGGGTGTTGTAGGTCTGGTTCTTGCGTGAATTGTCCACTGCCGTCTGCAGATCCAAGAACGCTGGGATGAAGCGGCCTGATTCCTTGATCTTCGCAATGCGCTCAATTGCAGCCGGGCTCATGGCTGCAAACCAGAGTCCGCCGTCGGATGCGAAGCATTTCTGCGGGGAGAAGTAGTACACATCGGCCTCGTTCAGGTCAACAGGGAGGCCGCCGGCGCCGGAGGTGGCGTCGATAAGCACAAGCCCCTCAGCATTTGGACGGACAACCGGAACCATCGCACCGGTGGAGGTCTCATTGTGGGCCCACGCAATGACATCAGCATCCGTGCCATCAAGCTCGCTCGGGCTTGGGGCCGTGCCTGGCTCAGCGGCAACAACCTGCGGTTCCTCCAGCCACGGTGCCTGTGCGGAAGCCTTGGCAAATTTGCCGGAGAACTCACCGAAGGTCAGGTGCGCCGACTTGTTTTCGATCAGGCCGAAGGTTGCAGCATCCCAGAATGCGGTGGCACCACCGAGGGAAAGCACGATCTCATAGCCTTCAGGCAGCTGGAAGAAATCAGCCAAACCTTCGCGCACCTCACCTACAACGTTCTTTACCGCAGGCTGGCGGTGGGAGGTGCCGATGATGTTCGCGCCGCGTACAATAGCGTCGAGCTGTGCAGGGCGAACCTTGGATGGGCCGCAGCCAAAACGGCCGTCGGCAGGAATGAGGTCAGCGGGGAGGGTGGGGTAGGTGCTCATGACATCCTTCGGGGGAGAATCTCCAGAATATTTACAGTGCATTGCATAATATACTTTGCGACGGCCCGTGTAAAGGGTGAGCCCCCCTCCGCCAAGACGAACCATGTCGCTTGCGTCACATACGGTGCTACTATGTTCCATGGTAAAGATCCGCACAACGTGTCCACGTACTTGTAGCGTGTGTCCAAGGTGCGGCAAGTGTCTATGTGGAAAGGGTCACTGTGGCTTCTGAAAACGAAAACAAGGCAGTACTTCACTACCCAGGTGGCGAGTATGAGATGGACATCATGCAGGCCACCGAAGGTAATGACGGTGTTGTGCTTGGCAACCTTTTGAATGAGACCGGCCTGGTTACCTTCGACCCGGGCTATGTTTCTACCGGCTCCACTGAGTCCAAAATTACTTACATTGATGGTGCTGAGGGCATTCTGCGCCACCGTGGCTACGACATTGCAGATCTGGCTGAGAACGCTACCTTCAACGAGGTTTCCTACCTGCTGATCAACGGCGAGCTGCCGACGGTGGAGGAGCTGGACGCATTTAACCAGGACCTGCGCCACCACACCCTCTTGGATGAGGACTTTAAGGCTGCGTTCAACATCTTCCCGCGCAACGCTCACCCGATGGCGGTGCTTGCGTCCTCCGTAAACATTCTCTCCGCCTACTACCAAGACCAGCTCAACCCGCTCGATGAGGAGCAGCTGAACAAGGCGACCGTGCGCCTGATGGCTAAGGTGCCGATGCTGGCTGCATACGCTTACCGCGCATCCCGCGGTAAGCCGTACATGTACCCGGACAACTCCCTGAACCCGCGTGAGAACTTCATGCGCATGATGTTCGGTTACCCGACCGAGGACTACCACGTTGACCCGGTCCTGACCAAGGCTCTGGACAAGCTGCTCATCTTGCACGCTGACCACGAGCAGAACTGCTCCACCTCCACGGTTCGCATGATCGCTTCCGCACAGGCCAATATGTTCGTGGCTGTTGCTGGTGGCATTAACGCTCTGGCTGGCCCGCTGCACGGTGGTGCAAACCAGGCTGTTCTGGAGATGCTGGAAGACATCAAGAACAACCACGACGGCGACGCAACCGACTTCATGAACCGCGTGAAGAACAAGGAAAAGGGCGTTCGCCTGATGGGCTTCGGCCACCGCGTGTACAAGAACTATGACCCGCGTGCAGCCATTGTGAAGGACACCGCACACGAGGTGCTGGAGCACTTGGGCGGTGACGAGCTGCTGGATCTGGCCATGAAGCTTGAGGAGATCGCACTGAATGATGACTACTTCATCCAGCGCAAGCTCTACCCCAACGTGGACTTCTACACTGGCCTGATCTACCGCGCGATGGGCTTCCCAACGGACTTCTTCACCGTGCTGTTTGCCATCGGCCGTCTGCCGGGTTGGATTGCTCAGTACCGTGAGCAGCTGGCGATGAACACGAAGATCAACCGCCCGCGTCAGATCTACACCGGCTACCAGAAGCGCGACTTCGTGCCGCGCGACAAGCGTTAAGCGTTTTCGCGTCATACCGCCGTTTGCTGGACTTCCCTTATACTCTTGGGAGTCCGCTCGGCGGTTTTACTTGTTTTAAGGCTTATCAACGAACAGGAGATAGTGACCTATGGAAAAGCCAATCATTGAGGTACCGCAAGCGCCGGCACCGGTTGACCTGGTTATTGAGGACTTGGTTGTTGGTGACGGTGCTGAGGCTGTCGCAGGTGGCTACGTAAAGGTTCACTACCTTGGCGTGACCTATGACTCTGGAAATGAGTTTGACTCCTCCTGGGACCGCGGTGAGGCTGCGGAGTTTCCGTTGGCTGGTCTAATTGAGGGCTGGCAGGAAGGTATCCCGGGGATGCGTGTTGGCGGTCGCCGCATGCTCACCATCCCGCCGGAAAAGGCCTACGGCCCAGCGGGTGGCGGCCATCCGCTTGCTGGTCGTACGCTGGTCTTTGTTATTGACCTGCTGGACGTGAGATAGGAGCTAAACGTTATGGGTATCCCAGTAACCACGTTGAATGACGGTTATGATTTCCCACTGCTTGGCCTTGGTACTTACAAGCTTGAAGGCGCAGATGTAGAACCGGTTGTGCGCCGGGCAATCGAGCTGGGGTACCGACACATCGATACTGCCTCGTTGTACGGCAACGAGGTTGAGGTTGGTAAGGCGATTCGTGATGCGATCGCTGCGGGGGATGTGACTCGTGAGGAGCTGTTTGTTACCACGAAGCTGTGGAATGATGATCAGCACCGCGCGGGGGAGGCATACCAAGAGTCGTTGAAGCGCCTCGGGCTGGAATTCATTGACTTGTATCTGGTGCACTGGCCGTGCCCGAAGCAGGGTACGTACGTATCCGCGTTTGAGCAGATTGTGCAGCTGCAGGGCATGGGGCAGTTGCAGTCCGTTGGGGTGGCGAACTTCTACGAAGAGGTTCTAGACGAGCTGATCGCAGCTACTGGTGTTACCCCAGTGCTGAACCAGGTGGAACTGCACGCCGGTTTCACTCAGCCCAAGTTGCGGGAGTATCACGCCACACATGGCATTGTGACTGAAGCGTGGGCGCCGCTTGCACGAGGAAAGAACTTTGACGCGCCGGAAATTGCGGCGGTGGCTGAGCGACACGGTGCAACACCGGCTCAGGTGGTGTTGGCTTACCTGATGAAGCTTGGTTGCTCTGTTGTGCCTAAGACCGCCAATTTGGAGCGCTTGGAGGAGAATTTGGGGGCAGCGGAACTCGTGCTTGATAGCGCTGACGTCGACGCCCTCAACTCCGTCGCCGGCGAGCGGCTGTGGGGGAACCCGCGGACGTTCCCGAACTAGTCCGCTCAGGGCCGCGAAAGCGGCAAAGAAAAACGCCTGCACTGTTTATGAACTGTTACGGTGCGGGCGTTTTTTCATGCAGGAAAAAGAACACAGACATATAAATAGCACCAATTAGAGGTGCAGGTCACAGCATTGCTCGGGGGTAGTTTCACCCCCAGCTAGGGAATGAGAAGTCTTAAACATTGGAGACGCTTTGTGTTGTACGTTACATTTTCTGTGTTGCGTTACGTATTTGGCAGCTTTTACTGACCGAACTCGTAACAAGGCGAAAACTTCCTCTAGTTAGAAAGGATTGAGGTCGTGGCTGGATCTACAGCAGTCCCCACTCGTCGTGAGCCCACGCCTGACGAGTTTGTGGCAATGCAACAGAGCCCTGAATTCCAGGAGCTTCGCAGCACATTCCGCGGATTCACCTTCCCAGTGATGATTGTCGCGCTTATCTGGTACCTCTTCTACGTCATCTTTGCCACCTTCGCACCGGAGGTAATGGCACGTCCTTTCCTTGGCTTGAACTTGGGCCTGTGGTTGGGGTTGGCGCAGTTCATTACCACCTTTGCCATCACCTACGTCTATGTGAAGTGGGTGAACAAGAACATTGAGCCGCGTGCGGCACAAATCCGTGAAGAGATGGAGGGCTAACACATGCAGATCTACACCCTCGCTGCCGAGGCGCAGGCCACCGGCAATCCGATTCTGAACATCGCCATTTTCGGCGCGTTCATCATTGTGACCCTGTTCATTGTTACCCGCGCAGGTAAGACCACCAGCGAGTCTTCTGACTTCTACACCGGTGGCGCATCCTTCTCCGGTACGCAGAACGGCCTGGCAATTGCAGGTGACTACCTGTCCGCAGCATCCTTCCTGGGCATCGTCGGCTCCATCGCACTCAGCGGTTATGACGGCTTCCTGTACTCCATCGGATTCTTCGTTGCCTGGCTGGTAGCGCTTCTGCTGGTGGCTGAGCCGCTGCGTAATGTTGGCCGCTTCACCATGGCTGACGTGCTTTCCTTCCGTCTGCGCCAGAAGCCGGTCCGTGTGGCCGCCGCGTTCGGCACCTTGTTCGTGTCGCTGTTCTACCTGATTGCACAGATGGCTGGCGCAGGTTCGCTGGTGTCCGTGCTGCTGGATCTGCACTCCTTTGCCGCACAGGCGATCTGTGTTGCCATCGTTGGCGTTGTCATGATCATCTACGTTCTGGTTGGCGGCATGAAGGGCACCACCTACGTGCAGATGATCAAGGCCGTTCTGCTGATCACCGGCGTGCTGATCATGACCATTCTGGCCTTCGTTTTGGCCAAGGGTGGTCTCAACTCGATCTTCGACCAGGCGATTGCAACCCACGCAGACTCCGCATACCTGGCGGAGAAGGGCTATGACGCGGAAAACATCTTGCAGCCGGGCCTGAAGTACGGCGCAACCACCACCTCCAAGCTGGACTTTATCTCCCTGGGCCTCTCCCTGGTGCTTGGTACCGCTGGTCTTCCGCACGTGCTGATGCGCTTCTACACCGTGCCTACCGCGAAGGAAGCACGTAAGTCCGTGACTTGGGCAATTGTCCTGATCGGTTCCTTCTACCTGCTCACCCTGATCCTGGGCTACGCTGCAGCTGCTTTCGTTGGCCCGGACCGCATCCTGGCTGCGCCGGGTGGTGCGAATGCTGCGGCACCGCTGCTGGCGTTCGAGCTGGGTGGCTCCGTGTTCATGGCGCTGATCGCCGCGGTTGCATTCGCAACGGTGCTCGCCGTGGTTGCTGGTTTGGCAATTACCGCCTCCGCATCCATCGCGCACGACGTTTATGCGGCTGTCCTGCGTGACGGTCAGGCAACTGAAGACGAGCAGGTCCGCGTTTCCCGTATCACCGTGGTTGTCCTGGGTATTGTCTCCATCATCCTGGGCATCCTGGCGATGACGCAGAACGTGGCCTTCCTGGTGTCCCTGGCATTCGCTATCGCGGCATCCGCAAACCTGCCGACCATCCTGTACTCCCTGTACTGGAAGCGCTTCAACACCACTGGCGCGGTTGTGTCGATCTACACCGGTCTGATTTCCGCACTGGTGCTGATCTTCCTGTCTCCGGCAGTATCCGGCACGCCGACCGCGATGTTCCCGAATGCAGACTGGTCCATCTTCCCGCTGTCTAGCCCGGGCATCATCTCCATCCCGCTTGGCTTCCTCGGCGGCATCATCGGCACCTTCCTGGGTAAGCCGGACAACTTCGATGAGCTGCAGGCCGAGATGGAGGTCCGCTCGCTCACCGGTGTTGGTGTGGAGGCTCCGGTCGACCACTAATCCGTGGCATGAAAAAACGGCGCTTGGAAAAGCGCCGTTTTTTCATGCCGTTTTATGGCGTCGTGATCAAGGAGGGGATTAGAGCAAGCCTGCCCAGTCGATCTTCGAAGAGAGCTGACTGCTCGTTGCAATCAGATCCGCTATGGCTGCTGCGTCACTTTGTTGCGGCGTATTCAGCGAAATCGGCGGAAGTGGCGACTGCTGAGGTTGCCCCGGCAGCCACTGGCCCCAGTCGCGGGCGTAGACGTTGTTGATGTCCACCTGGATGCCATCAATGGTCGCTGTCCACTTCGCCTTCTGGTGAATGGTGGTGCGCGGGTGGATCTTGCCGCCAGAACCCCAGTCGTGCTGCCAGAAGTAGCTGCCAATGCCGTCTTCCACACACCACTGGATCACGTTGTAGTTGCCGTATACGCCCATCTGGTAGCCGGCCACGGTCAGCGCTGCTTGAAACGCGCGCAGATAGGGTCGGATCTGGTGGGTGTAGTGGTCCTTGTGCGGGTTGTCATCAATCGCCACATAGATCGGCTTGCCGGTCGGCCCACCGGCAGCACGGTGGAGGCGGATAGCGTCAGGGGCATGCTTGGCTGCCGACGCCGCGCCGCCCAACCAGTCAGCCGTCTCCGCGCGCCCAAACTGGTACACCGAGGCGGTGTAGAGGCCCTGCGCGGCAAAGTCACGGGTCTCAGCCAAGGTAACCGGCTTGCCTAGCATCCAATTCGCGCCCGGTCGGCGCTCAGAAACATAGCGTACGGCACCCATGTGGCCAGCGGCTTTCACGCTTCGTGCAGACGGCACGCCTGCCGAGTAGTCGATGACAGTGCCCACAACACGCCCAGATGCTTGGGCTGCAGCGTCGGGGGAGAAGAGGGTAGACGAGGCGGCGCCAGCCGCGGTTGCGATGGCGGCGGACTTGAGAAACGTCCGGCGAGAATACGAAGATGCAGTCACATCCGTAACGTTAGTCCCATTGGCATCATCTGTGGGCCGCGCAACGCGGCAGGAATGCTGAATGCAATAGCTGTTAGCGGGCAAAAAGAGTGCCCCAGAGAGTGTCCGAAGTCACGACATAGTTGACACAGCGTGACTGGGAGAACCTTCCTGATGGTTGACAGGTCAGCCGCGACATGATTGACACTTAGCTAGGGGAAACTACCTGGGGTGAAGGTTGACACCTCAGCTGCGACATCGTTGACACTCTCCCAACCACCGCGTGGCGCGAAG
>NZ_KV786266.1:0-9912 GCF_001806875.1 Corynebacterium sp. HMSC29G08
CACGACACTGCTACCAAATAGCCGGTCGCAACAGCGGATCCTGAATTCCTTTGGGCTCGCCCTCTCGGCGACCTGGGGATACTGAATTCTTTGCCTGATTTCGGGAAACAAATTCAGGTTTGACAGCGCCGCTCTGAATTCTTTCTGAATTCCTTGACTGTGTGTGGAGAGCGGTGTCCCAGGAATAACCGGTAGGTTCAAAAGGCTGAAACCCTAGAAACCACCAACAATCATCAACAGAATCGAGGCCGTGGTGGATTTGATTCGCCTGACCAGTAGGTTTGGCAAACGCTACGCCTGGGCAATCGCCCTTGTGATAGCGCTGCAACTCCTCACAACGTTGGCAACGCTGTCGTTGCCAGACCTGAACGCCAACATCATTGACCGCGGCGTGGCAGCCGGGGACGTGCCGTACATCTGGCGCACCGGCCGAACGATGTTATTCGTGGCGTTTGCGCAAGTCCTGACGGCGATTGGGGCGGTGTGGTTTGCGTCGAAAGTAGCGATGCAAACGGGTCGCGACATCCGCGAGGCGGTGTTTTCCAAGGTCAGCGGCTTCAACGCGGAAGACATGTCGCACTTTGGCACGCCGACGTTGGTGACGCGTGCGACGAATGACGTACAGCAGGTGCAGATGACGTTCCTGCTGTTTATGAACTTCATGGTGACCGCGCCGATTATGGCGGTTGGCGGCATCATCATGGCGCTGCGCCAGGACGCCGGCATGTCCTGGCTGGTGGTCACGGCGGTGATCACGCTGACCGTGGTGGTTGCTATCATCGCGGCGGTGCTGATGCCCATGTTTAAGAAGATGCAGGCGAAGCTGGACAACATCAATGGAGTGCTCCGGGAGCAGATTGCCGGCATCCGAGTCGTCCGTGCCTTCGGCCGCGAGGAGCACGAGGCGAGGCGTTTCACCCAGGCAAACCAGGACATCACGAGGCTGTCCCTGAACATTGGCCGCGTGTTTGTCACCATGTTCCCGGTAATCATGCTGATTCTCAACGTGGCCACCGCCGCCGTGTTGTGGTTTGGCGGCCACAGGGTGGACAGCGGACTGGTTGAGGTCGGCGCGTTGACTGCGTTCATGCAGTACTTGATGCAGATTCTCATGGCGGTGATGATGGGCGTGTTCATGCTCATGATGCTGCCGCGCGCCCTCGTCTGTGCCACGCGTATACGCGAGGTCCTCGGCTATAGGGATACTAGGCAGGCGCAGGGGGAGACAACGTGGGCGTCGGCAAGCAAAAAGGGCTCCATCGAATTCCAGGATGTGTCCTACACCTACCCGGGTGCGGAGCTGCCGGTGCTTCAGGGCATCACATTTAGGGCGACCCCCGGCACAACCACCGCAATCATCGGCTCGACGGGTGCCGGAAAGTCCACGCTTGTTGGGTTGATTCCGGGGTTGTACTCCCCAACTTCGGGGCATTTGCTAATCGACGCCACCGTTGCCGCCACCCCACAAAAACCCTGGCTGTTCTCGGGAACTGTGGCAACGAACCTACGCATGGCCAACCCGGACGCGACCGATGAGCAGCTGTGGGAGGCGCTTCGCGTGGCCCAGGCGACGTTTGTTGAGAACCTGGACATGCCGATCTCCCAGGGCGGCACCAACGTTTCTGGTGGTCAGCGGCAGCGTTTGTGCATCGCACGAATGCTGGTGGCGGATGCGGATGTGCTGATCTTCGACGACTCATTTAGCGCCCTCGACGCCAAGACGGAGGCCAACTTGAACGCGGCGCTTAGCAACATTGTTGCTGATAAGACGGTGATCGTGGTGGCGCAGAAGGTGGCCAGCATCAAGCACGCGGATCAGATTTTGGTGATGGATGCTGGGCGCATTGTTGCGCGGGGCACGCATGAGGAGTTGCTGGAGTCGAGCGAGACGTATCGCGAGATCGAGCGTAGCCAGGCGGAGGTCAGCGCATGAGTCAGCACATGACGGACGACCAGCTCGCCGAGTACGAAGAGAAGATGGCTGGTGATGACTTCTCCAACAAGGCGCCGCGCAAAGCGAAGCACTTCTGGCCATCGGCGAAGCGCCTGTTGGGGTTGCTAGCACCGTTTAAGGCGGCGCTTGTTGCTGTGTTTGTGATGAACGCAGCGTCGGTGTTGTTGGGGGTGTACGCCCCGCGGGTAATGGGCCAGGCCGTGGATGTGATTTTCACGGGCGCGATGGCGCCGAACGCCAGTGTGAACTTCGATCGCCTGCGCACGCTGATTCTGATCATTCTGGGGCTGTACGTGGGATCGTCCATACTCATGTGGGCCCAGGGGGCGATCTTGAACCGGCTGACCATGCGTGCGGTGTTTGACCTGCGTGAGCGGGTGGAGGCGAAGATCAACCGTCTGCCGTTGCGTTACTTTGACACGCGCCAGCGTGGCGACGTGATGTCGCGCACCACCAATGACGTTGACAACATCCAGCAGGCGCTCCAGCAGGCCTTGTCTTCCCTGTTCAACGCGCTTTTGACCGTGGTTGGCATCTTGGTGATGATGTTCGCGATCTCCTGGCAGCTAGCATTGGTTGCGCTGCTGTCAATTCCGCTGACGGGCCTGGTCATGGCGGTTGTGGGCACGCGCTCGCAGAAGCAGTTCACCACCCAGTGGAAGGCCACGGGGGATGTGAATGGGCACGTGGAGGAGTCCTTCTCCGGCCATGATGTGGCGTTGATCTTCGGCCGCACGGATCAGCTGCGCGATGAGTTTGCCAAGCGCAACGATGAGCTTGCTGGGGCCGCGCAGAAGGCGCAGTTTTTGGCGAACTCGATGCACCCGATCATGCAGTTCATCTCGTATCTTTCGTACGTGGTTATTGCGGTGCTTGGCGGGGTGAAGGTTGCTTCTGGGCGCATTTCGCTTGGCGACGCCACCGCGTTCATCCAATACTCCCGCCAATTCAACCAACCCTTAGGCGAGCTGGCGGGCATGATGCAGATGCTGCAGTCCGGCGTGGCTTCCGCGGAGCGCGTCTTTGAGTTGCTGGATGCGGAAGAGGAGCCTTCCGACACAGCCACCGCACACCTGAACAACCCGACCGGGCTCGTGGAGTTTAAGGACGTTTCCTTCTCCTACGACAAGGAAACCGCTGATGCGCAGCCGCTGATCCAGCCGCTGATCCAAGACTTGAACCTACGCGTTGAGCCCGGACAGACCGCTGCCATTGTCGGTCCGACCGGCGCAGGAAAAACCACGCTGGTGAATCTGATCATGCGTTTCTACGACGTGGACACCGGATCTATTTCGCTCGATGGCGTCAACATCAACGATCTGTCCCGCGAACAGCTGCGCGGCCACATCGGCATGGTGCTGCAAGATGCGGTGCTGTTTAAGGGCACGATCATGGAAAACATCCGCTACGGCCGCCTGGACGCAACTGATGAGGAGGTCATGGCTGCGGCGAAGGCAGCGTATGTGGACCGTTTCGTGCATGCTCTGCCGGATGGATACGACACGGTGGTGGACCAGGACGGCGGCTCGATCTCCGCCGGCGAGCGCCAGCTGATCACCATTGCGCGTGCGTTCTTGTCTCAGCCGACGCTGCTGATTCTGGATGAGGCGACGTCTTCCGTGGACACCCGCACCGAGGTTTTGGTGCAGCACGCGATGAACGCGTTGCGCTCTAACCGCACCAGTTTTGTCATCGCTCACCGTCTGTCCACGATTAGGGACGCGGATGTGATCATTGTCATGCGCGACGGAAAGATTGTGGAGCAGGGCTCGCACGCCGATCTCCTGCGGAAACGCGGTGCGTACTACGAGATGCATAAGGCGATGTAACCCGGCTTGAACTTGTTTGCCTAAAGTTCACTTTGATCTCACTTTGCGTTCGTTCGCGCCGTGTACCGTTGCCGACGGCATTATGCGGTAGATGGTTTGAAACCGCTCAAACCTGTTTTACCCCAGTCGAAAGCAGCGAGAAGCAGTAGGCATGAGCATCAAGGAAGCGAACATGAGGCGCCAATCCCCCTCCTCGGACAACGTCCGCGCAGCTGAGGATGACGCCGAACATAAAGATCCCCTCGGTTTCCTCCCCTTCACTGGCACGGCAAAGCAGGTAGCTAACTGGGTTGCCGTGCTGTTGGGCGTCTGGATCCTGCTCAACGGCGTGGGCATGATCGGCGATGGTTTTAAGGGCATTGCCGGCGATCGCGCCCAGGAACTGTTCTCCTTTGCGGAGAACCCGTTTGTGGGCCTTGCCATTGGCATTGTGGCCACCGCAATCATTCAGTCCTCCTCCACCACCACTTCCATTGTGGTGGGCATGATCGCGGGTGGCCTGCCGTTGAATATTGCCATCCCAATGCTGTTCGGCGCCAACATGGGTACCTCGGTGACCTCTACGCTGGTGGCGCTTGGCCTGGCGGGTAACAAGAAGCAGTTCCAGCGTGGTTTCTCGATGGCCACGGTGCATGACTTCTTCAACTTGATCGCCATCTTGATCTTCTTCCCACTGGAGATCTTCACCGGCTTCTTGGGTAAAACTGCAACCAGCATCTCGCCGTCCCTATCCGGTCAGGGTGATGGTGTTGTCTCCGGCATCTTCGAGGCGATCGGTGACTTCATTGACCTGATCACGGAACCGCTCGTGGGCCTGGCCGGCATGTTGGCTGCCCCGCTTGGAGATGTCTGGGGAGGCGTGGCCCTTGCCGTCGTGGGTATTGTGCTGATCCTGTTTTCCATCCAGTTCATCGGCAACATCCTGACTGCCCTGCTGGTTGGCAAGGCACAGGAGATCCTGTACGCCGCGCTGGGTAAGAACGCGTTCGTCGGTGTGCTTTCCGGCGCAACGATCACCACCTTGGTGCAATCCTCCTCCACCACCACGGCCCTGACGGTGCCACTGGCGG
Source organism: Corynebacterium sp. HMSC29G08 (assembly GCF_001806875.1). Taxonomy (GTDB): domain Bacteria; phylum Actinomycetota; class Actinomycetes; order Mycobacteriales; family Mycobacteriaceae; genus Corynebacterium. The sequence continues at coordinate 4,854 of NZ_KV786266.1, forward strand.
CGTCGGGCAAGTTTGAGGTTCGCACGCTGTTCCCCTTTGTGGTGGGCGCCAACATTGGTACCACGGTGACGGGCTTGATCGCGGCGTTCTCCGCATCCGGTGCTGAGGCGGAGGCCGCAATGGCCGGTGCTTTGGTGCACACCTTGTTCAACACGTTTGCGGCAATCCTGATCTTGGGCGTGCCGTTCATGCGCAAGCTGCCGCCGCTGTGTTCTGACTGGTTGGCAGAGCTGGCAACCAAGAACAAGCTCTACGTCGTGGCTTGGATCGGTGGCGTTTTCTTCATCCTCCCGATTGTTGCTGTTGTGATCTCTAACGCGCTGACCTAAAGACTTCAAAGGAACCACCTCATGAATACAAGCAACCCAGAGGACAACGAAACCCCAGACCTGTCGCCGTTGGCGGACAAGCTCATCCGCAACGAGGCACCGGATCAGGCGCTGCAAGCCCTGCTGCAAGAGCTTGAAGAGACTGCAGAGGAGCTCCGCTCGGAGCTTGAAGCACGGCACGACGGTCGAAAGATCAACCCGAACATCACCCCGGAGCAAGAGGAAGAGCTGGAGCACTTCCCGGAATACTGGGCTAACACGAAGGGCTCGTGGAGCAACCTGTTCAAGCTGCTGCGTGAGTTCCGCGACGAGATGGGCAAGGGCAAAAACGAGGCGTAAGCCACTCGCATTTGCGGCACGGGCGATGCTGACATCAATGACTCTTCCGTGCCCGTTCCTGCGGACATGGCGCAGCAGTGTGCCGACATCTGGGCGAAGGATCCGGCACCTTGGATGTTTTCCAGCAGCTGGTGCTTGGAAACGATGAGATTCGTGATGACTACCAGGCCACCGATGACATTCAGGAGCTTTCAGGTTGGGCTGCTGAAGACGTCAATGCGTTGAGCTTCATGGGCATTGGCAATTACTTAGCCGCGGAAGATCCCACGCGCACCCACATCGATAATGTGCTGGTGGACGGCGTTGCCCCCTCCTTAGACGAGGCGCGTAGCGGCAACTACCCGCTGGCGCGGCCGCTGTTCATCTACGTCAGCGAGGATGCTGCTCGGCGCGATGAGGTTGACGCGTTTGTGACCACGTACCTGGACAAGGTCGAGGCTGTGCTGCCACGTGTGTACTTCTACCAGCTGCCGGAAGAGGAGTATGCCGCTTCCCAACAGCGTTACGCTGACCGTGTGACTGGTGTTGACCAGCGCTGGCAGTAGGACACCAGCGAGGCCGCTAGGATATTGAGACTGTGAGCACTCCCTACGGCAATATGAGGATCGGCGACGCTGAGCGTATGCACGCCATGGACACCCTTGGCCGCGCACTCGGCGAGGGCCGGTTGACCATGGACGAGTTCGACCAGCGCTGCAACCAGGTTGCAAGCGCGCAGACGAACAATGACCTGCGCCCGATTTTGGCGGACCTTCCCTCGGCCCCGCCGAGCACGCAGCCCGCAAGCGGGTTGCAGCCTGTGGAGTTTGGCGGCCAGGGTGCGGACAAGCTGTACTCGGCGCGCGAGATCGTAGTTGCGCGCAGGCAGGGTCAAAAGACCCGCGCGGGCGTGTTCTGCTTGGGTACGTTGGGCACGATCGCTGGCAGTATTGTTGCGCAAGCAATGACGCTGACCTTGTTGTCGAGCCTGCTGATGTTTGTTATTCCAACGCTGTTTGTGCTGCTGTATGTGATGAAGGTCGGGCCGGATCACTGGTATCAGCCCACCATCCGTGAGTTGGAGAAGCAGCGCCGCCGGGTAGTTCGTGCGCGCCAGTTGGAGCTTGAGCAGTCCCATGCCTACGAGTTGGCGCAGCGAAAGCTGGAGCGCAAGGCGCAGATTGACCGACTGACGGGGGATGCGTTGAACGTAGCGCAGCAAACGATGAACCGTTTCAAGCCGCGGGACTAGTATTGCCACATGGCGAAAAACGGTAACAGCAAAAAGAAGGTGAAGAAGCAGTTGAAAAAGCACCGCCATTTTGATCAGGCGGAAAAGCTCAAGAACGTCTTCTATGACATCCGCGGCCCGGTGACGGCGACTGCGGAGCAGATGGAGCGTGACGGCCACACCATCTTGAAGCTCAACACTGGCAACCCGGCCATCTTCGGTTTTGAGGCGCCGGACGTCATCATGCGTGACATGATTGCCAATTTGCCAACGTCGCAGGGCTACACCACGTCCAAAGGCATCATCAGCGCACGTCGCGCGGTGGTGACCCGCTACGAGACGATTGAGAACTTCCCGGATTTTGACGTTGATGATGTCTACCTGGGCAATGGCGTCAGTGAGCTGATCAGTATGGTCACTCAGGCCCTGCTTAACGACGGTGACGAGATCCTCATCCCCGCCCCCGACTATCCTCTGTGGACTGCTGCTTCGACGCTGGCCGGCGGCAAGGTGGTCCACTACATGTGTGATGAGGAGGACGACTGGAACCCGTCGCTGGAGGATATCCGCTCTAAGATCACGCCGCGCACCAAGGCGATTGTGGTGATCAACCCGAACAATCCGACAGGTTCGGTGTACTCGCGTGAGACTCTTGAGGCCATTGCTGACATTGCCCGTGAGCATGAGCTGATGGTGCTTGCGGACGAAATTTATGACCGCGTGCTTTATGACGGTGCACAGCACATCTCCATGGCCGAAGTCGCCCCCGACTTGTTGTGCGTGACGTTCAATGGCCTGTCCAAGGCGTACCGCGTGTGCGGTTACCGTTCGGGCTGGATGATTATTACGGGTCCGCGTCGTCGTGCGGCAGGCTTCATTGAGGGCCTGGACCTGCTTTCCGGCACCCGTTTGTGCGCCAACGTGCCTGGTCAGCATGCGATCCAGGTGGCACTTGGCGGCCGCCAGTCCATCTACGAGCTGACCGCAGAAGGTGGGCGTTTGCACAAGCAGCGCGACACTGCGGTGCAGAAGCTACGTGAAATCCCGGGCATCTCCGTTGTGGAGCCGAAGGGTGCGCTGTACTGCTTCCCCAAGATCGACGCCGAGATGTACAACATCCACGACGACGAACGTTTCATGCTGGACCTGCTCAAATCCGAGAAGATCCTCATGGTCCAGGGCACCGGGTTTAACTACCCCACCCCGGACCACTTCCGCGTGGTTACCCTGCCGTGGGCGTCCCAACTGGAAAACGCCATCGAGCGCCTGGGCAACTTCTTAAGCGACTACCACCAGCACTAGCGGCTGCCCCCTACTCCGGACCTACACCGGACGGAACGTGTCCGGTGAGGCGGCCTTCCAGTCGGGTGCCCAGGATGACGGGGGATCTTCCAGCAGCTGGTCTGGGCGCAACCACTCGTAGATGTTGGCGTAGGAACGTGAATCCGTCGGCGATACGTTTCGGCGCAGCATGTCAGGCGACAGATCAGCCGGGTCGGTGACGCCCATGGACGCCATGAGACGCACCGCGGTGTTGACGGTGGTGCGGTGGTAGTTGTACACCGCCTGGGCCTTGTCCTTAACCACAACGGCGCGGTTGCGGCGCGGGTCCTGGGTGGCAACGCCGGCCGGGCATTCGCCGGTGTGGCAGCGCTGTGCCTGGATGCAACCAACCGCCATCATCATGGCGCGGGCGGAGTTGGTGTAGTCCGCGCCCTGGATCATACGCATGACAATGTCGGAGCCACCCGCCACCTTGCCGGAGGCGCCGATTTTGATCTGGTCGCGCAGTCCGGTGCCAACAAGGGCGTTGTGTACCGTCATCAGGCCGTGCGTCAGCGGCATGCCCATGTGGTCCTCAAAGTCGATCGGTGCTGCACCGGTGCCGCCCTCGGAGCCGTCCACAACAATGAAATCCGGTGCGGTGCCAACCTCACGGATCGCCTTGCAGATGGCCAGCACTTCCCTGCGGCTAGAGACGCACAGTTTGAAGCCGGCCGGTTTGCCGCCAGAAAGCTCGCGCATCTTAGCAATGAACTCGATCAACTCCACCGGAGTGCTAAACACGCGGTGACCTGCGGGACTGATGCAGTCTTGTCCCATGGGAACGCCGCGGATTTCGGAGACCTCTCTGGTGATTTTATCCGCTGGCAGCACCCCACCGATACCCGGCTTCGCGCCTTGGCTGATCTTGAGTTCAACCATTTTGATCTGGTCATCTGCGGCCTTGTCGCGGAACCTCACCGGATCAAAATCACCGTCCGGCGTGCGCGCACCGAAGTAGCCGGTACCCATCTGCCACACCAGGTCACCACCAAATTCCTGGTGGTACGACGACACGCCACCTTCACCCGTATTGTGTGCAAACCCGCCCATGGCTGCGCCCTTGTTCAAGGAGCGCACCGCGTTTTTAGACAGGGAGCCGAAACTCATCGAGGACACGTTCAGCATGGAAATCGAGTACGGCTTGGCACAGTCTTTGCCACCGACAAGGATGCGTGGCGGCTCATCCGGCGTCTCAACCGGAGCGAGTGTGTGCACCAGGTGCTCATGGTTGGTGGCGTAGACGTCCTGCACCGTACCGAAGGATGTCTCGGATTGCTTGCCCTTCGCACGCTCATAGATGGCGTTGCGCTGGTCACGGTTGAATGGGCGACCATCCCAGTCACGCTCGATGAAGTACTGACGTAGCTCCGGGCCAATGTCAGTCAGCATGTTGCGCATGTGCCCAAGGACAGGGTAGTTACGCAGAATCGGGTTCTTGACCTGTGTCAGGTCATGGATGGCCACGCCACCCAACGCCGCCGCAACCGTGCCGACGGCAACCTTGCCAAAGTTTCCGGACTTCTCCTTAGCCATGCGCCTAATCATGCCCTAACGGTGCCCACATAGTGAGACAAAACGCGGTCCTATTTTTGGCCGCCACGCCCCAGCGCTTGGATGTCCCAGCCGGCCGCCCGCCAGGTCTGCGTTGGCAGCACATTGCGGCCATCAATGAGCTTTTGCTTATCGACGACCCCCGCAACCCACCCCGGCTCCATCTCCTTAAACTCCTGCCATTCGGTTGCGAGGATGACAAGTTCGGCGTTGCGTAAGGCGTCTTCAAGCGAAGAGGCGTAATCAAGCGTTGGGAACACCTTGCGCGCATTGTCCATGGCCTGCGGGTCATAGACGCGCACAC
>NZ_KV786266.1:9932-10547 GCF_001806875.1 Corynebacterium sp. HMSC29G08
TGTCCATGGCCTGCGGGTCATAGACGCGCACACTCGCACCCGCAAGTGAGAGCTGGCCTGCAACGGCAAGTGCCGGCGAGTCGCGCACATCATCCGAGTTCGGCTTAAACGCCGCACCCAGCACCGTGATGCGGGTACCAATCAGCGAGCCGAGCATCTCGCGCGCCAAGTCCACCACGCGCTGGCGGCGGCGCATGTTAATCGCATCCACCTCACGCAAAAACGTCAGCGCCTGGTCCGCACCAAGTTCGCCTGCACGCGCCATGAATGCGCGAATATCCTTGGGCAAGCAACCGCCACCGAAGCCTAAGCCAGCGCCGAGGAACTTGCGGCCAATGCGCTCGTCATACCCAATGGCATCCGCAAGCTGCGTGACATCCGCACCGACGATCTCGCAGACCTCGCTGACCGCGTTGATGAACGAGATCTTGGTGGCCAAAAACGCGTTCGCAGACACCTTCACCAGCTCGGCTGTCTGCAGGTCAGTGACAATAAACGGCGTGTTATTTGCAAGCGGAGTGGCGTAGACCTCACGTGCAACTTCTTCGGCTCGGGAATCTTTTGTGTGTACGCCAAGCACGATGCGGTCCGGCTCAATAGTGTCTTTCACCGCGT
>NZ_KV786267.1:0-282 GCF_001806875.1 Corynebacterium sp. HMSC29G08
GAGTGTTCTGACCAGCACGTGTCGGAGTAAACGTAGCCGTCAGCATTGCGTCGAACTGACCATAGGCGTCATCAGTAATCTCAGGGCCGAGTTCAGCAAGCGTGGTATCAATCGCCCGCAAATGCTGCAGATCCATCACACGCGTTTCAGCCTGCAAGGCACGCAGCCTCGGCAAATGCTGCAGACGCGCATGGGCAAAAATCGCGCCTTCAACAAGAGATTTACCCCAACCGGTTGCTTCCCTGATAGCCACTACTTCCACTTCGAAGTCATCAATATGTG
>NZ_KV786267.1:302-57881 GCF_001806875.1 Corynebacterium sp. HMSC29G08
CCGACCACCTGTTCCATATGCAAGAGGATAAACAGGATTTATTACACCACCATCCGCCCATATATTCGGCAGACATACTAGCGGTTGCAATCAGTATAAACCCCGCCCCCTACACACCCCTGACCAGCAAAAACAACGCATCGCCCATCTCGTAAGGCGGAGCACTACTTGCGCAGGTAACGTAGGTGGGAAGTGTTCTCGGACAAAATGACTGGAGTGAACAGGTGAAGATTGCAGTACTCGGCGGAGATGGTTTTTGCGGCTGGCCGGCATCGCTGCACCTTTCGGATATTGGTCATGACGTGGTGATCGTGGACAATCTGTCCCGCCGCGCCATTGACAAGGAGTTGGGTGCGGAGTCGCTTACGCCTATCGCAAGCATCGAAGACCGTCTGACTGCGTGGAAGGAAGTCTCCGGCAAGGAGATTGGCTTCGAAAACATCGATGTTGCACAGGACTTCGAGGGCCTGCTTACCTTCATCCAGGAATACAAGCCGGACGTTGTCATCCACTTCGCCGAGCAGCGTGCTGCGCCGTATTCCATGAAGAACAACCGCACTAAGCGCTACACGGTGGACAACAACGTCAACGCCACCCACAACCTGCTGGTAGCCGTGGTTGAATCCGGCTTGGATGTCCACATCGTCCACCTGGGCACCATGGGAGTGTACGGCTACGGCACCGCCGGCATGAAGATCCCGGAAGGCTACTTGGATGTTCAGGTCGATGCCGGTGAGAACGGCATTGTCAAGCAGGAGATCCTCTACCCCACTAACCCGGGCTCCGTTTATCACATGACCAAGGTGCTGGATCAGAACCTGTTTGCGTACTACGCAAAGAATGACCAGCTGCGGATCACGGATTTGCACCAGGGCATCATCTGGGGCACGCATACGCCGCAAACGGAGCGCGATGAACGCCTGATTAACCGCTTTGATTACGACGGTGATTACGGCACCGTGCTCAACCGTTTCCTCATGCAGGCCGCGGTTGGTTACCCGCTGACCGTCCACGGCACCGGCGGTCAGACTCGTGCATTCATCCACATCCGTGACATGGCGAAGTGCATCCAGCTTGCGGTGGAAAACCCGCCGGCGAAGGGTGAGCGCGTGAAGATCTTCAACCAGATGACGGAGACCCACCGCGTGCGCGACCTTGCCCAGCTGATCGGCAAGATCTCGGGTGCTGAGGTGCAGATGGTGCCGAACCCGCGCAACGAGGCCGCGGAAAACGATCTGTTTGTTGCGAACGACACGTTCATCGGCCTCGGCCTTGAGCCCACCTTCCTTGCAGAGGGCCTGCTTACAGAGGTTGAGGATGTAGCCCGCAAGTACGCCGACCGCGTGGACCGCACCAAGATCCCGGCTCGTTCCTTGTGGACAAAAGCACAGCACGAGGGCGTGCCTGAGGGCGAGCGCTAGTGCGCATCGCGGTAATCACTGAGGTTTTTCTCCCCAAGATTGATGGTGTGGTCACCCGCGTGACCCGCCACCTCGAACAGCTGGCGCAGCTCGGCCACGAGGTGCTGATCTTCGCTACCGGTGACGCACCGGATGAGTATGCGGGCTTTGAGGTGGTGCGTGTGCCGTCGCTGAGCCTGCCGGTGTACCCGGAAGTGAAATTCGGCGTGCTTACCCCGCAGGTGCCGCGCCGTTTGGCGCAGTTTCAGCCCGACGTGGTGCACTTGGTCAACCCGATTTGGACTGCTGGCTGGGCGAGCTATATCGCGCAGGCACAAGGCGTACCAATGGTGGCCTCGTTCCACACTGATGTGCCGGAATACTGCCTCAAGCTGGGCATTCCTTGGGTGAAACCGATCGCTGAGTGGGGGCTTCGTACCTTCCATGGCAAGGCTAAGTACAACTTGGTCACTTCGGGTCCGATGATGGAAAAAGCCGCGCACTATGGCATTGAAAACGTCGAGCTGTGGCCAAAGGCAGTGGATACGGCAAGCTTCGCGCCGGAGAAAGCCAGCCGTGAGATGCGCGGCATGCTTAGCAACGGCAACCCGGACGACCCCCTCGCCATCTTCGTCGGCCGCGTGTCTGCCGAAAAGTCGGTCGAGCGCTGCCTGCCAATCATGGAGAAGCTGCGTGAACGGATTCCAAACGCACGGCTAGCCGTGGTTGGTCAGGGCCCGCAATACAAGGAAGTGCAACGCACGTTCAAACACGATTGGATTACGCTGACCGGCTATCTTTCGGGTGCTGACCTGCACGCGGCCTACGCGTCCGGCGATGTGTTGTTGTTCCCCTCCACCACCGAAACCTTGGGATTTGCCGCCCTTGAGGCGTTTGCCTCGGGTGTACCGGTGGTTGCGGCGAATGCGGGCGGCCTGCCGTTCGTAGTGGCCGACGGGGAGACAGGCTTCCTGGTGGACCCCGCACTTCCCGATTCCGCGTGGGCGGACAAGCTTGAGCTTTTGCTTATCGACGCCCACCTGCACTCCACCATGTCCTCCGCCGTCAGGACGGAAGCCCTCAAATGGAACTGGCGGAGCTCCACTGAGGCTGTGGTAGAGGTCTACCACAAAGCGCTTGCTTAAAGCTCAGCCGGAGCTACGCGCGGCGGGTAGATCTTCGGGCGCACGCCAGCGATGTCTTCCACCACGCGGATGACCTGGTGGGAGTAGCCGTACTCATTGTCGTACCAAACGTAAAGCACGAGGTGCTTGCCGGACGCGATCGTGGCGAGGCCGTCAACTACACCAGCATGCGAGGTGCCCAACAGGTCGGTAGAGACAACCTCCGGGGAGTGGATGTAGTCGATCTGCTGGCGAAGCTCCGAGTCAGTGGAAACGCGGCGCAGGAAGTTGTTCACCTCGTCCTTTTCCACCTCGGTCTCCAGCTCCAGGTTGATTACAGCCATGGAAACATCCGGCGTAGGAACGCGGATTGCGTTACCGGTCAGCTTGCCTTCGAACTCCGGCAGTGCCTTGGATACGGCCTTCGCTGCACCGGTTTCGGTGAGCACCATGTTCAGGCCAGCAGCGCGGCCACGGCGATCACCCTTGTGGAAGTTGTCCGCAAGGTTCTGGTCATTGGTGTACGCGTGGACGGTTTCCACGTGGCCGTGGTTGACGCCGTAACGGTCATTGATCACCTTCAGCACCGGGGTGATGCCGTTGGTGGTGCAGGATGCGGCGGAGAGCACACGCTCGTCCCCAATCATGTCCTGGTTGATGCCGTACACAATGTTCGGGATGTCACCCTTGCCCGGAGCAGTCAGCAGCACACGGTCAACCCCCTTGGCCTCCAAGTGTTGGGACAGACCGTCGCGGTCACGCCACACGCCGGTGTTGTCCACCACGATGGCGTTGTTGATGCCGTACTGCGTGTAGTCAATCTCAGACGGGTTGTTGGCGTAAATCATCTGGATCGGGGTGCCGTTGGCCCAAATGATGTCGTTATCACGGTCCACAGTGATGGTGCCGTTGAACGGGCCGTGAACAGAGTCACGGCGCAGCAGCGAAGCACGCTTCACAATGTCTGCCTCGCCCTTGCTGCGCACCACCACAGCGCGCAGACGCACGCCGCCGTAGGTTGCTTCACGGGCAATCAAGATACGCGCCAGCAGGCGGCCGATGCGGCCAAAGCCGTAAAGCACAACGTCACGTGCCTCAAGCTCAGAGGAGGTACCGACTACATCAGCCAGCTGCTCCTCCAAGAACGCGCGCATGTCTTGGCCGTTGGACTCGCGGTACAGGCGTGCGAGGCGACCCAGGTCGATGGATGCGGTGCCCAGATCCATCTCCACCAGCTCTTGGAGGATCGGCAGGGTCTCATCCAGCGGAAGCTCTTTTTCTTCAATACGGCGCGCGTAGCGGTGGGCCTTGATCACGTCAATGTCCGTCACCCCCACCAGCAGACGGCCATAGATGGAAGTCACAGCGTTGTGCTCGCGGTGCAGACGGCTGATCAGCGGCAGCATCTGCTGCGCCAGCTCAATCTTGTGGTTCCAATCATCACGGTGGTTGACGGTCTCGGTCACGGACGCTCCTTGCGGTGAGTGTTAGAAGTGAATGAGTGTTGGCAAAAACCGGTTCTATTCTACCGGTTTTTACACAGCTAGCGCAGCACCTTGCGGTACTTATCCGGGTCAGGCTGCGGGACGAACCTTGGGCTTTGATCCTTATCAACGAGCACCGCACGCACCCCTTCCGCAAAGTCGGGCTCACGGCGCATCAAGTCTCCTAAAACACGCTCGTTTTCCAGTGCATCTTCCAGGCCGAGTTTCGCGTTGGCTTCAAACAGCTCCGCCGCTGCAACCAGCGCAGAAGGCGAAGCCTGCTTGGTCAGCTCTCGCACCAAGGAAGCGAACTCTGGGTCTGCGTTGCTCAGTCGCGCATCAATCTCCGCCCAGGAGCCATCAAACGTGCGCTCGATATCGTCGAACCATTGGGAAAGCGGGCTGGGGTTGGTCGACGTGGCGTCGATAAGCAGACTGCCCTCGGGTGTAAGTACCCCATCGAGCGAAGCAACCTTGTGTGTGGCAAGGCCAAGCTCACACATGTCATCCGGGGTGAGACGGTAGCCGGTCAGGCCGAGGAATTTGCCCAGGTTTTTGGACGAACGGCCCGGCAGATTTTGCAGTGTCCAGCTCATGCCGACGTCCGTGATGTAACCGATGTTCATCTCCGGCATGGAGGCAAACGCGCCTTCCGCAACGATGAACTGTGAGCCGTGGGCGGAAATACCCATGCCGCCGCCCATGTTCACACCGCTAATCAGCGCCGTGTAGGGCTTCGGGTACTCCGCAATGAATTGGTTCATTTTGTACTCAACGGCGAAGAACTCATCGATTAGTTGATGATTGCCCTGCAGGATCTGCTCGCGAGCGGCCTTCACATCGCCGCCGGAGCAGAAGTGCTTCGAGTTAGACAGGACTACAACTTGCTCAATGGCATCATCGGTAGCCCAGCTGCGCAGCGTGGTATCGAAGATTTTGATCATGTCATAGTCCAGCGAGTTCAACGCTTTCGGACGGTTCAGGGTGAGTACGCCAGTTGTACCGCGGACTTCAACAAGAACCTTGGACTCATCATTCCGCTCTGAGGTGTGCATTGCATTCATGTCCAATAGTGTTGCACATCACACGGCTTCATGTGGAAAGAAATCAACCTTTCGTCTAATTGAACTTAGGCAAGGCTTGCCTTTATTGTTAAGGGAAATTATCCATCCTTCCAAGGAGTAGAAGATTGACAACCTCGTTGCCCACCACCGGCGAGCAGCTTTCTATCGCGCTAAAGGACCAGACCGCACAGGCCCACACCAACGCGGAGAACTCCCACTTCATGGCCAGCCTCAGTGGCGGCAAGCTGGACAGTAACGCGGTAGCCGAACTGACCGTGCAGTACTTCCACATCTATTCAGCACTTGAAGCCGCTGTACGCCGGGCCTCCGCCCACCCTGCTGTAACCCTCATTGCGGACCAGCGCCTTGAGCGAGTCGAGGCAATCACACAGGACCTCACCTCCATGCTCGGCACGTCCTGGCGCGAGATCGAACCGCTCCCAGCGACTGCTCGCTACGTCGCTGAGCTAGAGGCGCTCGGCCCTGACGACGGCCCCGAGGTAGTTGCACATCACTACGTTCGCTACCTCGGCGACATTGCTGGCGGCCAGGTGCTCGCGCGCGTGTTCCGCGAAGCATACGAGCTACAAGAAGAGGCACTGAACTTCTATGACTTCTCCGCTATTGGCAAGATCCCGCCTTACCGCGCACAGTACAAGGCAGCGCTTGACGCAATGCAGCTTGGAGAAGAAGAGCGTGCGCGCCTCATCAACGCTGCAAAGCGCGCCTTTGACCTAAATCAGGCGGTGTTCCAGGACCTCGCCGCAGCGCGTCAGCTGGCGTAACTGGCGGGGCTTTTCGGGCGATCCACATACGCGATCGCCCCCCAAAGACAACCCGCAGACACAAGTGCCGTCACAATCCCACCGGTGAGCGTGTAGCTTGCTGGCACCAAGAACAATGCCAGGGCCGCCAGCAGCGTTATGGCAGCCCACACAACACCTAGCACCAGCCCGGCGCGCCTATTCGCCTCTTCCCCGACGTAGTTTCTGTCCGGCAGCGCTGCAAGCCCATACAGGACAGCCACCATAACTACGGCGGCCGGAAATGCCACCCACACATTGCCGGTTGCCCCGCCAAATGCAATGACGCCAGTTATGAGCGCAAGCAGCGCCTTTTCCCAGCTTGCAAAGCGCGGCTGAGAGTAATGGCTGTCCTCTAGTGGGGAATCATCTGGCACAAGCGGAATGAAGTCGGTCACAGGCCCGTTCGTTGCTGTCATAGAGATACCCCTTTGTTTAGTAAAGTTAGCCTTAGTTGGCTAAGGTTAGCCTATCCACTATAATTCTTGAGTGAAACCTGCCGAGGTCCTATGAACTTCCGACACACCGGCACCGCCGTAGTTGCCGCTAGCTTCCTCACCTTTTCCGCACTCGCCTGCGGCCCTGCCTTCCTCACCGCCCCACCCGCCCACGCCCAGACCGCCGCGACACACCGAGCCGCCACTGCAGGCACGATGGATTGGGGCATACGCGAATCGTTTCGGAAATACGTTGAAACAGGCGTAGCTAAAGGTTCGATTTCCACTGGTGGCGGCGCGACGCGCAGCGGGTCCGGATTCACCTTCCCACTCGAATCCGCAGCGATCAGTTCATCGGCTTCCGGGCAGATCAACTTCTCTGGCGAAGTGCACTTCTACGGACACAACGGCGCCCTAGATATGACGCTGCGCAACCCCATCATTGTTGTCAACGGCACGCAGGCGGAACTGCGCGTAGATTACGCCTCCCGCAAGTACGAAGGGATGGATAGCACTGGCGATTTCCGGGAGGGCCGTCAAGAAGTACTGGCCGCCATCGCACTGAACCAAGCCCCAGACTTCGCCGCAGCGCAAACCACCATCGCAGGATCGGTATCTCTGACCGCGAGCGGCGCCGAAATCTTCGGCGGTTTCTACGAGGCCGGTGAGCAACTCGACCCAATCAGCATTGGGCTTTCACTTCATGACGCCAGCGGCCCCGCCCCCACCCCCCAATACTCCCTGGGCTCCCCCTCGGGCGGGCAAACCGGGAAATCCCCTGCGGGTGGAACAGGCGCTACCCGCTCAAAAGCAACCTCTGGCCCCGCGAGCCTGCTCGGTGACATCAACGACACACTCATTGAGGTCAACGGCCTTCTAGTCAACACCGAAAATGTTCTCAAGAACGGCGAGAATCTATACAACCGCGTCAACCCAGCAGCACAAGCGCCACAAGCACAGCAAGCAGGCCAGGCAGGGCAAGCAGGTCAAGCTAAACAAGCACAGCAAGCAGGTCAAGCAGGTCAAACAGGTCAAACAGGTCAAGCTAAACAAGCACAGCAAGTACTACAGACACAGCAAGCAGGTCAGGCAGGACAGGCAGGTCAAACAGGTCAAACTAAACAAGCACAGCAAGCAGGTCAAGCAGGGTCTGCGGCTGGTGATGCGTGTAGCGCGTCCGCGTCGAAGGGAGTCACCAGCGCCGAGGCAACCTGGGGTGTGCGGCAGTCGTTCCGCACCTACATCCGGGGCAACATTGCGAAAGGCGCTTGGAAACTCACGGGTGTTGGAGATAACGGCACGTCTTTCACTTTCAACGGAAATGCGGGGGCGGTGGATCCGTCGACACGCACAGGCACCATCCTGCTGCCCGGCAGCATTCGCTTCACCGGCCACAATGGCGTACTTGACACGCGTTTTTCCAACCTAGAGATCCAGTTCAGCGGCAATACCGGGCAACTTGTTCTCAACGCGGCTTCAAACAGCACCGACGGCACGCCGAATGACTTCGGGCGCGTTGCCATTGCCAACCTTAACTTCACTGATCTGAACATTTCCGAAACAGCAGCGTCCGGGACCGCGACAACAACGCTGACTGATGCTGGTGCGGAAGCCTTCGGGCAGTTCTATCCACCGGGGGATCCGCTAGACCCGATCAGTTTCACAGCGCAACTTGGCGGCTCCGCCAACTGTGCCGATGGCCAGGGTGGCAGCAGTTCCGCCGCCGCCACAGGCAAGGGCGGCTCATCCAACAGTGCTGAAAAGCTCCGCAGTAGCGGTGGCACAGGTGGTAGTGCAGCGAACACATCAGTCGGCACTACAGCCAAAACTGCCTCCGGGACCAGTGTGCTTGATGATGTCCAAGGTGCCGAAACCGTTGTTTCAGCCGAGCAGCCGCAAGGCGGGCAATTCCAAATCAAAAACGTTTCCGGTGCCGACGCTGGTAGCGGCTGGGACGATGCCGCGCTGGCCAAGTTCCTCCTGCTCGCCGCCTCCATGATCGGGGCGGGCGGAGCACTCACCAGGTTCGCCATCACCGCATAGGAGCACCATCATGAACTTCACCAAAAAACTTGCAGGACCCATCCTGGCTGCTGCACTGGCTGTCGCAATGCCTCTGAGCGGCTGCGCTGCGTGGGACAACCCAATGCAGATGGAAACGCAGCAGCTCGTGGACTCTCTTGAGGCTGCTGGCGACCCACACCAAACCCAAGGCGTTGCTTTAGTCAGCGAGATCTCCGAAGTGGAACCGGTAGACGCTCCCCGCCAAAACGCACTACCCGTGGAGCTAACGGACGCAGACGGCTACGACGTCACCGTCACAGACACCTCCCGCATCCTGGCACTTGATATTTACGGCACGTACACGAAGACGCTTCGTGGAGTTGGGCTCGGAGACAATATTGTGGGGCGGACGGTGAGTTCGGCGGAGGCGTCGTTAAGCCATCTGCCCGTGGTGACCGAAAATGGGCACTCTCTCAATGTTGAAGCAATTCTGAACCTGCGACCAACCCTGGTCATCGTGGATCATTCCGTGGGCCCGAGCGAGGCCATCGACCAGATTCGTGCAGCAGGGGTAACCACAGTGGTGATGGAACCGACCCGCTCGATGGCGTCGATGGGCCAGGACATCATCAACGTCGCAACGGTGGTTGGCGAACCCGAGGCTGGCCGCCTTTTGGCAAAGCGTAGCCAACGCGAAGTGGACGAGGCGCTGTCCGCTATCGCAGCCGTGAAGCCCGACGTGCCGCTTCGCATGTCCTTCTTGTACGCACGCGGCACCGGCGGAGTATTTTACCTGCTTGGCGGCGCAGACGGCACCCAAGACCTGATTGAGGCACTTGGCGGCGTGGACGTAAACACGGAGCACGGTATTGGTGCCGCCTCCCCCGCCAGCCCGGAGGCGCTTGCAGAAGTTAACCCGGAAGTGTTTGTCATGATGAACGGCGGACTCGAATCCACCGGCGATATCGAAGGCCTCCTCCAACGCCCAGGGGTCGCGCAAACAGCCGCAGGCAAAAACAAGCGAGTACTTTCGCTTCCAGACGGCGACTCGCTTGCCTTTGGCCCCCAAACCGGTGAAATGCTGCTGCGCGCTGCCCATGCCCTGTACGGGGAGGGTGAGTGAGTTCCAAACTCTCGACCTTTAAGGCACGGCGCCGCGGACGCGTCATCCTCTTCATTGTCACAGCAGCACTTTTGGCAGTCACCACCGTCGCTTCCATCATGGTCGGCCAGTTTGAGCTCGCGCCAAGTGAGCTGTGGCCGATCATCACAGCGGGCCCGATGTCTGCCACCACCCTGGATGCATCTGTAGTGTGGCAGATTCGTCTGCCTCGCTTAGTGCTTGGCCTATTTGTCGGCGCTGCTTTAGGCGTGGGCGGGGCACTCATGCAGGCTGTCTTTGCCAACCCTCTTGCAGAGCCGAGCGTGATTGGTGTGAGTACCGGCGCAGGCGTCGGTGCGGCGGCAGCAATCGTGTTCGGCGCCAGTACGTTCGGCACGATGACAGTGCCACTGTTCGCGTTTCTCTCCGGAACCTTGGCTACCGCGGTTGTCTACCGACTCTCTCGCTCTGGAGGGAGCGTTCGCGTGTTGAATCTGATCCTGGTCGGTATTGCGGCAAATGCGATCTGTGGAGCCACAATTGCGCTGCTGACGTTCATGGCACCGACTACCGCTCGCGAGCAGATCATCTTCTGGCAGATGGGCTCCCTGGCCGGGGCGAGCTGGGCACAAACCGGCACGGTTGTGGCCGTGGTTGTGGTCTCCCTGGCACTGTCAATGCTGTTGGGACGCAAGCTAGATATCCTTGCGCTTGGCGACCAAGCTGCTAGCCACGTTGGCATCAACGTCTCGCGGCTACGGATGGCGGCGATCGTGCTGTCCACCCTACTCACCGCTGCTGCGGTGTCCTTTGCAGGATTGATCGGGTTTGTCGGTCTTGTGGTTCCGCACATCGTGCGCACTGCTGTCGGCCCTTCAAATACTGTGCTGCTACCGGCTTCCGCTCTCGGCGGGGCACTCCTCATTGGCGCAGGAGACATCTTCGCCCGCACAGCCGTTCCCTTCGCGGATCTGCCGATTGGCATCTTCACCGCGCTTATTGGCGGGCCCACCTTCTTCTTCCTGCTTCGGCAGATGTTGCGAAAGAACCATGATCTATGAGTGTCCACGCACGCGGCGTGACCGTGATGAAACAGGGCCGCATGATTCTTCACGACGTCACCATGGAAGCACGGTCAGGCGAAGTCACAGGGCTTATCGGCCCGAACGGCGCAGGCAAGTCCACGTTACTGGCAGCGCTCTCTGGAGATATTGCCGTGGCCTCGGGACGTGTGGAGGTGGCTGGCAACAACGTCGCCACAAGCTCGGCCCAAGAGTTGGCTCGTACCCGAGCAGTGATGCTGCAAGACGTTAGGGTGGCGTTTTCATTCCTCGTAAGAGACATCGTTACGATGGGACGCCACCCCTGGGGTACTAACCCCGAGGACGCAGCGATTGTGGATGCCGCGCTTGCAACCACTGGCATGACTCACCTGCAGGACCGTGAGGTGCTGACGCTTTCCGGTGGTGAGCGAGCACGCGCCGCCTTCGCCCGAGTACTCGCACAGCAAACCCCGGTGGTGTTTCTTGATGAGCCGACTGCCGCCATGGATGTTCGCTTCCAGGAACAGACCATGGGCATTGTCCGAGGGCTTGCAGCCCAAGGCGTCGCCGTCATTGTGGTGCTGCACGACCTGCAGCTTGCAGCGCGCTACTGCGACCGGGTGGTGTGCCTGAAGTCAGGCGAGGTAGCCGCTACGGGGTCTGTAGAGGAGGTCTACGCAGACGACGTGCTCAGCGGTGTCTACGACTGGCCAATCTCAGTCTCGCGTATGGACGGGCGCGTGTTTGTCAGCCCTGCCGAAGCACCGCAGGGCGCGCCTGCCAGCTAGACCCAACAATCCCCCAAGTGCCCCCACATATTGCTAAGGTTAGGCTAACCTTGTTATAGTAAGCGCAACCTAACCGGTTATCTTCGTTCTGAACCTTTGAAAGGAATTGGGATGTCCCGTACCTCCACCCTGGCACTTGTCACCGCCGCCACTGTCGCATCCACCGCACTTTTCGCCCCCGCCGCTTCCGCCACCGAGACCCCGGAGCTGCTGACCGGCAACGCAACCTGGAACATCAAGGAATCCTTCCTGCGCTACGTCCAGTCACCGTTCACTGCGGGCACCATCACCGCCACTAAGGGAGCAGAGACGGTAGAGGCAGACGGCAAGGTCGTTGACTTCAAGTTCCCAGTCAACGTCGCAGACTCTGCCCTCAATGAGAAGGGTGAGGGCACCATCGACTTGGATGGTGCTTTCCAGATCGTGGGTCATAAGGGTGCCATGGACATTCAGATGTCCGACTTCAAGATCGTGATCAACGGCAACAAGGGCCACCTCCAGGCCGACTACGTGCGCAAGGGCGCCATGCCAGGCAGCGAGCCTTCTACCTCCACCGGCGACGACAAGCCGATCATTGAGTTCGATGTCAAGGAGTCGCTCGTGCCCGCTGCTGGCGGCAAGAAGGAGATCACCTTCACCCCAACCGCAATGACCGAGTCCGGAGTAGACATCTTTGGCACGAGCTACACGGCCGGCAAGCCGCTCAAGGACAGCAAGGTCGGCGTCTCCCTTGATTTCAAGAAGGCTGAAAAGCCCGCTAACCCGAACCCCGCTAACCCGGATAGCTCGGCCTCCCCGGCCGCTATCGGCGGCATCGTGGTAGCTGTCCTGGCAGTGCTCGGCGGATTGGCGTTTGCCACTACCCTGCCCCAGGTCCAAGCTATGCTCGGACAGTTCCTTCCGCGTTAATGCGACGCCTACTAGCAGCTAGCGCCGCTGCCTCCGTTGTACTTGCGCTTGGTGTTCCGGCCTCGGCCACGGCCGAGAAAAAACCTGCCCCTGAGACGAGTTCCATGGTCACCATGTCATCAACGGAGAAAGGATCACCGGCAGCGACCGCAACCCACATGGTCGCGTTTGTGATTTCTACGATCGGCTTAGTACTCACCCTTGCAGCATTGACAAAAGGCGTGGCAGATATCCTCCAGCTCACACAGCCGCCAGCCAACCTGCTCAAACGCTAAGCCCCTTACAAGCTTCCCGCCTCGGACGACACAGAAATGCGGTCCCTTATCCGTCTGCCGAGGCGGGCTCTTCCTATCCGCCACCAGAAGGAGTTCCCCTATGTTTTCTCCCCGTTTCGTTGCTCTTTGCACCGCACTTGCGGTTGGCACAGGCCTCGTGTTTGCAGCTTCCCCGGCTAAGGCTTCCACTGCTTCCACTGCTTCCACGCTTGAGTCAGGAAGCTTCGCGTGGTCTATCTCCAAGCCATTCCTCAAACAAGCTGTGATTCGCGGCAAGGGCCAGGCCACTGCAGAAGAAGGCGCATCGTGGGACAGCGAAAACTTGAAGTTCACGTTCCCTATCACTGCCGCGACTCACGCCGATGGCACATGGACGTTCGACCTTGATGGCTCTGCACATGTGCAGGGATATAAGAACGTCGGTGGCGTCGAGGGCTGGGCAGTAGACGTCAAGTACTGGGATTTGAAGCTCAAAGTCGACGGCAAGAATGCGACACTTTTCGGTGACTACAAGCTCAGCGGCGTGGCTAACCACACTTACAAACCGGTTTCCGAGGAGGGCGACGATGAACCCTTAGTCACCTTCACTCTGGAAAACGAGATCAAGGCTCCCGCAGCCGTCAAGGAGCTTGACCGTGAAACCACATCCGATACGGGCTTGGCCAAATCTTTGGCCCACTACCCCAAGGGCACGGTATTGAAGGACTCGGGAGTTGATCTCAACGTCCTGTTCAAAGAACAGGAGACCCCCAAGTCATCTCAGGGCCACCTGTCACCAGGCGCAATTGCCGGCATTGTGATCGGCGTTCTCGCTGTGCTCGGCGGCGCGGCGTTTGCCACTCAACCGACAGTTCGCGCGGCAGTACAGGACATGCTGGCCAAATTTCTCTAACCCAGCCTCACCCAGGTAGCCACAGCGCGACAAAGCGGCAATATTGGTAGCAATGAGTGTTTCCATCGATTTTTCCCAACCCGCAGACGTCATTGCACCAAAGCTACTTGGGTGCGTGATCACCATGCACGGAGTCAGTATCCGGCTCACAGAGGTGGAGGCATACCTCGGTGCCGGGGATCCCGCCGCGCACACCTTCAACGGCATGACCAAGCGCAATGCTACAATGTTCGGGCCGCCAGGACACCTTTACGTGTACTTTTCCTACGGCCTACACCACAACGGCAACATCGTGTGCGCGCCGGAAGGCAACGGCCAAGGGTGTTTGATGCGCGGCGGGGAGGTGATCGCCGGCGAGGCTCTGGCACGACAGCGCCGACAACGCGCAGACCGGGCACAAATACCCTGGGAGAACCTCGCGCGCGGGCCGGGAAACCTCGGCCAAGCACTGGGCCTTACGCTGCCAGATAATGGCACACCAGTATCACTCCACATGCGCGAGGAAGCACCCGAATGGGTGACAGGTCCACGAATTGGGATTTCCAAAAACGTGGACGCACCGCTGAGGTTTTGGATCCCCGGCAACAAAACGGTGTCAACACCCCGGGGCTATCCCAAAAAGCACTAGTTCTTGTGCTTCTTCTTGTTCTTCTTCTTTCCTTCCGAGCCTTTAACGCGACGCTCCTCTAGCTTGGCGGCGGTGTCTGGGACGTAGCGGAACTCTTCACGCGGCGGGCGGCTGTAGTCAGTAATCTCAGGACGCTCCGGAATCTCCGGCAGGTCCGGCTTGATCCGCTCATACGGCACAGTGGACAGCAGGTGCGAGATCACATTGATGCGGGAACGCTTCTTATCCTCGCTTTCCACCGTGTACCACGGTGCGGACGGGATATCGGTGTGCACGAACATCTCATCCTTGGCGCGGGAGTATTCCTCCCACTTGGTAATGGACTCCAGGTCCATCGGGGACAGCTTCCACTGCCGCAACGGATCCTCGCGGCGGGAAACGAAGCGGTTGTACTGCTCCTCGTCCGACACCGAGAACCAGTACTTGCGCAGCATGATGCCATCTTCCACCAAAAGACGCTCAAAGATCGGCGCCTGGTGCAGGAAACGGCGGTACTCCTGCGAGGTGCAGAAGCCCATGACACGCTCAACGCCGGCACGGTTGTACCAGGAGCGGTCAAAGATGACAATCTCACCAGCCGCCGGGAGTTTTTCCACGTAGCGCTGGAAGTACCATTGCCCCTGCTCACGCTCAGTAGGCTTTGGCAGTGCTTCGATGCGGCAGGTGCGCGGGTTCAGGTACTGCGTGATGCGCTTAATTGCAGAGCCTTTACCAGCGGCGTCGCGGCCTTCCATAATGATGACCAGGCGTGCGCCGGTTTCAACAACCCACTGCTGCATGTCTACAAGCTCAGCCTGCAGACGAAGCAGCTCCTTCTCGTAGGCTTTCTTAGATAGTTTCGGAGGCTTCTTCGACGTCTGGTCACTCATACCTCCAAAGGTAACCGATTGTTTAGTTAAGGAAGAATTCAGCCAGGTAAATCGTCTCGCCATTACGCGCGGTAGCGACACCGAAACGCTTCGGATCCTTGACCGGGTTGACGTTGATGTCACGGTTTAAAAACGCAATGCGATCCGCTGCCTGCGCCGGGTTCAGGCGGTAGATCTGGCCGGTGCCGCGATCGGTTGCGGTGGTACCGCGGCCAACGTTGCCCACGAATGTCGCCTCACCACGAGCAGCTTGTGCCGCCCACTGCGCTGCGATCACCTGGGCTTCCGCATCCTTTCGGTGGCCTTCTCTCACCAGCTGCTTTTCGGTAGCGACGGTCAGCTCTTGCTCCGCAGCGCTTAGCGCAGGCTTCGGGGTGAGCTCAATGCGCCCCGGTACGTGGATGCCTACGCGCGCGGCGCTATCTACAATCTGCTGCGGTACCTGAATATCCGGCAGCTGGATGTTGGCACGTGAGGACAGCTCGCTGGAGGTTGGGATCTGCACCTGCGCAGATGCGGTTGCTGGAACCAACGCACCGGCCGCAAGGGTGCTCGCGCATACCAGAGCAACAAGACGTGAGCTATGTCCGAATTTCCTCATGCGCCACATTGTGCCACAACTTCAGCCTTCGAGCTGCTCGCCGAGCTCCAACCACTCCATTTCTAACTCCTCGCGCTCGTCCTTCATCGCACCAAGCGCCTTCGTCTTGTCCGCGATCGCATCGAACTCTCCCGCCGCGGACAGGTCAGTGATCTCCGCCTCTAGCTTCGCCACATCTTCCTCCGCCTGCGCGATCTTGCGCTCCAAGGCCTTCATCTTCTTGCGAAGCTCACGCTCTTCCTGGGAGGACAGGGCCTTTTGCTTTTCGACGCCACGCTTCTCCCCCAAATCCAACACCCCAACCGAACCCTCCTCAGCAGCCCGACGCTCAAGGTATTGCGTGATGCCGCCGGGGAGGTTGGTCAACTTGCCGTCGCCAAAGAGGGCATACGTGCTATCCGCAATGCGCTCGATGAGGTAACGGTCGTGGGAAATGACCACAAGCGTGCCGGCCCAGTTATCCAACAGGTCTTCGAGCTCCTGGAGGGTGTCGATGTCCAGGTCGTTCGTTGGCTCGTCTAGAAGCAGCACGTTCGGCTCACTCATCAGCACACGCGTGAGCTGCAGTCGGCGGCGTTCACCACCGGAGAGGTCCCCCACAGGTGTGCGCTGGCGCTTCGGGGAGAACCCGAGGCGCTCTGCAAGCTGCGAGGCAGACATCTGGCCTTTGCCCAGCTCAATGTAGGTGGCAACGTCCTCCACCGCATCAATAACGCGGCGGGTAGGGTCCAGGTCATCAAGCTCCTGACGCAGCCAGCCAATGCGTGTGGTTTGGCCTTCAATGCGCTTACCTGCGGCCAGCGGGTACTCGCCCGCAAGGGTGCGCAACAACGTCGTCTTGCCGGAACCGTTCACCCCGACCAGGCCGATACGTTCGCCCGGCGCGAGGCGCCACGTCAGGTGGTCTACAAGCATGCGGCCGTCAGGAGCGTCAATGCGCGCGTCCTCCAGCTCAATGACCACGCGGCCTTGGCGCTGTTTGGAAAACGCCATAAGTTCCACCTTGTCGCGTGGCGGCGGCACGTTCGCAATCAGGGCCTCGGCTGCCTCAATGCGGTAGCGCGGCTTAGAGGTACGCGCCGGTGCGCCACGTCGCAGCCACGCAAGCTCCTTGCGCGCAAGGTTTTGGCGGCGCTGCTCAATCGCATCCGCCTGGCGTGCGCGCTCCGCGCGGGCGAATGTCCAGTCGTTGTAGCCGCCCTCGTAGACGTCCACCGTGCCGTCGTGAACCTCCCAGGTCAGGGTGGCCACGGTGTCGAGAAACCAGCGGTCATGGGTCACAACCACCACTGCCACCTTGCGCGTAAGCAGGTGATCAGCCAGCCACTGCACGCCCTCAACGTCCAGGTGGTTCGTCGGCTCATCCAGCACCACCAGATCCAAGTCTTGGACCAGTGCGGCGGCAAGGTTCACGCGCCTGCGCTCACCACCGGAGAGGTTGCCCACTGCGGTATCCAATCCCAGCTCAGCAACGCCGGTGCCCTGCAGCACCTCGCGGACCCGGGCGTTGGAGGCCCACTCAAACGTCTGCAGTCCCAGCGGTTCCACCACTGCCTGCCCCACGGTTAAGTCGGGGTCAAGATCAAAGCGCTGCGTGACAACAGCCATGCGCAGGCTGGAGTTGTGGGACACGCGCCCCTCATCCGGCGGCTCAATACCGGTGAGCACCTCAAGCAGCGTGGTCTTACCGCCGCCGTTGACGCCGACGATGCCGATACGGTCGCCGGTCTGCACTCCGAGCGACACACCGTTAAGAAGCGTTTTCAGCCCCCACGTTTTGGAGACGTTTTCCAGATTGATCAGGTTAGCCATCACGCACGAGTCTACGACGCACCGCTACTTACCCAGCATGAAGGCACCACGAGCAGGCCCGTTGGCGCTAAAGGACTGATACTCAGGGAATACCTCGCGCACTTTCGTGCGCACGCGCACCGCATGCGCCTCGTCTTTGCACAGCATGGCCACCGTTGGTCCGGAGCCAGACACGATCGCTCGAAGCGCATGATCGTTGCCAAAGTCCAACACCTCACCGATCTGCGGGCGCAGCAAGCGGGCGGGAAGCTCCATGTCGTTGTGCAGCGCCGCTGCTAGAGCCTCGGCGCTTCCAAGCAACAGCGCGTCCGTCACCTTGGAGGGATCCAGGTTCGGTGTGAGTTCCGGGTCATCTGCGCGCAGTTGGTCCAGCTTGGCAAAGCACGCCGCGGTGCTCAGGGTGGTATCTGGGTTCACAAAGACCCACCAGAACTGCAGGTCAGAAGGGATAGGCCGCAGTAGGTCTCCTCGCCCACGGCCAACTGCGTTGCCGCCTTGCACCGCAAACGGCACATCCGAGCCAAGCCCCACAGCAAGCGAGCTCGTCTGGCGATCAATACCGACCGGCTCACCGAAGAAGTGCTCAATGTAGTGGTTCGCAGCCAGCAAAGCCGCGGCAGCATCAGCCGAGCCACCCGCCATGCCGCCGGCGATGAACACGGACTTATCCACCTCAATGCGCACCTTTGGCAGCGCCGGGTGGGTCACGCCTGCGGTGTGGTCACAGTCCGAACGGAAACTACCCACCGCTGCATCCACCGCTTTCCAGGCGAGGTTGTGGCGGGTGTCAATGTCCTCGGGCAACTCCCCGTCAAACAGCCAGCGCGTGTGAATACTCGACACCACTGACTCCGTGCGCGTGCGCTCGGCGTTCGGCTCCACCACTAGTCGCACGATCTCGCGCCGGTCAACGGCCTGAAACACCGTCACCAAATCGTGGTATCCGCCATGGGTTGTTTTATCCACGCCAAGGTGCAGATTCACCTTCGCGGGCGCCGATGCGGCGAAGGTTTTTGACTCACTCACCGCTATCTCCCATTCGTGCTTCCCCAAGCTTCAAGAAGTCTTCAACAGACAACGCCTCACCGCGAAGACCTGGGTCAATACCCACGGCGCGCAGCGCCTCCTCCGCGGCAGCCGGCGAGCCGTACATGCCAGACAGCGTGGAGCGCAGGGTTTTGCGGCGTTGGGCAAACGCCGCGTCCACAAGCGGGAAGAGTTGCTCGCGGAGTGCTGGGGAGTGGTTCCCGTGTACGTCGATACGCACAAGCCCCGACTCAATGTTGGGCGCTGGCCAAAACACGTGCTTGCCAATGGTCCCGGCGCGGCGGACGTTGCCATAAAACGAGGCCTTGACGCTGGGTACGCCGTAGATCTTCGAGCCCGGTTTAGCGGCCAGGCGGTCGGCCACTTCCTTTTGCACCATCACCAGCACGCGGCGAATCGTGGGAAACTCCGCCAGCAGGTGCAGAAGCACCGGCACGGACACGTTGTACGGCAAGTTGGCTACCAGGGCAGTTGGTTGCTTGTCTACGTCCCCGCGCACCACCTTCAACGCATCCTTATTAATCACCGTCAGGCGATCGGCGTATTCGGGCGCGCGCTCTTGAACCGTCTGCGCAAGACGGCCAGCCAGGCGCGGGTCGATCTCTAATGCAATGACGTCTTCGACGGTGTCAACCAGACCCAAGGTCAGTGATCCGAGGCCGGGGCCGACTTCCACCACAACGTCGTCAAGCGAAAGCTCCGCGGCAGCAACAATGCGGCGCACCGTGTTTGGGTTGTGCACGAAGTTTTGCCCAAGCTTTTTCGTTGGGGTGACGTCTAGTTCAGCCGCAAGCTCCCGGATCTCAACGGGGCCCAGCAGGTGGGAATCTGCCATACGGCGAGATTAGCGGATGCCAAGCGAGGCGGTGCAGGCAGGCCATGCACCCCAACCCTGAGATGCCTGCGTGCGTTGGGCGACGGCGATCTGCTGCTCCCGCGTTGCCATGTGCGCCAGCGGGGCATATTCAGTGCCGCCGTAGGCAGCCCAGGTAGACGGGGTGAACTGCAAGCCGCCGTGGAAACCGTTGCCGGTGTTGATGGCCCAGTTGCCGCCAGACTCACACTGTGCAAGCGCGTCCCACACGGAACCCGCTGCCACTGCCGGGACACTCGGAGCGGGCTTAGTGCCGCGCAGGATGGTGGCCGGCTTCGGCGCACGCAGGTCCTCTTCGCCAGCGACAGTTTCGCTCTCTACCTCGCCGTTGACCATAACGGTGTGGTGGTAACGCACAGCCTCACCGGGCTCGCCGGGCTCAAGTACCTGCTCGGTTCCCTCATCCATCTCCGGGTCATCGATGTAGTTCGGCTCCGCCTCAACCGGGATAACCTCGGAGGAACGCACGAGGTTCACGCGGTCAATCACAATGTCCATATCCGGGGTCACCGCAGCGTCCAAGGCAACGTTGATGCGGTCGTTCGAGTCAAGGGTGATACCACGTGCGGACAGCAGTGCGGACACAGTCTTGGCTGCCACGGTGGTAAACGACTGCTCGCCAGCGTCCGTAATAGAGACCATCTTCGGCGTGGTCACATCAATAGACAGGCCCGGAGTGACCGGGGTGTCGCGGTGGATGTCGGTGGCTGACGCGTGGTCCACACCGGCCTCTGCGATCAGGTCGCCGACAGTTGCTGCGGTGGAGCGAAGCTCGGTTGCCACACCATCAACCACCACAGCGACCTGCTTTGCGGTACGCACGGTAATAGTTTCGCCGCGTGCGACCTTCTCGCCCTGGGTTGGGTAGACCAGGTCTTGAGCCCCGACCTCAACGCCAGCGGCCTGCAGCACACCGTCCACGTCACCGGCGAAGGTACGCACCTTCTGCGCCTCGCCGTTGACTTCTACGGTGATGTCCTTCTGCGCTGCCAGCGCGGTGCCCGCACCACCAACGATGACGGCACCAGCAAGCGCGCCGGTAAGCACGCGGCGGCCAGCGGATTGGTACTCAATGGGTGGGTTCAGAGTCTTCTTTGCGGCAGACATGTTGGTAACAATACGATAACGGTTCGGCCGCAATCAAGTTTTTAGACCCTGTAGACCTGCGAAAACGTCTCCCCTACCTCTTTGGTCACTTGGGTAACATCCACCCCACGAACGTCTGCAAGTGCCAGTGCCGTGTGGCCGATCAATGACGGCTCATTACGCGCACCCCGAAACGGCTCCGGCGTCATATACGGCGCATCCGTCTCAATGAGGTACTGGCCCGCAGGCACCATTGCCGCCGCCTCGCGCAGGAAATCATTGCGTTTAAAGGTCACGTTTCCGGCAAAGCTCAGCACATAGCCGCGATCCAGGGCCTCCCGCGCCACCTCTACCGGCGAGGAGAAGCAGTGCAAGATGACGTGTTTCGGCTGCGGGGCATCCGCAAGAATGCGCATAATCTCCGCGTCCCCCTCGCGATTGTGAATCATCAGCGCCTTGCCGGATTCCACCGCCAGATCAATGTGCCAGCGAAACACTTCCTCTTGCACATCCAGCGGAGCCGTGCGATCCGGGTCATGCGTAATCCAATAGGTGTCAATGCCGGTCTCGCCTACCGCCACACACTTCGGGTCCGCCACCAGCTCCCGAAGGCGTGCGCGGGCAGCGTCATCCACCTCGTGGGCACGCGTCGGGTGCACCGCGCACGCAGCAACGACCCCCTCATGGTGCTTGGCTATCTCCAAGGCGGCCTCGGCTTCCGCCAAACCGTCCCCAACCGTGCAGATACGCTCCACGCCAGCGGCATGGGCGCGGTCCATGAGGTCTTCGGCTGGGTGGGGGCAGCTGGTGAGGTGAGTGTGGGCGTCTATAAGACCGGGGATCTTCTTCGCGGGCTCGGGAGTGGGTCTGGGCTTTTTGCTCATAGAATCCAACCCTATGGCATTTGAACACATTGACAGCGCCACCCAAACCCAGATCGACCGCGACTTGGCAGAAGCCATCGGCCGCGGCATTGGCGGAACACCCCAAGATGTGGTGAGCGCGTTTGAGACTGAGCTCGCAGACTTCCTCGCGCTGCCCGCCGACGTGCAGCGCAGCTTCCCCCGCGGCGAAACCGCCCGTATCTACGGCACCGCACTCGGCCAGGCGCTCGTGCGGGAGGGCTACTCTTGGGCCCTGCTTGTCGACGCCTACGGCACCGACCTCGTCGTCCACAAAGACGAAAAGTACACCGCGCCGATGGTTGTGGTGGACCAGCGGTTTGAAGACGAAGAAACCGGGAAACTTACCACGTTTTTGGAACAGTTCTTGGGCTAGCTTGGGCTAGCTACTGCACAGGCGCCCACTCCGGACCAGTCTCCCCCAGCTCCGGGTCAAGCTTTGCAATCAGCGGCTGCGGCTTCGCAAGCTCAGTACCCGGCGTTACCGCAACGCGTCCCCAGGTTGCCTGCTGCTGGGTGTAATCACCGGTGATGACCGGGTATGTCTGGCCCTTCTCCGGCAGATCAACGCCCACAAGCGTGTAGTCTGCGTCATCCACCACGTCTTCCACCTTCGGCGTTGCAGCCCAGATGCCGGTGCGCCCCAGCGTCTCGTGGACGCGCTGCGCGATGTGCGGCAAAAACGGGGTGAGCATGGCGTTGCAGTCAGACACCACCTGCAGTGCGGTCCACAGCACCGTGGCTAAGCGCTCACGCTGCGTGTCATCCTTGGCCAGCTTCCACGGCTCCTGCTCCGCCACGTACGCGTTGGCCTCCCCCACCACGTGCATAATCTTGGTAATCGCGGCCTTGAAGTGCGCGCGGGCAAGGTCCGCACCAGCGGAAGCAAACGTATCCTCTGCCAGCTTGAGAATCCGGTTGTCACTGTCCTCCAGGGGACCCGGCACCGGCACCTGGCCAAAGTTCTTATACGCCATGGACACCGTGCGATTGACCAGGTTACCCCAGCCGTTCGCCAGCTCATTGTTCACGCGGCGAACAAACTCGTCCCAGGTGAAATCCGTGTCATTGTTCTCCGGACCAGCAACGGCAATGAAATAACGCAGCGGATCGGGGCCGAACTCCTTCAGGAAGTCCTTGACGTAAATCACGACACCCTTGGAGGAAGAGAACTTAGAACCAGACATGGTCAAAAACTCAGAGGAGACAACCTCCGTCGGCAGGTTCAGCGAGCCCAGCTCGTGCACCTTGCCGCCCTTTGCACCCTTACCGGCATAGCCGAGCAACTCTGCAGGCCAGATCTGAGAGTGGAAGGTGATGTTGTCCTTACCCATGAAGTAGTAGCCCTCTGTGGTGGGATCCTGCCAGAAGGTTTTCCACGCCTCCGGGTTGCCAGAGCGCTGTGCCCACTCGATCGAAGCGGACAGGTAGCCAACTACCGCGTCGAACCAAACGTAGAGCTTCTTCGAGGGGTTATCCTCCCAGCCCTCTACCGGCACTGGGATACCCCAGTCAATGTCGCGCGTCATGGCACGCGGGCGCATATCTTCCAGCAAGTTCAGGGAGAACTTCAACACGTTCGGACGCCAGTCCTCGCGCTTGGAAAGCCACGCCTCCAGCTCATCGTGCAGCGCCGGCAGATCCAGCAGGAAGTGCTCGGTTTCTACAAACTCCGGCGTTTCACCGTTGATCTTGGAAACCGGGCTGATCAGATCGGCCGGGTCCAGCTGGTTACCGCAGGTATCGCACTGATCACCGCGTGCATCGGTCGCGCCACAGATCGGGCAGGTGCCCTCAATGTAGCGGTCCGGAAGCGTACGGCCCGTCGACGGCGAGATCGCGCCCTGGGTGGTTTCTTTCACCATGTAGCCGTTTTCGTACAGGCCCTTGAACAGCTCCTGGACTACGGCGTAGTGGTTGCGGGTGGTGGTGCGGGTGAACAGGTCATAGCTCAGACCCAAACCCGCCAGGTCTTCCACAATCTGGCGGTTGTAGCGGTCCGCGAGCTCCTTGACAGTCACGCCTTCTTTGTCCGCCTGCACCAGAAGCGGAGTGCCGTGCTCATCTGTGCCGGAGACCATCAGCACGTTCTTGCCGGTCATTCGCTGGTAGCGAGCGAATACGTCCGATGGGACACCGAAGCCAGCTACGTGGCCGATGTGGCGTGGTCCGTTCGCGTACGGCCATGCCACGCACACAAGAACATTCTGATTGGTCTGCTCAGCACTCATGACTTCACAGCATAATGAACGCGCTACTTACGGTTGCGCGGGGTAAGCATTTGTTTGACTTGCTTACGCCGTTCCTCAAACTCCTGCTGGTCCAAAAGCGCGCGGCGCTCAATTGCCAACTTACGTTGGAAGCGCTCCTGCTCCTTCTTAGCCACGTAAATCGTGTCATTAGACACGTCTTTAACAATGGCAAACATCAGGGCAACCAGGATGACCAAAAATGGCGACGCTGCAACAATGGTCACACTCTGCAGCGCGTTGAGCGTATCTGCGCCACCACGGGTCAGCATGGTCAAACCAACAGTTGCGGTTGCAATGCCCCACAGTGCAGACAGCAATGGCTTCGGAGTGGTCTGCCCGTCTTGGGACAGGGACGCCATCACGGTAGACGCCGAGTCAGCGGAAGTAATGAAGAACGTACCCAGAAGAACCACGGCGAAGATACCCATGAAGAAGCCACCCGGCAGGGTATGCAGCAGGTTGAACAGCTGCTGCTCATTGCTATCGCCAGCAATGGAGTTACCCAGCTGCTCAAATTTGATGGCGGTGCCACCGAAGATGCAGAACCACAGAGTGGAAAGGCCGGACGGGACTAAAAGCACCCCAAGGCAGAACTCGCGGATGGTACGGCCACGGGAGATACGTGCCAGGAAGGTACCAACGAAGGGTGCCCAGGATGCCCACCATGCCCAGTAGAAAATGGTCCACCCAGAGAGGAACTCGCCGGCGCTGCCGTCAGCGCTCTCCGCAGTGCGGGCTGCCATCTCGAAGAACTGCTGCAGGTACATACCGATAGAGGTAGGCACCAGGTTCAAGATGGCCACGGTCGGGCCGAAAACGAACACAAAGATAGCCAGCAGCGCAGCAACAACCATGTTGAAGTTAGACAGCCACTGAATGCCTTTGCCCACACCGGACATGGCGGAAAGCAAAAACGCCAACGTCAATACGGTAACGATGCCCACGATCAGCTTGCTAGACGGGCTTTCCACAAAGCCGGAAGCTTCCAAACCGGAAGAGATCTGCACCGCACCCAAGCCCAAAGAGCAGGCGGTACCGAAGATAGTGGCAAAAATGGCAAAGCCGTCAATGAGCTTGCCCAGCCAGCCGTTTGCACGGTCCTGACCAATCAACGGCACAAATGTCGAAGACAACAGCTGCTTACGTCCCAAACGGAACGTGGAGTAAGCAATAGCCAAGCCCACCACGGCATACAGCGCCCACGGGTGCAATGTCCAGTGGAACATTGTCTGTGACATAGCCGTGCCCACTTCGTGGGGCTCGTGCCCTGGCACTCCATTGATGTACATGGACAGGGGCTCGGATGCGCCGAAGAACATCAGACCGATACCCATACCGGCTGCGAACATCATGGCAATCCAGGAAGAGGTACGAAACTCTGGTTGCTCATCACTAGCACCCAAACGAATCGAACCGAACTTGGAAAATGCAATCACAAAAATAAACACCACAAACGCGGTGCCGAAGAAAATGAAGGCCCAACCGAAGTTGTCCAACACCCACGCAAACGCATTGTTCGCAAACTCCGTGAAAGCTTCACTTGCCGTCAGCGCCCAGCCGACTACCGCGGCGACAATCAGCGCCACGGGAATCACAATGGGCCAAGAAATGGGGGCGCCGGTTTTCTCCGACTCCATCTCCACATGGTCCTCGGGGGTTTTCGCTTCAGGAAGTTCAC
Organism: Corynebacterium sp. HMSC29G08; assembly: GCF_001806875.1. Taxonomy (GTDB): domain Bacteria; phylum Actinomycetota; class Actinomycetes; order Mycobacteriales; family Mycobacteriaceae; genus Corynebacterium. The sequence goes on from NZ_KV786267.1 coordinate 25,377, forward strand.
CGCGTTGGTCCGCGATGATCATGCTTGCTAGTTCACCTGTAGCTGACGTCTCTGTCGGATTGGCGTCAGGCTGCGACATGCGTGCTCCTTACTACACAATTGAGATAATCATTGAACCCCACGACAGTACATGAGATTTCTCAGGTTCGGGAGTTGAGCGTGGCGTCGTAAAGCAAACTGCCCTTGATCCCGTGTGCCTTAGCAACGTCTCTAGCTGCATCTTTCATGCGCTCGCCGGCATCGACGCGGCGCAGAACTTCGCCAACCAAATCTTCCGGCTCAGGCGCGGCGGCTCTGCCTCCCTCAATCACCACTGTGATTTCCCCGCGAACGCCCTGTGAGGCCCACTGCGCAAGCTCCCCCAGCGACGCACGCTTGACTTCCTCGTACGTCTTCGTCAGCTCACGGCACACCGCGGCGCGACGCTCCGTGCCCAAAACACGCGCGCAGTCTTCAAGCGTTGCCGCGATGCGATGCGGGGATTCGAAGAAGCACACCGCGCGACGCTCCCCCACCAATGACTGCAGCCAGGTTTCGCGGGCGCCGGGTTTGCGGGGCGCGAAGCCGTCGAAAATAAAATGCCCAACATTCAGGCCTGACAGCGCAAGCGCCGTGGTTGCCGCTGAGGGGCCTGGGATACACGTCACCGGCACCTCCGCATCGTGCGCGGCAGCCACCAGTGCAAGACCAGGGTCAGAAACAATAGGCATACCGGCATCCGTAACCACCAGCACGGTGCCAGTACGCGCCGCGGCAAGAAGCTCCTCCCGGCGAGCCTGCTCATTGTGGTCAAAGTTGGACACAAAACGCCCGCGCGGATGTACATCGAGAGCGGCAGCCAGGTTCTTTGCCCGGCGCGTGTCTTCAGCCGCGATCACATCGGCCTGGGCGAGGGCTACGCGCAGGCGATCGGAAGCATCTCCAATATTGCCCAGCGGGGTTGCCGCAAGTACAACACCGTGCGGGGGCAAAGTTTGAGCAGATGTGTCTTCAGTAGTGGGGTGAGCAGCCATAACCCATCACTCTACTTCGGTGGGCGTGTGCTCAGCAGCTAATATCCTTCCCGTGACTATCACTTCGCCCGTACGCCCGTATCGCCGCAACCGTCCTGCACCCGGCGCGCCGGTGACCGTTCCGTGGACGCGCCGCGACACGATCGCCGCCAGCGTGATCGGCATGCTTGCGCTGTTTACGCGCTTTTTGGGCCTGACCGTGCCTACGGGCTCGGGCACGCCGGTGTTTGATGAGAAACACTATGTACCGCAGGGCTGGGACATGGTACGAAGCTCCTTCAACCCGGTACTCGGCGGCATTGAGTCCAACCCCGGCTACGGCCTGGTCGTGCACCCGCCGCTGGGCAAGCAGCTGCTGGCCATAGGCGAGTCCCTGTTTGGCTACACGCCGCTGGGTTGGCGTTTACTCACCGCACTGTTTGGTGCGGGCGTGGTTGTGCTGACCTTTTTGCTTGCGCGCCGCGTGAGCCAGTCCACCGCCATTGGCACGCTCGCTGGAGCTATTGCGCTTTTCGACGGTGTATTGCTCGTCTCCGCTAAATTCGGCATGTTGGACATTTTCCAAGTCCTGTTCATCGTGGCCGCCTCCTGGACCCTAGCGGGAGATATGCGCCAAATTCATCAGCGTTGGCATAACGCGTGGCTATCTGGTGAGGTTGCCGCTGCTGGTCCGCTTGGCCCACGGGTTGGGTACCGCTGGTGGCGTTTTGCAACCGGCGTGCTGCTGGGTCTGGCATTGTCCGTAAAATGGTCCGGCCTGTATTACATTGCGTTTTTCGGCCTTTTGGGTTCCTTTTGGGATCTGTGGCTGCGCAAGCGTTACGGGGTGGAAAAGCCGCTGGCAGGCGCACTGCTCAAGGACGTGCTCCCGGCGCTGGCGTCCATCGTGTTGCTGCCCGCACTGCTCTACATCTGGTCCTGGCGCGCATGGTTCGCCTCTGAAACCTCCGTCTACCGCCACTCTGTGGCAGACGGCACCATTGCAAACAGTGAGTGGGCGTGGCTTGAAAGCCTGCCTGATTCTGTGGCGGGCTGGCTCTACTACCACTTCTCCGTGCTGAACTTCCACGGCTCACTCACCTCTTCCTCGGGGCATTCGCACCCTTGGGATTCCAAGCCGTGGGCGTGGCTGGTTGGCGCGCGCCCAATTCTCTATTACTCCACCACCGATATTGAGTGCGGTGATGGCGGCACCTGCCGCGAGATGATCTACCTGTTTGGCACCCCAGTGATCTGGTGGCTGACGGTGCCGGTGCTGCTGTGGGCACTGTGGGTGTGGGTCACACGCCGGGACCTGCGCGTGATGGTTCCGGTGATTGCCTGGATGGCTGGCTTTGTGCCGTGGCTGGCCGCGTTTGACCGCCAGATGTACTTCTTCTACGCCACCGCCCTTGTGCCATTTACCGCTGTGCTTATCGCCTTGGTGTTGGGAAATATTTCCCAGCGCGGGGAGATAGTGAACAAGCCGTGGGTGCTCAAGCTTGCAGGCCAGCCAATGCGTACCGGCCAGCTGGCCGTGGTGGGTTACATGGCGCTTGTTGCGGCAGCGTTTGTGTACTGGTCCCCGCTGTTTTACGGCTTCATGGTGCCGGAAGGCTACTACCAGTCCATCATGTGGCTGCCTAGCTGGAAGTAGGTTTTGGCGGCTAGTACGGGTTGGCGCTGAGATAGGACCAAGCGCGGCGCACTTCGATACCGCGGTCGGCCACCCACGTCCACACCAGTGCAAGCGCGCTGACAAGCGGAATAACAATGCCGTCGAAACCGAATTCCCCGGTGCCCATAATGGCGTCGCGCACAGCAAAGCCCACCGTGAAGGTGAACATAGTGCCCACCACCAACAGCACTCCAGGTACCTGGGAGGGACGCCAAGCGCACAGGCCCAACGCCGTTGCCACGCCAAGGCGCACGGCGGCAAAGGATGTCACCATCGGGTCCGTCGTCGCAGCCACTACAGCCTGCACCGCCCAGGCAAGCCACACTATGGCCATCGCCACAAGCGCAACACGTCCGATAGCCAGCGTGACCATTCGGCGCTGTTCCAACTTGCGCCACGGATCATTGACCCCGGCCAAAATAACGTCATTCAGGTTCGGCGGAGCCGATGTGCGCCCAACGTCCCTCAGCTGCATCTGGCTGCGAAGCCGGAGCGCTTCGTCCCAAAACTGCTGACATTGCAGGCACTGCGCAAGGTGAGCGTCGATCACTTCGTTTTCCAGCGCAGCATCTTCCCCGTCCAGACGCGCTGACAGTGCAGACTGGATCTCTTGGTGGCTAATCATCTCGGGTAAGCACCCCATCCAAGCTCGCGCGTCCGGTTCCAAATACCACGATCATAAACAGTGCCGCGGCAAGCACCATCGGGTATTCCACTCCCCCATCTTGTGCGAAGAAGCCTTGCGGCAGGTGCACGAAGTAGGCGGCGATCACAACCATAATGGCCATGCCGCCAGCAACGATGGTGGTCAAAAGCCCGATGATGAGGAACGCACCGCCGATGAGCTCTACCGTGCCCGCAATGTAGGCGGAGAGTTTCGGCTGCGGCACACCAGTGCGTGCGAGTTCTTTCGCTGCTACATCCATGCCGGTACCAAACCAGCGCTGGTAGCCTCGGGCGATAAACACAACGCCAAGCACGATGCGCAGGAGAAGGAGTGCGAAATCGCGCACGGCTGGCCGGTTCATGGCAATAAGACTACTCATGGAACCGGTCGACCACGAACGCAGTCTAATAGTTATGACTCAACAAACATTGCACCCAGTTATTGGTACCGACGGTTTGACCCGCCCACCTTGGGCGTCGAGTGACCCGCTGCTGCGCGAATACTACGACACCGAATGGGGCATGCCTGTGCGTGATGAGCAAGGTATGTTTGAACGCCTCTGCTTGGAAGCTTTCCAGGTTGGCCTGTCCTGGCGGCTGATCCTGTCGAAGCGTGAGGCGCTTCGCGAGGCATTTCATGGCTTCGTCCCAGAGGCCGTTGCCACGCTCGACATAGAGCCTTTGCTTGGCGACGCCGCGTTGATCCGCAACCGCCGCAAACTCCAATCCTGCGTTAGCAATGCCCACGCCACACTGGCACTTCGGGAGGAAGGCACAGACTTAGCGGAGTTCATCTGGTCCTACCAGCCCGCCACTACCCCGGAACCGAAGTCCATGGATGAGGTGCCTACAACCTCGCCAGAGTCAGTACAACTAGCGAAAGATTTGAAGGCTCGAGGCTTCAGTTTCGTGGGGCCGGTGACTATGTACGCTCTGATGGAGTCCGTAGGCATCGTGGACACCAACCTGGTGGGCACATGGCGCCGCGGAGCGTCCGGCGTATGGGTGTAGCCTCACCTTTAGATTTTGTGGAGCATAGGGGAATCGAACCCCTGACCTTTGCATTGCGAACGCAACGCTCTACCAACTGAGCTAATGCCCCTTGACTGCTTACAGACGTTACTCCCCGCCACCTCGGATGCTAAATCGCGTGGTGACGGGGAGTTTTGTCGGAATTCTTTAGCTTGCGCGCCGGTTGTTAGCTTGCGCGCCCGTAGTCGTCGTACTCAAAGTCGTAGTCCGGTGCTGTGCGGCGGTAGCGCGGCAGATGCTCGAAGTCTGGGCTTTCATCATCAATGTTGAGGATGACGGCACCGGCGCGCATGCGCTCCCCCTCACGCGAACCAGGGCGCTGTGCCACGTCCACGCCGAGGCGGGCGCGGCGCAGCTGGCGCATACGGCGAGCTCGCAACGCACGCTCCTGTTTCACCACGCGGCGAAGCGCTACCATGAACCAAAGGGTCAGGCCGATGGTGATTGTCGGCAGTACCCACGCCCAGCCACCTGCCACAACGGCTGCAGTCAGGGAAATCACCGAGGCAACAATCAGGCCGAGGAACGTGCGCTGGCGGCGCTGGTAACGGTCCGCGCGGGTGCGTGCGTCCCGACGCGGGTCATAACCACCACGACCACGACGCGCCTCAACAAACGCAAGGTCATCCTCAGTTGCTTCTTCTGTTGCTTCTTCTTCGGTCGGATCTTCTGCTTCTGCTGCTTCCGCCTCAGCCTCTGATTCAGGCTCTGCTTCGTAGCCGAAGTCCTCCGGCGCCAGGTACGTGTCAGCGTCCACTGCCTGTTCGTCAGCCTCTGCGTCTTCGGCTATTTCTGCGTCTTCAGCGTCTTCAGGGTCTTCAGCGTCTTCTGCGTGATCGGTGACTACCGGTTCTGCCTCGGCAGCTTCAACAACCTCCGCAGTCTCAACAGTCTCCACTGTGTCTTCTACAGTCTCCACTGCGTCTTCGGGTTCTACAGTGTCGTCGGAATCGACAGCCTCGACGACCTCATAGTCTTCTACCTCGTCGTCGGCGTAGCGGTGCACGTCAGCAGCGGTGAGTTTCGGACGGCGGCGCACACTCAGTGCAGCCGTGCCACCCTCATGGAGCACGCGCGTCTCGTCAAAGCCCTCGCCCGAGCGGCGAATCGGCTTGTTGTTGCCAAACAGCATCGGCGCGAGCACAATCACCCACACAACAATGATCAACAAAATGATCAGGCTCAGGCTGCCCATCAGGACGTGTCACCTTTCGTCACAGTTTGAAATCTGCCCTAACGCTATCGGCGTGTAAGGCCAGCCTCCGTCCGGCACGCCGGTTGTCATTGCGACGATTTTTTATTCCACCCCGAACTACGGCCAGAAGACCTTGCCTCGTTCCACAAGACGAGCAGTTGCCGTGGTGGGATAGTCATCTACGTTCAGTGCGACGAAATGGTGGTCGCGCCACTTACCGTCTATATGCAGATTGCGGTACAGATAGCCTTCCTCGCGGAATCCGCACGCATGCAACACACGTCCGGACACCGGGTTCGACGGCAAATACGTCGCCGTCACACGGTTCAGCCCAATACGACCAAACGCATGGTCAACCCCAAGAGCACAGGCCGCCGTAGCAACACCTTTCCCCATAAATAGCGAATGCACCCAGTAGCCAATCCAGCATTCAGATACGGCGCCATGTTGGATGTTGCCAAGGGTGACTTGGCCAGCAAACTGACCGTCAACGTCAATCACCAACGGCACAGCCGAGCCCTCAGCGGCGAGGCGTTTCAGGTTGAGCCAGGAGTTTCGCCACGCAACATAAGAGTGGGCCTCTTCCCATGTGCCGTGCGTGGTCGGTTCAACAGGCTGCAACCACGCCTGATCAAGGAGTCGGGTTTGCATCCAGTCGTCGCCGTCGTGGCGAGAAAGGGGCCTGAGGTGGATCGGCGTGGCGTCGGCAAGCAAAAGCCCCGGGGTACGCTCAGGCCAACCCGGGGTGGGGGCGCGGAGAAAATCAAACATTAGGAGCGCTGCTGTAAAAACTCCACATCAACGATCTCGCCCGGACGCACGCGAGTGATGCCTTCAGGGATGAGGATCATCGCATTGGCCTCCGCAAACCCGGCAAGCAGGTGGGCCGCACCCCCGCCAGCGCCGGCGAGAGGCTCAACTAGGTAATCCCCGGTTTCGGGGTCACGCATCAGGCGCGCACGGATGTAGCCACGGCGACCACCAAAGGACTCAATCGGGCGCAATGTACGCGCACGCACCGCGCGACGCTGCGTTGCTTTCTTACCCAAGGAACGACGAATCGCCGGACGCAGCATGACCTCTGCAACAATCAGCGCCGAGACCGGGTTGGAAGGCAGCAGGAACGCCGGGACACGCTCCTGCCCCAGCAGCCCAAAGCCTTGGACCGAGCCTGGGTGCATGGCAACTCGGGTGGTATCAATCTCACCAAGGTCGCGCAGGATGTTAAGCACCGCATCCGCACCCGAACCGCCGATTGCACCCGTGATCACCACGAGCTCACTGCGCGCCACATGTCCCGCGATCACCTCGCGCAGGCGGCGCGGCTCCGCGTTGATAATGCCAACACGAGTCACATCGGCGCCGGCCTCCTCGGCAGCGGCGGCAACAACGTAGGAAGCAACGTCATAGACTTGGCCCAAGCCCGGCTCACGGTCCACATCCACAAGCTCCAGTCCGTAACTCATCACAGTCACGCGCGGGCGTGGGTAGACCAGCACCTTCTGGCGGCCCGCCGCGACCAACAGGCCCAGCTGTGCAGGGCCCAAGACGGCACCCTGGCGCACTGCAATGTCGCCAGGCTGGATGTCCGAACCCGTACGGCGCACGAAATCACCGCTGGCCACAGGCCTGTTCGCAGTCACACGCTTCGTGCCACGATCAGACCAAGCAAGCGGCAACACCGCATCTGCAAGTGTGGGAAGCGGCGCACCCGTTGCCACACGCACCGCCTGCTTCGGCTGGAGACGCAGCGGCTTCTGCGAACCCGCATGAACCTCACCCACCACGGGCATTGCACGCACCGGTTCATGCGGGACTGCGTCTGCGTCTTCGTCATCTTTTGCAGCAACGCGTGACGCCGAGATCGCACCTGCACCGCCAACGTCAACGCTTCGCACCGCGTACCCATCCACCGCTGCCTGGTTAAAGCCCGGCAGCGGGTGTGTTGCGGTGATTTCCTCCGCGCACATCATACCCAGCGCTTCGCTTAATCCCAGGCGAATCGGCTCTGGAGCCACCGCCGCATCAAGCACTATCTCCAGCTGTTCTTCAACGCTGCGCATGGATTGCATGGATTAAACCTCAGAGACCCCAGAGAACTCAGAGTGTTCTGCTTCTTGCTCTGCCTCGTATTCAGCGATGATCTGCTTAATCGCCGTATACAACGCCGGCCCATACTTCGGATCCCTCAGCCCAAAATCAACATTCGCCGGAATATACCCACCCGGATTACCCAAATCATGGCGCTTGCCCTCATGCACCACAACATGCACCGGATGGCCCTCAGTAATCATCAACTCAATCGCATCCGTTAACTGCAACTCCCCACCCTTGCCGGGTTTGATCCGACGTAACGCATCAAACACAGCACGATCCAACAAATACCGCCCCGTAGCAACAAGCGTCGAAGGTGCTTCCTCCTTCGAGGGCTTTTCCACCATGCCACGCACCTTCTTCACCACCACCCCATCAACATCCCCATCAGCGTCTTCCACATCAAACACGCCGTAATTAAACACCTCATCTTCGGTGACATTAAACGCACACAACACACTTCCCCCGAAACGCTCACGCACCGCAACCATCTTGTCCATCACGCCAGACGGCAACACCAAATCATCCGGCAGCATCACTGCAACCACGTCTTCTTCAGCATCCAACGCAGCCTCAGCACACCCCACCGCATGCCCCAACCCAAGCGGCTCATCCTGGGTCACCGCAACCGCATCAATCAACCCAAACGCCCGGCTGACCTTTTCCGCCTGATCCAGCTTGCCGCGGCTAACAAGACGCTCACGCAACGTAGCGAACTCCCCAAAGTGCGCCATAATCTCCTGCTTTTGCGGAGCAACCACAATAGCCAAACGCTTCGCCCCACACGCAGCAGCTTCCGCAGCGATCAACTCAATGCCCGGAGTGTCCACCACCGGCAACAGCTCCTTCGGCACCGTCTTCGTCGCCGGCAAAAAACGAGTCCCCATACCCGCCGCCGGAACAACAACGGTGCGCACGCCGTAAGGTGCGCCTTCGGAACCCTGCTCATTAGACTTCTGCATAAACCACAACCTTACAGCGAATAAAGGACAGTCCCCGTGAGCGACCCGAGCAGCACGAAACAACAGATGAGACAGGTACATGTGGGAGCGCGGAAGCGTCGTCACGCACATGCTCCTGCAAAGGCCGAGCTGGACCAGGCGATCCTTGCGCACACACGTGCATGCATGAGCCACTTCGGGACGCTCGGCCGCCCGATTGCCGCGTACAACCCGCTGCCCTCCGAGCCGGGCCCGCGCGATTTTGCAGCCCAGCTTGCCGCCGACGCAGCAGCGGTGTGGCTGCCCATTTCACTTCCTGATGGGGTGCTGGCCTGGGCGCAGTACGACGGCTCGATCGGCTCCGGCGCGTTAGGCATCACGGAACCAACTGGCGCACGTTTCAACTCGAATGTGTTGCGCTCCTGCGAGCTCATTGTGGCACCGGCGTTGGCGGTGGATCAGCAGTACATGCGCCTGGGCAAAGGTGCGGGCTACTACGACCGGGCGTTAACTGGCCTTGACGTCCCGGTGGCAGCAGTGGTGTTTGATGATGAGTTTGTGCAGCACGTACCACATGAAAGCCACGATGTTGCCGTGGATGCCGTGATTACCCCCAGCGGTTTTTTCGTGCGCTAGGGAACCGGGGGCACCGTTTCCGCGTCCAATATGTATGGACGCTATGACACGATTTCGCGCGATTGCGCATCCGGGCTATCGCCGCGCCATGATGCTGCGCAGGTTGCTGGCAGTAGGGCTTTTGGTGGTTGCGGGGGCTAGTTTGCTTATCGACGCCCACGCCAACGACCCCCTCACCACCACCTTCCGCCAGCCCGTGGCCGCCGGGGCGGTACTCACAGAAGAGGACGTGGTGGTGAAACGGCTACCGCCAGAGGTGGTGCCAGAAGGCGCAATCACCGATCCTGCTGTAGCCATAGGCCAGATCGTGGCTGCCGGCGCCGCCGCGGGAGAAGTGGTCACAACCATGCGTTTGGTCGGCCCTGACTTAGTAACGCAGCTTGTGGAGGGCGAACCACCCGGAGAACCCTTCACCATGGTTCCTTTAGCGCTGGCAGAGACCGACATTATGCCGATGCTTACACACGGCGCGCACGTGGACGTGGTAGCCGAAGGCCCCGCAATCATCGCTAGCGGCGGAAGGATTGTCACCGTAGGCGACAACGGAACGGTGCTCGTGCTGCTACGCCAGTCCCAAGCGGCCGCTGTGGCTGCGGCCTCTCTGGCGCAACCTTTGACAGTGGTGCTGAAACGCTAGGGGTTTAACACGCGTGGCTACTCGCCGTGGTGCGGCGGCCGCTCATTTTCATAAAACTCACGGCCGGTGAGCTGCTCAACACCGTCGCCCTCCAAGTCGACCACGCGCTCCTCATCTGAGGTGCCTGCGGTAGTCGGAGAATCCGCCGTGCGGTCGTAGTCCACGTCAGCAACACGCTTTACACGACGGCGCTGGCGTGGGTTGTGGCTACGCATCGACACTGTGCTCATCAAGCTCTGCAATCAAGTGGCTAACCAAGGGACCAATGGTGGCCAGCCCGTCTCGGATTGCCTGACGGCTTGGCGCCAAGTTCACAACCACGGTAGATCCAGACACGCCGCAGATACCGCGCGAGGTGCAGGCATCAACCGCGCCACAGGCCTGCCCTGAGGATCGCAAGGCCTGCGCCACACCCGGCACCATCTTGTCAATCACGGAGCGGGTGGCCTCCGGCGTCTTGTCACGCGCGCCAACACCAGTACCCCCGATTGTCAGCACCAGATCCACACCACCGACAACACCGGTTTCAATGGCCTTGCGGATTTCAGACTTCTTGGACTTGGCGTGCACCACAGCATCCACTTGGAAGCCGATCTCAGTCAGCAGTTCTGTCACCAGCGCATGCGTATCATCGTTCGGGCCCTCAAAGCGGCGGTCCCCCACCAGCACCACAAGAGCGCACGGGGTTGTCGGTGCCGTAGTTACTAACTCTGCGACACGGAGGAAATCCTCGTCTGGCTCCATAAAATCGAGCGCTTCTGGGGCAGCTGACATGGGTTTTCCTCCAATGTGCGGCTTTGTTGAACAGGTTACATACCCGTCAAACATTACTCGGAACTCAGCGTTGCTTCTACCGTTCTCATGTCATCATTTTCCCCACGCACTTCAAGCGTGACAGTTTCACCAAAATCGTGGGAACGAGTTGCGGCGATCAACGCATCCGCCGAATCAATCAGGCGATCATTCAGCCTGGTAATCACTTCACCTTCTTGCAGCCCGGCCTGCTCAGCAGGGCTGCCTGGCTCAACCCTGGCAATGCGCGCGCCATGGGTTCCGCTTTCGTACACACTGACCTGCACTCCAAGCATCGGCTGTGTCGCCTCCCCCGTATCAATCAACTGGCGCGCCACACGCTGCGCAAAGTTGGACGGGATGGCAAATCCAAGCCCAATCGAGCCACCCTTTTCCGAACCTGTACCACCGGAAGAAAGCGAAGCGATAACGGAATTCATCCCCACCAAACGACCTTGCATATCCACAAGCGGACCACCCGAGTTGCCGGGATTGATTGCGGCGTCAGTCTGGATGCCGTCCATAAGAGAACTCTGTCCCCCGCCCTGCCCAGCCCGAACCGGACGATTCAGAGCAGAGACAATGCCTGTGGTCACCGTTGCAGACAAGCCCAACGGGGAGCCAACCGCTACCACCTGCTGCCCTACCCGGAGGCTATCTGAGTTACCAAACTCCAAAGTGGGCAGATCGGTCACGCCTTCAATCTTGATCACGCCGACATCAGTGTTGACATCGGATGCAACGAACGTGGCATTGTGACGCGATCCGTCATTCAGCGTCACCGTCAGACGACCACCGGAGTTAGCAGCCGCCCCAATCACGTGGTGGTTGGTCAGTACGTACCCGTCGGAGCTGATGATAGAACCAGAGCCCTCGGCCATGCCGCGCATGCTCTCCACCTCGATGGACACCACCGCAGGCAGGACTGCTGCCGCGACCTTCTCCACCGAACCGTCGGGCGCTTCCTTAACCTCTTGCTGCGCCGGCTGCTCCAGCGCCTGGCGCAACTCAGACTGGTTTGAGGAGTTCGCACTCCCCGCTACGTATCCTGTCGTACCGCCTACCACCAAAGACGTCACAACCGCCGCCGCTACCGCGGGCCACACTCCAGCTCGGCGCTGACTATTTAGTTGCGGTTGCTGTGGCTGCTGCCAGTGCTGCTGCGGGGGGATGCCCTGCGGCTGCGGGGGAAAGCCGGGTGAGTATTGATTTGTCATTCCCATGATGATGCCCGCTCCCTCTGTGATGTCCCTCATCCACTAGAGAAATCCAGCATAAAGTTTTCTGAATGTTTACTGGATGTCACGCTGCGTCGTCAGGCTGTGGCGTCAGGCTGCGTCGTCAGGCTGTGGCACTGAGCCAGGGAACACAACCCGGAAGCGGGCACCTTCATCGTCCGAACTTTCCACAAACACGTCACACTTGTGACGCTGGAGCGCTTGCTTGGTAATAGCCAGCCCCAGGCCAGAGCCAGGCGTTGAGCGCGTCTCAGTTGCCCGGTAGAACCGCTCGAAGACTTTCTCGCGCTCAGATTCTGGGATGCCGGGACCGGAATCGTCCACAATCATGACCGCCTTCGTAGTAGCGGTACGCAGGGAGATACGCACAACACCGTTTTCTGGCGACCACTTCACCGCATTGTCAAAGATGTTGATGATCGCACGACTCATGGCAGCACGGTCACCGTTCATCAACCAGGGCTCCGCACGGAACTTGAACGTCACATCCGTTCTACGGCGGCGCGCACGCTCAAGCGCTTCATGCAACACCTCATCCAAGCGGAACTCTTCCGTCACGGCCCCAGGCGCATCCTCACGAGCAAGGTCCACCAAGTCCGCAATCAAAGAAGACATCTCTTCCATCTGCGCCAACACGTCACGTTCAAGATCAGCGCGATCCTCCGGAGAAATCTGATTCTCCTGCCCCATGGAGTACAGCATCATCAACAACTCAATGTTGGTGCGCATAGACGTCAGTGGTGTTTTCAGCTCATGGCCCGCATCGGCCACCAGCTGCGCTTGGCGGGTACGCGAATCCTGCAGCGTTTCCATCATTTTGTTGAAGGAGTCACTGACCTGTGCCATCTCATCATTGCCGCCCACCGGCAGAAGGCGCAGCTCTTCGGTGCGAGTAACTTCATCCACCGCCTTCTTCAGGCGCTGCAGGGGACGCAGACCAGCCGCAACCACAAGGCTTCCAACAGCCCACGTTAACAGCCCTCCCAACCCCGTAATCATCAGCAACGCGGCTCCGAAGCTACCCGCGATACGGCCATACGGGTCAACCACCTGAGCCAATGCAACCCCCGGCCCGTCTGGGCTCTGGCGAACAATCACGCGCTCATTATCCAAAAGCCGAGTCGACAGGTAGTCACCGCTTGAAAGCGTGACATACTCGCCACCAACAGGCACGGGATCGCCGAAAAACGCCTCAGATTCAGCAGGTGAAACCGCAGCACGAATAAAAGGATTATGCTGCTTGAAATCCCAGACCAAATCCCGCATCTCATTGGGATCATCGGTGGTTAAACGCTTCGTGTCCTCGAGCAGCAGGTACGCACGCGCGCTCAGTTCACTATCCAAAATATCCAACTGCGCTGAGCGAGCAGCCCAAAACGCCACACCGCCCGCAACGAGAACAGCAAGCACCACCAACGAACTGGTAAGAAGCGCCAGCTGTTGACGCAGCGCTAGACCACGTCCGTACAACGTGTGCGTGTGAATCTTTGCGTCAGCCTCACCATCAACCGCAAGATGCCTGGAGTAGTGCTCGGCTGACTGCCGAAGAATCACGCGGGATTCTCCCGCATCACATAGCCAACACCACGCACGGTGTGAATCAGGCGGGGCTCACCCTCAACCTCCGTCTTCTTACGCAGGTAGCCAATGTAGACCTCAAGTGCATTGCCAGAGGTTGGGAAGTCATAGCCCCACACCTCTTCCAAAATCTGCTGGCGGCTGAGCACACGGCGTGCGTTCTTCATCAGCAGCAACAACAACGCAAACTCGGTGCGGGTTAGTGTGATCGGACGCTCGCCGCGGAACACCTCGCGCGTTTCCGTATTCAACGTCAGGTCATCGAACTGCATCGTTGCTTGCTCAATGCTGTCCTCAGAAGACGGCTTCTCACGGGTACGGCGAAGCAGAGAGCGAAGTCGCGCCATCAGCTCCTCCAGCGCAAACGGCTTCGGTAGGTAATCATCTGCGCCCGCGTCGAGACCGCTGACGCGATCCGCAACGTCATCTCGCGCGGTAAGCATCAGCACCGGAGTGTAATCTCCTCGCTCACGCAGAATGCGGCACACGCCAAGACCGTCAAGCTTGGGCATCATCACATCCAGGATGACCACGTCTGGGCGATGCATTGCAATAGCCTCAAGGGCCTTTTCTCCATCTTCAGCCTGCTCTACGTCATAGCCGTTAAACCGCAGAGAACGCTTCAGAGATTCGCGAACGGCCTGCTCGTCGTCCACAACCAAAATTTTCATAAGCAGAATATTAGCCCAATATGGTCAACCTGTCGTTGATTAGTTAATTTAGGACACAGATGAGGGGGACAAAAAGCATAAGCCGGACCCCAACTTGCGGGGATCCGGCTTTGTAGCGCGAGCAGTCTTTAGAACTGCTCGACGTCGATCAGGCCTGCCTGAGCAGCCTTCACCAGACGGCGCGGGATACGCACCTCCTGGCCGTTAACCTTCACGGTCTGCAGTTCGGCGTTGTCAGCCTTCCACTGCGAGCGACGCATGCGGGTGTTCGCACGCGACATACGGAACTTCGGGGTTGCCATTGTTTCTCCTCCTTCGCCTTACTCTGCGGACTTCTTCTTACGGCGAGCCATGCCACCGAAGCGCTGGTTGAACTTCTCAACGCGGCCAGCGGTGTCCATGAGACGCTGAGCGCCGGTCCAGAACGGGTGCGACTCAGAGGTCACGTCAACAACCACGAGCGGGTACTCGTTGCCGTCTTCCCAAGCCTCAGTGCGGTCGGAGGTTACGGTGGAACGCGTCAGGAACTTGTGCCCCGTGCTTGCGTCCTGGAAGATCACCGGGTGGTAATCCGGGTGAATATCTTTCCTCATGTGGATTCGTCTCCCTCAGGATTGAACTTCAGGTCGGTTCGCCATTCTTAGGCGATCGTGCCTGAGTTGGGTGCGAAATTGGTCAACTTCGCCCGGCCACAGCCGAGCAACCCGCTGTATCTTACAGCCTGCACACCGCGTTTCCTAATTACGCGTTGCCACCACTTTCGACACTCTCAGGATGAGGTGGTATATATTCATTTTGCCTTGTGCCCGAATAAGGCACACCTACCCTATCTCGAAAGGAATACCCATGCTCAAGGGATTCAAAGAATTCATCATGCGCGGCAATGTCATTGAGCTTGCCGTTGGCGTGGTCATTGGCGCCGCGTTCACCGCAATTGTGACCGCCTTCTCGGACAACATCATCAACCCGCTGATCGCCTCTCTTGGCGGTGCGGACTTCTCCGGCCTCGGCTTCCACATCATTAGCGGCAACGACGCTACCTTCCTTGACTTCGGCGCCCTGATTACCGCAGCCATCAACTTCCTGCTCATCGCCGCAGTTGTCTACTTCATCATCGTTGCGCCGATGAATAAGCTGGACGAAGTCCAGAAGCGCCGCAAGGGCGTTGACCCGGAGGAGCCGACCCCGACCGAGACCGAGCTGCTTAGTGAGATCCGCGATCTCCTGGCCGCCCAGCAGGGCACCCCGGGCGCTAACCGCTAAAAGCGATTAGGCGATCGCGGCGTAAACCTGTATGGTTGTTTTTCGCTGTTGTCGAAGTACACGTTTACGCCTGCGTCAACCGATTGCACTTGCACCTGTCGCGGACCCTCACTCCGATCGATAAGGTGCTTTCCTCACTGGCAATCATTTGCGTGGGCGGCAGAAGTAAAGGAAGTTACCCATGTCGGCACATTGCCAGGTCACGGGACGTAAGCCGTCGTTCGGCAAGACCGTCTCGCACTCGCACCGCCGCCACTCGCGCCGTTGGAACCCCAACGTGCAGAAGCGGAAGTTCTACCTTCCGTCTGAGGGCCGCACCATTACCCTTACCGTTTCCACGAAGGGTCTGAAAGTTATTGACCGTGACGGGATCGAGTCCGTCGTCGCAGCTATCCGCGCACGAGGTGAGAAGATCTAATGGCACGCAATGACCTCCGCCCAATCATCAAGCTCAAGTCCACGGCGGGCACCGGGTTTACCTACGTAACCCGTAAGAACAAGCGCAACAACCCGGATCGCATCACGCTGAAGAAGTACGACCCGGTTGTGCGTAAGCACGTCGAATTCCGCGAGGAGCGATAATCCATGGCTAAAAAGTCCAAGATTGCGAAGAACGAAAAGCGCAAGGAGATCGTCGCCCGCTACGCAGAACGTCGTAACGAGCTGAAGGCGATCATCAAGAACCCGGAGACGTCCGATGAGGACCGTCTCGAGGCTCAGTTTGAGCTCAACCGTCAGCCGCGCGATGCCTCCCCGGCTCGCGTGCGTAACCGCGACTCGCACGATGGCCGCCCGCGCGGCTACCTCCGCAAGTTCGGTGTTTCCCGTGTCCGTATGCGCGAGATGGCTCACCGTGGTGAGCTGCCTGGCGTCCGTAAGTCTTCGTGGTAAGGAGGACTCAAGAAATGAAGCGCAACAATTCGCGTAAGCCGCGCATGGAGCAGTCCCGCCGCCCGAAGAAGAACCCGCTCAAGGCCAAGGGCATTGAGACCGTGGACTACAAGGACATCGAGACCCTGCGTCTGTTCATCTCGGATCGTCACAAGATCCGTTCCCGTCGCGTGACCGGTCTTACCCCGCAGCAGCAGCGTCAGGTTGCTACCGCAGTGAAGAACGCTCGCGAGATGGCTCTTCTGCCGTTCACCAGCCGCTAAGGATCGGTTGACAGCAGCCAAACACCCGCTCCCCCTCCTCGGAGGTTGAGAGCGGGTTTTTGTGTTTTGGCGCAGACTTCTAAACCCCGAATCCACCACCCCGAATACGTAGGGTTTCCGTGACCTACTCGGGGTGGTGTATTCGGGGTTTAGAGGTTTTAGTTCTCGGGAATGAACACGACCGCGTTGTTGCCACCAGAGCACGTAAATCCACCGGAGGTGGGCTGGCAGCTCATGTCGTAGTACCGCTCCGTGCGAGGGCTGAACGTATTCAGACGAGTCGGAGGTTTCTTATGCTCCGTGTAGTAGGCAGCAAAGTCCTCCCCCACCGCCTTTGCAAACTCCGGCGAAGTCAGACTCGTGCGCGGTTCGCCGGCACCGAACGTCCGGGGCTTCTCCGAAGTCGTCGTTGTCGCCCTTGCCGGACGCGACGACGGAACCGGCGCAGCACTCGACGCTGGGCGCTGAGATGTAGACGTCACCACCACAGTCTGCGTCTGCGGCTCACCCGTGCCCGCACTCGTACCACGTACAACAAAGTAAGCGCCAGCGCCGATGGCTGCTGCAGCTACTACGCCGATGAGCACGTAGATCGGCGCCTTGGACTTCTGGGGCTCAGGTTCCTGGCCCCACTGGGCGGAGTAGTTCCAGTCCTGCTGCTGCGGCGGCGTCTGGTGCGGCGCGTAGTGGTTCCACTGGGACTGATCTTGTGCGCCGTACTGGTACGGACCCGGCGACTGCGGAGGAAACTGCTGGGTGGAAGGGTTCGTGTCCTGCCAATCGTTGCCGCGGTTATCGTACGGATTCGTCATGTCAAGTTATCTTACTGTTGCTAGTTTGTGCAGGCAGCCTTAGGTATCTGCTGCAAAACTTGCCCAAGCTGTCCGGCGATCTGGTTGGCCATCTGTTGGCCGGTAGCGTAGTGGCCGTCCGCAGGCGCCACGGTGAGTGCCACACCACGGCCGTCTACAAGGCCAAGCTGGCGGATCACGTAGCTTCCCGCTGGGTCAGGCCCCCAGCCGCCTTTGAACTGTGCGCCTGGCATCGTGCCCAAGCCGTAGGACTGATCTGGGCTGATACGGCCCATCATGGCAAGCACATCGCTGGCACCGGCTACACAGGGAAGGCCCGCGGCAAACCGCGCTTGCTCGGCGGTGCTAAACGGTGTTTGCCCGAAAGCGGTAAACCCAGGCCGAGCTACCACCGTGTTCATCGCTATCGGTGTGCCGGCTTCTGCCAGTACAGCCTCTACTTGTGCGGGCGTGACTGCCGCCCAGAGCGATTCTGCGGCCACGTTGTCGGAGATCGTAATTGCTGCTTCCGCAATCGGGGCCAGGCCAGGGTCAAGGCGCAATGCGGCGACCGCTATGGGCACTTTGCTTGTAGACCACGCAACGTACGGGGCGGCCTCGACGCTACTCAACGTGTGCTCCCCGTTGGAAATCGCCACGCTGGCTGCTCCCCCGTAGGTGTTGGCCGCCTCATCAGCGATTCGCTGGAGCTCCTGCATGAGCAGGGGTTCAGCTGGTGGCGTCTCGCCGGGTGACTCAACCACAGATACAGGCGTGGAAGACGCAGGCGGCACCTCAGGCGGTGCAGTGGGCGGATCTGGCGTGCAACCCACCAGGAACGCACAGAGCGTGAGGGCGGCAGGGGTGGTTGAACGTGGCGTCGGCAAGCAGCAAGCTCCTAGCAGCGAGAAACAGGCAGCGTGCCGCTGATGCGTGCGACGCCATCGGCCAACTCATTGAGCATGGCGAAGCTTTCCTGGTAGCCCGCCGGACTCAATGCCGTGATGGCCACAGCAACATCCCCATTCGGTCCCGGGAAAAGGCCAAACTGGCGGGCCAAATGACCATTTTCGTGCTGGTTCCACCCACCCTTGAACTTGGCCCGCGGAATGCGGCCCAGGCCCCAACGCTGGTAGTCCACAACGCGGCCCATCATGTCAAGCACCGGCTCGTGGCCCTCGACGCAGCGCAGCCCGGAGGCGAACGCCGCCTGGTCACTGGTGGTCCACAACGTGCCCATCTGGTAGCCCGCGGAGTTGGTCGTGCGCGAGCCGGCCTCAGCGATGATGCCGTTGAGCTCCGCTCCCGACACCTTTGCAAACATTCGATGTGCGGCGAGGTTGTCGGAGCTGGTCACCGCGATTTCCGCATCCAAGTAGAACGCAGGGCTGTGGCGCAGCGCCCCGATTGCCGCCGGCACCTTCATCGTGGAAAACGCTGGCTCCGGACGGTTGTCACCAGCGCTAAACTGCACGCCATCACCAGCGACAGACACCGCGACGCGCCCCTGGTGGCGGCCCTGCACATCTCGAATCAGCGCATCCAGCTTAGCCTGCGCGCTGGCAGTGCTCACCGGCGTTACCCTGGCATTCTGCCCCGCGGAACCCGGGGCAAGCTGGGCGCGAATGTTGCCCGGGATCTGGGACTGAATATTCGCAGGTAGACCCTTGTATGCCTGGGTGATAACCGGGCCGAGCACCGGGATCTCGTACAACGCAGGGATCGCCGGAAATGCGATACCAACTGCCAGCATCGCGGCGGCGAGACGAGATGACATAGAAACCGTTTCTTTTAGCTACTAGTGGGCGAAGTGGCGGGTACCAGTCAGGTACATGGTCACGCCCGCTTCCTTGGCAGCTGCAATGACTTCCTCATCACGGATGGAGCCGCCCGGCTGCACAACCGCCTTCACACCGGAATCCGCCAGAATCTGGAAACCATCCGCGAACGGGAAGAACGCATCCGAGGCAGCGACTGAACCGTTGGTGCGGTTCTTGCCGCTGTCCAACGTGTTAGCGCGATCCACTGCCAGCTTCGCGGAATCCACGCGGTTGACCTGGCCCATGCCAATGCCAACGGATGCGCCCTCGCTAGCGATCAGGATGGCATTGGACTTCACGCAACGCACCGCACGCCATGCAAACTCCAGATCTGCCAAAGTCTGCTCGTCCGCAGCTTCACCGGCAGCCAGGGTCCAGTTCTCCACGGCGTCGCCTTCAGCCTGGAACTGGTCGCGATCCTGGATAAGTACGCCGCCGGCGATTTGCTTGATCTCCTCCCCGAGCTGCTTCGGCTCCACCTCAAGGATGCGCAAATTCTTCTTCTCCTGCAGCTTCGCCAACGCGTCCGGCGCGTAGGACGGAGCGACGATGACCTCGGTGAAGATCGGTGCGACCTGCTCTGCAAGTTCCAAAGTGACCTCGCGGTTACAGGCAATCACGCCGCCGTAGGCAGAGACCGGATCGCAGGCGTGGGCCTTACGGTGTGCATCCGCAATGGACTCATCCGACACTGCTACACCGCACGGGTTGGCGTGCTTGATAATGGCCACGCAGGCACGCTCATGATCCCAGGCAGCTCGCCATGCGGCGTCAGCGTCCTGGTAGTTGTTGTAGCTCATTGCCTTGCCGCCGTGCTGCTTGGCGGCAGCAATACCCCAGCCTTCGCTTTCCAGGCGCGCTTCCTGGTGCGGGTTCTCGCCGTAGCGCAGCTCAGTCGTCTGGGCACCAGCTCTAGAACCCGAGCCGAGTTGCGACGCCAACCAGGTAGACACAGCCGCGTCATACTTTGCCGTGTGCGTAAACGCCTCCAGCGCAAGCTCGCGGCGCTCATCCAGCTCGAAACCGCCATTTTTTACTGCCTCTGCTACATCAACGTAGCGTGCCGGGGAAGTCACCACAGCCACAGACGGGTGGTTTTTCGCCGCCGCACGCACCATGGACGGTCCACCGATGTCAATCTGCTCCACGCACTCATCAAAGGAAGCGCCGGAGGCCACAGTCTCCTCGAACGGGTACAGGTTGACCACTACAAGTTGGAAGGGCTCAATGTCCAGATCTTCGAGCTGCTTTACGTGGTCGTCTTTACGCAGATCAGCAAGGATGCCGGAGTGGACGCGCGGGTGCAGCGTCTTCACACGACCGTCGAGTACCTCAGGGAAGCCGGTAACGTCCGCAACCTCGGTGACATTCACGCCGGCGTCCGCAATACGCTTTGCGGTGGAGCCGGTGGAGACGATTTCAACACCTGCATCCCCCAGCGCGCGTGCGAGGTCTTCCAACCCTGTCTTGTCATACACGCTGATCAGTGCGCGCTTGATCTGGATACCCATCTTTAGAAGGTCACCTTTCCATTGTTCTTGGCCGGTGTGGCTTTGCGTAGCAGGTTCACAATCTGGTTGCGCTCTGCTTGCTTGATGCGTTCGTGAAGTGCGTCTTGAGTTTCGCCGTCTTGGATTTCAACTGCGCGCTGCGCAATGATTTCACCTGTGTCCATGCCGGCATCCACGTAGTGGACGGTGCAGCCGGTAACTTTCACGCCGTAGTCCATGGCATCACCCACCGCGTCCGCGCCGGGGAAGGCTGGGAGTAGCGACGGGTGCGTGTTAATCGTCTTGCCCTCAAAGCGCGACAGGAACGCCTCGCCCAAAATACGCATAAAGCCCGCGGAGACAACCAGGTCCGGCGATACGGACCCGACCACCTCCGCTAAGCGAGCATTCCAGGCTGCGCGATCCGGTTGCATTGCAACCACCTCGGTGGGGACACCTGCCCGGCGTGCACGATCAAGTGCAGGGCATTCCTTATCTGCTACCACAAGGCTGACACGGTAATGGCCATCCTGGTTATCCAAGATGGCCTGCAAAAGTGTGCCCGATCCGGACACCAAAACAGCGACGTTGACACTCACGCCGCCTAAGTCTAGTCCCCGCGAAACCTCGCGATGACCCAAGTGGCAAAACCTGCCACCGCCGTCCAGATAAATACGGCAAGTGCGCAGGTCCAGGGGTTCGCGCCGACCCAACCGTAGGCGCCTACAGTGCCACCCGTGTACCAGACCAGAAGCAGGGCCAGGGCGGTGGCGATGGTGGCGGTCGCGGTGGCGTCGATAAGCGAAAAGCTCCGAGTCAACACAAAGCGCACGAGCACTGCGGCCGGGATCAGCATCAAGACTGGCGCCCACGTAGCCACGGTAGCGGGCACGGCGGCGAAAAGCGGGAACGGTGGAAGCGCGGCACTGGTGGCGCTGAACAGGGAGACTGAGGCGTCGGCGTAGTCAAAGCTGCCGCCGAGCAGCACCGCCATCGTGCCAACAGCCGCATTCGGAAGATACGCCAAGCTCAGCAGCACCAGCGCGAGGCCTCCAACCCAACCAAGGTGCGGATAGGAAGCAAGTGCTTCCGCCACTCGCGCGTGCTGTAGTGCGACCAGAAGCAGATAGACGGCGCCGGATACCAGCAGGAGGTTTCGCAGCAGCCTGGTAGCTGCAAGTGTTGCTTCTACAACCAGCTCAGGCAGATTGACCCGGCGTGCCAGCGCGCGCCACACCACCGGGGAAACGCCAAAAATAAAACCGACTAGATGCACACCCAGCGGGGTAAAAAGAGCCGCGGCAGGGTTGGGCGCCTCAAACGCATAAACGTAGGACGCGTCCGTAACCATAAAGAGTGCGATGGCGCTCAGCGTAATGGAGGTGCCGACCAGCAAGGTCAAAATCGCCGCCAGATCAAGCACGCTGACGCGCTCTTTCGTTGCACTGCGCACCCGCGACGCAATCAGCGCTGCAATGCCGATGGCGGGCAAGGTCGGAGCGTTAGCCAACGCCACCCCACTAATGCGCATGGGTGCTGCGTTCACGCTCAGCCATGCTTGGCCAATAGAGCCAGGCAGGTACGACAACCGCAGCCCCGCGATCAGGATGACGGCCAAGCACATGACCACAACTGCCAGCGCCAAAACAGCGAGCGGACCCACAACTGAGGGTGCGTAGTAGCGCAAGCGTCCGCCCCAGGTTTCTGGCTGCTTCGGTTGCGGTTTTTCGCGCTTGACCCCCGGTATGAGGGCTTTTACCTGACGACGCCGCGTCGACGCCCGAGGTGCATGGTTGGTACTCATCAACGCCTACTTTGCCACCTCTATGGGGGTGGAAGTGCCATAGACACTCGTTAGACCGCGTTATAACGGTTGATAAGTGGGACTGGTGTGACTGGTGGAGCGATGTAACGTTTCGGTTTTGTGAAACGACTTACTTTTTTCTGAGAAACGGCTTGCCCCGCCGAGACCGATTCGTTACAGTTACCTCGTCTAGATAACGAGATGGTCACGACTGCATTGCTGAACACCAACAACTCAGCAGAAAAATCGGTCAAGACTAACGGATCTTAGAAGAGGCAGGATGTTCAACTCGACTCGCGCGGGCGGCAAGCACCGCAAGCAGACGGCAAACAAGGGCCGTGTGGCCATGGTCGCCGTCACTACTGGTGCCGTCTCTACCGCCGGCCTCTCCGGCGCCGCCGCAGCCGATATTCTTTCCGGCAAGTCTGCCTCCAAGGACGTTGAGATCAAGCTTGCCGCAGACGTGAACAAGCTCGCCGACGCACCTGAGATGCTCGCGGACGCCGCCCCACAGGTACTGGCCATTGCAGAATTCAAGCCGGTTGAGAACCTCACCGCGCAGCTGGCTAAGGCCGTGGAGCACTCTGAAGAAGTTGCCGCAGCCGACCGCGCTGCACGCATGCCGGCAACCGTTCGCCCAGCAGAAGGTGCGTTTACCTCGGGTTTTGGCCCGCGCTGGGGCACGATGCACAACGGCATCGACATTGCCAACGCCAATGGCACCCCGATTGTTGCCATCCAGGACGGCGTTGTTATTGACGCTGGTCCGGCCCAGGGCTTTGGCCTGTGGGTACGCATCCAGCACGAGGACGGCGCAGTATCCCTGTACGGCCATATGCAGAGCATTGACGTTTCCGTAGGACAGCACGTCACCGCAGGCCAGCAGATTGCCGGCATGGGCAACCTCGGCTTCTCCACCGGTACGCACCTGCATTTTGAGATCCACCCTGACGGCACGAACCCAGCTGACCCGATTCCGTGGTTGGCCGAGCGTGGCGTGATTATCTAGTACCGCACAAACCCTCCAGGCAAACCCGCCACCGAACTCTTCGAGACTTTCCGGTGGCGGGTTTTGGCGTTGTTTAACAAGGCGTGCACCACCCCCGAAATCACACCAGTCACACCAGCCACTAGAAATTTCTTTTTTAACTCCAGTCACATACTCTTGACCTGCAATTTTAGCCTGAAAATAAAACAGCCATTCGATGAAACTGCATGTCATCCCGTTGCCAAAGTATTTTTGGGTGGCTAGATTCTACGGCGGACAACTCTGCACCGTCAGAGCATAAAACCTGAACCGTTTACTCTTCCCAGACGAAAAGGCACCGCTTTCATGAAGTTTTCCCGCCGCCCAGTTTCCGCTGTAGTGACTGTAACAGTTGCTGCTGCGCTTGTTTTGAATCCAGCGACCGCGATTCCGGCAAATGCCGTCACGTTCAACGTCAACGGCGCTCCCGTAACCGACGGTGGTCAGGCGTTGCGCGCCGTTGCTGGTGCAGTTGGCGCGGTTGTGGATACCGGTGCAACGTTTAGCTACGCGGGCTACAGCGTGGTGTATGACCCGCGCTCGCTTGGCAAGGAGCTGAGCGAAGCCTTTGCTCCTAGTGGCGACAACGCTGTTCGCTACCAGACTGGCCGTACTGCGGACGGCCGTACCGTGGTCACACCGACGGTTGGTACGTTTACTTCCGGCTTCGGCCCGCGTTGGGGGCATATGCACAACGGTATTGACATTGCCAACAACATTGGCACCCCGATCTACGCAGTCATGGACGGCACGGTTATCAACGCAGGCCCCGCCCAGGGCTTTGGCAACTGGGTTGTTATCAAGCACGCGGGCGGTGAGGTGTCCGTCTACGGGCACATGCGCGATTACAACGTCAGCGTTGGACAGCAAGTACGCGCAGGCGAGCAGATTGCCAAGATTGGCAATGAGGGCCATTCCACCGGCCCACACCTGCACTTTGAAATCAAGCCTGACGGCGTGAACCCCACCGATCCGGTGGTTTGGTTCAAGCAGCAGGGCATCACAATCTAGAAGGCCTAAAGCTTCTCCATTGGCACTCCACCGATGAGCATGAGGCGCACAGTGCCGGCGGAACCAAAATCCACCGTGACGGTTTCGCGCACACCGCTGCCTTCAACGGTGAGTACCTTGCCAAGCCCATACTTGGCGTGATTCACGCGATCCCCCGGCGCGAGGTCCAGGTTTTTGTTCACCTTCACCTCACCGGCAAGGCTGCGGCGCGCACGCTTGGTCCGCGAAGGCACTGGGGCAGGGCTGCCCCACGCGCTACTGGAGTGGTATTCGGGTTCCGGTGCAAGCCGGCGCCAGTCGATGAGGTCCTCTGGGACCTCTGCGAGGAAGCGGCTGGCCGGGTTGGTCACCGGCGACCCCCATGAGGAGCGCAGGATAGCGCGCGTAAGGTAGAGCCGCTCTCGGGCACGCGTAATGCCTACGTAGGCAAGGCGGCGTTCCTCCGCCAGCTCTGCGGGATCCCCCAAAGAGCGCAGATGCGGGAACTGTCCGTCTTCCCAGCCGGTGACAAACACCACTGGGAACTCCAGGCCTTTCGCCGTGTGCAGCGTCATCAGTGTGACCACGCCTTGGTCATTTTCTGGAATCTGATCCGCGTCCGCTACCAGCGAAACCTTCTCCAAGAATGCCTGCAGTGAGCCCGGCACAGGCTCGCCCTCTGACATGACGTCATCCAGCTCGTCCTGGGACATGTACGCCATTTGGTTCGCTGCTTCGGAGGAGAACTCGCGCGCCACGGAAACCAACTCATTGAGGTTGTCTAGGCGCGCAGCATCCTGCGGATCGTTGGAGGCTTCCAGCTCTGCCTTGTAGCCAGTGTCCTCCAACACCGCGGTCACAAGCTGGCCGAGATCTGGCATGCCGGTGACGTCATTGCGCATCTCTGGCATGCGGCTACGAATGCCATCCATCAGTTCCACGAAACCCCTGATGGCGTTGACGGAACGAGACGCCAGCATGTCTACTTCCCCGTTTGCGGCGTCCCGAAGTGCCGCGCCGAAGCTGACATTATTGTTCTCCGCGTGCAGCGCCACCATAGCCTGGGTTTTGTCACCGATGGCACGCTTAGGTACGTTCACGATTCGGCGCAGGCTTACCGTGTCATCCGGGTTTTCCAGCACTTTGAGGTACGCCACGATGTCGCGGATCTCACGACGCTCATAAAACCTCGTGCCGCCGACCACTTTGTATGGGATGCCGGAGCGGATGAAGATATCTTCCAGCGCACGGGAGGCGTTGTTGGTGCGGTACATAATCGCTATATCGGAGTAGCGCACGCCCGCATCTGTCAGCGTGTCAATTTCCGAGGCGATAAAGCGTGCCTCGTCGTGCTCATTATCGGCCACGTAGCCGACAATCTTCTCCCCGTCCCCTTGCGAGGTCCACAGCTTCTTCGGCCTGCGATCTAGATTCTGGGCGATCACCGCGTTGGCAGCGTTGAGAATGTTCTGCGTAGAGCGGTAGTTTTGCTCCAGCACAATGGTGGTGGCGTTTGGGTAGTCGCGCTCAAACTCCTCAATGTTGCGGATCGTGGCACCACGGAACGCGTAAATGGACTGGTCCGAGTCACCCACTACGGCCAACTCAGACGCATCTGGCCCATCACCCACCAGCGTGTGGACCAGTACGTACTGCGCATGGTTGGTGTCCTGGTACTCATCCACCAGGACGTGACGGAAGCGGCGGCGGTAGTACTCGGTGACCTCTGGGTGCTGTTTGAAGATCCGCACCACCTCACCAATCAGGTCATCAAAATCAAGCGCGTTGGATTGGCGCAGGCGGCGCTGGTATTCCACGTATACCTGCGCCACGGTGGCCTCAAACGGGTTGCGTGTCTGTGCAGCGTTGGCCTGTGCGGTATCCGGGTCAATCAGCTCATTTTTCAGATTTGAAATCGCGTTAGCCAGCGTGCGTGGGGTGAACTTCTTCAAATCCAGGTTGAAGTCTTTGGCAATCATGCCAAGCAGGCGGCGCGAATCATCGGAGTCATAGATGGTGAAGTTGGTGTTGAGCCCCGGGACTAGCTGTGCCTGCTGACGCAGGATGCGTACGCACACGGAGTGGAAGGTGGCTACCCACATCCGCTCCGCTTCAGAACCAACGAGTGCAGCAACGCGCTCACGCATCTCCGCCGCGGCCTTATTGGTAAACGTGATGGCCAGAATCTGCCACGGTGTTACAGACCGGTTTTGCAACAAGTGAGCGATACGCCGCGTCAGCACTGCGGTCTTGCCGGAGCCTGCGCCAGCAACGATGAGCAGCGGGGATCCTTGGTGCACGACAGCTGCCTGTTGTTGCGGGTTCAGGCCAAGTGTGAGATCGGTCTGGTTGGTCATGGGTTTACACCCTACTCATCGATTCCACACCCGCTTTCGCACCGTTCGAACAGCCGTATAATGAGCCAGCATGAGCGAACTTGAGATCCGTATGCCTTCCGGTACAGATGACCCGTTGTCAGACGCGGAGATCCAGCAGTACCGCAAGGAAATCGACCGTCTAGACCGAGTAATTCTGGACGCGGTGAAGCGTCGCTCCGAGATCTCCAAGGCGATCGGGAAAACCCGTATGGGTTCGGGTGGCACGAAGCTTGTGCACACCCGCGAGGTTGCCATCATCAACCAGTTCCGCGATGAGCTGGGTGAAGAAGGCCCCGTGTTGGCCCAGGTCCTATTGCGTCTGGGCCGCGGCAAGCTCGGTTAAAGGCTCGGTTACGAGCTCGGTTAAGGCTCTAGCGAGTCGAGCACTACCTCGAACTCCAACAGCTCCGCCTTCTGTGACACAGGCTTGCGCTCCTGGCCCTGCTCGTTGTTGCTTGCGCCGTGCGATGCGCGTCCTTGGCCCGCCCACCAGGCCTTGTAGGATTCTTCGTCTGCCCAACGGGTGACCACAAAGTAGCGGTCCTCCCCTTTTACTGGGCGAAGCAGCTGGAATCCTTCGAACCCGGGCTGAGTGTCAATGGCGTGTTTGCGGGCGGCGAAACGGCGCTCTAGCTCTTCGCCGGCACCTGGCACATTGTCGGGTAGAGAAATCGCGTTAATTTTCACAATGCTCATGGCACCCATTATGCGTGGGAATTCTCTACCTTGGAAGGTATGGCTGATATCACCACCACCCCAAGCTGGAATGCCCTTGAATCCCTGCACGCTGCAAAGTCCAACCTCACGTTGCGTGAGCTGTTCGCTGAGAACCCGAATCGCGCTCGCGAGCTGACGTTTGACGCTGCAGGTCTGCGGGTTGATCTTTCGAAGAACTTGGTTGATGCGCAGGTTATGGAGCAGCTGCGTAATTTGGCACATGATGCGGAGCTTCCCCTGCTTATCGACGCCATGTTTACCGGCGCCCACCTCAACTCCACTGAGAACCGCGCAGTGCTGCACACCGCGCTGCGTATGCCCGCCGACCAGGATCTGAAGGTTGATGGCCAAGATGTCGCGGCTGATGTGCACGACGTGTTGGGCCGAATGCGTGATTTTGCTTCCGCGCTTCGCTCCGGCGCGTGGCTTGGGCATACCGGCCGTACGATTAAGAAGATTGTCAACATTGGCATCGGCGGCTCTGATCTGGGCCCAGCAATGGCAACCAAGGCGCTGCGTGCTTACGCCACGGCCGGCATTAGTGCAGAGTTTGTTTCCAACGTGGACCCCGCCGACATTGCTGCGGTGTTGGAGCGCTGCAACGCGGAGGAGACGCTGTTTATTATCGCGTCCAAGACGTTTACCACGCAGGAGACGCTGACCAACGCCCATGCTGCGAAGCGTTGGCTGCTGGCGCAGTTCGATGGCGATACGTCTGCAATTGCGAAGCACTTCGTGGCGGTGTCGACCAACGCTGAGAAGGTTGCGGAGTTTGGGATTGACACCAAGAACATGTTCGGGTTCTGGGATTGGGTCGGCGGACGCTACTCTATGGATTCCGCAATTGGCTTGAGCCTGATGGCGGTTATTGGCCCGATGGACTTCATGCGCATGCTTGAGGGCTTCCACGCTATGGACCAGCACTTCCGCACCACCCCGTTTGAGCGCAACGTGCCGGTGCTCATGGGCCTGCTCAACGTTTGGTACCGCAACTTCTACGGTGCGCAGACACATGCTGTGTTGCCGTACTCGGAGGATCTGTCGCGCTTTCCGGCGTATCTGCAGCAGCTGACGATGGAGTCCAACGGTAAGTCCGTAACCAAGGACGGCACGCACGTTACCTATGACACGGGCGAGGTCTTCTTCGGTGAGCCGGGCACGAACGGCCAGCACGCGTTCTTCCAGCTGATCCACCAGGGCACGTCGCTTGTACCGGCGGATTTCATTGGCTTTGCGCGTCCGAAGGAGGACTTCCCCACTGCAGACGGCACCGGTTCCATGCATGACCTGCTCATGGGTAACTTCTTCGCGCAGACCAAGGTGCTCGCCTTTGGAAAGACGTTGGATGAGGTGGTTGCGGAGGGCGTCGATAAGCAACTGGCTCCGCACAAGGTGATGCCGGGCAACCGTCCGACTACCACCATCCTGGCTGAGGAACTCACCCCGCAGGCGCTCGGTGCGCTGGTGGCGTTGTATGAGCACATCACCTTTGTGGAGGGTGCAATCTGGGGCATCAACTCCTTCGACCAGTGGGGCGTGGAGCTGGGCAAACAGCAGGCCAATGATTTGGCTGCCGCGGTGCAGGGGAAGGAAGCACCGGCGAGTGGCGACGGCTCCACTGACGCCCTGATCACCTGGTACCGGGAGCACCGGTAATGGGCGAGCAGGTCTCAGCGGACTCATATACGCCGAGGCAGCGCACGGTTTACCGCCAAAAGCTGGAGGAAGAGCTCGAAGCGTTTGACCGTCACTTGCAGGAGGCGGAGTTTACGGATCAGGGCACGATCGGCCTTGAGCTGGAGCTGAATCTTGTGGACGATCAGATGCAGCCTCACCCCAACAACCAGACGGTGCTGGCGGGTTTGAGTAAGGAGTACCAGTCTGAAATCGGCCAGTTCAATGTGGAGCTCAACCACCCGCCGCTGCCCATTGCGGGCGACGGCTTAGCGGAACTGGAGCAGGGTTTAAAGCAGCGTTTCGATGAGGTGGTCACTGCCGCCAAAGCCGCCGGGTCGCAGGTCGCCATGGTAGGGACTCTGCCCACGCTGAACACCCAGTTTCTGGAGGGGCCTGATTGGATGACTCCGGAAAACCGCTACGCGGGGCTGGAGAATTCTGTGATGGAATCGCGCGGTGAGCTAGTCAACGTGAGTCTGTGGCGTGAGGAGAACTACTCGCACGATTTCGATGGTATCGCGCCCGAGTCCGCCTGTACCTCCGTGCAGCTGCACCTGCAAGTCAACCCCAACATGTTCGCCAGCGCGTGGAATGCCTCGCAGGCGATTGCCGGTGCCCAAGTTGCGCTGTCTGCAAACTCCCCGCTATTTCTCGGTCACCGCTTGTGGCACGAGTCGCGCATCCCCGTGTTCACCCAGTCCGTGGATACGCGAACCAAGGAGCTGATCAACCAGGGTGTGCGCCCGCGCGTGTGGTTTGGTGAAAGCTGGATCACCAGCGTATTCGACCTGTTTGAAGAGAACGTGAGTTACTTCTCTCCCCTGCTTCCGGAAGGCCGCGCAGAGGCCGGCAAGCCGGAGATGCTTGGGGATAGCCCGGGGCTGCACTACCTGAACCTGCAAAACGGCACTATCTGGCGCTGGAACCGTCCGATTTATGATCCGAACGGGCCTTTAAGCCACATTCGTATTGAAAACCGCATCCTGCCAGCAGGTCCGACGCTGAAGGACACTGTTTCAGACGCCGCGTTTTACTACGGTTGCGTCAAAATCCTGGCGGAGCAAACCCGACCTGTCTGGTCTCGCTTGAGCTTTGAGAACGCGCGCGAGAACTTCCACCAGGGCGCCCGTCACGGTTTAACTGCCAACCTGCACTGGCCAACGCTTGGCACCATCCCTGTTACGGAGCTGGTGGAAAACCATCTGCTCCCAATCGCGGACGAGGGCCTGCGTGCCTTACACGTAGGCAACGCGT
Source organism: Corynebacterium sp. HMSC29G08 (assembly GCF_001806875.1). Classification (GTDB taxonomy): domain Bacteria; phylum Actinomycetota; class Actinomycetes; order Mycobacteriales; family Mycobacteriaceae; genus Corynebacterium. The sequence goes on from NZ_KV786267.1 coordinate 55,892, forward strand.
GCCGTGAGGAGTACCTCGGCATTATTGAGGGCCGCGTACGCACCCGGCAAAACGGGGCAATGTGGCAACTCAACGCGCTGAATAAACTTGCGCCCGCCACCACACCGGAATCACCGGTGCGAAAGGAGGCGCTCAAGGAGCTGATGCGGCACTACCTGAAGAATCAGGAAAGCGGCGCGCCGGTATACACTTGGTCATTGGATATTTTGTAGGGCAAGATAGGCCGAATGCAGAGCATCATCGACTGGATCGTTGGCCTTATGGAAGTCCTCGGCGCCCCCGGCGTTGGTATCGCCATCTTGTTGGAGAACCTGTTTCCGCCAATTCCTTCCGAAGTGGTGCTGCCGCTTGCCGGCTTCACCGTGGCCCAAGGCTCGCTGAATCTGGTCGCCGTGTTCATCTGGTCGGTGCTGGGCTCGGTGATCGGCGCCTACATTTTGTACGGCGTCGGTGCGTGGCTTGGCCTTGAGCGCCTGCGCAAGATCGCGGACTGGATGTGGCTGGTGCGTGTCTCTGACGTGGATAAATCCATGGAGTTCTTTCACAAGCACGGCAAGCCGTCGATCTTCTTCGGTCGTCTCATCCCCGGCATCCGCTCGCTGATCTCCATCCCGGCGGGCCTGGACCGCATGAGCCTTATCATGTTCGGCCTGTGGACCACGCTGGGCTCCGGCATTTGGAACGCCATCCTGATCTACTTGGGTCTCAAACTTGGGGAGAACTGGGAGCAAGCCACCGTCTGGGCGGATAACTACTCCAAGGTCATCTACGGTGTCCTTCTCCTGATCATCTTGGGCTTCTTGGCGTACTTCATCCGCCGTGCGCTCAAGGAGCGTCAGGAGTCGGCTGGCACTTCGGACACCACCAAATAACCCGCTCCAAATCCCCCTCCCCGCCCAAAAATCCCTTCTGGATGATGGTTCCGCAGCGCCTACACGGCTTGCCGTATCGACCGAACACATAGCTGGTCTCACCGGCGCGTTTGATACCGGTGGTCACCCTCACCGGCTCATCCTTGTTCGCCCAGATCAGCCGTCGCGCAAGGTGCACATGCTTGTCAACGTCCACATCACCCACCCTTTGCGCCGGATGCGTGCCGGCGAGAAAGTTGATCTCCGCGCGGTACTCGTTGCCGATTCCGGCGAGGTTGCGTTGATCTAACAGTGCGCGGCCAATTTCCAACTGCGGGCTCGCCTTGATGCGACGTATGGCTTCTGCAGCGTCGAAGTGCGACGCCAACACATCGGGGCCGAGGTAGCCCATTTCTTGCTCAAACTCGCGGGCGGGAAACACTCGCACAACGCCCAGCCAGAAGCCGACGAGTTCGATGGGGCTACGTTGGGCGTCGTCAAGCAGAAGCACCACTCGTGCGGCATGAGCTGGTTTTTTCCAACGGGTGCCCGCGCGATGCATCGCCCAGGTGCCCTCCATTTTCAGGTGGGTATGCAGGATTTGGGGCTGGTGGCCGGGTGCGGCGAACTGCATAAAGAGATGCTTGCCATAGGGCCAGACGCGCTCACACGTCATGCCTGTGAAATCAACGGTGGCGTAGCGCGGCACACGGATCGAAGTCTTGAGCACCTCTCGTCGGGTCATCCACTGCAGACGTTTGGAAAGCTGATAGACCGAATCCCCTTCAGGCATGCCCGGAGTCTACAACGCTAGGCCGTTGCGGGATTGAACTACTCCAAACCTGCAGCCTGCAAAGCAACAACCGCCATCGACGTCGTCGACGTCTTGCCATGCGTGCCGGCGAGCAGGACTTGGGTGTAGCCCTCCATAAGCTCCCCAAGCAAATCCGAGCGGCGAATCACCGGAATGTTCTCCTCCTGCGCGCGCACCAGCTCCGGATTGTCCTTGGGGATCGCCGCGAAACTCGTCACCACCACCGTGGGCAGCTGGCCGGAAAGCTCAAGGTTCTCACGCACATGACCCACGGCAACCTTCGCGCCTTGAGAGCGAAGCGCACGAACCGGACGCGAATCCTTCA
>NZ_KV786267.1:57901-58525 GCF_001806875.1 Corynebacterium sp. HMSC29G08
TTAGCAAGTACGTCATTGACTGCGGTGTAGAGGGTGTCGGGGGTGGCGGGTGGTCAACGGGGGTGATCCTTTCTTCAGAACCGGAGACGCCTATGCGTTGCTTGCGCAATACTTTGCGTACAAAGAACAAACAGAAGGGGGAAATCCAATGTTGAAAAAGTCTTTTGTTGTGTTTTTTGGGGGCTGCGCTTGCGTTAAGCGCCTGCGTGCCCAGCGAGAAGATTGAGTCACTTGGCAAGGAAGCTGGCACTGAGGTTGAGACTGTTGCCGAGGGTGCTGCTTCTGGGCCACGCGGTTTCACCTTTGAATCCGGCTTCCTCGAATTCGGCGACTTCGACCCTTATGCACTTGGCGACGATATTTTTAACCCCTGCACCGAAATCACTCTGGACGAATACGTGACGGCCGGGTTTCCGGGGATTGAGGTTGAAGGTGACGGGGCAACCTTTCATGGCCACAACGCGTGCGACATTCCGCCCACCGAAGAACAGCTCGCTCGATATGTTGTAACCGGATTCAACAATGGAAGACCGAACCGAGAAATGATTGAGATGCGGGGGCTACTGCTCCCGCAGTACACCTCAGAACTTATTGTTCAGACCACCGATTTAGTAACGCCATGGT
>NZ_KV786268.1 GCF_001806875.1 Corynebacterium sp. HMSC29G08
CACCGCCACACATACTCACATGGAATTCACATATGTTCCGAGGGTTCAAGGTTCCACCGGAACGAGCCCTAACCATCCGCACAGCACACGAGCGTCCATGCCCATCCGGACGGGGAGACGGAGCCCATTTGCCTACAACTGTTTGCTCGCAACGAAGCGTCCGTGATCCTAGACCGGCGCGCTGTGAGCTAACCGGGATTGGGGCATCACCCTGCCTGTATGAACCACCGAGACCAACCGGCAGATCAAGGCTACGTTGGTTGCCGTCGAAAAGATTGCGGGCTTACGCTTAAATAAGCCCGACCAGCTGCAGCCTTTTCGGCCCGTGCTGCTCGGCCCACACCTAGACTGCGGTAGCCCCAGAGGCAGCTGCTGCCGTGCGGATATACCTCCACCACAACCCCAAACCCAAACCCACAGGCAACAATGCAAAGGGCGATCTTCATCACCTCCCCGCGAGCCAAGACAGTGCAGAAAACTTCAACGGCGTTCGGGGCCGCGGCAAGCACGCATTCTAAGATATTCCGGTGTGGGAACATTTATCGCGCTGATCGGGCTGCTACTAGCCACCGTTTTCGTTGCTGCGATTGGTGAGCGCACCGGCATCCCCTGGCCAGCGCTTCTGACCATTGTCGTCGTGCCGTTTATTTTCATCCCGGGCATTGACACGGTGTCTATCCCCCCGCACCTGATCTTGCCGATCTTCCTGCCGCCCTTGTTGTGGTCGCTGGCGAGGCGCACAAGCTGGGGGCAGATTGCGTCGCAGCTGAACGTGGTGCTGACCATGAGCGTGATTTTGGTGTTTCTCACCATCGCGGCGCTCACGGCAACGGCGATGTGGATCCTGCCAGGGTTGAGCTTGGCCGCCGCGATGGTGATCGCCGCTGCGATCGCCCCGCCAGACCCGGTGGCTGTGGAAGCGGTCGCAGGACCCGCCGGTATCCCGAAACGCATTACCGGAACGTTGCAGACAGAGGGCTTGTTTAACGACGCCGCCTCCATCGTCACCTTCAACATGGCCATGGCCGCAGTGGTTGCGCACGGCGAAGTGAACTTCACCAAAGGCTTCTTCGAGTTCCTCTACGCCGCTGCGGTTGCTGTGGTGGTGGGTTTGATTGTGGGCAGGTTGGCCGCGTTGTTTGCTAACTCCGTTCCAGATTCGGTGATTCGTACCGCGTTTACCTGGGTGTTGCCGTTTGCCATCTACGCAGGGTGCGAAGCAATCCACGCTTCAGGCGTGATTGCGATTGTGATTGCCGCGGTGGAATTGTCATCACGCTCCACCATGACCGCGGAGGATCGTCTGACCGGTCACTCCTTCTGGGCCACCGTGGAGCTGCTGTTCACCGGTGTTGCCTTCGGCCTGATCGGCATGAGTGTTCGCGACGCTATTGATGACGCAGGTACGTCCATCTGGCCAGCAGTAAAAGTTGGCGTGGTGCTCTCCATCGTTGCGTTTGCAGTGCGCTTGGTTTGGATGTGGGTGCTGTACAAACTCAATCAACGCAAAGGACGCACCCGCATTGCCCCGCTTCGACTACAGGAAGTACTGCTGATGGCGTGGTCCGGCATGCGCGGCTTGGTCACCCTGGCGCTGGTGCTGGCGATTCCGCCCTCAGCCACCGAGTACCACCACGAGCTTTCCGTTATCGCGTTGACAGTATTGACGTGCACGATGGTGGTGCCGGGGTTGATGTTGCCGTGGCTCGTCGGGAGGCTTGACCTGCGAAAAGCGCCCGATGCAGACCGGGTGTACGAGGAGCTGAACCAACGGGCCTACGCCGCGGCGCGCCGGGCAGTGCGTGAGCACGGGCAGGAGTACGCGACGGAGGCTTACGCCATGGTGCAGGACTGGCTGGAATCCATCGCGGACAAACGCCTCCTGGATTCCGAGACCACCGACGAGCGCATGGCCACCTTTGAACGTGCCCGCGAAAGCGCCCGTGAGATGCAGAGAGTTGCGCTCAAAGCCGCAAGTCGTGAGCTGCACAAAGCGCGCAGGGAGCGCCGGTACGACCCGGCAGATGTTGATGCGGTCCAAGCGGATCTGGATCGCGTGATCCTTGGTACGAAGCGAAGCGTGCTGGCGCGCCCCAGCCAGGTCATCAAAATGGAGCGCGAGCAGCGCTAGCCCCAGTTGCGCTTGAACTCGGCGTCCCAATCCACACCGGAATCCGGGATGTCAGTGTTCAGCGGGTCGTAGCCGCCGGGCTGAATGCCGGGCTGAATGTCAGGCTGGTCGCCGGCCTGGTTACTGGCCTGCACACCTTTGATAATGAAGATCGCGCCGCCGATAGCACCGGCGATTGCGATGAACACGGCGGTGGTGCCGCTTAGAAACACAACCGCCGCTGCGCAGAGCACGATCAGCGCGACGCCGATGGCGTAGTCCCTCCCAGAATTCTGCATGGTGGCGAGACTACGCCTTTTCAATCACCGCAGCCAAGCCCTGGCCGCCGCCGATGCACATGGTGATCAGAGCACGCTTGGCGTCCGTACGCTGCATGCGGTGCGCCGCGGTGACCAACATGCGGGCGCCGGTGGCGCCAACCGGGTGGCCAAGGGAGATGCCGGAGCCGACTGGGTTGACACGCGGGTCGTCCTCGGAAATGCCCCAAGCGTCCAGCACGGCCAGTGCTTGGGCGGCGAAGGCTTCGTTGAGCTCAATCAGGTCAATGTCATCAAAGGTCAGGCCCTCGCGGTCGAAGACCTTCTTGGTTGCGGACACGGGGCCGATGCCCATGGTCTCAGGTGCAACGCCTGCGACGGCCCAGCCGCGCAGCACCGCCATCGGGGTCAGGCCCAGCTCCTCTGCCTTCTCGCGGGTGGTCACGATCATGGCTGCCGCGCCGTCGTTCTGGCCGGACGCGTTGCCGGCGGTTACGGTGGCGCTCTCAAGCTTCTTGCCCATTACCGGACGCAACTTGGCCAGGGACTCCACGGTGGTATTAGGGCGGATGTGCTCATCCTTGTCCACAATGATCGGGTCGCCCTTGCGCTGCGGGACGGACACCGGCACGATCTCAGCGTCAAAGTCACCAGCCTCCTGGGCTGCTGCTGCACGACGGTGGGACTCAGCCGCAACCTTGTCTTGGCGCTCACGGGTGATCGTGTACTCCTCGCGCAGGTTCTCTGCGGTTTCGATCATGCCGCCGGCGATCGGGTGGTGCTTACCGCCGGCTTTCTCGCGGCCTTCCTGCAGGCGGTCCGTCAGCTCCATCGAGCCGCCCTTGGCGCCCCAACGGATCCTGCCGTCAACGGTGTACTCAGTGTTCGACATGGATTCGGCACCACCGGCAATGATCAGGTCTGCCGCACCCGAGGCGATGTGCGCAGCCGCGGTGGTGATCGCCTGCAGGCCGGAGCCGCAACGGCGATCCAGCTGCATGCCCGGAACCTCGATGCCCAGCTCAGCGTCCAATGCGACGATGCGGCCCAGTGCGGGTGCAGCGCCGTTGGGGGAGGCCTGGCCAAAGATAATGTCATCAATATTGGCGCCGGAGATACCGGCTTCTTCGATCACTGCCTTGACCACGGTGGAGGCCAACTCCTGGACCGGGACGCCGACGAATGCGCCGCCGTAGCGGCCCACGGCGGTGCGCTTCGGGTTACAAATAACAATGTCAGACATGGTGTTCCTCATTTCTTTGTCCTAATAATGTCGTTGGAAATGGCGGTCGCTGTTTCCTTCAGTGGTGGCAAGAGCGTGTCTTTCAGTTGCTCAACCGAATACGCCGCAACGTGCGCCGAAACGTTGACCGCAGCAACCATCTCACCGTGGGCGTTAGTTATCGGGCAGGCCACCGAGCGAAGACCAAGCTCTAGCTCCTCATCCACGATGCAGTAGCCCTGCTCGGCAGCCTTGTGGATTGCTGCTTGAAGCTCGTCCCTGTTGGTGATGGTGCGCGGCGTGAGGTGTTTCAGCGTCACACCAGCCAAGTACGCATCCAGCTCCCGCTGACTTAAGCCGGACAGCAGCATCCGCCCCATGGACGTGGCGTGCGCCGGGAAGCGCGTGCCTATGGTGATGTTCACGCTCATGATCCGGTTCGCCGCCGCACGCGCCACGTACACCACGTCGGTGCCGTCCAGTACGGAGGTGGAGCACGACTCATTGAGTAGGTGCGACAGCGCTTCTAGGTGCGGCTGGGCGATCGCGGGCAACCCCAGGCTGGAGAGGTAGGAGTAGCCCAGCTCCAGGGTTTTGGGGGTGAGCCAGAACACGGTGCCGTCGGTACGCGCGAAGCCCTCTGCAACCAAGGTGTGCAGGAAGCGGCGGGTGGTTGCCCGCGGGAGGCCAGTGACCTCAGCTACTTGGGCGAGTGTCTGGCGTGGGCGAGTGCCGTCGAAGGCGCGGATAACCGCTAGTCCGCGGCTCAAGCTTTGGACGAGTTGTACGTCACTCTCTTTCATGAATGTGAGCCTACCTCATCAAGTTCACTTTGTGAACCCTTGTGCAACAGGCGAACTGGGGTTAGGATGGCCGCATGATCAACAAGGTGGTTTCTTCAGCGGAGGAAGCGGTCGCTGATATTCAAGACGGTGCATCGATTGCAGTCGGTGGCTTCGGGCTGGTGGGTATCCCCGCCCGGCTTATCGACGCATTACGTGCCCAAGGCGCCCGCGACCTCACAATCATTTCCAACAACCTGGGCACCGACGGCTTCGGTCTCGGCCTCCTCCTGCAGGACAAGCGCATCTCGCGTTCCATTGGTTCCTACCTGGGCACCAACAAGGAATACGCACGCCAGTACCTGGAGGGCGAGCTGACTGTGGAGTTCACCCCGCAGGGCACCCTGGCTGAGCGCATGCGCGCCGGCGGCGCGGGTATCCCGGCGTTCTACACCAAGGCAGGTGTTGGCACACCACTGGCCACCGGCGAAATCCCGACCCGCTACAACCCGGACGGCACCATCGCCGAGTACTCCAAACCGAAGGAGCTGCGCGAGTTTAACGGTGAGCAGTACGTGATGGAGACCGCCCTGACTCCGGACTTCGCATTCGTCCACGCGGCAAAGGCGGACCGTTACGGCAACCTGGTGTTTTCCAAGACTGCGCAGAATTTCAACCCGGATGCAGCCGTGAGCGCCAAGATCACGATCGTGCAGGCAGAAGAAGTAGTAGACGAAATCCCCGCAGCAGAGGTCAACCTGCCCGGCATCTACGTGGACCGTGTGGTCAACGTAGGCCCGCAGGAGACTGGTATTGAGTTCAGGACGGTGAGCGAATAATGGCTTGGTCTAGGCACGAAATGGCAGCGCGCGCTGCACAAGAACTGGAAAACGGCCAGTACGTCAACCTTGGTATTGGTATGCCAACGTTGATCCCGGGATACTTGCCCGAGGACATTGAGGTAGTGCTGCACTCCGAAAACGGCATCCTTGGCGTCGGCCCATACCCGAAGGAAGACGCCGTTGATCCGGAGCTGATCAACGCCGGCAAGGAAACCATCACGGTTGCGCCGGGCGGTTCCTTCTTCAGCTCCTCGGCGTCCTTCGGCATGATCCGCTCCCGCGCAATCGACGTTGCAGTGCTCGGCGCGATGGAAGTGTCCCAGTTTGGTGATCTTGCCAACTGGATGATCCCGGGCAAGATGGTCAAGGGCATGGGCGGCGCCATGGACCTGGTTCACGGTGCAAAGAAGGTCATCCTACTCATGGAGCACGTGAACAAGCATGGCAACTCCAAGGTGCTCAATGAGTGCCGCTTGCCGCTCACTGGCGCAAAGTGCGTCGATGTGATCATTACCAACCTGGCGGTGTTTGCGGTTGATCAGAAGAAGGGCCTAACCCTTGTAGAGGTTGCCCCGGGCGAGACCGTTGAGTCTGTCCGCGAAGCAACCGAAGCACCGTTTGAGGTAGCGGTTTGATACGCCGGTTTTAGTACGCCACCGCGTCCGTCGTGTTGGGGTGATCCGCAAGCGGGGTTACCTTGATCTTCATGTACGGGTACATGGGGAAACCAGACAGGACGCGGTGCAGCTCGTCGTTATCAGCAACGTCATAAATGGAGTAGTTGGCGTACTCGCCAACCACGCGCCAGATGCCCTTCATGGTTCCCTTGCGCTGCAGGTCCCCGGAGTATTGCTTTTCCGCTGCCTGGAAGTCAGCGACCTGCTCAGGGGTCAGGGACTCCGGGAACGTCACGTCCATACGGGCAAGAAACAACATGGTGTTTTCCTTTCGGTTGATTGCTTGAGAACTACTTGTTGGCCAAGGCGCGTGGCAGCTCGCCTCGGGAGCGAATGCCTAGCTTCCTGTATACGCGGGTCAGGTGGTATTCCACCGTCTTTGTAGACAGGTAGAACTCATCCGCAACCTCACGGTTGGTTGCCCCGGCTGCCACCGCCTGCGCGATCTCCTCTTCTTGCGGGGTCAGCCCGGCAAACTGCGGTGATTGCTGGCCCAGGCCACTGGCTCGCCGCTCACGGTTCGCCATGGCTAGGAAGTCGCCAGCCCCCATCGCTGAGAACAGGTCACCAGCCTGTGCAAGCACATCGTCGGCGTGCTTTCGCTTACCGACGCGACGCAGCACCTGCCCCATATTCAACAACAATCGAGCCTCGTAACAGGGCAGTTGCAATGGCCGCAGCATCTCCACGGCGTTATCAAGAACGGTCAGCCCTGCGCTAACATCGCCGCGCTCGATGAGCAGGTGCGCCTTTGGTCCGGCGATGCGTGCACGGGCCGAGGCGATACTGCCGGATGCGCTTCGCTCCTCAGCTACCTCCACAACCTTCTCAGCGGTCTTGGTGTAGCCCGATGCAAGCAGGAGCCTCGCATACGTGTCCTCCCACGGCCAGAACCCTGGCTGTGAAAAATCGATCTTCTCCTGCAGGATCGCTAGCTGTTTGCCGGCACGTACACCAGCGCTGACGTCTCCCAATAACACGGCGGTGTCCATTTGGGCCATGAGGGATGTGATGCGTTGGATCGTCGAAGCGTCGTAAATCAGCCCTGCTCGCTGACTGTAGTTTCGGGCCAGAGCTTGATCTCCCAAGATAGATGCAGCGGCGCAGCCCGTCCACACCAGTGGGCCGGTGAGAAACGTCAACCCGAACTGCTCGACGCGGTTTAAGCCGCGCTCCACCACGCGAAGCGCAGCCAATGGTTCCCCTAACAGCAGGATCGCCCGTGCGAGCCAGACGTCCATCCACAGCGAAATCCGGTGGGAGCCCTCAATGCGGGTGGTGAACTGGAGCCGCTGGCGTGTCTCCGAGGGGTTGTCATGAACTAGGGAAAGCCAGCCCAGCATCATTTCCCGCCGAAATGCCAGGACATGGTGCTCATCGGGTAGTGGCTCAAAGGGGGCGACGCGGCCGCTGAGCGCGCTCTCTGCAAGCTGCGCTTGGTAGTAGCTATCCGCTGCAGGTGCACCACCGTTTTCTCTGCGTGCTCGCGCGTCCCACGCAAGGACGTCATCTAGCTGCCACTCATGCAGATGAAACATGGCGCGTCGGACAGCTACATCGGTTCGTGCCTTCGGATCTGCTTCCGTTGCCCAAGCGCGATGAAGAAGTTGATCGGCGGTGCTTTGCCGGCCCTCATGGATTGCCAGGTACGCACGCATGGAATCGATGCGCGGGTTACTGAGCGAGGACGCCAAGTTTGAGGCATGGAGCTTCGCCTGCCTGATGTCAGAGGCAGAGATAAGCGACTCAACTGCGCGAAGGTTGCTCTGCTGCTCCTCTTCCACAGTCGATGCAATGGACGCCGAAAGGAGGTGGAAGCGCGCTGCGGCCTCCCATTGACCCGCGTTGGCAAGACCAGTAGCACGTTGCAGCAGCGCCTCGCATGCTTCAGACCTCGTGGCTGTTCGCCCCATCGCCCAGTGGAATGTTGCGGCGTCCATGTCACCGCGGTTTTGCCTTGGCTAGTGGATTTGCTTCTCCAGTCCTTCGGCAAAGTCTCGCAGGACCTTGTAACGACCAACGGCGTCGGTGCTCTCTTGCCCTTCGTAGGTGCGGAGGTTGCCGAGCTGCCACTCGGGCGGAGTCGGCTCCCCAGACAGTGCCCATGCAGCCTGTCGCGCCGCACCGAGTGCTACGAACTCTGACGAGGTGGGCACCACAACCGGAACACCGAAGATCGTCGGGGCGATCTTCCGTACTGCCTTGCTTTTCGCACCGCCGCCGATGAGCAGGATGTGCTCGGTGTTCACACCAGTCGCTCGCTGCAGCGCCTCAACCGCGTCGCGCATGGAGCACAGCAGGCCCTCCACCACAGCGCGCGCGATGTCCTCGCGGCTGGTGGTCGTGGTGATGCCGTAGAACTGCCCCTTCGCGTTGGGGCGGTTCGGGGTGCGCTCCCCGTCCAGGTATGGCAAGAGTGTCACACCGTTCGCGCCGGGCGTGCCGGCGAGCGCAAGCTCAGCGAGTTGCTGGTGGTTCACGCCCAGCATGTTCGCGGCGAAGTCGAGTACCTTCGCGCCGTTGAGGGTGCAGGCCAGAGGCAGGTAGTTGCCGGTGGCGTCGCAAAAACCGGTCACTCCCCCACTCGCATCGTGGACGCTCTTGGTAGATACAGCGCTCGCCACACCGGAGGTGCCGATGGAAACGCAGACGTCGCCGGGCTGCAGGTTCATGCCCAAAGCGGCCGCCATGTTGTCGCCGGTGCCTGCGGCGATCTTTGCGCCGTGGGCGGTGGTGCCGACGACCTCGCTGGGCTCGGCTATGCGCGGTAGCGTGAGCGGAGAGCCGAGGTACTGCTCGGCGAGCTCGGGGAGGAAAACCCGATCGCGGGTGGAGTAGTAGCCGGTGCCGGAGGCGTCTCCGTGGTCCGTGGTCAACTGCTCGCAGCCGCCCAAATGCCAGGTGAGGTAGTCGTGCGGCAGACAAACGGACGCGGTGCGCTTGGCGTTGTCCGGCTCGTTATCACGCATCCACCGCAGCTTTGTGCCGGTAAACGAGGCGACGAGCACGCTGCCGAGCTTTTCGGCAGAGGCTTCGGGCCCGCCGAGCTCGTCGATAAGCTCGAGCGCCTGCGGTGCGGAAGAGGTGTCGTTCCACAGCATGGCGTTGCGCACGACCTGGTCGCTGCTGTCTAGCGCGATCATGCCGTGCTGTTGCCCGCCTACGGCTACGGCCTCTGCGCGAGGTAAAAGCTCCGCGGTCATTTCCTGCATCGCGTCCAGCCACGCGGTCGGGTCGACCTGGGTGCCGGTGGGGTGGGCTGCGCGGCGTTGGTCGAGGATTTCGCCGGAGGAGGCGTCGACAAGCAGTGCCTTTGTCGACTGGGTGGAAGAGTCAATTCCAAGTACGAGTGACATGAGTACTCCTAGCTGCTTGCGAGGGCGGTGGGCAGTGCTGGTTGCTGTGTCTCAACGACGTGTAGCCGCGCCCCCGATTGCTCGAGGAGTCGGCTTTGCTCCGCGTTCGTGTGCTGGTCGATGACAATGTCATCAAACGTAGAGAGCCGAGCGACGAAATGCATCCCCTCGACCGCGAACTTCGAGGAATCCGCCACCAGCACCTTGCGCTGGCCGAGCCGGATCAGCTCAGTCTTGGTCACGGCGGCGTCCTCGTCGGGGTGGCACAGCGCATCGCCGTGAATCGCGGTGGTGGAGACGAAAGACATCGAAGCGGTGAGCGTCTCCATCGCCCGGCACGTGGAGACGCCGAGGAAGGAGTCCGTGGCGGGGACGTACCGCCCGCCCAGTGCGGTCAGCACCAGCTCATCCTGAGCCTGTGCGGTGTACGCGACGTGCTGCAGAATTACCAGCGAATGGGTGATCAGGCCTGCGGGCTGTGCCTTGAGCACCGCGTCGATCATCGCCCCGACTGTGGTGGAGTCATCGAGCGCGACGACCATGCCCGGCTCGATGAGCGATGCAGCTTTTGTGGCTAGGGCCTGTTTGACCTCGGTGTTGGTAGCGCGGCGGATCGCTACATCGCGCTCACGGAATTCATGGTCTCTTGCCCGTGCACCGCCGCGGAAAAGCTCGACCTTTCCGGCGTCCCCAAGCGCGCGGAGGTCGCGGTGGACGGTCATTGCGCTTACGCCAAGTCGATCAGCTAACTCGACGGTGCGTAAATCACCGTGTGTGCGCAGCTCATTCAACAGCGCCGCGTGCCTGAGGGTTCTTTGGCTCATTGTGTACTTCCGTGGTGGATCGGGCTCGGGTGTTCCACCCAATTCTAGTGGTGCAGACCGTCTGTGTTGAAGACAATCTAACATCTGCGTGTTATAAATTGTTGTAAATATGTGGGGTAGACCCCTATAAAGGGCGAGTTCCCGGCAAAATATGTCACAGAATGTTGTATATTTTGTGAAGTCGGTGTTGGTTGTTGGTTCAGTCACACCAAGCTCGATTATTGTGACAAGCAACAATCGTTTCTCAACTTCTCGCTGGAGTACACCTTGAACACTCAGCCATCACCTCCAAAGGATTGGGCAGAGCGACTCGGCTTCCCCAAACCGTTGCTCTGGGGCTTTATCGGTCTCACGATCTTCATGATCGGCGACGGTGTTGAAACCAACATCCTCGAACCCTTCCTGTCGGGCGAGCACGGTTTTAACGTCTCGCTCGTCGGCACACTCGTCACCGTCTATGGCGTGAGCGTCGCTATCGCAGCCTTCTCGGCCGCGGCACTGTCCGACCTGTGGGGCCCGCGCAAGGTGATGATCCTCGGCGCGGTGATCTGGGTCGTTCTGGAAATCCTGCTGCTCACCGTGGCACTACCCATGAGCAGCAAGTTCCTCATTTTCACGCTCTACGGGCTGCGCGGGTTGGGCTACCCGCTGTTCGCATACGCCTTCCTCGTCTGGATTACCGCAGTGTCCACGCCCGAGCACCGCGGGGCGGGCACCGGCTGGTTCTATGTCGGGTTCTCCGCAGGCTTGCCTACACTCGGCGCACTCGTAGCCACGATCTCGCTCGGAGTGCTGAACCTCTCCTTCTACCAAACGCTGTGGATCTCGCTGGCGCTCGTCGTCATCGGAGCGGTGATCGCCTTCGTCGGCGTGAAAGAGGCTCGCGGTCGCAAGCCATTGGTGGACAACCCCGAGGACATCAAGGAAACGCTCGGCGAGTCCTTCCGCCTGCTGGCCCACGACAAGCGCGCGGTCTACGTTGCCGCCATGCGCACCATCAACTCCATCCCCACCTACGCGATGGCCGTGTTCTTCCCGGCGTACTTCTCCGAACGCCTGGACTGGCCGCTCGAGTGGTTCCTCATCATGACCACGGTGATCTACCTGGTCAACCTGCCATTCAACCCGCTCTTCGGCATCGTCGGCGACAAGATCGGCTGGTCCAAGACGGTCGTGTGGGCCGGCGCCATTTCCTGCTGCATCGCGCTTGCACTCGTGTACTTCGTCCCAATGCTCTCGGTTGACGCAGGCCTGCCCGATGGTGTCGGCTTCGGCCTCTCACTCGTTGCCGCATGCCTGCTGGGCATCGCGCTGGCAGGGTTCGTGCCGCTTTCCCCCATCGCCGTCTCACTCAACCCGGAGCGCCCGGGCGCAGCCATGGCCGCATACAACCTGGGCATCGGCGGCGCAGTCGCAGCCGGCCCGCTGCTCGTCGCCGTGTTCTACCCGCTGGTCGGCGCCACCGGCCTCATCCTCATCTTCTGCGGACTGTTCCTCATCGCCGCGTGGATGGGCACCCAGCTCAAGGGCACCCAGCCAGGCTTTGACGGAGTACCGCACTCCGATGAAACCGTTGCACCCACAACTACCTCTCTTGCCTAAGGAAGAAATCATGACTCTCCACCTCTCCAACGACAGCCTGCAGCAGATCGCCGAAACCACCGACGTTGCTGTGCCGAGCTACGACCGCTCGGCGCTTACCCCCGGCATTGTCCACTTCGGTGTGGGCGGCTTCCACCGCGCACACCAGGCGCTCTACCTGGACAAGCTTCTCGAGCTCGGGCTGAATGCCGACTGGGGCATCGTCGGCATGGGCGTCATGCCTGGCGACGCCCGCATGCGCGACGCCCTCAAAACCCAGGACTGCCTCTATACCGTCACTGAGAAGGCACCCGATGGTTCCGAGCACTCCCGAGTAGTCGGCTCCATCGTGGACTACGTGTTTGCCCCCGATGACCCGAAGGCAGCCGTCGAGACGCTTGCGGACGAACAGATCAAGATCGTCTCGCTCACCGTCACCGAAGGCGGCTACAACTTCGACCACGTCCGCGGCGAATTTGACCTCAAGAACCCGCACATTGTAGCCGACATCGAGGCGCTTAAGCGTGGTGAACTCGCGTCACTGACCACCTTCTACGGGCTCATCACCGCGGCGATCCTTACCCGCAAGGAGCGCGGCACCCGCCCGTTTACCATCATGTCCTGCGACAACATCCAGGGCAACGGCCATATGGCGCAGCGCATGTTCCACGCGTTCGCAGACGCTGTCTCGCCGGAACTGGCCGCATGGGTTGAGGCCAACGTTGCCTTCCCCAACTCCATGGTTGACCGCATCACTCCGGAGACCACCGACGGAGACCGCGCCGACATTACCGAGAAGTTCAATTACGTCGACGAGTGGCCGGTGGTCTGCGAGGACTTCACCCAGTGGGTCCTAGAGGACAACTTTGTGGCCGGTCGCCCCGACTACGACAAGGTAGGCGTCGAGCTTGTGCAGGACGTGGTGCCGTACGAGCTGATGAAGCTGCGCTTGCTCAACGCCTCCCACCAGGGCCTGTGCTACTTCGGGCACCTCGCCGGCCACGAGCTGGTGCACGACGTGATGGCAGACAAGCGCTTCCGCGACTTCCTGCTCGCCTACATGGAGCGCGAGGGTACCCCGTCGCTGCGGCCACTGCCGGGTGTGGACCTCGACGCCTACCGCCACCAGCTCATCGACCGCTTCGGCAACGCCGCGGTCAAGGACACCGTCGCCCGCCTCTGCGCGGAGTCCTCCGACCGCATCCCGAAGTGGCTGCTCCCTGTCGTGCGCGAAAACCTCGGATCGGGTGCCGCGCCTGTGACGCTCTCCGCCGCAATCGTCGCCTCTTGGGCCCGATATGCAGAAGGTGTGGACGAGCAGGGCAACCCGATCAAGGTGGTCGACCGCATGGCGGATCGCCTGCAGGAAACCGCGCATAGCAACCGCGAGGACATCCTTGCCTTCCTCCGTGACCGCGAGGTCTTCGGCGACCTGGTTGATGACGAGCGCTTCACCGAGCCCTACGCGCGTGTGCTGAAGTCGCTGCACGAGGTTGGCGCGGAGGCGACGCTGGACGCGTTGCTGTCTGAGCTGGGGTAAGTGCCTGCCCTGTGTCTCAGGGCCATTACCTACTCATCCAGGGATCGGATTCGACGTGATTACTCCCATCTACAATTCTGTTCACAAATTCCCGACTCCGCTCGCGACGACTATCCCTTTCCCTACCAGGCCGTCTATCCACCGGTTGTCCGGCGAGATCATCGTGCGCGGCTCTGTGCGGTGGGTGGGGTGCTCCAGACAGGAAGCTGCTCCCAGTTTCGAGGGAAGCCCATGCGCTTCAAATAGTCCACGCAATCTGATTGTGGAAGGCCATCGTCGAGAAGCTTCTTCAGGCTCTTGCTCCAATCCATCTGGGGATGAATCTGAGTTATTAAGTACGAAATGATTGCCAGAGTGGGGTAAATGCGCGCATGGTGTTGAGGACTGAGCTCTGCAAGATCCTTCAAATCGGTTGGGAAAGGTTCAGAAGGTGCAATCTGTTCGACCATGTTGATGTTCCACAGCCGAGAGTGATGAGCACACGTATTTCGCGCAAAAGTCAGAGCTCGCAGCCAAGAACGCAGCGATTCTGCGAGTGGTTTTCCGTCCTCATCTGTGACGCCTAAGCTCCCAGCCACAGTGGAACGATCATCGTGGTTCATTCCTTCGTAAATTCTAGAAAGATCACTGAAATCGATGACTTCAGTGACTACCCAAATAGGAAGTGACATTCCGTACTTGCGTTTAAAATGCTTAACGAAGTCAGCCTTAGACCGGTCCGTTTTTCGGCTTGCTGTTTTTAACCATTCGTAGTGATCTGAACGCATCCAGTAATAGCGTTCGGCCGCTTCACCGCAAAGGTGAGCGTTCGTAAAGGAGTCACGGAACAATGAGGGATCAGTGTGTGACATGCTTCCGCGAGCGCCAAGAGTATGACCGATTGCTGCGCGAAGTGCCACCTCGATACGTTCAACTGCACTGAAGACAAGCATTCGAAGATCTCGGTCGAAGTTGTAGAGCTTCTCGATATCCCGGAGTGAGACGCCTTCCACAAAGGTGCCTTTTCGATGGGAGGCGTTATCTCTGTAGATGTACCAGTAGCCACTCAGTCTGTAGTAGCCCACACGCTGGAGAAGTTCGCGGGCATGATCGTAGTTCTCTATCTCCATCCCTCTGTCGTGGAGATGTTCGATTTGCTCACTGAGCGTGAGAAACTTCTTCTTATAGGGTTCACGAGTGGTACGTCCCGATGCCGGTTGCTGCCTGCGCTTCCCCTTGCGACTTCTAGACCCCATGGTCAGCATCCTTTAGTAGTGCAAATAAAAACACACCCCCTCGCGCGGAGGGGGTGGCCATGTTGCAGACAAGGATACCTAACCTGTACTGAGGAAGTCAAACCTCCTGCAAGTCCGCATAGTCCCCTGTCCTGTCCCCATGCCTACTATTCGCCGCGCCACGCCCGCCGACGCCGAAGCCTACGACCTCCAGAAACACAAAACTCTCCTCGCTGACCCGTCCCACGCCGCCCGGCTCGTCGAGGATGACGGTGCCCTGGTCGGCTACGCGCTGGCCGGCCCCTGCGGCCTCCCTCACCCCGACGTCCTTCCCGAGGACCGCGAACTGAAACCCCTTTACCTCCTTGCTGGTCACCAACAGTCAGGTTTCGGCTCCACTCTCATCGAGCTCGTCCTCGACTGGATCGGTTCGCGTACCGCGTGGTTAGGGGTGTGGTCCCAAAACTTTGGGGCGTAGCGCTTCTATCACCGCTACGGTTTCTCCAAGGCTGGCGAGTACTTCTTCAAGGTCGGCGGCCACCGCGACCACGAGTTCATCTATCGACGCCCCCGCCCCACTCGGTTGAGCCCACGGTGGTGAGGCAATCATTGGGCGTGAGTGCGCTTTTTCACCTGTCCTTTGACGTTTTTGTAAACCGGAAGCTTAATAAGCCAAATTTGTCTCGCGCTGAAGTGGCCCGCGCAATGCCAAATTACGCAGTTGACCGTCTCAGCTAGAACTGCTCCGATACTCCTATGATGACCGATCCTCGAAAAGAAACCTACCCACCCCGTAGCCGCTCGACCGCGTAGTCGAAGACGATGCGCTCCTGCTCGATGCGCAGGCACCCGGAGGATGAGTGGCTGCGCAGGTAGTCCAGGGCGTCGGCCTCCCCAGAAGTAAGTCGCTCCGAGATGAAGCGGCTGGGGTTCGGCTCCTCGACGGCGAGCGCGTCGTGGTCGCGGGCGGTGTCGATATCCATGAGCACGGACCGGACGTGTGGCAGGTACTTGCGCACCGTGTCCAGGATGTAGAAACCGTAGGAGTCCAGGTCACCCCAGTACAGCACCTCTTTCGAAGCAAGCCACGGCAGCTGTTTCGCCAGTACCTGTCCCAGTAGGCCACTGCTGAAGACGGCAACCGTGTCCGGCAGCTCCGGCAGGGCGAGGAAGGTCTGGTGGTTTTCCACGAACAGCACGCGGCGGGCAGGCAGTTCGGTGAGGTCGGAAAGTGGGCAGGACCAGTGCCTCACTCCGCAGAACGTCACGCCCGGGGCTAGGCTCCGCAGCTCCACCAAGACGGGCTTTTCGCGAAAAGCCAGGTCACCAACCACTGCGGTCAGTACCGCGCGGTGGGCCTCCACCCACTTCGAGTCCACGCCGAAGATTGGGAGCTCGCGGACGTGGTAGGCGGACGCGTCGTGGGTGCGCAGCCACTGCACCACGCTGACAAAGCGGGCGGCGGTGGCATCGTCCCATGCCTCCCACGCTGCGAGCTTGGTGGTCAAAGGGGTGCGAACCTGGGTGCCGAGCGAGTCGCAGAACCCGTCGAGAAGCATGTTGATGCGCTGCCACTGCTCCGCGCGCCCGGCCACAAAGGCGGCGGTGGTGGGTCTGTCCAGCACCACGCGCGCCGGGAGCGAGTAGGTGCCGAGGTAGCCGAGCTTTTTGTCCTCCCACTCGGCGGGAATGCGGCTGCGCTTCCATTCTTGGATCCAGGCTTGCACGGCGCGGCCGTCGTCAAGTTCGGCGGCGCGACCTGTCGGCGGCTGGAGGTTGATGGCCAGCGGAGTGAACTCGCCGGTGAGCCAGGCCCGGTGGTTGCGGGCGTAGAATGTCGCTGCGCGGGTGCGCACCTGGTCACAGGTTTTCATCGAGGGCCTCCTCGATGGTTAGCACGCTGGTCTGTGAGTGCTTGCGGTCGGGGCACTCGACTATGAGCACGCCGCCAATGTAGTCCTGCACCGGCTGCAAGAGCTTGTCGGGTGTTGCGAGGATCATGTGGAAGCCGAACTTGCGGAATGCCTCCATCCCTGCGCGGGTGAACTCGGCGTCGGCGAGGTCGAAGGCCTCGTCCAGCACGATCGTGCCGAAGCGGGGGTACATTGCGTCATCAACCTGGACCACCGAGGCCTGCGCCTGCGAGGTGGTGGCACCCATTCCGGTGAGCCGGTAGCGCAGCGCCGCGGCAAGGCAGAACGACGAGAGTTTCTGGGCTTGTCCGCCCGAGAGCCCTTCGGCTGAGTCGTAGACAGCGCCCCGGACACCGTCGGTGCCGTACTCCACGCCGAGGAACTTCACGTGCTGGCGGGTGTCCAGGCGGAGCTTCTGCTCGCGGGCGCTCGTGGTGTCGGAGATGGTCACGGCCTCGATGACCTCGCGGATTGTGTGGAAGCGGCGCTCGCTGTCCTCGAGATCGGCTTCGTTGATCATGCCTTCCAACGTGGCGTCGATAAGCTCGATGAAGTTGCGGGCGATCTGCGGCTGTGCCTCGCGGACCTCGATTTGCAGGTGCGTGCCCGGGTAAAACTCCACCTGGGCGAGTGAAGCGTTGATGGTCTCAATGGACTTGCGGGTGTTAGCGGCGGCCTCGCGGATGAGACGGCGCAGCCTGCCGAAGTGCGTGCGAGTCTGCTCCTGGAGCAGATCTTTGAACTCCTGCTCAACCTTGGGAAGGTTCTCGGTCTCCAGCCGGTCTAACTCTTGCATGAACGCGTGCTGGTAGCCCGCCTCTGCCTGGAGATCGCCCTTGCGGTTTTCCCACCTGTGCAGGTAGCGACGCATCGCGTCGAGCATTTTCGCCTCGAATTCGATGTCGCGGCGGTTGAGCTTCTCCAGCTCCGCGCTGATGGTTGTGCGCAGCTGCTGATGGACGCGGTCGACGTTCCCTTCGGTAATGTCGTCGGCCCGCTCGGCCAGCCTGCCCTGGATCTCCTCCGGCGGATGTCCCTGCTCCAGGCGCGCCTGCGCTTCGGCCAGCATTTGCTCCGCGTGCTCGAGCTTTTGCCGCAGCCCGCCACGCTGTTCAATCAACCCGTTGAGCTGGCCTTGCGCCTCGTGCAGCCGCGTCTCTCGGACGTGGAACTGCTTCTTCAGCTCGGCGATCTCCGCGTTGCCGTCGGTGAGCCGGTCCACCAGCTCTTGCGCCTCGTGAAGCAGGCGGGTGGCGGTGGCGGTGTCGATGGCGCTGAAGTCCGTGGTTTCCTGCAGCCGCTTCACCGTAGAGCTCTGTTCGCGGGCTGTGTCCACGCGGCGCTTCGCGGTATCGCGCGCCTTTCTCGCCTGCGCAAGCTCGTCTCCCACACGCCGCAGCTGCCCTACGAGCGCGTCGATCTTGTCGTCCAGGTTGCCCCACAACACCCACGTGCTCGTGTCGTCGATACGCCGGCGGTCGTCTTTTACGTGGTCCGTTTCGCTGTGTTTGACCTGGCCGCTTAGGGTCACCGCACGCCGAGCGCGGCGGAACTCATCCATGGATTCGCAGCACTGGTGGTCAAAACGGCGGGAGAGCTGCGACTGGACCCAATTGTGGAAGCGCCCCTCGGCCACGTCAATCTTCGTGCCAAGCGAGCCGCGCTGAAAGCGCATCGGTGCCGCGAGCTCGTGCTCCGGTGTGATGCGAGTGTACTGCAGCTTTGCGCCGAGATGCGTGGCGTCGATCGCCGTGGACACCGCCCGGTAGTGCTCCTCGGGCACCAACAACGTGCGGGCGAAACCGCCCATGACGCGCTCGGCCGCGCCCTGCCACGTGCCCTCTCCTTCTGTGACGGAGATCAGGTCGGCCACGAACGGCAGCTCCTTCTCCCGGATCCCGGCCGCGTCCGCGATCTTGGCGCGGGCCCGCAACAGCTTGGCGTCCATGGCGGAGCTGTACTTACGCAGCGTTTTCAGCTCGGTCTCGAAGGCCTGTTTTGCTTCTTCCAGTTTGCCTACCTGCTTGATCGCGGTGGTGGCTTTGGCGTCCTCTGCCTCCTGCTGCGCGTGCAGGTTCTCCAGGTCCTTGCCTAGCTGGTGGGTCAGTCGCGCGAACTCCTCGGCGGTGCCGGGAGGAGTCAGCTGGAGCGTCTGCAGGCGGGTGGTAAAGGCCTCCGCGGCTGCTTCGACCTGCACCAAGCGCTTGCGGCGGGTGTCGCGGGCTATTGCGGCTTTGACCAGGCCGGTGTCCTGTTTGCCGTCGATAAGCTGGCGCAGCTCCTCGCGCTCGCGGGAAAGCGTCTCAACCTCCGCTTCGCCCACGGCGATGGTGCTGCTGAGCGCGACCATGTCGGTGCTGTGCCGCTCGCAGGCGCGCTGGGCAAACTGCGCCTTCCAGCTGAAGACGAAGGGGTCGACCCAGGCCTGTTCCTCGGACACCGCGGCGGTGGCACGCGCGATTTTCTCACGCCCGAGCGCTGCCTCGCGGACGGGGACCAGGTGCTCGATCTGCTCGCGGGCGTTGACCACCGAGGTGTACGCGCCGTGCAGCGCGTTGAAATTCTCGGCGGCCTGTTTGGCCACGGCAAACGTGTCCGGCTCCGGCAGCATGAAGGTGCGCATGAGGTGGTTCAAATCGCCCAGCGTTTTCGCTGACTGCGTGCGGTGGAGCAGCTCGAGCGCGCCGCTATCGGCAATGCCCAGCGCGCGCTGCAGGGCGTGGATGAACTGGGAGTGCTTGCGGCCCACGTACAGCGCGTCCGCGTAGTCCTGCTTCGCCTGCGTGACTAGGAGGTTCTTCACCGCGAGCGCCTCAAACTGCGTCAGCTCTGCCTCCTCCGGCAGCAGCAGATAGAGGTCGGTGATGTCCTGATCCGTGTGCGCGTTCGCGCTTAAGAACATGAGCCGGCAGGCCGTCACCGTCTGGCCGAGTCCGTTGTCGTAGCGAAGCACCACGCCGCTCCAGGTCGCACCGAGGCGCAGGTAGGAGCGGGTCAGCTCGTCCAAGTCCTCGGAGTGCTCGCGACGCCAGGCACCACGGCAGTAGGTGATCATCGTGCGGCCCGAGCGCTTCTGGTTGTCCGCGGCCGCGTTGAAGGAGCGTTTACTCGGTGGGACGAGAAGCGCGGAGATGGCGTCGATAAGCGTGGACTTGCCCGAGCCCGAAGAGCCCGTGATCAGGTAGCCCTCACGCGCGATGTCGATGCTGTGCAGACCGTTGAAGGTGCCCCAGTTGTACACCTGGATGCGCGAAAGACGGAATTGGCCGGGGATGGGTGTCATGGTTGCTCCTTGGTCAGGGTGCGGAAGGATTCGGTGACGGCGGCGATTTCCTCGCCGCTGAAGACGATGCGCAGCACGGGAGAGACCTCGAAGCGGCCCTCAGTAGGGGTGTCGATGACTATTGAGCTCCGCTTCATCTTGTTCCAGGACGCGTTGAATTGCTTCCGCGGATTCGTCTTATCTGTCGTCGCCTGCCCCTGGTACGGCACGGTGGCCTCGAAGACTTCGTCCTCGTTAACGATCGTGCGCTCGTTCGGACTGGTGGAGACGAGCTCGCGCCGCAGGTGCAGAATGACCACCGTATCCATAAAGGTCAGCGGCAATTTCCGCAGCATCGTGCGCTTGTCCGGCACCTCCACGTCCCACGTCTTGGTGTAGGCCACGCCGGCGTCGTCGTCCACGATCAGCGTGAGAAACAGGTTGTCCAGCTGCTGCGCCAGTACCTCGCGCGAGGCCGACACCGTTTGAAACACCTCGCGCGTCTTCATGCTGGACACGTACGGTCCGCGGATCAGCTCGGCGAGCGCGCGCCGCTGCGGTCCGGTGAGCGTGCCCGTGTCGCCGTCGTAAAGCATGGTGTCCATTTATGCTCCAATCTTCGAGTCAAATTCGTATCGTTCGTACCGCGCGCGCCACCGCGTGCCGTCGGCCCGCTGCCAGTGCAGCCACTCCGTGCCGTCGCGTCGTTTACCGTGCGTGCGCGCGAGCTTGATCAGCCCCACCACGCTCGCCAGTCCCTGGGTCGCCGGGTGTGCGCCGAGCACATCGCTTATCGACGCCACACCCTCCCGCCCCACTACCTCATCCACAGCCCCACGCAACTCCGCCCAGTCGATCTCGTTCTCCCGGATACGCCTGCGCATCGCCTCCATGTCGATCGTGCCCTGCTCGTTGATCTCCATGCCCCGCTCGACCTTGTACTCCATCGGGTCGTGCAGCTTCCAGCTGGACAGCGACGTCGGCTGCATCGTGGTTAACTCCAGCTCAACACCGACCGACGACTGCGTGCCGATGTCCTCCTGCGCAAGCTGCAACGCCAACTGCTGCGCGGCATTAATGGACTTGATCAGCGCCTGCTGGGACTCGGCCTCGCGGGATTGCACGAAGCGCCGCAGCGAGCGCGAAAGCGTGGTCATCGAGTCGTGCACCTGGCCCGAGGACACATCCAGCGTGTCCACGAACTGGCCGAGCTCAGCGCGCTCCAGCGGCGAGAGCTTATGCACAAACTCGCGCGATAAGACGGTGTCCACCGTCGCGTCTAGCTGCTTCGACTGCTCCGGATCCAAGAACACCTCGTAGAATCCGCTGAACGCCTTGCCTGCCTCCGACTGCGTGATCAGGTCCACGCCCCGGAACACGTTGTCCAGCACGTCGCCCGCGTGCAGCGTCTCCTCCACAATGGACTCGCGTAAGTGCCGGTCCACCTCCTCGATCTCTTCGCGCACGCGCGAAAAGTCCGTGGGCAGGTCGCTGACTAGCGAGAGGATCTCGCGCGCCTTCTCGACCGCCTCTTCGTCCGAGATGGTGGCCACGCCGCCCACGCGAATCTGGTCGATCTTGCGCTGGATCGCGTCACGCTGCGCCTCCAACCTGCGGATCGCGTTGGTCTCGTCCTCATCCGTCTCGGCGGCCAGGTCCTCGAGGCCGGTGATCAGGGTGCTCAACCGCGATTTGGTCACCGAGCGCTGCGGGTTTGTCAGCTGCTGCACGTAGTCCAGCGCCTGGTGCGCATCCGTAGACAGCTCGTAGAACTCCTCGCGCGCGCTCTGGGGACTGCGGCGGATCAGGTAGCCTGCTTTGACCCAGTCGTTGATGTACGCGACCGCCGACTTCGGCAGCTCCAGCTCCGTCTGCTCGCGGATATCGGTGAGCAGCGCCTCTACCGACAGCGCGAGATCCGACCCCGCTACCTGCCGGTTATCCGCCTGGAAAACGGAGCTGAATATTGCCAGGATCGCTGGCGCGTTCGTGGCGCGCAGTAGAGCCCAGGCCGGGGTGTGATCCGCCAGTCTGAGCATCATCAGCGTGTCCGCAATGGCAGTTGTTCGGTTCATAGTTTTGAAGCTAGCAACGCCGTCGGACACGCCCCCGCTATCTTTCGAACAAACGCGCTACTCGGGGCTGTTCAGGCCAGATTTCCAGCCTGCGAGCGGGTACTTTGCGTTGAACGGCGTGTAGTTGACGGTGTATGTTCCCTCGGCAATCGGAGCCTGATAGCACTGCACCCCACTGGTGGTTTGCCCAAGCAGAACGGACCCGTCCCAGCGCGGAAATGCGGAAGGCTGCGCGTACTCCATCTTTTGTCCAGTTGGGGGTGAGAAGCGAGAAGTTGCAAGCCGCGTGCCAGGCAGTAGCTCGAAAGCTGGGGGTTTCATAGCACACGGCCCGTCAAAGGACCCAGTAGGCCCGCCGTGCTGGAAACATCCCAGAATCTGTGCCTGAAGATTTGGCCGCTGAGAACGCGAGACTACGTCGTGAACATCAAGAGCTACGCGACACTTACGAGCTGCTGAAAGCTGCCGCAGCTTTTTCGCGTCAGAACTGGACCCAAAACGTGGGAAATGATCCGGTTTATCGATGAGTACCGGAGTATTTTCTCTGTCGAGTTCATCTGTAAGACGTTGAAAAATAACCGGGCTGATGGGTTTATCACCTCGCGTGGGTACCGCCAATCCAAGGCCCGTGGGTCATGTGCTCGTCGTCTTCGCGATGCTGTGCTGGTTGAACGCATTAGTGCTGTTCATCGGGATAATTACGGTGTCTATGGTGTGTGGAAAATGTGGCATGCTCGCCGCCGTGACGGAATTGATATCGGTCGTGAACAAACTGTGGGTGGCTGACATTACGTATGCGCGCATTAAGAAAGGTTTTGTGTACGCCGCGTTTGTCACCGACGTTTTACTCCCGCCGGATCGTTGGGTGGGAGTTATCAGATTCCATGCGCACCGAAGCTTTGCCCAGGTGACTATTGCTGCTGCGGTCCTTTGCTTCCTAGTGCCAGCTGGCAAGAACGCAGCTAACCAGGACCGCAAATATCTGCTGGAGTGGGCAGATTCGAAGGATGTTCCCTGGGGTCTTCTTCTGTTCGGCGGTGGCCTGTCGCTTTCGGCAATGTTCTCGGCAACGGGATTGAGCGAATGGGTAGGTCAGCAGGTGAGCGGGTTGCAGTCGCTTCCTCACTGGGTGATCTTGCTTGCAGTGATGATTGTTTCGCTTGCTTTGACGGAACTTACTTCGAATACCGCAACTGCTGCTGCGTTCCTCTCCATCTTTGGATCCGTGGCAGTTGGCCTTGGAATCGACCCATTACTGATGACCGTGACGGTTACGCTGGCAGTGTGCTCCGCATACATGTTGCCGGTTGCTACTCCATCTAACGCTGTGGCGTACGGATCCGGTGAGATTTCGGTTGCACAAATGGCACGTGCAGGCGTGTGGCTGAATTTCATCTCGATCGCAGTCATCATGGCGGTCCTGCACTCGCTGGTACCTCTGGTATTTGGAACCTCAATTAGCTAATTCGAGGAGTGAACAAACGATGAGTGATCTACGCATTGAAAAAGTTGAAACGCGGATTCTAGATGTCCCGCTGTTTAGGCCCCACGGTTTTGCAACGTACACGGCAACGGCGCAGCCGATCTTGCTGGTGAGTGTCACGTTGGAGGGCGGCGTTACCGGTTTTGGTGAAGGCGTGGTGCCGGGTGGCCCGTGGTGGGGTGGGGAGTCGGTTGAGACGATGCAGGTGATCGTCGAAAAGTATCTTGCCCCAATCATGATCGGCCGTGAGGTGCATGACCTGGTTGGCATCCTGCGTGACTTCGAGGGGTCCGTGGCCAACATGCGTTTTGCCAAGGCGGCATGCGATGTTGCCATGCATGATGCGTGGGCGCGGGCGCTGAACGTGCAGGTACGCGACCTGCTTGGCGGTCGCGCGCGGGATGCGGTGGATGTGACCTGGGCGCTTGGCGTGCTCCCGCTGGAGGATGCGCTGGCTGAAATTCAGGAGCGCCGCGAGACACTCGGCACCCGCTCCTTCAAGCTCAAGATGGGTGCGGGCGACCCAGATCGTGACACCAAGCGCATCGCCGAGCTTGCGGCCGCACTCAATGGTGAGGTGGGCTTGCGTATCGACGTCAACGCCCGCTGGGACCGCCTCACCTCCCTGCGCTTTTTGCCCAGGCTTGCCGACGTCGGCGTAGAACTCTTCGAACAACCCACCCCAGCCCACGACCTGGACACCCTGCGCGAACTCACCACCCGCATCGGCGTACCCGTCATGGCGGATGAGTCAGTGTGCTCACCGGCAGACGCCCTGGCCGTGGTGCAGCACAAGGCTGCCGACGTGGTGGCGATCAAAACGACGAAGCTTGGCGGCCTGATCGAATCGAAGAAAACCGCCGCGATTGCCGAGGCCGCAGGGCTTGCATGCCACGGCGCAACCTCGCTTGAAGGCCCGTTCGGTACCGCGGCGTCACTGCACTTCGCGTGCGCGACGCCTGCGATCAACTTCGGCTCCGAGCTCTTCGGCCCGCTGCTGCTGAAGGAGTCCTACACCACCGAAGACCTGGTGTACGAAAACGGCGAAGTCCGCCTGCCTACCGGCCCGGGCCTGGGCCTGGAACCGGATTGGGACAAGGTCAACTTCTTTACGCGCAAATAATCCCGCGCGTTAGGCGGCGATGAACTCGCGCAGGGCCTCGGTGACTTCCTCAGGCACCTCGACGGTAGGAACGTGCGCACCAGCGCTCAGCGTCACCGCTGTCGCAGGCCCAGCCGTAGCCTGACCAATAGCGTGGACCACCTCGGGCGGTGTGGAAGCATCATCAGGTCCAGCGACGGTCAACACCGGGACCTGCACCTTTGCTAGATCCTCAGTGAAATTCCACTTTGCCAACGCATCCGAGCAGGAGGCGTAGCCGATACCGCGCGTGGTTAAAATCATGCGGCGCAACGCGTCGTTGGTGGCGGGGTGGGACTTCGCGAAAGCGTCGCTAAGCCAAAGCCCAACTACCGCATCTGCCATCGGCGCGATGCCCTCGGCGCGAGTGAGCTCCGCACGCGGGTCCCACTTCTCCGGGCCACCGAAATAGGAAGCGGTGCACAAAAACGCGGCCTTTTTCACGCGATCCGAGTTCGCAGCGAGGTATTGCGCAACCGCCCCACCAAGCGAAAGCCCAACCACAATGAACTCCGTCACGCCCGCGCAATCCAGTGTGTCCAGCACGTCCTGCGCCAAGTCCCCAACGGTGGTCTCGCCAGGCGCCACGGTTGGGTCAGAGGAGAGGCCGTGGCCGCGATGGTCAATCGCAATAACCCGGTTCTCTGCCGCCAGCGCGTTCAGCTGCGGCAGCCACATGTCCACCGTCGATGCAATGGAGCCAAGAAAAACAACCGTTTTTTCGGGTTTCGTTGGGCTTGTCGGGTTTGTCGGGCCAAAATCCACGTAGTGCAAAACCGTCATGCACAAAGACTACCCAGCAACAATGCCCACTGCCATCGTATGCAGCGTTGTTTGTGCCTCCGCGAGTTTGCTTGGGCGCTTGGCAAAATCCGCCGCCCGCAGGATCGCGGCGTTGAGTAGCGAGATGTCCACCGCCGACACCCCAGGACAAAATTTGGCCACAATTGTTTGGAAACCGGCATGCACGCGCTGCACCTCCGGGTCCGCAAAGGCCTCCGGAATATGCTGCACCGCCGTCATCAGCTGGCCGTGCGAGCTCTTCGTAAACAGCTCAAGCGTTGCATCGACGTAGGCGCAGATGCGCTCCTTGGGTGCTGGCGGCGCCTGTTGAATCTTCGCCTCAAGCTCCGCGTTCCACTCCTCAGTTGCTGTGATGAGAAGTTGCACCAGCAGGTCGTGCTGCGAGGACGCGTAGCGGTAGATGCTCGGGCGCGCCAGCCCAACCTCAGCGGCAACCTCCGCAAGTGACGGCACCTTGCCGCGGCCCTCAACGATCAACCTTTCCGCAGCCTCAAGCACCGCGCGGTGTTGCATGGCGCGGTGCTCGGCGACAGTCGGCTCTGTGATCTTGGGCATACTCGCCAGTTTACGACGCCTACCGCCCATGACATAACAACGCCGTGTTTCTAAGGTGTGCTGCCGCGTGTCTTGCGCTGCCGTGGGCTTGTGCTGCCGTGCGTCTTGTGCTGCCGCAGGCTTTGTAGCTAAACCCCGAACACAAGACTACGGATAGGCCCTCAAAACATGGCGTATCCGTAGTGTTCCGTTCGGGGTTTGCGGGAGATTCCGTTTCCGGGACCCCGTTTAGTCCCCGAAAACTCGGCGAAAACGGGATTCTTCAATCGGAGTTACTCCCAGAGTGCAGCTGCGGCGGGGCCCGGGGTTGGAGCGGGCGCCGGGGCTGCGGGGAAGCGCTGGAATAGTGCAGGGTCTGTGGGTGCCTCCGAAATTACGAAACGCAAAGTGAAACCGTTTCGAAACGCAAATTGTGCAGGTGGGGCGGGGTGAGTGTCGAGAGGTGAGCGTTGCCGCCAACGGCCAACGTTTTTGCAGTGCCCGGGTGGGCCGGAGCTGACGGTCCAGTTGCTCTTACTTCCAGGTCAGTTGCGCTGACCTTGTGTTTTTATGTCGAGGTGTTTTTATGTCGAGCTCCAGATCGAAACGGGGCAGCACGTTTCGATGTTGGTTAGGGGGCACGGTTGTCTCAGCGCCCGGTTCCCAGGATGGCTGCGGCGAACTCATCTACTCGAGGTCTGTAGGAAATCCGCGGGCTTTGTAGCTAAACCCCGAACACAAGACTACGGATAGGCCCTCAAAACATGGCGTATCCGTAGTGTTCCGTTCGGGGTTTGCGGGAAAACGCAGGAAAGCGCGCCAAACAACGCCGCCCGAGCGCAGCAAACCGCCCCGGCGGGAGCGGTTCAGAGCCCTGCTCAGCTCCTCCACAGCGAGCCACACCTGGATTCGGCCCTCGAGCGGTTACGCTGTGTGCTGTGGTATCTCAAAATGCTCAGAACACCCAGAACGCGCAGAACACGCAGAACGAAGACGCGGATCTGATGGATCGCGTGCTCGCGCGTGTGCTCATGCCGAAGAAGGGCGAGCCGCACGATGTGCGCATGCTGTACCTGATTGAGCAGGAGCGCAATAAGCAGCGTCTGACGTGGTCGGACCGCACGAGCTTCAGCATCCCGGCTGGCAACGAGGTCAGCTTCCAGACGTATTTCAACGCGTTTCCGGCAAGCTACTGGCGCCGCTGGTCGCAGCTGGACACCGTTGTCCTGGCCATGGAGGTTGAGGGCCGCGCGACGGTGTCGGTGTACCGCTCGAAGTACGACGGCACCCGCATCAGCGTGACCAACGTGGACGCCACCGGCTACACGGAGATCCCGCTGAAGCTCAACAACTTCGAGGACGGCGGCTGGCTGTGGTTCGACATCACGGCTGAGGAGGACTCGCTGGTCCGCAACGCTGCGTGGGTTGCTCCGCAGGCTCCGCAGGAGCAGTTGCTTGCCGACGGCACACGCATCGCCCCCCAACCCAAACAAGTAGCAGTGGGCATCCCTACGTTTAACCGCCCCCGCGACGCTGTCAACGCGTTGCATGCGTTGGGTGAGGACTCGTACGTGGGGGCGTCGATAAGCCATGTGCTCATGCCGGACCAGGGCAACCAGCACCCGGCGGACGAGCCGGACTTTAACGAGGCTGAGGTCAACCTCAACGGCAAACTGCAGATCTTCCACCAGGGCAACCTCGGTGGCTCCGGCGGCTACTCGCGCATCATGTACGAGGCGCTGAATAGCACCGACGCGCCGTTCATCCTGTACATGGATGATGACATTGCGATTGAGCCGGACTCGATCGTGCGCGCGGTGCAGGCGGCACGCTACGCCAAGCAACCGATTCTGGTGGGCGGGCAGATGCTGAACCTGCAGGATCGCTCGCAGCTACGCACCACGGGTGAGACGGTGGACGCGAACATCTTCATGTTCTCCGCCGCGAAGCACGCCGTGTACGACCACGACTTTGCCAAGTACCCACTCGGCTACGTGGGTACGGAGGAAGAGGACCTGGATCCGCGCAAGACCACCTCGCGCCCGCTGCATCGCCGCATCGACGTGGACTACAACGGCTGGTGGATGAACCTCTTCCCGCGCGTCGTCGCAGAGAAGATGGGCCTGCCTCTGCCGCTGTTTATCAAGTGGGACGACAACGAGTACGCCCTGCGCGCCAAGGAAGCAGACTTCCCAACGGTGACCTGGCCGGGCGTTGCCATTTGGCACATGGCGTGGGCGGATAAGGACGACGCGATTGATTGGCAGGCGTACTTCCACATGCGCAACCGCCTGATCGTAGCCAGCATCTACGGCCCGGAAAACCCAAAGGCGATGCTGAAGAACATGCAGAAGTCCACGCTCAAGCACTACTTCTGCATGGAGTATTCGACGATCGCTATCCAAAACGAGGCGATGCGCGACTTCCTTAAGGGCCCGGACCAGCTCTTCGACATCCTGGAATCCTCGTTACCTCGGATTCAAGAGATCCGTAAGGAGTACTCGGATGCGCAGGTTCTGCCGTCTGCAACCGAACTGCCGGCGCCCACCGGCGCGCCGGGCGTGCCCACCAACAAGCTTGGCGGGCGCCTGGCCAAGGTGAAGAAGATCCCGTGGGCGGCGAAGGCGTTGCTGCACTTGCGTAAGGAGGAAGACCGTGCCCACTGGGAAGCACCGCAGCTGAACCTGACCGCGGAGGAGGCTCGCTGGTACACGCTGGCACGTGTGGATTCCGCAACCGTGTCCACCGCTGGTGGTACCGGCGTGGCGTTCCGCAAGCGCAACAAGAAGTTGGCGGATCAGCTGGTGGAGGAGCAGAAGCAGCTGCGCGCTGAGATCAAGGAGCGTTGGGCTGAGCTGAGGCGCACGTATCGTGAGGCTCGCCCGGAGCTGAGCAGTCATGAGAACTGGGGGAAGATTTTTGATGCTCAATAAGGAAACCGACCTGTTGGTCGCCATCCAGGACGCGTTGTACTGCCCATCCACCGTCAAGGGTGCACGTGCGTTGAGCCACTTCGGCGAGCACGACCTTGGTTGGTTGGCGCTCGCGGCGACGGGCGCTGTTGCCAGTGCCGCGGCTGGGGAAAAGGCGAAGAGTAGGAAGTGGGTTGCGTTGGGCGTGGGTACGTTTGCGGCGCATGCCGCAACAGTGGTGCTCAAGCGCATCGTGCGTCGCCCGCGGCCGAACGATTCGCGGGTGAAGATTGGCGTGAAGACGCCTTCGCAGCTGTCGTTTCCTTCCTCCCACGCCGCAAACACGGGTGCCGCTGCCGTGCACTTGGTGGACATCACCGGAAAGAAGTGGCCGTGGCTTTTGGTTCCGGTGATGATGTTGTCGCGTAACGTGCTGGGCGTGCATTACCCAACTGATACGCTCGCCGGCGCAACGTTGGGTGCGCTGTCAGCAAAGGTTGTGATTGAGGGAGAAAGGCGAACGCGATGACTTTGCCCCCAGAGCCGCTTCTCAGGCCTGAGCCGCACACGGCCGGGGTGGATGTGGTGGTGTCTAAGACGCCGCCGAAGAACGTTCCGGATGCGATGATCAAGGGGCTTCGTCCCAAGCAGTGGGTGAAGAACGTCCTGGTGCTGGCCGCTCCGCTTGCGGCTGGTTTGGATACGTTGCATGCGCGCACCTTTGTGGATATCGCGTTGGCGTTTGTGGTGTTCTGCTTCGGCGCCTCCTCGATTTACCTGATCAATGACGCGCGTGATGTGGAGTCGGATCGTCAGCACCCAACGAAGCGTTTCCGCCCGATTGCCTCGGGCATGCTGCCAATCAATTTGGCGTATGCCATGGCGGTGATCCTGATTGTGCTGGCGGTGGGGCTTTCCTTCTTTGCGACGGACGGCGTTTCCCTCGCCACCGTCATCTCCGTCTACATCGCGCTACAGCTGGGTTATTGCTTTGGTTGGAAGCACATTCCGGTGATTGATATCGCCCTGGTGTCTTCTGGCTTCATGCTGCGCACAATGGCCGGTGGTGTGGCCGCGGGCATTGTGCTTTCGCAGTGGTTCCTGCTGGTTGCGGCGTTTGGTTCGTTGTTTATGGCTTCGGGTAAGCGTTATGCGGAGCTGATTTTGGCGCAGGAGACTGGTGCGAAGATCCGCAAGGCGCTGGAGGGTTATACGCCGACGTATTTGCGTTTCGTGTGGACCTTGTCTGCTGCCGCCGTGGTGATCTTCTACGCCCTGTGGGGTTTTGAACTGTCTGCCGCCGTGGGTGGTGCGCCGGCGTTGTGGTACCAGATCTCCATGGTGCCGTTTGTGATTGCGATTCTGCGCTACGCCGCTGAGGTTGACGGCGGCCGTGGTGGCGCGCCTGATGAGATCGCTTTGGAGGACCGTGTGCTGCAACTGCTGGCTGCGGCGTGGCTGGTGTGCATCGCTATGGCTGTGTACGTGGCGCCTGCGTTGGGTGGGACTGCACTGTAAACATGCGGTCTGAAACGATGCGGTCTCAGGAGAGGGTTTCGCTCTACGTTGCCACCGTCATTGCGGCGGTGTTGGCGTTTTGGGGTGGCTGGAATCGGCGTTGGATGTCAGATGACGGGCTGATTGTGCTGCGCACCGTTCGTAACCTGCTGGCTGGCAACGGGCCGGTGTTCAACATCGGGGAGCGTGTAGAGGCCAACACGTCCACTCTCTGGCAGTACCTGATTACCGCGTTTGCGTGGGTGACCGGTGGGCGTTTGGAAGACATCGCAACGTCGCTCGCCTTGACGTTGACTGTCCTTGCCGCGGGCGTTGCCACGTATGCGTCGGGCAGGCTCTGGCAGCGAAGCGCGTTGCAACCGCTTCCTGTCGTGCCGTTTGGCATTGTCATCTACCTGGCGCTGCCGCCGGCGCGCGACTTTGCCACCTCTGGTTTGGAGTGGGGCCTGTCGCTGTTCTGGATGGCCACGTGGTTTGCGCTACTTGTAGATTGGGCAACGCCCGCCCGCCGCGCCATGCCCGGCGCCGGTTACCTGCTGGCGTTTTGGGCGGGGCTTTCGTGGTTGGTGCGCCCTGAGCTTGCGCTTTACGGCGGGCTGACCGGTATCGTGTTGCTCGCGTTTTCCCCGCGCAAAACGTTGGGAATCTTGGCCGCCGCGCTGCCTGTCCCGGCCGCGTATCAGATTTTCCGCATGGGTTACTACGGCCTGCTCACTCCGCATACGGCGGTGGCGAAGTCGGCGTCGGATAGCCAGTGGGTCCAGGGTTGGGTCTACGTGCGTGACTTTGTGGACCCGTACGTGTTGTGGCTGCCGCTTCTCGTCGCGTTGGTAACCGCCGTTGGTCTGGTGGTGGCCAGGGGGGTGGCGCGTGGACGTCGACAAGCAATTGTCCTGCTCATCGTGGGTTGCGCCTTCGTTCATGTGCTGTATGTCACCCGTGTCGGCGGCGATTTCATGCACGGCCGCATGTTGCTGCTTCCCCTGTTTGCCCTGCTGCTGCCGTTGATGACGGTGCCGTATTCCCGCAAGGTCGCCGTCGGCGTCACCATCGTTGCGGTGTGGGCGACCGTGATCGTGTTCCGTGGGCATGAGGCGGATCCGGCGAAGTTCAACCGTCCTAACGCAGAGCTTGGGATTGTAGACGAGCGCAGTTTCTGGACTGCCGCCCTCGGCCGCGAGCAAGGTGACGCCCCCATGTACGCCGAGGACTTCCTCACCTCACCGCTGATGGTGAGCTATGAGCCCGTGCTGCGCCAGGCGCTGAAGGATGACGCGGCGCAGATCGCGCTGGTGCGCACCTCGCAAGATCCGTTGACGTACGAGTGGTACCCGCGCGAGCGCATGCAGGAAGACTCGGACCTACAAAACCTGGGCACCACGGTCTACTGGATCAATCTGGGCATGACCAGTATGAACGCTTCTTTGGATGCGCGCATCCTGGACACTGTTGGCCTTGCCACGCCGCTTGCCGCCCGCATGCCGCGCGACCCAGACGGCCGCGTGGGGCACGACAAACAGCTTTCCGCCGAGTGGCAGGTTGCTGATAGCGCCGTTGACCTCAGCCAGCTTCCGGAGTGGATTGATGCAGAAACCGCCCGCCAGGCCCGCGCCGCGCTGCGCACCCCGCAGATCGCCGAACTGCTCGCCACCTCGCGCGAGCCGATGAGCCGCGAGCGCTTCCTGGCCAACCTTCGCTACAGCATTGGCCCAGGTAGGAGCCTTATGCTTGACGACGCCCCCACGCACTACCTCAACCCCACCACCCTTAGCCAAATACGCAACGGCGCCGATGTGGGGTTGAAGCCAAACGGCAATCAGATCGCTTGGTGACTTATTGTTTGGTAAGGTTCTGTGAATGTTGCGATCACAGACCCGCCGCTCACCACTGGCGCTTCTCACTGCTCTGCTTACTGTCCTGTTGACGTTTGTTGTCACCTTCGTCGTGCCGCCGCAGGCCTCGGCCGCAAACCGTGATTGGTTGCGCCCGGATTCCACCGGCCACTGTGAGTGGGACGGCGTTGGTTTTTGGGTGCAGCGTTGCACGGTCTGGTCGCCGGCAATGAACCGCCACATCACGGTGCAGATCCAGCCGGCCGCTCGCGGCGGCAACGCGGGTCTGTACATGCTCGACGGCCTGCGCGCCCAGGAAACCTCCAACGCCTGGGTAGTAGATGTCAACGCCGCCCAAACCTTCGTTGACAGCAACATCACCCTGGTCATGCCGGTTGGCGGCCAGTCCTCCTTCTACACGGACTGGAACGCGCCTGCCACCTATGATTTCAACAGCCCGGTGACCTACAAGTGGGATACGTTTTTGACCAAGGAGCTTCCGCCGTACCTGCAGCAGCACTTCGGTGTGTCGCCGACCAACAACTCCATCCTGGGCCTGTCCATGGGTGGCACCGCCGCGATCAACCTTGCGGCGCTGCACCCGGAGATGTTCCGCCAGGTGTTGAGCTTCTCCGGCTACCTCACCACCACGATCCCGGGTGCGCAGACGGCGTTGCGCCTCGCGCTTCTCGACGGCGGCCTGTACAACCTCAACGCCATGTGGGGCTCCATCCTGAACCCGCGCCGTTACGAGAATGACCCGTTCCTTAACATGGGCAACCTGCGCGGCAAGGACGTCTACGTCTCCGCTGGCTCCGCGACCCCGGGCCCGGCGGACGCGAAGTATCTGCCTGAGCACCAGGCCGCCGGCATCGCGCTTGAGGTCGTGGCGAACTTCACCACCCGCATGTGGAGCGCAAAGGCAACCGCCACCGGCGTCCAGCACACCGCAGTGTTCACGCCGACCGGCCTGCACAACTGGGACCAGTTTGGTACGCAGCTTGAGGCGAACAAGGCGCGCATCCTCGACGTGATGAACGCCTGGTAGCCCCGGCCCGACTGGCCCCGGCCCGCTCCCGGCTCCTGTGGCCTCTGCAATCCGCCCGGCTCCTGTGGCCTCTGCAGCCCGCCCGGGTGCTGGGGGACCTTTTTTCAATTGCGGCGGCATGTTGCCAAACCGGGGATATCTGCCGCAATTGCCAGCTACCCCACAGGAACCGCCCACGCTGCTCCACCGCGCCCACCGCGCCCCGCTGCGCTCACCGCACTCACCGCGCTCACCGCGCCCCGCTGCGCTCACCGCACTCACCGCGCCCCGCTGCGCTGATCTTTGTTGCATCGGTTTCGTTAACGTGACTTGCGCTTTTGTATTTATCTTCTCGCAGCTAGTTTCGACCTGCTAGACGGCATTGAACATGTCTCATGTCTCATTGGACAGAGGAAGCCGTACACCTTGGCTGGTATTTCGCCAGCGACCACCGAGACCACCGAGGCCGTCGAGACTGCCGAGACCGCTGAGACTGCCGAGACCGCTGAGACTGCCGAGACCGCTGAGAGGGGTCACTAGCATACAATGCAAAAAACGTGCTGAGTCAAGACAACTGACCTGGGGAAATATAGGACTAAAATCCTTATCTGCTAGTGGGGAGGGCATGGCCGTCCCCGGCAAGGCTCCGGCCACGTCTTAAACTTGCCAATTGCCTGGCAGTCAATGCAACTATCCCCGGTTTGGCAACATGCTGCCGCAATTGAAAAAAGGTCCCCCACTGGTCAAGGCCGACTTAAGTCTGGGGCTTAAGTCTGGGGCAACACCGGGCCGGGGCTGAACCCGACCAGGGCCGAACCCGACCAGAGCCAACAAGTCACAAAAACAACAAAGACAACAAAAAATAACAAGAAACATCACCTGTCTCCGGCGTGTCACCCTCCTCAAGTTTCAAGTGAAACTTAACCTTTGTGGGACTGACCCCTGACGAGAGGCTGATTCCCATGCGCGACTTCCGCACCCGCCGTATCTTCGCGGCCCTTGCTGCAACGGCCGTAGTTACCCCGCTGATGATGGCGCCGAATGCGGCGGCGCAGTCTTCGGACCTGTCCAGCGCCATTGGTTCTTCCAACGGCATCAGTGACGGACTGCGTCCGTCGGACCCGCCAAAGCGCACGCCGATTGAGGTTGACAAGAACCCGCAGATCCCGAATCTGCCGGAGGGTGTGTCGGTGGATCGTATTGAGTGGTTGACGCAGCGTCGTGTAGCGGTGTTCATCAAGTCCGCTGCTATGCCGGAGCAACTGATGCAGGTGCAGATCCTGCTGGCGCGTGATTGGCACTCCAACCCGGGCGCGAAGTTCCCTGAGGTGTGGGCGCTCGATGGTCTGCGCGCGCGTGATGATGAAAACGGTTGGACCATTGAGACCAACATCGAGCAGTTTTACGCTGACAAGAACGTTAACGTGATCCTGCCGGTGGGCGGCGAGTCTTCCTTCTATGCGGACTGGCTGCGTCCGGATAACGGCAAGAACTACAAGTGGGAGTCGTTCCTGACCAAGGAGCTCGTCCCGATTTTGAACAATGAGTTCCGCTCCAACCATAAGCGCGCTGTTGTGGGTATCTCCATGGGCGGCACTGCTGCGATGAACTTGGCGGAGCGCAACCCGCACTTGTTCGACTTTGTTGGTTCTTTCTCGGGGTACTTGGACACCACGACCACTGGCATGCCGAGTGCGATCAGGGCTGCGCAGATGGATGCTGGCGGTTACAACACTGATGCGATGTGGGGTCCTGCGGGCTCGCAGGCGTGGGTGGACCACGATCCGAAGCTGGGCATTGAGGCTCTTGAGGGCAAGGTTGTCTACGTTTCCGCTGGCTCGGGCCGTGATGATTTCGGTTCTGCGGAGTCAGTGGCTAAGGGCGCGGCAAACCCGGCGGGTAAGGGCCTTGAGGTTATTTCCCGCCTGTCTACGCAGACGTTTGTGGAATACGCGAGCCGTACGAAGGTGAAGCCGATTGTGCGTTTCCGTCCGTCGGGTGTGCACTCGTGGGAGTACTGGCAGTTCGAGATGGCGCAGGCGTGGCCGTACATTGCGAATACGTTGAACTTGCCGGAGGGTGATCGCGGTGCGCAGTGTGTACCGATTGGTGCGATTGCTGAGGCGACCCAGTCCGGTGTCATCGGTAATTGTGTGAATGATGAGTACGTGGTGGCGGAGCAGGGTCGTGCGCAGGACTTCCGTGGTGGTACGGCGTTCTGGTCGCCGGAGACTGGTGCGCATGCGTTGTTCGGCGCGATTTTGGCGAAGTACAACGGCCTGGGCGGCGCCACGGGTTGGTTGGGCTTTCCAACCACGGGTGAGCTGAAGACACCGGACGGCAACGGACGTTTCGTGCACTTCCAGAACGGTTCGATCTACTGGACGGCTGAGACTGGCGCGTACGCAATCCCTGGCGACATGTTCAAGGCTTGGGGTGAGAAGGGCTATGAGACTTCCACGTTGGGCTACCCGGTGGCTGAGGCAACCAAGGTTGGCGAGGGCTACGTGCAGAAGTTCCAGGGCGGTTTCTTGACCCGTAACCCGGATGGCAAGAACTTCCTGGTCTTTGGCAAGATCGGCGAGAAGTACGGCGAGATGGGTGCTGCTACCAGCGCGCTTGGTTTCCCAACTGGCAATGAGATTGCCATCAAGGGTGGTTTCTTCCAGCAGTTTGAGAAGGGCAACATTTACTGGAGCCCGCAGTCTGGCGCGCACGCCATTTTCTACGGTGACATTTTCAACGAGTGGGGCAAGCGCGGCTATGAGCAGGGTGAGCTGGGCTGGCCGACTTCGGATATGAAGGACATCCCGGCTGGCGGCTTGACCATTGATTTCCAGCACGGTTCGCTGGATCAGGTCAATGGTGTGGTGATTGCGAGGAAGCGATGAGGGCTTTTCGCTTAACGACGCTCACGTGCACCCTCATCCTCGCCCTGCCCTTGGCCGCCTGCGGCGGCTCGGCGACGGTGTCGAAAACTGACGCGCCTGTGACCAGCACCGAATCAAGTGCTGCAACCTCTGCGACGGAAACTGCACGTGCCACGAGCACGGTGAATCCGGCGCCGGCGCAGTCGGCGGGGCCTGTTGATAAGCCTGCAAGCGCTATTGAGACCTTGCCTGAGCAGGCAAGCCAATTCTCCGCGGAGGAGCAGGCTTATCTGGATTACTTAAGCGAAAACGGGCTCAACTTTGCGGGGGTTGAGGATCAACTCACAGCTACGGGTCATAACGTTTGCGCAGATGATTTGATCACTCGCGACGCGGTGGCCGGCCAGCTGGTTGAGCAGCGACGTACGGATATGACTCCGGATGCGCTTAGCCAGCTGATTGAGGACGCCGCTCGCGCTAACCTTTGCTAGGAGCGCCCATGCGCAAATCGCGCAATGTGTTTACTGTTGCCGCCGTACTTGTTGTGGTGGCGTTGATTGGCCTCGGTATTTTTCAGTGGCAGAAGCCGGGGGGTGTGCCGTCGTCAGGCGAAGGCCCTGATACTGACACCGGTGAAACAACGCAGGCTGCCCCTCCTGAGCCCGAGTGGTGCCCGGCGGTGGAGTTTGTCTCTGTGCCGGGTACGTGGGAGTCGGCTGCGGATGATGATCCGTTTAACCCGCAGGCGAACCCGGCGAGCTTCATGCTGTCTATTACGCGCCCGCTGCAGGAGCGCTATGACATTGGGCATGTTCGTGTGTTCACCGTGCCGTACACGGCGCAGTTTAGGAACATTCAGACAGACCACGGGCGCCGAGAGATGTCTTATGACGACTCTCGTGCAGAGGGCTTAGCCAAGCTGAACGGTGAGCTGAGCTTTGTGGCTGAGCAGTGCCCGAGCACCAAGTTCATCATCGCGGGCTTCTCCCAAGGTGCGGTGATTGTTGGTGATGCCGCGGATGCGATTGGTACGCGCACCGGCGCGATTGAGCCGGAGCGTCTGTTGGGCGCGGTGATGATTGCGGACGGGCGTCGTGAGAACGGGGTAGGCGTGAACCCTGGTGTGGAACTTGCTGGTCAGGGTGCGGAAATTACGATGCAGCCCTTCCAGGCTGTGGTGAACCTGGCTACCCCGGGGGCGACGATGACGGGGCCGCGTGAGGGCAAGTTTGGTGAGGTAGCGGACCGGGCGTTTGAGATCTGCGCGCCAAATGACTCGGTGTGTGACGCACCTTTCGCTGTGGGTAACGCCATTGATCGGGCGAGCGATCTATTGCTTGCAAGCGGTAACCATGCGCTTTATGCGTCCAATCCGGATGTAATTCCGGGTACTACCGTGCCGCAGTGGACGCTCAGTTGGGCTACGTCTACGATCGATACTTTGTAGTACAAAACTATCTCACGTTTAAGGAGTCCTATGGATATCGGCAGCATCATCCAACGCTTCCTCGATGACAAGGGTCAGGTCAATATCCCACCGGGATTCACTTTGCCAGCACTGACCGAAATGCTGTACCAAGCGGGCGAAAAAGAAAACGTCAACGTTCGCTTCTGGGACTACTCGCAAAACCCTGATGGTGACAATGTTGCCTACACCCGCCGCGAGGCCAATACACGCATCAAGGCTATTGCTTCCCGCCTGATGCAGGTGGGCCAGCCGGGGGACCGCGTGGCCATCCTGGCGAGCAACTCGCCGGAGTACATCTTCGCGTTCATGGGCGTGCTCTACGCCGGCCAGGTGCCGATCCCACTGTATGACCCGAATGAGCCGGGCCATGAGCAGCACCTGAAGGCTGTGCTGCATGACTCGCACGCGCAGACGGTGCTGACCAACAAGCAAGGTGCGCCGGCAGTGCGCGAGTACTTCTCGGCGCTGCCGGCTGCAAAGCGCCCGCGCGTGATCACTGTGGATGCGTTGCCGGATACGCTCGCTGAGTCCTTCCAGCCGCCGGCAGTAGACCCGGCTACCGCCCTGGACACCGCGCACAACACGGCGTTTCTGCAGTACACCTCCGGCTCCACCAGGAACCCGGCGGGTGTGATGCTGACCAATGAGTCCATTGTTACCAACGTCATCCAGATCTACACCGCGGCGCAGATCAAGGAGCCGATGCGCATTGTGTCCTGGCTGCCAATGCACCATGACATGGGCATCATCCTGGCAACGCTGGCCATGGTGTTGGGCGATGAGTTTGAGATCTTCAGTCCGCGCGATTTCATCCAGCGCCCGGAGCGTTGGATGGAGCGCCTTGACCGCCGTGCCGAGGATCCGGAAGACATGCACATCTACACCGTGGCGCCGAACTTCGCCCTTGAGCTTGCCGCCCGCTACGCGGGTGAGAAGGACTATGACCTCTCCCAGGTTGAGGCTGTGATCTGTGGCTCTGAGCCGGTGACCAAGTCCAGCGTTGATGCTTTCTTGGACACCTTCACCCCGAAGGGCCTGGACCGCAAGGCGCTGCGGCCTTCCTACGGTCTGGCGGAGGCCACCTTGCTGGTGTCCACCCCGCAGACGGATGAGCGGCCGAAGTTCACCTACTTCGACCGTGAGGCGCTTGCGCAGGGCCGTGCGGAGGAGTCCGCAGATGGTGTGCCGTTTGCGTCCAACGGCCAGCCGGTGCCGCTGATGAAGTTTGCCATTGTGGACACTGAGACCCGCAATGAGCTGGCAGACGGCAACGTGGGTGAGATCTGGGTCCACGGCGCGAACGTGGCCAAGGGCTACCAGGACCGTGATGAGGAAACCGCGGAGACCTTCGGCAACACCATTGGTGAGACGCTGCAGGCAAACCTGCCGAAGGACGGCTGGCTTAACACCGGTGACCTGGGTGTGCTGAAGGATGGCCACCTCTACATCACCGGGCGCGTGAAAGACTTGGTGGTTGTAGCTGGCCGTAACCACTACCCGCAGGACATTGAGGCCACCGTGCAGGAGGCGAGCGAGCACGTGCGCCCGGACTCCGTCGCGGCGTTTGCTGTGCCGGGTGAGAACGTGGAGCGTCTGATTCTTCTGGTGGAGCGTGCTGACACGGCAACTGAGGAGGGTGATGCGGCCGCAGAGGACGCGATCCGTCTCGCGGTGACCAACAAGCACGGTATTGCGCCTTCTGTTATTGAGTTCTACCCCCCGAATGGCATTGCGCGTTCCTCTTCTGGCAAGATCGCTCGCCGCGTAAACGCTAAGAAATTCATGGAGCGGTAATAAGGTCTGTGTGTATGACTGAACACGAATTGATCCAATGGCTCGAGCAGTGGGTAATGAAAACAACGGGGGAGACCACCGTTGACCCCGTCAAGCCGCTTGAGTCCTACGGACTTTCGTCTCGGGACGCTGTCATTTTGTCCGGTGAGCTGGAGACCCTCCTGGGTCGCCGCCTGGACCCCACGATTGCGTACCAATATCCCACGATCGCGGAGCTTGCGCGGGCGTTGACGGTGGTGCCTGAGAGGGTGTTGCGTGGGCGTCGGCAAGCAAATCTAAGCTCCCCCGCGCAGCGCGACATTGCGATTGTGGGTGCGGCCGGCCGATTCCCGGGCGCTGCCAACACCAGCGAGTTTTGGCAGCTGCTTATTAACGGCCGCGTGAGCACCTCCCCACTGCCCCCTGGGCGCTGGAGCGAGTACTCGGGCGATGCGTACCTGAAAACCAAGATGGCGGAGGAATCCACCGACGGCGGGTACTTGGACGACATCGCCAGCTTTGACAACGAGTTCTTCGGGCTGTCGCCGCTGGAAGCGCAGCACATGGACCCGCAGCAGCGCATCATGCTGGAAACAGCATGGGAGGCGCTGGAGGATGCACACATTCCGGCCGACAGCCTGCGTGGCACACCGGTAGGTGTATTCGTGGGTTCGAGTGCGAACGATTACGGGATGCTGATGGGCGCGGACCCAGCGCAGGCGCACCCCTATGCGCTCACCGGAGCGTCCAGTGCGATTATCCCGAACCGTATTTCTTACGCCTTTGATTTCCGCGGCCCCAGCATGAACGTGGACACGGCGTGCTCTTCTTCGCTGGTGTCTACTCACCATGCGGTGCGCGCGTTGCGTGAGCACGAGTGCGACGTGGCGCTCGCTGGTGGCGTGAACGTGCTGGCCAACCCGTTTGCGTCGTTGATGTTCTCCGAGCTCGGCGTGATTTCGCCGACCGGCACGATCAAGGCGTTTTCTGATGACGCGGACGGCATCGTGCGCTCCGAGGCTGCAGGTTTTGTGGTGCTCAAGCGCGTGGCGGACGCGATTGCGAACGGCGACAACATCATCGCCGTGATCAAGGGCTCTGCCACCAACTCGGACGGCCACTCCAACGGCCTGACCGCGCCGAACCCGGACGCGCAGGTCGACGTGTTGGAGCGCGCCTACGCGGATGCGGACATTGACCCGGCCGACGTGGACCTTGTTGAGGCCCACGGCACCGGCACCATCCTGGGCGATCCGATTGAGGCAACTGCGTTGGGTCGCGTTTTGGGCCGCGACCGCACGCCGGCCAACCCCGTGCTGTTGGGCTCCGCTAAGTCCAACATCGGCCACTCAGAGTCCGCCGCAGGTGTGGTGGCGCTGATCAAGGTGCTGGAGGCGTTTAAGCACGACACGATTCCGGCAACTGCGAACTTCAACGGCCCGAACCGTTACGTGGACTTTGACGCTGAGCACATTGAGGTGGTGGCTGATCCGCGCGAGTGGCCTCGCTACTCCGGGCGCAGGGTTGCTGGCGTCTCCGGCTTTGGCTTCGGTGGCACCAACGCGCACGTGGTGGTCACGGATTTTGATCCGGCGGACTACGAGGATGATGCGGCTGTTTCCGCTGTTTCTGGCGCCAAGAGCACCGGCTTTGCTGGCCTTGACGTAGCGGCGCTGCCGGTATCCGGCATGTTGCCAAGCCGCAGGAAAGCCGCAGCTGCATCCCTGGCTGACTTCCTGGAGGGCCGCTCGGACGCTGATCTGATTCCGGTCGCGCGTTGCCTGGCTAAGCGCAACCATGGGCGTTCTTCCGCCGTGGTTACTGCTAGCACGGTGGATGAGGCGGTGAGCCGCATGCGTCTGATTGCTGAGGGCAAGGGCGCGGGTCTTGCCGTGGCGGATTCCCCGGAAGCACTGGGGCCGGTGTTTGTGTACTCCGGTTTTGGTTCGCAGCACCGCAAGATGGCGAAGCGTTTGATGGAGGCCAGCGAGCTGTTCGCCACCCGTATGCGTGAGCTGGATGAGGCAGTGAGGTTCGAATCCGGCTGGTCCATGATCGAGCTGATTGATAACGACGAGCAGACGTACGACACCCAAACCGGCCAGGTGACCATCACCGCCATCCAGATCGCTCAGACGGACCTGCTTGCAAGTATGGGCATCCGCCCGTCTGGGGTGATGGGCATGTCCATGGGCGAGATCGCCGCTGCCTATGCCGCAGGCGGTATCACGGATAAAGACGCGATGCTAATCGCCTGCCAGCGTGCCCGCCTGATGGGCGAGGGCGAAGCCCTAATCGCCGACACTGATCAGGAAGGCGCGATGGCCGTGGTGGAGCTGGCCGCAGACCAGCTCGCCGACATTGAGGGTGTGGAGGCCGCTGTCTACGCAGGCCCGGGCATGACCACGGTCGGTGGTCGGAGCAAGGCCGTCGATGCCCTAGTGGAGAAGCTCACCGCTGAGGAGAAGTTCGCCCGCAAGCTCAACGTGCGCGGTGCGGGGCACACCTCCATGTTGGATTCCATCATGGGTGATCTAGCTGGCGAGATTGCTGGCATTGCGGCTCGCCCGGTCACGGTGCCGCTGTTTTCCTCCGTAGACCAGGGCGTGACGTACCCGGTCGGCTCCGTGGTGCACACCGATGAGTATTTCCTGCGCATGACCCGCCAGCCGGTGTACTTCCAGGACGCCACCCAGGCGGCCTTTGATGCTGGGCATTCCACGTTGGTGGAGATCACCCCGAACCCGGTTGCGTTGATGGGCATGATGAACACCGCGTTTGCCGCGGGCAAGCCTGATGCACAGCTGCTGTTCACCACCAAGCGCAAGCTTGATGAGGCCGAGACCCTGCTGGATCTCGCCGCCAAGCTGTACGTGCAGGGCCAGAAGGTTGACTTCACTGGGTTCTACGGTGAGGGCAAGCGTATCGACGCCCCGCATACCATCTTCCAGCGCAACCATCTGTGGACCACGTCGCGTCCGCAGTCGGGCGCTGCTTCGGTGAAGCTGCCTGGTGGCGTGACGGCGTTCTCCGCA
Organism: Corynebacterium sp. HMSC29G08; assembly: GCF_001806875.1. Taxonomy (GTDB): domain Bacteria; phylum Actinomycetota; class Actinomycetes; order Mycobacteriales; family Mycobacteriaceae; genus Corynebacterium. The sequence continues at coordinate 42,074 of NZ_KV786268.1, forward strand.
CCTGCGGATTCGGTATTCAGTCCGTACCAGCTCATCGAGTCCGCCGCGGCAGAGGTACTGCCGGGCTCGCGCGTGGTTGCCACCGAGGAGCATGGCTACCTGCCTGCGGACGGCGAGGTGACCACCATGGTCACCACCACCCTTGGCGGCGCAAGCATTCGGGTATTCGACGGCGACACCTTGATCGCGGAAGGTTTCGCCACCACGTTGGGTACAAACGCCGCACCGCTGGCCGGCGTTGCCGAGGTTGCTGCCTCTGATGCGGATGCGGGGTCTGGCTCCGCCGACGCCGACACCGACGCTGAGGACATTGAGGCGTTCCGTTGGAACCCAGCGGAGGAGACGGTGGAGGAGCGCCTGCGCGCCATCGTGTCTGACTCCATGGGCTTTGAGGCAGAGGACCTGCCGGATGAGTTGCCGCTGATTGATCTGGGTCTGGATTCGCTCATGGGTATGCGCATCAAGAACCGCATTGAGAACGACTTCCAGATTCCCCCGCTGCAGGTGCAGGCGCTTCGCGACGCCTCCGTGGCGGATGTCATCACCATGGTCGAGGACGCCGTAGCCGGAAGGGCTGAGACTGCGCCAGAGGCTGTGGTTGCGCCAGTTGCTGAGAAACCAGCTGCTGTCGGCGGCGGTGTTGGTGTGGCGCCGCGTGATGCGTCGGAACGCATGGTGTTTGGCACCTGGGCGAAGTATGCGGGCGCGGCTGCAGCTGGCGTGACCAGCCAGCTGCCGCAGATCACCAACGAGCAGGCGGAAGAGATTGCCGCGCACCTGACGGAGCGCTCTGGCATTGAGGTCAGCGCCGAGGAAGTGCTGGCCGCGGAAACCTTGGAGCCGTTGGCTAACAAGGTGCGTGAAGGCCTTGAGACCCCGGTGGATGGCAACATCCGCGTGTTCCGCGACGGTTCACCTAATAAGTCGCCGGTGTTTGTGTTCCACCCGGCCGGTGGTTCGAGCTCCGTGTATGCGCCGCTTGCGCGACGCTTGGGCGATGACGTGCCGGTGTATGGCGTTGAGCGCAGAGAAGGATCGCTCGAAGAGCGCGCGACAGAGTACGTGCGTGACATTGAGCGCATCGCGGGTGAGCGGAAGGTAATCCTGGCCGGCTGGTCCTTCGGCGGCGCGTTGGCGTACGAGGTTGCACACCAGCTGGGCAACGAGCGCATTGATTTCATTGCGCTGCTGGACACCACGCAACCGTCGGTGCCGATCCCGCGCACGATGGAGGAAACCAAGGCACGTTGGGGCCGCTACGCCGAATTTGCCAAGGAGACCTACGGCCTGGACTTCGAGGTGCCGTATGAGCTGCTAGAGACCGCAGGCGAAGAGGCGCTGATGGAGATGCTGCGGGAATTCCTCACCAACACGGACGCTTCCGAGCACGGTCTGGCCTCCGGTGTGTTGGAACATCAGCGGGCGTCATTTGTGGATAACCAGATCCTGAACCACCTAGACTTCACCCGCTGGGCGGATGTGACAGTGCCGGTGCTGCTGTTCCGTGCGCAGCGGATGCATGACGGTGCGATCCGGTTGGAGCCCAATTACGCCCACATTGATGAGGACGGCGGCTGGGGCAAAATCGTCCAGGATTTGACCATTGTGCACTTGCCGGGTGACCATCTAGCGGTAGTGGATGAGCCGGCGGTAGGCATCGTTGGCAAGCACATGAACGATTGGATCGAAGGCAAGCGATGACAACCGCTGAAAAACTCGCCGATTTGCGCGAGCGCCTAGACAAGGCGCAGGACCCAGGCTCTGAGCGCTCCCGCAAGAAGCGCGATGACGCAGGTATTACCACGCCGCGCCAACGCATTGCGGCGCTTTTGGACGAAGGCTCCTTCGTCGAGATCGGCGCCCTGGCCCGCACCCCAGGCGATGAAAACGCGGTGTATTCCGACGGTGTTGTGACGGGCTACGGGCGTATCGACGGCCGCCCCGTTGCCATCTACGCCCACGACAAAACCGTCTACGGCGGTTCCGTTGGCGTGACCTTTGGCCGCAAGGTGGTCGAAGTGATGGAGTTTGCCATCAAGATCGGCTGCCCAGTGATTGGCATCCAGGATTCTGGTGGCGCGCGTATTCAGGACGCTGTGACGTCTCTGGCCATGTATTCGGAGATTGCGCGCCGTCAGTTGCCGCTGTCTGGCCGGTGCCCGCAGATCTCCATCATGCTGGGCAAGTCTGCCGGTGGTGCGGTGTACGCACCGGTGACCACGGACTTTGTCATCGCTGTGGATGGGCAGACGGAGATGTACGTCACCGGCCCGAACGTGATCCGTGAGGTTACTGGTGAGGACATTACGTCCGCTGAGCTTGGTGGCGCGCGCCAACAGGAGCAGGCAGGCAATATTTCTGCCGTTGTGGATTCGGAGGAAGAGGCCTTCGAGTTTGTGCGTGACCTGCTGGATCACCTGCCCACTTCCGCGTTTGATGCGGTGCCAACCTTCCCGGCACCTGCGGACGATGAGCTCGATGATGCCCACCTCAACGAGTTTTTGCCGGATGACACCAACGCTGGCTACGACATGATGGACCTGTTGGTCCAGCTTGGGGACGATGAAGAGCTCGTTGAAATCCAATCCAACTACGCCGAGAACCTCATTTGTGCCTTCGGCCGTATCGACGGCAAACCCGTTGGCTTCGTAGCCAACAATCCGATGTACCTCGCGGGGTGTATCGACGCGGATGCCGCCGATAAAGGCGCACGTTTTATCCGTACGTGCGACGCGTACAACATTCCCATCGTGTACGTCGTTGACACCCCTGGCTACATGCCGGGTGTGGAGCAAGAGCGTCAGGGCCTGATTCACCGCGGCGCGAAGTTTGCGTTCGCCGGTGTGGAGGCGACCGTGCCGAAGGTGACGCTGATTGTGCGTAAGGCGTACGGCGGCGCGTATGCGGTGATGGGCTCCAAGAACCTGTCGGGTGATTTGAACCTGGCGTGGCCGACGGCGCAGATCGCTGTAATGGGAGCGGCGGCTGCAGCGATTACATTACAGGGCAAGCAACTCAATGCGATTGAGGACCCGGAGCAGCGCGAGGCAATGAAGAAGATGTTCATGGACTTCTACGACGAGAACATGACATCTCCGTATGTTGCCGCTGAGCGCGGTTTCATCGATTCAATGATCGAGCCGTCCGAAACGCGCCTTGCGTTGCGGCGTGCCCTGCGCCAACTGGCAACCAAGCAGGAATTCGACCTGCCCAAGAAGCACACAATTGCACCCCTGTAACAACTGGAGAAACCCAGTAAGAAAGGTTTTCATATGCTTTCCAGCGCTGTAGATATCCTCGGTGACCTGATCAACGGCCTCGTTTGGTTCTTCAACGGCTTGGCATCCGGCAACCCGCTGTACAACTGGGGTTCTTCGTTCTAACCCTGGGACTTGACTTTCGACGCCACAAAGCGCCACCCCAGCATCAGCAGGGCCGACATGATGGTGGCCACGATGACAAACGACCAGTGCGGGATCGCCTGGTTGCGAATCCCCCAGATTGCCAGTCCGGTGATCACGGTGATGCCCCAGATGGCGCCGCCCTTGTTGTCGCGCACAATCAGCCAGCCCAGCGTCACGCCAAGCGCGAAGGGCCAGAGGGTGGATAGCCAGCCGGTGAAGTTAAACGGCATGGTTTCAGACTGATGTGCGCCGCGTGCTGCCAACGCGAAGACTGCGATGGCTACGTAGTCAGCGGCAATGGCAGTGGGGGTCTTGAGGGAGGTCTTGGCGGAGGCGTTCTTCATGACCGTAAGCCTAGCCCCATCCGCGCGTAGGTCGTGGCATATACCACCCAGCCGAAGACTGTGATCAGTGCGAATGAGATGAGGCGGTAGATGAGGGTGGCGGCGGTGGCGTCGGTAAGCGAAAAGCCCCCGGCTACCAGCATGGCAACCGCAACGGGCTCGACGGTGCCTACTCCACCTGGGGTGATCTGGGCGGCGCCGGCGAGTTTCGTCATAATGAACGCCAGGCAGATCGCGGAGACGCTAAGGCGGGAGTCGGTGACGGCGGCGGCGCAGAGGAGGAGCGTCAGTACGTCCAAAAGCTGATTGAGCAACGAAAATAGCGCGGCAAGCACAAATGCACCGGGCGTGATCCGGATCGCCGCAACCTGGTCAATCAGCGAATGCGCGCGCGCCGGCGTCCAGCGTTTCAACGCCGCAGGATGCATGATCGCCCAGAACACCCCCGCCATGATCGCCACCGCACCGCCGAGGCTCACAGCGAGCGTGACGGGGGAGAGCTCAGCGCCCAGAAACACCACCGCGGCTACGCCGATCAGCGCCATCCACACGGTGCTCAGCGCACCCGAGACCACGAAAAACCAGCCGCACACGCCCGTGGATGCACCCCAGGAGCGATGCACCCGATACGTCAGCCACGCTGAGATCGCCGGGCCTCCCGGCACCGAGGTAGACCAGGCGTTTGAGGCGTACACAATCGCGTTCGTGTTCACCGGGTTGGCCACACGCCGGTGAACATTGAGCAGAATCTGCATGACCGCAGACATGGCACACATGGCCAGGTTCGCGCTCAGTGCCGCACCAAGCAACAACCCGGTGTCCGCGTGCCGGGCCAGCTCCCACGCCTGGCTCAGAAACGGCATTCGGTCCCGGAACACCACCAGGACCAGCACCAACACCGCAAGTGGTGCGAGCCAACGCAGCCAGGCTTTAGCGTTCACGCTCTTTAAGATCACGCATCAGCTGCGAAAACGGCACGAGCTGGGAATCGTCATCCACGCTCACCCCGCTGCGGTAGGGCTGCGTGTCCACCACCGTGTCCTCAATCGGGATTTCGCCCTCCGGGCGGGAGCTATTGCTTGCCGACGCCCTACCGAACATCCACCAATTGTCCTCTCCAAGCAAATGCATCACAGCAGGCACAAGTAACAGTCGGATGATTGTGGCGTCGAGCGCCAGCGAGAAGATCATGCCGTAGGCAATGTACTTCATCATCACGATGTCGCTGGCCGCAAACGCCGCGGCAACCACGATCATGATGGCGGCCGCTGCGGTGATGATGCCGCCGGTATGGGCGGTGCCGTCCTTAATCGCCGTGTCCGTATCCGCTCCCTTGTGGCGTGCCTCCACCATGCGCGAGACCAAAAACACCTCATAGTCCGTGGATAGGCCGTAGAGGATGGAGATGATCAGCACCAGCACCGGACTCATCAGCGGGCCAGGTGTGAAGTTGAGCAGGCCGGAGCCCACGCCCTGCACAAACACCAGGGTGAGGAAGCCCAGCGTTGCGCCGATGCCCAGTACGTTCATGATCACGGCTTTGACCGGCAGGATCATTGAGCGGAACACGATAGCCATGAGCAGGAACGTGGCCAGGATCATGTAGAGCGCCATCCACGGCAGGCGCTCCAGCAGTGCCTCGATGGACTCGACCTCCATGGCAGGCGTGCCGGCAATGTAGACGTCCACGCCTTCAGGGGTGTCGATAGCGCGCAGCTGATCAATGACCTTCTGGCCACCGTTGCGGTCTGCTAGGGGAGCGGAAAGCACGTTCACTCCGTCCGTAGTGGGGCGCGAGGGCGCCAGTGGGGTGGCAAAGCCCTCCACCTGGCGAGCCTGCTGCATGATTGCGCCCAGCTGCTGGTTGTCCGCCCCGGAGATCACCAGCTTCACCGGGTCGGTGCGGTACGCCGGGAAGGCCTCGTTGAACGCGTCTTGGGCTTGGCGAGTCTCCTGCTGCGGCGGCAAATACGACTCATTGATGCCACCGAACGTGATGGTGACAATCGGCACCGTGACCAGTAGCAGCAACGCCGTGACACCGGTCGTGGTGGATTTGGCGTGGCGCATGGCCCAGGACGGCATAGACGTCCACAAGCGGTGCGGTTTGGTGTTGCTGCGACGCACCGCCCACTTATCAATCTTCGGCCCCAGCATGCCGAACATGGCAGGCAGCACCGTCACGGAAATGATCGCGGCGAGCAGCACCGCGCTAATCGCGCCGTATGCCACCGATTTCAAAAACGCTTGCGGGAACATGAACAGACCCGACAACGCCACACCCACCATCAGCGCGGAGAAAAACACCGTCTTGCCAGCCGTGGCGGTGGTTTCAATCACGGCTTCTTCGGTGGTGCGTCCCTTATCCAGCTCCTCGCGGAAGCGGGAGACCATAAACAAGCCGTAATCAATGGCCAGGCCCAGGCCCAGCAGCGTGATAATGGACTGGGAGAAGATGTTGACCTGCTGGAACTGTGCAAGCACGGCCAACAGGGACAGCGATCCGATGATGGACAAAATGCCCACAATCAAAGGCATCGCCGCTGCGATCACGCCGCCGAAGACGAACAGCAGAATGATCGCCACAAAAATCAGGCCGACTTTTTCTGCACGCGCGATGTCGTTGGCCATGCCTTTATCCAAGGCGTCAGCCACCGCGGTCGCACCGGCGATCTGCACCTTTGCGCCTGGGATCTCGATGGCCTCAAGCTCAGGCAAAAGGGAGCGGAAATCCTTCAGGGTCTGCTCACCGTCACCACTCAAGCCAATTGAGGCAAACGCTTTCGTCCCATCCGGCGTCATCAACGCCGCATTCGGGGTGGCAAAGTAGCTGCGGATACCAGCAACCTCAGGACGGTCCTTCAGTGCGTTGATCTGATCGTTTGCTGAAGTAAATACCGCAGGGTCATTCACATCAGCAGCGCTGACAAGCAAGATCACGTCGCCGGAATTATCTCGGCCAAACGTCTCCTGCTCAATTACCGCAGCTGTAGTGGAATCAGCCCGCGGGTCCTCCCAACCCTCCTGGGAAAGACGGTCGCCCAAATGGACACCGAACAGCAGATGCCCCAACGCGATCAGTGCGATCAGAATGACCGGGATGATGCGCCGGCCGCGATACGCAGCGCGCCCCCATTGGGCGAAGGCACCGCTACTCACTGCCCAGCTCACTGTCCAGCCCCCGAAGCGCCGTGGCCACTAAGCAGGGCTGCCAGCGGCCTGAACGGCTGCAGCCACGCGCCACCAACCGGCAGGTTATCCAGGTTCACGCGAGGCAGCGGCTCACGGAACACGCCCGGGATGTCCTCCAAGTCCACAAAGGTCAGGTGCTCGGAGTTCACAGCCCACGCGGCGTGCTCGTGGAACCCGATCACGGTGACCGGGATCGTCTCCGCCAGGCGTTCGATCTCTTCCTGGAAGTTCTGGCCGTCTGCCGACGCCACCACAAGGCCACGCAACACGCCTTCATCTACACGACGCTGGATGTGATCCAGCATGTCCTGGTCCACATCGGAGTTTTCGCCGTCCTTCGGCTTGGCAAACACAGCAAAACCGACGTTGCGCAGGGCTTCTACCCAGGGTCGGACCGAATCCGCGCTTGCGGGAGCAACGTTGGTGAACAAGGTTGCCTCGGGCTCTGCGCCGAGGCGTGTGGCCTCACCAACCAGCCAGCGACCAACAGCGTCAAAACGCGGGCGGTGCGACGCTGTTGGGCGACCACCCAGGATTGCGCCCAAGCCCATGTCTAGGTTCGGCGCGTCCCAAACCAGCAGGTAGCTTGCAGGCCCTGGTGCTGCGCCTGGGGTGTACGGGTGGATTTTGTCGTGCAGGTCCATGTAGGGTTACTTCTCCTCGCGCTTTTGCCAGAGGTACTCGCGGATCACATGATCCTTGTCCAGGCCCTTGCCCTCAAACTTGGTGATCACCTGGCGATCCGTGAGCAGCGGGGCATCCGCCCACGGCCAGCCCTTGTACTCCAGGCTCGGCTCCACATTCACCAGCTCATCGATCCACTCCGCGTAATCCGCGTGGTCTGTAGCTACGTGCAGTACGCCACCTGCTTTGAGACGGCTGGCTATCAAATTCAACGTCCCCGACTGAATAATCCGACGCTTGTGGTGACGCGCTTTCGGCCATGGATCCGGGAAGAAAATGCGCACGCCGTCCAACGATTCCGGGGCGATCATGCGGGCAAGGACCTCAACGCCGTCGCCACGCACCATGCGAATGTTGTCAATCTCACCACGAACAACCGAGCCCAAGAGCTTGGCCAAACCCGGCTTGTACAGCTCAACTGCAATAATGTTGGTGTCCGCCTCCAGCGGTGCCATCGCCGCGGTGGACGTGCCGGTGCCGGAGCCGATCTCCACAACCGTGGGGTGGCCGGTGCGGCCAAACCAAGCGTCTACATCAATCAGCTCATCAGCCAAAATGCGACCCAGCCGCGGCCAGTGCTGTTCAAACAACACCTCTTGGTTATCCGTCAGCGTGCCACGGCGAAACGTCACGGAACCCAAACGGGGGTAATCCAACCCAGTATCAAACTGGGTTTGCATCGGCCTGCCGGAGGGCAGCTCGGAAATGTTTTGTGCCTCTTTATTCATTGCCTCAATTGTCCACATGACGTGCATCCTTGCAAGTAAGCGCGCCGGGGGAGAAAAAGTCTGCGTCTATAAGCAAAAAGCTCTGTAGTGTTGGGAGGTAGGGACTGTACTTACTAAGGCCAAGGAGTAACCATGACTGCAGTGCAGCGATTGGAAGGCACGCAACCTACGGACAACCAGGCACTGATCGCCTGGATCAACGACGCAGTAGAACTCTTCAACCCGGACCGCGTGGTGTTTGCGGATGGCTCCCAGGAGGAATGGGACCGCCTCGCCGCTGAGCTGGTTGAAAAAGGCACACTGATCAAACTGAACGAGGAAAAGCGACCGAATTCCTTCCTCGCTCGCTCCAACCCGTCCGACGTGGCACGTGTGGAATCCCGCACCTTCATCTCCACCGAGAAGCAGGAAGGCGCGGGCCCAACCAACAACTGGATGAAGCCGGATGCGCTCAAGGCAGAGATGCTTGAGCACTTCAAGGGCTCCATGAAGGGCCGCACGATGTACGTTGTGCCGTTCTGCATGGGTCCAATCACGGACCCGGACCCGAAGCTGGGCGTGCAGCTGACTGACTCCGAATATGTGGTCATGTCCATGCGCGTCATGACCCGCATGGGCACCGAGGCCCTGGACAAGATCAAGGGAGACAACTTCGTTCCCTGCCTGCACTCCGTGGGCGCACCGCTAGAGCCGGGCGAGGAAGACGTTGCTTGGCCGTGCAATGAGACGAAGTACATCTCCCAGTTCCCGGAGACCAAGGAGATCTGGTCCTACGGCTCCGGCTACGGCGGCAACGCCATCCTGGCTAAGAAGTGCTACGCGCTGCGTATCGCATCCGTCATGGGTAAGGAAGAAGGCTGGATGGCGGAGCACATGCTCATCCTGAAGCTGACTTCCCCAGAGGGCAAGGTTTACCACGTCACCGGCGCATTCCCGTCCGCATGTGGCAAGACCAACCTGGCCATGATCACTCCGACCCTGGAAGGCTGGAAGTCCGAGGTTGTGGGCGACGATATTGCGTGGCTGCACCTGCGCGAGGACGGCCTGTACGCCGTCAATCCGGAGAACGGCTTCTTCGGCGTTGCGCCGGGCACCAACTACGCCTCCAACCCGATCGCCATGCGCACCATGGAGCCGGGCAACACCCTGTTCACCAACGTCGCCCTGACTGATGACGGTGACGTGTGGTGGGAAGGCATGGACGGCGACGTACCGGAGCATCTCATTGACTGGCGCGGCAACGACTGGACGCCGGACGATGAGCGCAAGGCTGCACACCCGAACTCCCGCTACTGCGTGGCAATCGAACAGTGCCCGACCGCCGCACCCGAGTACAACGACCCGGCTGGTGTGAAGATTGACGCGATCCTGTTCGGCGGCCGCCGCCCGGACACCGTCCCACTGGTTACCCAAGCACACAACTGGAACCATGGCACCCTGATCGGTGCGATGCTCTCCTCCGGTCAGACCGCAGCGTCCGCTGAGGCAAAGGTTGGCTCCCTGCGCCACGACCCGATGGCGATGCTGCCGTTCATTGGCTACAACGTGGGCGACTACCTGCAGCACTGGATCGACATGGGCGCCAAGGGCGGCGACCGCATGCCGGCCGTCTTCCTGGTCAACTGGTTCCGCCGTGGCGATGACGGCCGCTTCCTCTGGCCGGGCTTCGGCGACAACTCCCGCGTGCTCAAGTGGATCGTGGACCGCATCGAAGGCCGCGTTGGTGGCAACGAGACCGTCGCTGGCCTGACCGCTCGTGCAGAAGACATCGACCTCACCGGCCTGGACATCCCGTTCCAGGACGTTGAGGAAGCGCTCTACGCAGGTCCGGACCTGTGGAAGAACGACGTTGAGGAGGCCTACGAGTACTTCGAGGAGCTCGGTGCACGCGTGCCGAAGGAGATCTTCGACGAGCTCGGCCGCCTGGGTGACCGGGTAAAGGCCGCCAACAAGGCCACCCGCGAGTGGCTGGAGTCCAACGGCCAGGCGTAGCGGCTTCACGTTAGGAGCTGCTGAAAAATGCTTGACTAGAGCAGATTTAGTCATGTAGCTTTAGTAGCGGAAAACTTCAGACAAGATCTGTTGTTAATTTTGCAGGATGCCCGCCGTGAGGCGGGCATTTTGTTATGCTCATCGCATGGTGGGTGAAATGCTTGGGGGATTAAGTGACCCTCGAATTCGGTCGTACCGAATGGTTATCGTAGGAGAAACCGGCCGAAGCGCGGACAGTGTTTCGGACAGTTCAGTTCAGTCTCTCTATTTGTGGCAGGTCGCAGTTGCCTCAGCCTGGTACGAGGCACTTTCTATTCTGGAACCAGTGCTCAGAAATCGTATTGATTCGGTGTTGAGGTGCTGGAACCAAGAACAGGGCAAAACGGAGGACTGGCTCGAAGACCCTGCTCGTCCACTACAGAGTGAAGTCAGACGGATGGCGGCATCTGCAAGGGGTGCGGCAGAACGTGGCGCGTGTAGGAGGCCTCAGAATCACCCAAGATTTAACGCTCCGGTGACGCTCGATGACAGGGTTTCGCAGCTCTCGTTCGGAAATCTAAGTGCGCTCTTCCCGTTGCGCCCACCAGTTAATCGTAGGAATTTTGCGACAGGTTTCTCTGCCAAAGAAAACCTATGGATCTATGCGTTGTCGAGGGCTTTTCCTGGACTGACATCGAAGCTTGCTCAGCGTCACGTCGCGAGCATACATCCTGCGGTTCCCACTGAAGTCAGGGACGGGTATGCGGTAGCGATTGCTTTAGAACAGTTGAGGAGGCTTCGGAATCGTGTGAGCCACCAGGAACAGATTCTTAATGTTGACCATCAGGAACGGCTTGCAGACATGTACGCCTTGGCGCACGCACTTTCTCCCCAAACCCTCGGAGTGATGAAGAAGATGGATCGCGTGCAACGCACTCTTTTGATGCGGCCTCGATTCAGCTAACCCTTTTTCAACACAATCACGAGGTTGGAGACGGCGAACTCGCGAAGCAGCGGCACGCGAGTAAGCCACCACGCCCACCACGGGTGGTAGCGGGGAAACGCGAAGGCAAGCTGGCCGGTGGATGCGGCCCAGCGCAGACCCTCAGCAGCGGAGACGGCGAAGAGGGTCTCACCAAAGCGGTTCTTCGGTTCGTGGCCATGCACATTCGTGTACCTGCGCCGCGCAAACTCCCCGCCCACGTAGTGCGGCCACATACCTGTTTCGTGCCCGCCGAACGGCCCGAGCCACACCGTGTAACTCACGATGACAAGGCCGCCGGGGCGGGTCACGCGCTGCATCTCACGCGCCATGGCCTGCCAGTCGGGGATGTGTTCTGCCACGTTGGAGGAAAACGTGATGTCGAAGGTGTTGTCCGCAAACGGCAGCGCAAGCGCATCGCCACGCACGGCGCCGTAACCGCTGATGCCGGCGGCGCTCATTTCAGAAACGTCCGGCTCAAGGCTTATGTACTGGGTGTCTGAAAATACGTCGGCGAAGTACCCCGGCCCGCCCCCCACATCCAACACGCGTTGACCTGCCAGCCTGTGGTTGTTTAGGTCGTGCGTGAGGGCGTCGATAAGCAAGTGTGTATCGCGAGCCAACCCTTCGTAGAAGATCCGCGGCCGGAACTGTTCGTAGGTGAAGGAGCGCAGCAGGCGCAGCGAACGTCGAAGCGTGGCTAGTCTGCGGGTACGGTACATACCGATGAAGATACTGCTGATGTGCTGGCGCGATTCAACCCACCCGCAAGGCGGTGGCTCGGAGCGCTACCTTGAGCGTGTTGGCGAGTACCTGGCGGCGCAGGGCCATGAGGTGATTTACCGCACCGCAAAGCATACGGATGCGCCACGGCGCAGCACCAAAAATGGGGTGCGGTATGAGCGCGCCGGCGGCAAATACAGCGTCTACGTGCTGGCACCGCTGTCGATTCTGCGTAACCGGCCGGACGTGGTGGTGGATACGCAAAACGGCATCCCGTTTTTCGCCCGCCTGTTTTTCCGCCCAACGGTGCTGCTCACGCACCATTGCCACCGTGAACAATGGCCGGTGGCGGGTCCGGTTATTGGTCGCTTCGGCTGGTTTTTGGAGTCCAAGATCGCGCCACTGGTGTATCGCGGGGCGAGGTATGTGACGGTGTCGGAGGCGTCGAAAAGCGAACTGCTCTCCCTCGGTGTGACTGAGCCGATCGACATTGTGGAAAACGGGGTAGACTCGGTGGCGAGGGGCATCTCTTTGCTTGACGACGCCCACGTCCACCTCATCACCGTCTCCCGCCTCGTCCCGCACAAGCGCATTGAGCTTGCGATTGATGCCGTCGCCACGATTGAGGGGGCGGTGCTGGACGTGGTCGGCTCCGGCTGGTGGGACGACAAGCTGCGCGAATACGCGCACAACCGTGGCCTGGGGCCGGACAAGGTGGTGTTCCACGGGCACGTCTCCGAGGAACACAAGCACGCGCTTTTGCAGCGTGCCGCGGTGCACTTGCTGCCTTCGCGCAAGGAGGGGTGGGGGATTGCGGTGATTGAGGCTGCGCAACACGGCGTGCCGACGGTTGCGTTTTCCTCCGCCGGCGGCGTGCGCGACTCCATCGTGGACGGCGTGACTGGCCGCCTTGTTGCTGACGGCGAGTCCTTTACCGACGCCGTCATTGAAACCATGCGCGGCGATTATGGCGAGGCCGCTCGCGCATGGGCCGCGCAGTTCTCCTGGGAGAAGACGGGGCGCCGGTTCGAGCAGATACTTGAAGAAGTTGTCGAGGGCTGTGCTGTCGAGGGCTGTGATGTCGATGAGCTGGCTAGATGAGCTGGGTGGACCAGTTCAGCTGCTGAATCTTGGTGTCTAGCTGGCGGTACTCAGCCGATGCGGTATCGGCCATGGTGCGCAGCTGGGCCACATCCACGGTAGGGATGAAACGCACCTCTGAACGGGAGTAACGGTTCTGGCGTGCAGAGCCGGCGTCCGCAACATGCGTGTACAGGCGGCGGGCGCGCAGCAGTGCATCTCGACGCGCAATCGCATCCGTCAGCGTCGCCCCCTCAAACGAGGTCTGCGAGTTGGTGTGGTTAATGCGGCGCACCAGCGTCTCAATCTCTTGCAGAAGCTCCGCGGCCTCGTTGAGCAAGGCAGCCGGGTCCTCAGCAGGCGTGTCGCCTTCCTGGATCAGCGCGCCTTCCGTCAGGCGCTGCGTCAAAGCGTTGAGACGGTCCTGTGCCTCAGCGCGGCGGGCGAGTGCTTCTGCAAGCAACATGCTGGTTCTCCTTCTGTCTGCCTCTATCTGCTTCTGATGGCCTGGTGGCCTCTGGGGGCCTGGTGGCCCAAGTGTATGTCCCCGTTCCCAACCCTCACCTGCACGTAACTGCTGCTTCAAACTCCCAACGCCGCGGTAATAACTGGTAATCAATGCTGACCCTGGTGTGGGTCTATGCCCATGTGCGTTATGTAGGCTACAAAACTGTGCTGTGGGCAGAGTCGAACTGCCCAGCCCTAATGTGTAGCCACAGGGCGCCACAGAGCTGCCATAACCCAGGCAGTGGAGGGGTTCTTGGCGTTCGCTGAGTTTTTTGCAGGCAGCCCGTGCAGGCTACCGACATGGTCCAAAGCCTAGCAGATTGTGGTCTGCGCGGAGCCGGCCCTGGCTCCGCCCTGGTTCCGGCTCTGCCCTGGCTGCGGCTCTGCCTTGGCTCCGAGCCGGCCCTGGCTCCGCCTTGGTTCGTTGTCGGCCCGGCTCCGCCTTGGCTTTGCGCCCGTTATCTGGCCCTTACTTGGCATAACGTTTATCTGCTAGAGGAGCCTGCGGGCTACTAGCACACAATGCATTTTCGACGATTTATCTCAACAGCCGACCTGCGGAAATAGGGGGCGATAAAAAATGTCTGCTAGTGAGACGCCACGTCTCACTAGCAGACAAATACAGCTATGGATTTCAAGCTATGAAATCTTGCGAAGTCTTGCGCAGTCTTACGCGGAAGCAGGGAAGAGCTCGCCCGCGTACAGGCGGTTTTTCATTTCCTTCTCCACCAGGATCGGCAGGAAGTCTTCAACCTTGGCGCCTGCGCGGCGGCTGCGAAGTACTGCATCGAAGGCGTCGCCGATCTCGATGGCGTCGAAGCGGTCGGACCACTCAGCGATCAGGTCTTCGCGGATATTGCGCAGGGCGCGCTCGCGAACGATGGAGAAGTCGATGTTGTTAATGTCCTTGGGGCTACGCATTGTTCTGGTTCCTTTCAGATGAGTTGTGTGGTTACGCGGTTCGTATGTGTGTGGCTCGTGTTTGTGAGGCCGAAAAATTGGAAAAGCTGTCTGTTGTGATTGCAGATGTTGCGTGGTGCCTATGTGGCATCCGGGGGCCTCCTCTCGTAACCATTTGTTTACCTGGCGTTCACTTTAAACATGTGGCACAGGTCATGCAAGGATGTCCACGATTGGCGACTGCCATTAATGGGTGAAACTCAACTAATGTCGATAAAGCGGCAGGTTAGAGGCGTTTCTGTCCAAAATGTGATTCTAGTCACGTTTGGCGATTCCAAGCAGTGGAGCGGCACACCACAACGCGAAAAGTGTTACGCCAAGCGGTGGGAGACCACGCGCAGGAGCCCCCGTGTCCAGCACGGAACCGTCTTGAAAGACCACGAGACCAACGCCGAGGTCCCGGAGCAAATCCACATCCACAGAATCAGCAGCACCAGAACCAACAGCATCAGAACCAGCAGGACCAACAGGACCAACAGGACCAACAGGACCAACACCAGAACCATGAGCACCAACAGCACCGGAGGCAGCCAACCAACGTTCGGACGGCGGGTCCACTTCCACGCCGTCCACCGAAAGTGCCCCAGACTCGACCACGTTCATGGCTTTGGGGGTGGGGTTGAGGGTGGGCGTGTGGGCGTCGTGAAGCAGAAGCGTTGGGGCGTTTTCGAAGAAAACATCGCGGCCTCGGTGCTCCACCGCAGGTACAGCCACCGTGGTGGGGGTCAGTGCGGACAAAGCGAGTGAGGCGTCTGGGACCTGCAAGAACGCAACGCCAACAGCGGCGGCTGCGCACCGGCTGGTGAGGTGGCCCGCGGCGGCGGTGCAGGCGGGGAGGGTGAGGAGGAGGAACTTGGTGGCGTCGCGAAGCAACCCGCCCCCGGGCAGGTGCTGGACAAGCGGTGCGGTGAGACCGGCCCAGGCAGCTAGGGGGATTGCTAGGCCAAGGCCGCCAAGCCATAGCCAGCGGCGCGGCACGCCGCGCCAACCGAGCGCCAACAGCGGCAAAAGCAACAGGCCAAACAGAGCAAAGCCAACCTCGCGCGACCACGGCACTGCCGCAGAGTTCCAGATCCCGCCAAGGCCGGCCACAGAGCCGAGCGTGCCCACAAACGCCTCTGCGCGCGGGGCGAAGGCCTGCACCGCCGCCGCCGACGATGTGCCACCGCGACCTGCGGCAACGCTGGCCACCACCCAGGGCGCACACGTCACAACAGAGACTAAAAGCCCCCGCCGCCCGCGCGCGAACGCCGCGGCCGCAAGCGCACCCGTGGGCGTCAACGACGCCAGCCAATGCGCCAGCACGCGCAGCGGCACCGGCGCGCAAAACACCGCCGGCAACAGCCAGGCTGCGACAACCAAGGACCACTGGCCCTGCAAGAGGCGCTCGACCACAAACGGGTTCCACAGCAGCACCGTCATCGCCGCGGCCTTGCCAAACGGGCTGCGACCCAGCCGGTAGGCGCTCACCGCGGCGCACGTGGCGGCGGCAACCATAATCACGCGCAGCGCCAGCACCGGATCTGGAACGATGGCTAGCAGCGCATCCTGCGGCACGTTGCGCGCCGGCAGATCGCCGTAGCCGAGGGAGGCGCGGGTGAGGTACATGCCGTCGAACACCAGCATGTCGCGCAGCGCAAACGCCTGGCCGGGCATGAGAAACGGCCATGTCACCGCAACAACAAGGGCGGCACCGTAGGCCACTACGGGGTTGAAGTGGCGGGCGTTTCCTACAATGGCCACATCGCAAACCCTAACGTATCTCCAGTGCTGCCCCAGCTTGATGGCCTGCGCGGCCTCGCTGCCCTTGGCATTTTGACCACCCATGTGGCCTTCCAGACCGGGCTGACGTCGACGTTTGTGGAGCGCTTTGATTACTTCGTTGCGGTGTTTTTCGCACTTTCGGCTTTCCTGCTGTCTCGCGGTCAGTGGGTGGCACAGGGCTATTACTATCGACGCCTCGTCCGCCTCACCCCCGCCTACCTCACCTGCGTGGCCGTGGTCCTTGTCGTCCTGCCGCCGCTGACCAACGTGAGCCTCCAACAGGTGCTGGCCAATATTTTTTTGCTGCAGGTCTACGTGCCCGACGGGCTTATTGAAGGCCTCACGCAACTGTGGTCCCTGTGCGTGGAGGTGGCGTTCTACCTAGTGCTTCCCGCCTACATGGCGCTGGGAGATCGCGGGAGACAGATCGCGTTACTTATCGCCGTGTCGTTTGGGTTGGCGTGGCCGTGGCTGGTGGACCAGCAGACGTGGCCGCCGTCGTACGCTCCGTGGTTCGCGGTGGGCTTGGTCTTGGCGGAGCTGGAGCGCCTCGGCGTGCGCTGGCGCGGGCCGCGCTGGCCCTGGTTGCTGGCCGCCGCAGCCATCGCGTATCTGGCGGGCCTTGCAGGTCCCGCGGGGCTGACACACCCAACACCTGCAGAGTTCAACGTGCGGGTGATTTTGGGGACGTTCTTCGCCGCGTTCATCGTTGGCCCGTATGTGCTGACCAGCGCGGAAACCGGGGCTAACAGTGTGCTTGCCAGCCACCCCATGCGCACGTTGGGCCGCTGGTCATACTCGCTGTTTTTGTGGCACGTGGCGGTGCTCTACTTCGCCTTCCCGGTGCTTGGCGTACCCTGGTTCAGCGGCTACTTTGTGCCGGTGTGGCTGTTTACTACCGTGGCGTCGCTGGTGGTGTCGTACGCCTCGTACGAACTGGTGGAGCGCCCCGCTGCGGCCGCGATGGCCAAGCACCCCGCGAAAGTGAGTAAGAGGCTGTCACCCGCGTAGTTTTCCGCAGGCCACGGCGCGCGTGCCAGCCACAGTCCAGCTACCAACATTGCAGCAAACGTCAGCCAGCTGCCGCGGATCAGGGTGAAGCGCTCAACCACCCAGGCGGTTGCCAACGCCACAGCACCGACCAGCGGGCTCGCCGCCAACGCCACCACGCCAGCAACAGGGCGCGCCGTCACGCGCGGCGCTGGCCCACAACGGCGCCACGGCACCCACAGGCACGCGGCCACCGTCAGCAGGGACAACGCCCCGCCGATGCCCAAACTTGCACGGTAGACCGCATCCCCCGCGTGCCACATGCGGAAATGGCCGGATGCGCCGGGTGGGACGATGAAGGCTTGGGTGGAGGCGTCGATAAGCAAAGGCTTGAGCTCATGCTCACCTGCGGCTGCACGCAAGCCCGGATTAAACCCGCGAGTCGTGATAATGATGCGTTCGGTATCGGCCGCATCGATCGTGCCGTCGAAGGGCGACCAGGTGGGCAGCGTCAAGGGTTGGGTGAGCATGACCACCTTCGCGCGGCTGGTCAGCTCGTGTGTGCCGGCGGGCAGGTGGACTGGGCCGGGGGCGTGCTCGGTGCCGTCGATGGTGGCGCGCGCGGCGAGCTGCCACGTGGCATCCACGGTGGTGGTGAAGCGGCGCTGGATCGCGTCGGTGGCGGGGAAGTGGCGTTGGAAGACAAGCGCACGGGCCTCGGTTGCATCGAGCTCCACAATGCGCGTAACACCGGCGTCTACCTGCGTAATGCCCACCGGTTCGGTCAGTTCGAGCTCCATGACCGTATCGTGTTTGGTTACCTCGCGGGGTTCACCGCCAACAAGGGAGACCGTTCGGCCGTCTACAAGCACCTGGGTGTTGGCGGTGGCAGTAATAGTCGCGGTGGTGGCGTCGCTGCGAATGCGCAAACGTGGGGTCGGATCGCCCGGGGCCGGCCACCAGGCGGTATCGTCCAGACCGTCAAACGCCGAGGTCACAGAGCGCGCCGCGCTGACGTTTGAAGACGCCTCCACGCTGCCGCCCTGCATAGTCACACCGACTGGCGTGCCCGCGCTGGGATAATCCTTCACGCGGTTGTACACAGAGCCATCCTCATCCAGACTGGTCAGATGTGCCGACTGGCCGTCCAAGCTGCCGTAGTTACGCACGGCCAGGGCCGGGGTGTCGGTAGTGATTACAGCATCGTCTGAGGTCAGCACAGTTGGGAAGTAGCCGAGCTCGCGCCAGATAAGTGGGAGGGCTTCGCCGCCGGCGTTGATAGGCAACGGTGCATCGGCGGTGATCATCATGCCGCGGGTGGGTTCAAGCAGGAACACGTCAACATCGCCAAAGTTCGCGGTGGGAACGCCCAGGGACGGGGTGGGGGTTTGGTGCTCAAGGTCGCGGCGCACAACGACTGCGCCCACGCCGATCGCGCGCAGCGCCTCCGCATCCACCACCGCGGTTTGGCCGTCCAGGCCACGGATGGCCTCCGGTTCTACCAGCGGGATTGCGTCCCGGAAGACGAACGGGGAATTGCACAGCGCCTGGATCGGCTCATCGCGCGTCCACCCCCACTCCTGGCGGGCAAACGACGCCGCAGGCACCACCAACGTCCGCGTCCCCGCAGCGTGTGTATCGAGGTACTCGCACGCCTCCACCCAATCCTGCGACACCCCAGCCTTAAGACCAGAGGCCCACGTACCCACTGGCAGCAGCCGCAAGGACCACGCAGGTGAGGTGGCCACCACCGCCGCCAACGCCACGCACGCCACCTGCGCGCGGTTGACTCTTGTGAGCTCTCTTGTGAGTGCAGCACCCACCGCAAGCGCCATCGGCAAACGGATCAGGGGGTCGAATTTGTGGAGGTTGCGGAAGGGGGCGAGTTGGGCGTCGAGAAGCGAAATGCCCCAATGCGCACCGGCAAGCAACGCGAAACCGATGGCGAACATGGCGACAAACTCACGCGGAAGCCGGCGCAGCCCCACCAGCCCGACGGCGGCGATGGCGCAGGTAGCCAGCACAAACGTGGGTTCGGTGACCAGCAGGTGGCCGGCGGTCCGCTCCGCATCTACAAACGGCGCCCAGGAGGTGGTGCCGCGCAGGATTTCCACCGGGTTTAACCACGCGGTGGTGACGGTGGCCGATTCAATGAAATCTGTAAACGGCGGTGCGTAGCGCCCCAGGATGAGCAGCGGTCCCAGCCACCACGCAGACACCGCGACCGCCCCGAGCGTGAACACCCCGGCCCGCCAGAATTGCCCGCGCCACAGAAGATAAACAAACGCAGGCACACACGCGGCGATCGTCGCCGTGGCATTGACGGCGCCCATGCAGGCCACCACAACTATGGACGCCGCAACATTCGGCCGCCTCTGCACCAGCGGCACCAGCGTCCACGGCACTAACGCCACCGGCCAGGCCTCGGAAGAAATCGCGGTCAGCGTGGTCAGGATGCGCGGCGACAGCGCGTACACGACCGCCGGCAACACCGAAGGCAACCCAGCCGGCAAACCTATACGACGCGAAAGCGCCAACGTCCCCGAAAACGCCAACCCCATAATCAGCGCCCACCACAGCCGCTGCGTCACCCACGCAGGCACGTGCGCCAGGTCCGCCAGCAGGAAGAACGCACCCTGCGGAAACAAGTACCCGTACGCCTGGTTCTGCAGCTGGCCCAGCGGGAACTCGTCAGTAAAAATATGCGTGGCGCGCGCCAGGAAACGCGCCGGGTTGACCACCAAATCAAGCTTGGTGTCTGCGGCAACCTGCCCGGGCGGTTGCAAAAACGCCAGACAGAACGCCCCGATCCAGCCGAGGATATGGGCGCGCACTACTGTCGGGAGCCGTACTCCGGGCCACCGAGGACCGCTTCATCCGCCGGCACGGCCTGGCCGGTTGGCACCGTCTGCCCAGAAAACCCCGCCAGCCCCAGCACCCCCACAAGGCCTAACACAACGCCGATGACAGCACTGGCCAAGATGGATGACATGGTGCGGTTATCAGCTGGTTGCGGCATGTGTTGAACCCTACCAGTGTGCAGGCTGCGTAGAGTGAATGACGTTTCGTTCCCCAGGGAGGTGTTTCATGCGCGCACGACTCACAGCAGTCCTCACTGCGTGCTGCCTTGCTGCATGTTCAGAGCCCTCGCTTGACGACGCCCAAACGCCCACCCCAACACCTTCCCCCGCCCAGGCACCCGTAGAAAAGCAAGAGCCTGTTGAACCTGAGCTGCACCTACGGGAGAAAGTGGCGTCCCTCATGGTGGTGGGGGTGACCAACTATGACCAGGCGCGGTGGGCGTTGGACCAAGGCGTGGGTGGGTTGATCCTCCCGAGCTGGGCGGATCCGGCGCTGCTGACTGAGCCAGGCCGCAACATCAACGCGCTGCGCGAGGAGTACCCAAGGCCGTTTTCCGTAGCGATTGATTTTGAAGGCGGCCGCGTACAGCGCCACACGCAAGTCCTGGGCAGCTTCATGCCGCCGCGTGCGCTGGCTGGAAACCCGCCGGAGGTGATCCAGGGAACCGGCTATGACATTGGCGTTTCTCTTCGTTCGCATGGCATCAACGTGGACTATGCCCCGCTGCTGGACCTTGATGTGTTCAACCTGGACATTGTGGGGGACCGTTCCTTTAACTCTGTGCCGGAGGAGGTGGTGCGCGTTGGCGGATTGTTCTCCCAAGGTTTGGTGGACGCAGGTGTGACGCCGACGTTTAAGCACTTCCCGGGCCACGGCCGGGCGTCCGGCGATACGCACCACCAGCTGGCGGTGACTCCACCACTGGAGGAGGTAAAGGCGCTCGACATGCTTCCTTACGGGCCGTTGCTGGAGCGTTTTCCTGATGCCAGCGTGATGATGGGCCACATGATCGTCCCAGGCATGGGACCTGAGGGTGTGCCTAGCTCGCTGAATCCGGAGGCGTATCGCATTCTTCGCCACGGCGACTACCCAGGCGGCGTGCCCTTCGATGGCGTTATTGTCACCGACGACCTGTCCGGCATGCGCGGGCTTTTGGATTTCGCGCCTACCCCACAGGCGGTGAAGATGGCGATTGCCGCGGGTGCAGACCAGGCGCTGTGGTCCACGGGCGCTGACCTGCCTGCGACGATTGACTTGGTTGTCGCCGCTGTGGAGAGCGGGGAAATACCTTTGGCGCGTGTGGAGGAGGCGGCTGCGCGTGTGGAGCGCTTGCACTAGTGCGCTTGCACTGCGGTTGCACTAGGCGTTTGCATTTGTCTGCTAGTGGCCCGCGGCGCGCTCCTAGCAGACAATGAAAATGGCCCTCCAAATCCCCAGGTGGAATGTGAATACTTTCGGCCTTTTTAGCGTTGTGTGCTAGTAACGCCAAGCCGCTGCTAGCAGATAAGCGTTATGTCAAGCTTTTTCGGCTCACGAATATCTGGCTACGCTTAACGGGGTGAGTACTGTGCAAGCACAATCCGAGTCGCGTGGCAAAGGCCGCGGCGGCAAGATTGCCGTTGGCATTTTCGTCGGCGCGCTGGCTGTCATGCTGGCGATTTACCTGGCAGATTTGGCGATGAATCGCGGCAACGTCCCACGCGGCACCACCGTCGGCGGAGTAGCGATTGGGGGTATGAAGCCTGCTAGCGCAAGCGAGAAGCTGCAAAGCGAACTTGGCAGTATTGAAACCAACCCCGTTTCCGTGCGAGCTGACCAGGCCACCGCCCAGTTCGTTCCGGCGGAGGCCGGGCTGGTGATGGACTGGGACGCAACCATTGATGCTGTAGGTGTTGAATCCGCCAACCCGATTAGCAGGCTGCGTGGCCTGTTTACGCAGCGTGAGGTTGATGCGGTGGCGTCGGTGGATGAGGCGAAGTTCAACCCCGTCATGGAAACCTTAAGCGCCGAGCTGCACCGGGACCCCGTTGATGGTGCGATCCATATTGAAGGTGGGCGCGCCAAGGTGGATGGGCCGGTGTTGGGGCAGGACGTGGGCGTCGACAAGCTGAGCGAAGCGATTAAGGCCCAATGGCTACTGCCGGAAGGTGTAGAGGTTGAGCCGGTGACCGTGGAGCCTGCCGTGAACGAGGCGGCGGTGACTGCGGCGGAGCAGGGGCCGGTGCGCGCGGCGTTGAACGGGCCGCTGACGGTGCGTAGCAATGATCCGGCTGTGGCGGCGACGGTGCCGCAGGAGCGACTCGGTGAGATCATTCAGTTCCCGGTGGTTGAAGGCAAGATCCAGCCGCAGGTCAACGTGGAGGCCGCCCAGGGGATTTTGGGGGAGCAGCTTGCGCCGACGGAGGTTGAATCCCAAAACGCGCGCGTGCTCACCGGCGGTGGCGTGCAGGAATCTGTCGACGGGCTGGTGGTGGATTGGGAGCAAACCCTAGACGGCCTTGAAGGTAGGCTGCTTAACAACGAACCACGCGAATGGGAGGCAACCTACAAACCGCAACCGGCGACGTTTACCACCGAGGATGCGGCCAACGCCACGTTCGACCAAGTGGTTGGCAGCTTCACTACCAGCGGATACTCCGCCGCCTCGGGCCAGAACATCGCCTTGGTGGCGCAGACTGTTTCCGGTGCCGTGGTCAACCCGGGTGAGACGTTCTCTCTGAACGGCTACACCGGCCCGCGCGGCACGGCGCAGGGGTACGTAGAGTCCGGCATTATCTTGAACGGCCGCGCGGATACCGCGGTGGGTGGCGGCATCTCCCAGTTCGCCACCACCTTGTACAACGCCGCGTACTTCGCAGCGATGACGGATGTGGCGCACACGCCGCACTCTTACTACATCTCTCGCTACCCGGCTGGCCGCGAAGCAACCGTGTACGAAGGTGCCATTGACCTGCAGTTCCGCAATGATACTCCTCACCCGGTCAAGATTGTCACCAGCGTTGGCGGCGGCAGCGTCACCGTGAGTCTCATGGGTGTGAAGACCAGCACCGTGGAATCCTTCAACGGTGGCCGCTGGGCGCCAACACAGCCGCAGGAGCAGCGCGTCACCGGCAGCAGCTGTATCCCGTCTTCTGGCGCGCCGGGCTTTACCACCTCGGACACACGCGTGATCTATGACCTTGCGGGCAATGAACTTTCTCGCGAAACCCAGACCACGGTGTACACCCCAGTGCCGATTGTGAAGTGTGATTAGTTTTTCTAGGTAGTGTTTGAGTTGCTCAGTGGATGTTGATCGCCGGGGGCGTGTGATCGCCCACGTTACGGGTTAGCCCCCACGCGGTGAGCTCAGCGTAGAGCGGGTTGCGTGGCATCAGTGAGTGCAGCGGTGCGTAGCCGTTGTAAACCGCACCGGAATCGATGTTGACCACGTCGGCGCCGCCCACAGCGTTGAGGTGTGACGCCGAGTTCGGTGTCACCACGTGGTCCCTGGGGGAGTAGATCGAGGTATACACGATCGACGGGTCCGTATCGGGCACGTCCGCGAAGCGCTTCAGCCAGTTAGAGCCCACGAGCTGTTGCGATGCGCCGGAGGCGAGCAGCGCTGTCAGGCGCGGGTAGCGCGCGGCGACTTTGCCTAAACGGCCCGCCCATCCGCGCATATCGGTGCCGTGGAAGTTGCCGCCCATGGCCACTACGCGTCGCACTTTTGCCGCCCCGCCGCGGGCGATGAACATTTTGGTCATCAGCGCGCCTTGGGAATGCGCCACAATGTCTACCTGTTTCGCGCCGGTTTCCTGCAGGACACGGTCCACGTTTTGCGCGACGTCCTCTACGATCGCATCGAGGTCGCCTACCCCGAAAAACCCGGGTGCGATCATGTCGCCGTAGTCGTAGCCCCACACCCAGAAACCCTGGGCGGCCAGGTGGTTGGCGTTTTCCTTAAATGACGCCGTCCGTGAGTTAATCCCATGGATGTACAGCACGGGTGTCGGGTGCGCTGGCACGAAATCCGTGTTGTTAAACGGCAGGCTGGGGCGCTCCTGCAGCCCCTGCGCCGCACCGTACCCAAGGGCCAGTGTTACAAACCATTTCACGCTCAAGAGCATATTGCTTTTCGACGCCCCCTTGCACCAGACAGCTCTGTCTAGTAGGGTCTTTGGCGGATCATGAAGTCCGACGTATTCCAAAGCCCTCCGGCTCGTCGGCTGGCAACCGCGCATATCGCGCACGGTGCCCCCGGGGGAAGATCCGCCGGCACGAGCAATCGCCGCGCCGGAAGTGCGATGTTTCAGGAGTGTTTTTATGTCCACTGATTTTCCTACGGACTGGACCCCGGCAACCCTATCCAGCCTGACCGGGACTGTGTTCACCTTCACGCTGGATGGGACCGACGAGGCCGTCGTCGCAGAGTTCAACGATCCGGCCGAGGCGATGATGTTTATCGCCAATACCGGTGCGAAGTTTGAGTACTCACGAATCGCTGGCGCTGTACGAGTTGGCGATGCCGTAGTGCCCCTGCCAAAGCAACCAAAGGCACGTCGCGCCTGCATGTATAAGGAGTGTGACCTTGTGGCGGTCGGCCACAATCAGCACTACATTCCGGTGCTGCGCGCCATGAACCAGAAGTACATGTGGTTCCCCATCGAGGTGCTTGAGCACGACGGCACCAAGATCACCTTTGCGTTTACTAGCCCGAACGGGACCGAAACGGTCTGCGCCTACAACCACAACCCTGAAGAGCTTGCGCGTGCAACGGAGTACAACCCGGATTGGAAAGTCCTGCGCTACACCACCGGTGGCGGCAACTCCCGCAAGGCGATCTTAGTGTCGATGGAACCGCCGACCCCCTGCACGGTCGCGGAGTAGTTTGAGGCCGGTTGTTGGGGTGTTTGTTGGCTGGTGCGGTCGACGTAGACGCTAAAGGTCGGATAGCAAACATCGGATAGGGGCCCAGTTGAGTCCGATGCCACGCCCTCACCACCAGCAGAGGCCATCGAAGCCCAAGAACTCCCAGCGCCCAAGGCGGCCTCGTTCGACTTGAGCCTGCCAATTCTTGAGGTCTTGACTGACCCAACCATGTAGCCCAGTGCTACACCGATTTTTTTGATGCCTTCACCCCAGATGGGTGTGGGCAATTTTTTATGCCCACGAAAGGAATACCCATGTCTATACACGCCATCTGGCACGCCATCCAAACCGGCATCGCCGGTGTCGGTGCTTGGCTCGCCGCCTACCTCGGCGGCTTAGACGGTTTGGTTTACGCGTTGATCGTCTTCGCTATCGCCGACTACATCACCGGCGTGTTGGCCGCCATCAACGAACGCCGCCTCAGCTCATCCGTCGGTTTTAGAGGTATCAGCCGCAAAATCCTCATCTTCACTCTCGTCGGCCTGGCCCATTTGATCGACGTCCACATCCTCGGAGCACCCGGAGTCCTACGCGCGGCGGTCATCTTCTTCTACCTATCCAACGAAGGCATCTCGCTGGTGGAGAACGCCACCCGCCTCGGCCTGCCCGTCCCATCCCAAATGCGTGGGGCGCTTGATGCGATCGCTAACCGCGCCGACAAACGACCACCCCTGACCGAAACGACAATTGAAAACACAACAGATAAGGAGATTCACTGATGAAGAATTGGCTCGCGCTTGAGGCCGATATCGACCTCATCATGAACAAGCACTACACGCCCGGCAGGAACGGTAGGCGGATCGATAAGGTCATCATCCACCACAACGCAGGCAACCTCACCATCAGGGGCTGCTACGACGTGTGGCAAACCCGTCCTGCTTCCGCCCACTACCAAGTCCAAACCGACGGACGCATAGGCCAGCTCGTATGGGACCGGGATACCGCCTGGCATGCAGGAAACTTTGCCGCCAACACCACCAGTATTGGCATCGAACACGCCGACATGACCAGTGATCCATGGACTGTATCCGAGGCGTGCCTTGATAACGGTGCACACCTCGTCGCGGCCGTTTGCAAGTTCTACGGTCTCGGCCGACCCCAGTGGGGGAAGAACGTGTTCTGGCACAAGGACTTCTCTGCTACGGCCTGTCCGGCATCTCTTGCTGGCTCCCAGCACGCCGCATACATGGCTCGCGCCCAGTCTTGGTATGACCAGATGATCGGCACAGCCCCGGCACCAGCTCCTGCTCCTGCAGCACCGAACATCGACGCCTTGGCTGACGCTGTCATTCGTGGCGAGTACGGGAACGGTGATGAGCGTAAGCGTTGCCTCGGAGCCAACTACGCGGCTGTCCAACAGCGAGTCAATGAGAAGCTTTCTGGCAACGCGCCAGCGAAGCCTGCTGGGCCCAACATTGATGCCCTCGCTGACGCCGTGATCCGTGGCGAGTACGGCAATGGTGAGGAACGTAAGCGCCGCTTGGGCAACCTCTACAACGCGGTCCAAGCGCGAGTGAATGCCAAGCTCGGCTACTAACAGCTAGAGGTCAACGAACTTAGCCCCGTCAGCACTGTGACTTCCCAATCCTCGGGGAGCCGGTGGTGGCGGGGCTTTTCGTCGTTTCATGGACGGATTTAACAATCGGGGGTTTGTCGGCAGTGGGGTGAAGGGAGTGACCCCACTGTGAATGATCTTGATGAACAACGTATCCGTAACCTGCGCACGGCGGGCTGGGGGTATAAAGCGATTGCCGAGTTTTGCGCCCTGACTCGTGACCAGGTCCGCTCGTACTGCACAACCCGAAACCTTGACGCCGCTCCGGTGATGGTCGAGCGCGTGTGCCAGTGGTGTGCCAACCCTATACAGGGAGCAGCTCGGGCTAGGTTTTGCTCGCCCGCCTGCAGGCATAAAGCGTGGCGGCATCGACAGAAAACCGAGCCTGTGCGCGAGCAGACCTGTACGCACTGCGGACGCCGCTTCGCGATCGTGGACAAGCCAGGTCAAAAGTTTTGCTGTCACGCCTGCTATGTACGTGCCCGATTCGGCACGCGCGGCGGACGACCATGAACACGCTCGTCACTCCTGTTGATCAACTGGCCCAACCTGACGTGTTCGCCCGAGAACTCGCCTTCATTACGGACGCTCACACGTTGAGCGTGCTGGCGGGGCAGGGTGTGCTCACGCCCGCAGAGTATCAGCGTGCTCACCGGTTGTTATGGGAGGCGTGGACGCCGATCTATCAACCATCAATAGTGGGCGAAACGACTGGATAAACACCTGGTTTAGAGCGTGTATAGACCTAACGCGAAAGGAGAAAACGTGGCACAAGTTAGTGTGGTGACACCAGTTCGGCCGCCTGCCCCGAAACTGGTCAACGTAGCAGCATACGCGCGGGTCTCAACCAACGGCACAGAGCAGTTAGCATCCCTATCGACGCAGGTTTCGTATTATTCGCGCCTGATCCAATCCACACCCGGATGGGCCTATGTAGGGGTGTTTACCGATGAGGGTATTACGGGTAGGTCAACAAAATCCCGGCAAGGCCTGGCCGACCTGATGGATGCAGCCAGGGGCGGGGGTGTCGATATTGTGTTGTGTAAATCAATCTCACGCCTAGCCCGCAACACTGTCGACCTGCTCGCTACGGTCCGTGAGCTCAAAGACCTTGGCGTGGCCGTACGGTTCGAACGCGAACGCATCGACACCCTTAGCGCTGACGGGGAACTGCTGTTAACCTTGCTGGCCTCGTTCGCCCAAGAAGAATCACGCTCACTATCCCACAACGTCAAATGGGCAATCCGCAACCGGTACAAGAACGGGGGCACGAACTCCTTCGTTGTCTATGGCTACCACTGGGCAGACGGCCAGTTCACCATCATCGAAGAAGAAGCCAAGATCGTGCGCTTACTGTTTGCCAATTATCTCGATGGGATCAGCCCGGAGAAAACCGCGACGATGCTCAATGCTGAAGGTAAACGCTCTCGGGGAGGGGGACGGTTCTACGGGTCTGTGTTTCGTCGCATGCTTGAAAATGAGCGCTACAAGGGCTGCCAAATGCTACAGAAAATGTACCGCCCCACAATCCAAGCACCCACATGTGCGCTCAATGACGGGGAGCTGCCGCGATATTGGGTTGAGCAAGCCCTCCCAGCGATCATTGATGAGGTGATGTTTGACGCGGTGCAGGCAGAAATCGCGCACAGGCGTGAGGTGGGTCCGGCGGCGACCCCGTCAAAGAACACGGGCGTATTCACCGGACGGATCTGCTGCGGCGCGTGCGGGAAGAACTATCAACGCAAAACCCGCACCTACAAGTCTGGAACCTCGTATAAGTTTTGGCGCTGTTGGAGTGCCTGCACCGGGAACGGCAACCCCTGTAGGGGGCACAACCTGCGCGAAACACTCCTCGAACACGCCTGCGCAGACATGCTCGGCACCCAGGGTTTCGATCCTGTCCATGTTGCTGAGCAGGTCGTGATGATCGAGGCCTTCGAGCATCAGCTCACATTCCACCTCGCGGATGGAACCATGACGCCGGTGGGGTTAACCAGTGAGGGGAGGTTGGCATGAGTCGCACCGTCACAGCGATACCCGCAACAAAGAAGCTTCGATCTGCCGCAGCCTCATCTGGTGTACCAGCACACAGGCGGGTGGCCGCGTATGCGCGAGTTTCCACCGAGATGGAAGAGCAAACCTCCTCCTACGAGGCTCAAATCGACTACTACACCACCTACATTCATTCCCGTAATGATTGGCAGTTCGCGGGCATGTACTGCGATGAGGGCATCTCTGGCACCTCCATGAAACGTCGCGAAGGTTTCCAAACCATGATCGATGACGCCCTGGCAGGCAAAATCGACCTGATCCTCACCAAGAGTGTGTCCCGGTTCGCACGCAACACCGTCGACTCGCTCACTACCGTGCGCAAGCTCAAAGACGCAGGCGTCGAGGTTTATTTTCAGAAAGAAAATATTTACACCTTTGACGCCAAAGGCGAGCTATTGATCACGATCATGAGCTCACTGGCGCAAGAAGAATCCCGCTCGATCTCCGAGAACGTCACCTGGGGGCACAGGAAGCGTTTTCAAGATGGGAAAGTCATGGTGCCCTACAAATCCCTACTCGGATACAAGAAAGGAGCAGACGGCAGCCTCGTCATCGACGAAACCCAAGCTCCGACCGTCAGGCTGATCTACCAGCTGTTCCTTGACGGGATGGCCATCAGCGAAATCAAAACCGAACTCGCTGCCCGCAAGATCCTCACCCCACGCGGGAAAGAAGTGTGGTCGACATCAACAGTGCGCTCCATCCTGTCGAACGAGAAATACAAAGGCGACGCCCTGCTGCAAAAGACGTTCACCACCGATTTCCTTACTAAAAAGATGAAGGTCAACGAAGGCGAAGTACCCCAATACTACGTAACAGGCAACCACGAGCCGATTATTGCTCCACGCATCTGGGATCAAGTGCAATACGAGCTCGCCACCAGGCATGGCAACATATCGTCAGCGAAAGTCGGCTTGTTCTCCACCCGGCTCAAATGTGCTCGGTGTGGGGTGTGGTATGGGCGTAAGACGTGGGCGTCGAACACGAAATACAAGTACACAGTCTGGCAATGCAACCACAAATACACAGACGAACATCCCTGCAGCAGCGCGACGGTGAAAGACGAGCAGATCAAGGATTCTTTCGTGCAAGCGCTCAATCAACTGATCGCCCGCCGTCCGCAGCAAAGCCAGCTACCGCAGGTGCTTGGCGACATGTTCGGTACGAGCCGTTTGGAAGAACAGGCCGCTGCCTGCCAAACAAAAATCGTGGAGCTGACCGAGCAGATCGAGGCGCTGATTGCGGAAAACCAGCGGTGTGCGCTCAACCAGGACGCCTACCAAGCCCGCTACACCGAACTCGATACTATCTACCGTAAGACGCTCGCACGTAAAACAAGCCTGGAAGCAGATATCGCAGCGAACACCGCCAAGCACGCCGCCATCACCACAACCCTAGGCGATTTGACGGGCGAACCTGTGAGCGAGTTTCACCCCGCACAATGGAGCGCTCTCATCGATCACGCCATCGTAGACGAGGATACGATCCGGTTCGTGTTCCGCACAGGTGAACAGGTGAGCATGGCCCTGAAAGAGCGATGCTCGTATCAGTTGACGTGCACGGTTAGGCACACCTCCCAGAAATAAAGTAAGGTTAGCCTTACTTAATAAGGATGGTGTTTACGTGAACGATAGTGTAACGGATCAGGTTGTTGAAGACGAGTACGGGTCGGCGAAGGAAAAATCTGTCGCTGGCCAGAACGCGATCCGTCAGCTATCGCAGCCGGTGAAAGGCAAACTGTTTATCGCGCAGGTTTTGGCTTTTCTCTCTGGTGTGTTGGCTATTGCCCCGTATGTGGCTCTGGTGGAGCTTGGCAGAGAACTTATGCAAGACCAGGTGGACCCGGCGGGGGTGAACTGGATCGTGATGCTCCTCGTCAGCGCATACATGGCCCGGTTGACCTTATATTTTGTTGCATTGGGCGTGACGCATTTTATTGACCTGTCGTTGCGTAATCAGATGCGTCGGCAAATTGCCGCCCGAATGTCGACTGCTCCGCTGTCGTGGTTTACCCGCGAGGGTGAGGGGAAGATCCGCAAGACCATTCAGGATGATACGGCCACGGTGCATACAGTGATCGCGCACGGGCCGATTGAGAAACTGAACGCGATCGTATCCCCGCTCGCCTTGTTGGTGTATGCGTTTGTGGTGGATTGGCGGCTCGCTCTGCTGTCGATTGCGACGATTCCGATTTATGTGGGCATGTATGGCATGTCGATGCGTGGGATGAATGAGAAGACCGCACAAATGGACACCAAGCTCGCTCAGGTTTCGGCAACGATGGCCGAGTTCGTTGCCGGTATCTCAGTGGTGAAAGCATTCGGCAAGGTCGGCCAAGCACATAAAGCCTATTTAGATGCGGCTAACGAGTTTTCTAAGTTCTACCGGGCGTGGTGTATGCCGCTGGTGTCGATGTCGGTCGCCTCATTTTCGTGGGTGTCGATCCCGGTGTTGTTGATCGTGAACCTTGGCGGTGGCGCGTTGATGATGAACGCCGGTTGGGTGAGCATCTACGAGGTGATAACGACGACGTTGATCGCCTTGGTGCTGCCGGGAGCGTTGATGGCAGTCGCAACCATCGCCTGGTCGTACCAGCTCGCAGGGTCTGCGGCAGTGAGGCTGGTGAACGTCATGGAGCTACCAGCGTTGAGTCAGCCCGATGCGCCACAGACACCACACGGTCATGATATTGAGATTCGGGGTGTGTCGTATGCCTATGACGACACCCAGGCATTAGACGAGGTGAGCCTGAGCATTCCGGCAGGCACGGTGACCGCGCTGGTTGGCCCGTCGGGTGCGGGGAAGTCGACGTTGGCGAGTTTAATTGCCCGCTTCGATGACCCGGACGCTGGCACGATCACTATCGGCGGGGTTGATCTAAAGAGCATTTCCCAGGATTTGTTGTATTCGACGGTCGCGTTCGTCTTGCAAGATGCACAGCTTATTCGCGACACCATCCACAACAACATTGCCCTGGGCGCGCCAGACGCAACCCTGGATCAGGTGCGACAGGCGGCGAGAGCCGCGCAGATCGACGAGTTCATCATGAGCCTGCCAGATGGTTACGACACCGTGTTGGGGGAGGACACCCACGTTTCGGGCGGGCAGGCAGCCCGTATCGCGATCGCCCGGGCGCTCATGGTTGATGCCCCAGTGTTGGTGCTGGACGAGGCGACGGCGATGGCGGACCCGGAATCGGAATCGAAAATTCAACAAGCTCTCTCGACTCTTGCCAAAGGCAGAACCGTGATTGTGATCGCCCACCGGTTGGCCTCGATCAGGGGCGCGGATCAGATTGTCGTCATGGAACGCGGGCGCATTGCTGTGGTCGGTAAACACGACGAGCTGTTGGGTAATGCGCACTATCAGGCACTTCTTGCCCAAGGTGCATGTGAGGAGATGACACGATGAATCAACTATTGCTGCCACGCTTTAAGCGTTTGATGGAACCCGCCTCGTGGCGTGACCTCTCGGTCGGTCAAGCGTGGGGTGCGGTCTCAGGACTGTGTCACGGCTTTGCCCTGCTGATTCTGCTTCCCGCAGCAAGTGCCCTAGCGACCGGAATGCCGGTGTGGGGGTTATCGTTTTGGGGCTGGCTCATCGCCTTGGCGGTGATCTCGGTAGCGGGTGTAGGCACCGAGTTTTATGGCATGCGCACCGGCTATATTGGCGCGCTCGGGTTCATTCACGACGTCCACCACGCAATAGGTAACAAAGTAGCCCGCCTACCGTTGGGAGTGTTCGATTCGGGTAGCTCTGGCCGACTGTCGCGCATGGTCACCCAGGAAATGATGAACTTGGGCGAGTCGGCGGCGCACTTCATTTTCTCCCTCGTCCAAAAACTCTCAGCCGTGCTGGTGATCACTGTGGGAACCTGGTTCTGGGATTGGCGGCTGGGACTGACCTTGACGATCGCGTTCCCGATCATGCTCGCCTTCCTCCATATCTCCCGCGTGCTTCTTGATAAAGGTAAGCAGGTTTCCGAACCAGCTGAGTCAGAATTGGCGGCTCGCATGGTCGAATTCGCCACCTGCCAAGGCGCGCTGCGCTCCTGCCATGTCGCCGACGACTACCCGGCCCTTGATCGGGCATTCAAACAGGCTGACCGCAAAAGCCGCAAAGCATTGTGGATCGAAACATTAGCGAACCTGATTAATGGAATGTTCGTCCAAGCCCTTGTCGTGATAATGATCTGGCTGACCGCCCAACTCGCCCTCGGCGGGCAAATGAATGCGCTGAACGCCGTGGTCACAATCGGCATGTGCCTGCGGTTCACCACCATGCTCCAAGACATCGGTGGCTGCATGACCGGGCTGGAAGAACGCCGCCAGCAGATGAACCACGTCGACAAGGTCATGGATGCCCCCGAACTGTCCGAACCCGATGCCTCCACACCGATAAACGCCCCTGGTGATGTTCGTTTCGAGGACGTCACCTTCGGCTATGATCCGGACACCCCGGTTCTCCGTGATATTTCCTTCCATGTCCCGCAAGGTGGCATGTGTGCCCTGGTTGGTCCATCTGGGTGCGGGAAGACGACGATCGCTCGGTTGGTCGCACGTTTCTGGGATGTGCAGTCCGGCAGCGTGCGCGTTGGCGGAGTGGACGTGCGCGAGCAGACCATCGAAGATTTGATGCGCCAGATATCTCTGGTCTTCCAAGACGTCTACTTATTCAACGACACTCTCGAAGCCAACATTCGCCTTGGCAATCCCGAAGCTACTGATGAAGAAATCAGGTGGGCCGCTGAGCTGTCGGGCGTGACGGAAATTGTCAACCGCCTCCCAGACGGCTGGAATTCATTGGCGGGTGCTGGCGGGCGTGCACTGTCAGGTGGGGAACGCCAACGAGTGTCCATCGCTCGCGCCTTGGTGAAGAAAGCCCCGATCGTGCTGTTCGATGAGGCCACCAGCGCGTTGGACGCGGAAAATGAAGCCAACATTGTTGCGGCGATGAACGAGCTGCGTAAGCACTCCACACTAATTGTCATCGCCCACAAACTTGAAACCATTCGCCAAGCTGACCAAATCATTGTGCTCTCCCACGATGGGCGTATCGCCCAGCGCGGGTGCCACGACGAGCTGGTCAACCAGCCGGGTCAATACCGCGATTTCTGGCAAGAACGCATCAACGCAGCCGGATGGCAACTCGTCTAAACACAGCACGTATACGCACATGAAAGGAAAAACTATGTCTACGCCTACATCCTCGCGCCTCAACACGCGCGACTTCATCAACATTGGCGTCTTCACCGCCTTGATGTTCGTCATCGTGTTTGCATTCGGAATGCTCGGGTTCATCCCCGCCGCCATGTATGCCGGCTTCTTGCTTTCTATTCTCGTTAACGGCATCGTCTTTGCGCTGTTCACAGCACGCACTCCGAAGATGGGGGCATTGACAATCATGCTGATTATCATCGAAATCCTCTTCTTCGTGACCGGCCACTGGGTAGGGGGAATCGCGGTGGCCGCTGTATTCGGCCTGCTCGCCGACCTAGTCATTACCAAGGGGCCGAAGAGCGTGAAGGTTCGCGTTCCGCTGGCATACGCACTGTTTATTCTGCCGATCTATGTTTCCCCGTGGATGCCGCTATTTATGGACCAAGACGCATATATGTCGCAGATCGCCGAACAAATGGGCGCCGAGTATGCCGCGAAGATGGCGCAGGTTGTCACGATTCCGATTCTGTTGGGCTTCTTCGTTGTGATGCTCATCGTGGGCTGGCTTGCTGGTCTGTTGGGAACCAGGGTGGCGCGTAAGCACTTTGAACGGGCCGGTCTTGTCTAAACTTCCCGACCCGCGCACGATTATCGTAGCGCTCGTCATCGTCTCCACCACGATCTACAGTGCCTACTCGCCGTGGTTCGTGTGTGCTCTGGGCGGATTCGCCGCCGTGATGCTGGCGAGCGCTGCGATCAACCCCAACACGCTCGTGCGCCCGAGCTGGGTGGCCGTCTACCTGGCCACGTTTGTGGTCCTCGGCGGGCTCGTCTTCGTGATACCACTGGTGTGGAAGTCAACGGTCAGCGCGTTCCTCATGCTGTTTTTGCAGTGGATGTGGCGATTCAGTGTCAGCGCAGGCATGGGCGCATACGCGATCGGTGTAATCCGACCCGCCACCTTGCAAAAAGCACTCGTCAGCTCACGGATCCCGACCTGTTTCACGATCCCAATCTCGGTTGCCTTACGGGTGCTGCCCGTGATCGGCCACGAGGTTAAAGCGATCTCAGATGCGATGAAACTACGCGGCATGTCTGCGTTTTCCCTGCGCGCGGCCCAGTACTTCACAATCCCGCTGCTATCTACCGTGGTACGCAGCGGGGACGAACTGGCATCTGCTGCCCTCGTGCGAGGACTGGGCGGAACCGCAAAGCCCACCTCAGTCACGGTCGTGAAATTCCGTGTGATCGACGCAGTCATTCTGCTCGTCGTTATCGGCTTCGCGATATGGAGAATCGTCCTATGACAATAACCCAAGCCACCGGCGTCACCTTCACCTATCGAGGAGCAGACCACCCCTCAATCACTGACGCAACCATCACCATCACACCTGGAACCGTCACCTTGCTGTGTGGCGCATCGGGATCGGGGAAAACCACCGCGCTACGGCTGTTTAACGGGCTCATCCCGCACTTTCACGACGGCGACCTTACCGGAAGCGTTACAGTCGACGACATTGACGTGGCACGAGTAGATCTATCAGAGCTTGCCCACCACTGTTCGACAGTGTTTCAAAACCCGCGCACCCAGTTCTACACCACTCACGTGCGCCAAGAACTCGCCTTCGGCCCAGAAAACCTCGGCCGCGACCCGCAGGAGATCTGTGCCCGCATTGACGAGGTTGCAGCCGAGTTAGGTATCGCCGACCTACTGGAATCCCGCGTCACACAACTATCAGGCGGACAGATGCAACGCGTGGCCTGCGCCGTCGCCATGTGCAACAACACGTCGCTGATCGTCTTTGACGAGCCGACCGCGAACTTGTCCGCTGACGTTATCGACCAACTCGCCACACTCATCGCCAGGCTCAAAGCCGATGGACACACCATTATCATTGCTGAACACCGGCTAAGTTTCCTTTCTGGGATCGTCGACCGCGTCTACTGCTTCGACAAAGGCAAGATCGCCCTCACCGCAACCGGCGAAGAGTTCTACGCTACCTCGGATGAGGAGCGTAAACAGCTTGGACTGCGATCCCTAGTGACTGTGTCTATGCCACAACTTCCGGAACCGGCAGGGGAGGGGCTCACGATCGACAACCTCACCTTCGCCTACCGGCAGGGGAAAACGGTTCTCAACGTCGACCATGCGCTCTTTCCGGCAGGGAAAATCACAGCGCTCCTCGGCCCGTGCGGTTCAGGGAAATCAACCCTGGCACGCATTGTTTGCGGACTAGAAAAAGCCAAACACGCATCCATCACACTCAATGGACAAAAATTCCCCAGCCGTGACGCCTACCTTGTGATGCAAGACCCTACCCGACAGTTGTTCTCAGATACCGTCATCGACGAAGTCACGCTCGGCACGACCAAAGCCGAAAAGCAACACATCGATGCCCACGCGATCCTTGAAGAACTCGACCTTGCCGACCACGAGGCTGACCATCCCCAAGCACTCTCTGGCGGGCAGCGCCAACGCCTGGTTATTGCTACAGCGCTTGCTGCGAACAAGAAAGTTTACATCTTCGACGAACCCACGTCCGGTGTTGGCTACAAGCACCTTGTCGCGATTTCCCGAGTAATGCGTAAACTCGCTGACACTGGTGCCGTCGTCATTGTCATCACTCACGACGCTGAACTCGTCACCGAAGCCGCCGACCATAGCGTCCGCCTCGACCAAATCAGCATCTGCTAACGCAAACGCTCGCTCAGACGAAAGAGAGGAAAGCGTTTCTGCAGGTCAGGGCTAACGCGCTATACACTCGCTAACGCAAGCGATTTTCTTGGCCCCCTTGGGGCATACTCGCTAACGCAAACGCCTACTTATCATTTTCGACGTCATATTGGAGCCGGCGACGAGAATCGAACTCGCACTCTCAGCTTGGGAAGCTGATGTTCTACCACTAAACTACGCCGGCAGCGTCATCGACTTTAGCACCGTGCAATCCAAGCCCAAAAATAGGGAAGTACACTCGCATACGTGCTGCTTTCTGATCATGATATTCGCGACGCTATTGAATCCGGCCGTCTCGGCATTGACCCGTTTGATCCGGAGATGATTCAACCGAGTTCGATTGATGTGCGTATTGACAGCCTGTTTCGGGTGTTCAACAACTCGAAGTACACGCACATTGATCCGAAGGAGGAGATGCCGGACCTGACCACGCTTGTGGAGGTTCCGGAGGGTGATGCGTTCGTGCTGCATCCAGGCGAGTTCGTGTTGGCGGCAACGCTGGAGAGTTTTGTGTTGCCGGCGGATTTGGCGGGGCGTCTTGAAGGAAAAAGCTCCTTGGGGCGCTTGGGACTTCTGACGCACTCCACCGCGGGCTTCATTGACCCGGGTTTTTCAGGCCACATCACGCTTGAGCTGTCCAACGTGGCGAATCTGCCGATCACGCTGTGGCCGGGCATGAAGGTGGGCCAGCTTGCGCTGTTCGCTATGACGTCGGCTGCGGAGACCCCGTACGGCTCGTCCAAGCTGGGCTCGAAGTATCAGGGGCAGCGTGGGCCGACGGCCTCGAAGGCGTACCTGAACTTCCGTTAACGCACCGGAAACTATCCGAGCAACACACTGTATTTCACCCCGCTGCCTGTACAGGGCGAGGAGCCTGCGATTACGCAGTAGAGATTGCTGCCGATCTCGCCATCTCACGGCATAATTGCCAACTATGCGGATGACGGTGATCGGTACTG
>NZ_KV786269.1 GCF_001806875.1 Corynebacterium sp. HMSC29G08
ATCCGGATCCAACTCCTCCTCAAAAAGACGTCCAGGCTTTTTACCAGACATGCCCTCATTCACCATTCAAATACTCCAATCCTCGTGCTTTCCAATAATTCTCCCGGAAACTATCAAACGATGCTCGATCCACCGGTATTACGTCCTTCGGCCACTGCGACTGCGGCAAACCCGTAAATATATGTAGTCTAGCGCTCTCTTTTTGATGCCTAGTTTGCGTTATCTCCACGAGAACCGAACGGTCGTCTTGCCCAATGTGGTGCAGATTGACTGGATGTCCATCAACGCCGATTGGCGCCTTCCCAGTTGTCGCCATCATCTCTGCGTTGGTCCACGTCTTGTCGTCAGGCCCAGTCCGGTATTTTTTCGGTTTTGTTAACTCCTTTTTTGGCTCAAATACATGCTCCCCTTTCTGCACATAGACGTCCCTACCATTGATATTGCGCTTCTCCCATCGTTTTTCACAACACCCTTTAAGCCCCAGAACATCTACCCAGTGCGCAGCGTGGTCAACGTAGCCCTGCGCTGAAGCAATACGCGGTGCTACACCAAGCGGGTCTTGAGCATTGTATATACCGGCGTGCGGGTGGTAGTAGCGGTAACGGTTGTACGCCCATCCAGACTCAGCATCCACATACTGTCCGGCGTACAACAAAGGCGAAGATGCATCCCCACGCCATTTGCGGGTGCCATACAAAGTTTGGGTCGCTAACCCTGCAACAACACCCCTATCCGTATCCACGAGCTCCTGCGGCGAACCAGCAAGATCAGCCATAATCAACAAAAACTCGGCATCAACACCGCCCTGTGAAACGGTCCCCTGCTTCACAGACGCCGTCCCATGAGGGCGAAGCGTGATCTGGCCGGTCAACTCACCCGTTGCAGGATCTGTCAACCACACATACCCGCTGCCAGAATCCGATTGCTTGCTAAACGTGACCTGCTCAGCCGCAAACTGGTTACCACGGTGCACAAACATACACCGCTCCAGCACCTCACCCGTGGTGGTCTCAATGCGTTCTTTCGCAACCCGCCGACCAAGCGGATCATAAACATACCGGTAGCCAACACCAGGCTGGTCAGAAGAACTAAACCCAATCGGCTGGGCCGAAGTGCCATAAAAGAACCTGTGTACCAACGGTTTCTTACTCACACGCCGCGTCACCGTTTGCGTCACACGCCCCGCCGCGTCATAGGTATAAGAAGTCCGACCCACACGCGTTGGCATCGTGCCAACAAACTCAACACGATCATCACCTCCCCCACCACCTGAACCCCTAAGGGCTTCAACCCCATCAGACACACCCGGCGGCGCAGACACACTGTGGGGTGTCGGAGAACTAATAGAATTCAAGACCCCCGCATCAGAAAAACCGAAACGCTCCTCAACCACACCCTGATGCTGCGTTCTTCCGCTGACAGAAGCCGCACCTCTGCCAGATCCAACATCGGAAGCGGCGTTTCCCGGAGACGTTGTCCTGCGGGTAACACGACCCACCACATCCAGATCAAACGTAGTCACACCACGCAAAAAGTCGGTGACCATTGACAACGCACCATCATCGCGCCAGGTAAACATCCGCGAGGAAACCGTACGATACCCACCCGCTGTCTGAGCATCAAGGGCAGCAAGCGTATCCGCAGACCTCCGGCCACGACTATCCGTGCTGAAACTGCGTACGAGAGACCCAGTAGACAGTTTGTTGCGGATACCACGAGCATCACGTCCGTAGCGCATCTCGGCGACAATGTCACCGAAGTCTGCACCAGCCAACGTGCGGGTATGCGTGCTTGCAGTAACCTCACCTGCGCCATCACGAATAAATGCGGTGTCAAACC
This sequence comes from Corynebacterium sp. HMSC29G08, assembly GCF_001806875.1. Lineage (GTDB taxonomy): Bacteria > Actinomycetota > Actinomycetes > Mycobacteriales > Mycobacteriaceae > Corynebacterium. The sequence goes on from NZ_KV786269.1 coordinate 1,840, forward strand.
TTTCACCCGAAGGTAGCGTAAGGTGCTCAGCCTCAACAGTGCCGGTATGGCCAATGCTTAACGCATGCGTTGTGGTTTCACCACTGGGCAGCCTCACCGTCTCAGTGGTAGCCCGGCCGTATGCGTCAAACCCGAACGCAATCTCTGCCTGTGGGCCCCGGATACCAATAAGCCGGTTGATCTCATCATAAAAATAGGTCGTAGTCCCCAGACCGTCACGGACCTTGTCAATCCGTCCGTCAGCATGACGCAGTCGCGTTGATGTCCCCGCCGGCGTGGTCACGGTACTGATCAACCCATCAGGACTTAGCGCGGTGTTGGTGGTGATGCCGTTGTAATCCACCTCACGCACAACCATGCCGTCAAGGTCATAGGAATACTGCCACGTGTTGCCGTCAGCGTTTCTAAGGCGCACCAGCTCCATTTGAGTGTTGTATTCCAAACGCGTCGTCGCCCCCGCAGCATCGGTGAACGCAACAGGTTTATCAAAGACGCTAAACGCCGTTACCGTTGTCGCGCCAACCTCATTGACCGCGCGAATCTGGTTGCCTTCCCCATCATAAGCAGTCGAAGTGGCGCTACCGTCCGGGTAGACAACACGTGCCGGCCAGCCTTCCGGAGTGTATTCAATACGAGTCGATTCGCCCAGCGGATCCAAGGCTTCAACCAGCAGCCCACGAACATCGTACGACCTGCTCACGCGCCTGCCCGCCGGGTCGGTTGCAGCAATCACGCGGCCAGCATCATCACATTCAACGTAAGTCACGCTGCCATCGGGATGCGTCGTTGACGCTGGCACAACACCACTTGGGCGCATATCATAAGCAAAACTCGTCACAGCCCCATCCGGGGTCACAACCTCCTTTACTAAGCCGAAAGCATCCACTTCGCACTCAGTGGCCAAGCCATCCACGCCAACAACGCGCACCGGAGCAGCCCACGCACCTGGCTCCACATAACTGCGCAACCCATCGGGATACACCGTTTCAACAACAACCCCATCCTCGTTGTAGATGAACGTTGTTGTTGCACCGGCAGAGTTAGTAACCGAGGTCTCCTGGTGATACTCGTTGTAGGTTGCATCCTCAACACCGC
>NZ_KV786270.1:0-14485 GCF_001806875.1 Corynebacterium sp. HMSC29G08
CAACCCGGATGGTGAGGCCACGGTTGAGGAGAAGATCACGCAGCCTCCTGTTGATCAGGTGATCAAGGTGGGTACCAAGCCGACGGAGGCCTCGTCGAAGGTGTCGTGGACTGCGCAGGTGCCGTTTGCTGTGGAGACTCGTCCGAACTCGGAGCTTGCGCCGGGCGAGGTCAAGGTTGTCCAGAAGGGTGTGCCGGGTGAGAAGACCTACACGGCTGATTTTGCGGCGACCGGCTCTGATGCGACGGTGACCCCGGAAGAGAAGCAGACGAAGGACCCGATCAACGAGATCATTGAGTATGGTCCGACACCTGCGGATACCTCGGTGGTGACCAAGACAGAAAAGCCGGTGCCGTTTGAGACGAAGATTGTCTTTGACGCCACGCTTGAGGCGGGTACGCAGGTCGTCGATACGCAAGGCGAGCTGGGTATTGATGAGGTGACAAGCACGCAGAAGATTGTCGATGGCAAGCCGTCTGGCGATCCTGAGGTGACCACTGAACGCACGAAGGAACCGGTCACGCAGGTCATCCGTGTGGGTACGAAGAGCAAACCGGTATCCGCGGACGTCGACTGGAATGAGCGGACTTCGTTCGACACCGAGGTGCGCGTCAACCCAGACTTGGCGCCTGGTGAAACCAAGGTGATCCAGGAGGGCACTCCGGGCGAGGTTAAGCACACAGTCAAGGTAACCGTGGACAACGGCAAGGTGAGCAGGGAAGAGTCCACCGAGACTATCAGTGACCCGAAGCCGCGCATCGTCGATGTTGGCCCAACTGTTGGTGAATCGGAACTGACCGACACACATGCCCAGGACATCTCTTACGAGACGATTATTGAGGAGGACCCGAACCTCGAAGCCGGCAAGGTAGTTGAGGACCAGGCGGGTGTTGTTGGCCAGAAGGAGATAACCACAACCTGGAAGCTAGTCAACGGCCAGCCGGTGGGTGAGCCAGAGACGTCGGAGACTGTGACGAAGGAGTCGCAGCCGCGGAAGGTGCGCGTGGGTACCAAGTGCAACTGCAGTACACCATCTGACCCGACGCCGCCGACTGATCCGGATAGTGGCAAGAAGGGCTCGTCTGAGAAGGCCGAGCGCTGCGTTGCCAATGCGTTTGCAACAAACAGCCCGCTGTTGTGGCTGCTGCCGATCGGCCTGCTGGCCGGCGTCGGCTATGGCGTGAACGAAGCGTTCGGCCCGCAGATCCAGTCTGTGTCTGCCGAGTTCAACGCCCGCATTAACGAGGCGTTGCCGCACACCGACTTTGGCAGCAGCCACGGCGAGCAGCCGGAGTGGGTGCGCGGTCTGCAAATGCAGATCGACGGCATTAACAGCCAATTCGCTGGTTTCGGCGAGCAGCTCAAGCCGCTGGGTATCGCGCTCGGTGCCATCGCAGCCTTGGCACTTGTGGGTTCCCTGATCGCACAGGCCTGTACTGAGGAAGGCTTTGACAACGGCATGACCGTGTGGGGCATCAAGGATGGCTCCTCCGTGCCGGGCAAGCGTCCGCAGGAATGGTCCTCCCAGGAGTAGCGCGATAGCTTCTAACCACTAAAGGCGGTCCCTGTAAAAAGGGACCGCCTTTGTGTTGCGAGGACGTTTGGAAACGTTACGACTATAACCGTAACTCTGCGCTGATTTTAGAAAAGTTACGACTATACTCGTAACCTATGCGTGTTTTTCCTCGTCCTCAATATCTTGCAGAGCTCACGGCTGTCCAAGGTACTGACCTTGTGCGAGTGATCACTGGCGTGCGGCGTAGCGGAAAATCAACACTGTTGGAGCTCTACCGCGAGCATCTTGTTGCCAACGGCTTGAGCCCAAGTCAGATCTTGACAATCAACTTTGAGGACATGAGGTTTGACCAGCTCCGTGATGCCACCGAGTTCCACTGCTACGTCCTAGATGCGATTGAGCGGGATGCGATTACGCACCTACACGTGGACGAGGTTCAAGAGCTTGACCAGTGGGCACGGGTGATTAACTCCTTACGCACTGCGCAGAGGCTCGAAATATGCGTCACCGGCTCCAACGCGTCCATGTTCGCTGGGGAGGGTTTGACGTACCTGGCGGGACGCTACGTCACCTTGGAGGTGTTTCCACTTTCGCTTGCAGAGTTCCGCCAGTTCACACAAACCCCTGCAACGGAACCCGCTGAGGTTTCCTACCAACGGTGGATGACCACCGGCGGCTTTGCTCGTAGTGTGCTTGAACCCTCGCCGGATCTTGTGCGCCAGCTTAACCGCGATCTTTTTGATTCCATCTTTGCCCGTGACGTCGCCCTGCGCGGCGAAATTCGTGACGCTGCAGTGTTCCTCCGTGTTGCCGCCTTCGTTCTCGACAACGCGGGATCGCCTTTGTCTGCCAACAAAATTGCCAACACACTCAAATCCAGCGGGATCCGCGTTAGCACGGACACGGTTGACAGGTATTTGCATTTGCTTATCGGCGCCCACCTGATCTACCCCTGCAACCGCTTCGACACGCGTGGACGCGGATGGCTGAAAACCACGCCGAAGTACTACTGGGTGGATGCCGGATTGCGCGACGCGTTGACAGGCCGTCGCGGTTCCAATACCGGACATGACCTGGAAAACCAGGTCTACCTTGAGCTGCTGCGTCGCCGATTCGAGGTGTTTACCGGCATCGGTGCTGGCGGCGAGATCGACTTCCTCGCGCGAAAAGGCGACACCAGCATCTACGTCCAGGTCGCGCTCACGGCCATGGATGAGCGGGTGTTGGCACGGGAACTGTCCTCATTTGAGGGTTTGCCGGCGGGGGCGCGCTGCGTGCTGTTAACCGGGGACCGCATTGCCTTGGACACCGGCGACGTTCAACAGCGCAACGCGTTTGATTTCCTCGCAGGTGCTGGCCTACAGCTTTAGCTCGAACGGAAGCTGGATGCCCATCTTCGGCAGCGCGGCCGCCAAACCAATCAATGCTACAACCACCGAGATCACCACGCCAACGATGGCGTCGAAGTTGTTCTCGCCGCTCTGGTTGCTCATGGAGGACAGATCCACCCCCGGCACCACACCACCCGCGTTGCCATGCTCCTCTGGGAACGCAATGACCTTGCTAATACCGCTTTCGCACGCATTCTCCGCAAGCTTTACCGAGGTATTCCAAACGTTTTTGCGCTGCTCAAGCCGACCGGTAGGAGTTGCAACCCACGCCGCGTTGAGCTTTTCTACCTGCTCCTTTGTCAACCCATCGGTGTTCTCCAGCGGGAAGACGGTGGGAATTGTCGGAAACCCATCACCCTTCACAGGCTTCACCGTGAAGTTGTTGAGATCAACGTCCTCCTGGGTCACCCCTGTTGTGGGTTTCAGGGTTTCTAGGTTGCGCTTCGCCTGCTCGTAGACAGCCTGCACATGCGCCGTGCGTACCGACGCCTCCGGGAACGCCCCCTCAACCACCTTCACCACATCACGCGCACGCTCATAGTCACCAATCTGTTTCGACTGATCAAACATGCCGCGCGCGTAGTTCTGCTCTTCCTGGCGGAACTTCACTGCACAGCGCCCATCTACCTGATCCCCGATCTCGGCGGCGTGTGCCGGAACGGCGAGGATGGTCATGGCAGCCGTGCAAGCGGTCGCAGCGGCAAGGGTACGCAGTTTCATGGGAGGCTCCTTCGATGCGTATTGGTTCAGGGTCCACCTATATAAACGCTTGCACCGCCGAGCGAGTTACACCCACCCCGACACGTTTGTAGCTACCTACACCCGGCTACTAACTCCCAAAACGGCTATTAGCTACATCTACATAGCTACAAACGCGGGAGAGGCAGGCTGAGCGCGGGCGGAGAGCGGTCGTCGGCCCCGCGCCAGCGCATCGGGCGCTATCCGATGTTTGCTATCCGACTTTTAGCGCCACCAGCCAACGCCACCACCAGGTCGCTGGGCGCAGACAATAAACGCACTCGAATTTCCCCAGGTAGAAGCGTTGCTGTCGCGAGCTTTGTCCCAACCTCCGCGGCGGATGGTCGCGGCGAAACGTAAACATCGGATAGCAAAGGTCGGATAAGCGCTATCCGATGTTCAGGCAAGACCCATAGAACGAGAAAACCTCCAGGGCGTTAACCCTGGAGGTGATGTGGTCGGGATAACAGGATTTGAACCTGCGACCTCTTCGTCCCGAACGAAGCGCGCTACCAAGCTGCGCCATATCCCGGATGTATACCTTGCAGCGTATGCTCCGCGGTACTCGCAACACTGTACTCCGCTTCTTGCCAGGGACAAAATCGCCGCTCAACCAGCATCCGACCAAGCGCTACTCGGGGCGCTCAACTATTCGCAGCAGCACCGCCGTCGGCGGGCAGAACAGGCGCACCGGCGCGAACTTCGATTGGCCCAGGCCGGGGGAGACTTCCATCCACATGCGCCCGTATCGGTGCAGGCCGGAGGCACGCTTGCGGTCGATATCCGCGTTCGTCACAATCGCGCGCCGTCCCGGCAGGCAGATCTGGCCGCCGTGGGTGTGGCCGGCCAGGGCGAGTTGGTAGCCGTCGGATTCGAAGGCGTCAAGGACGCGTCTGTAAGGAGCGTGCAAGAGCCCAATCGTGAGGTCCGCGTCGGGGTTCGGGACACCGGCGATGGCGGAGTAATCATCCAGGTCGTGGTGCGGGTCGTCCACACCCGCCAGGGCCAGGCGAACGCCGGAGGCCTTGAATTCCAGGCGTTTGTGGGTGGCGTCGTGCCAGCCGCGCTCAATAAACGCCGCGCGCATCCCCTCCCATGGAAGGTCCACATAAGACGGGGTGCGCTTGCCACCGGTCAAGTACTTCAGCGGGTTGACTGGCTTCGGCGCCCAGTAATCATTCGTGCCAAACACGAACGCGCCCGGCACATTCAACAGCGGTCCCAGCGCGTCAAGTACCCACGGCACGGCGCGCGTATCCGACAGGTTGTCGCCGGTGTTGATCACCAAGTCCGGCGCCAACTCCGCAAGGCCAGACACAAACGACACCTTCTTCTTCTGCCCCGGGATCATGTGCAGGTCCGAGATGTGCAAGATGCGGAAGTCGTCTTTACCCTGCTGTGAACCTCGCTGTGAACCGCGCAGTGTGCCCGGCGCCAGCAGCGGCAGTTCGTATTCGCGCAGTTGAAAGTGGGTGGTTTGGGTGATGGCCCACGTAAGCGTCGATAAGCCTAAAGCTCCAATGACCTTCTTCATTTACACCACTGTAATCTCGCAACCATGAGTGCATTCAAAGACCAGATCCGCGCAGACATGAAAGAGGCCATGAAGGCCAAGGACAAAGACCGCACCGGCACCATCCGCATGCTGCTCGCCGCGATCCAACTCGCCGAAACCGAGGGCGCAAAGCACGAGCTTGAAGAGGCGGAGATTCAGAAGATCATCGCCCGTGAGATTAAAAAGCGCCGCGAATCCGCCGAGATTTACCAGACCAACGGCCGCGAGGACCTGGCCTCCCAAGAGCTGAAGGAGGCACAGATCCTGGAGATCTACCAGCCGAAACAGCTGACGGACGAGGAGCTTTCCCAGCTTGTGGACGCCGCCGTGAACACCACCGGCGCCACCTCCATGGCCCACATGGGCCAAGTGATGAAGGAAGCCACCGCCCAAGCTGCCGGCCGAGCCGACGGTAAGCGCATCTCTGAGGCCGTGAAGGCGCGACTGAACTAGTGCAGCGCTAGTTCAAGATGTTCTGAAGCTCGTTTGCGGCGTCGCCCAGTTGGCGGCCAAGCTCATCCAAATCCACAGTGGGTGGAGGTAGCGGCACGGGTTCCGTGGGCGCGCCCGGCGAGGTGGTGGGGGTACCCGGCGTTGTTGTTGCCGTGCCGGTGGGGGAGGAAGTCGGCGTGCCTGTGCCGTCGGAGACATTGACGGTGACAATGGTGCCGCGCGTTAAGTTCGGATCGCTTGCTACTACGGAAACCACCTGGCCTGCGGGCGTGCCGCCGCCGCTGACCGTCACCACGGTGACCGTAAAGCCTTGGGCTTCCAGCTTGGTGCGGGCGGCGGCGGACTGCATGCCAATCACCTCATCCAACACGCCGCGGCGCGTGCCCTTCTTGTAAGCCCAAGAAGACTCCGGCAGGCCAGCCGCCGCGGCGCCCGGCACCCAGCTGGCGGCCTGGAACCACGTGTCGGCCGCCTCGTTACCGCCAAACAGCGTGCCGTAGGGACACTGGCGCACTGGCCCGGTGCACAGCGGGGAAGACTGGACGCCGTCGTTGAAAATGTACGGCGCAGCCGATACGCCGCGGGTAAAGGCAAGGAACGCCGAAGACTGGTGGGACTCAGTCGTGCCCGTCTTTGCGGCAACCGGGGCGCGCCAGCCGTTGAAGTTAGCGGCGCGCTGTGCGGTGCCCTCAATGGCGTCTAGCGTCATGCCCTGCGACAGCGCGGCGGCCACGTCCGGGTCAATCGCCTGCTCACACGGTGGGCGTTCGATGTAGACCTCGCGGCCGTCCTTGTCCGTCACGCTGCGGATCGGGTTTGGTTCGCACCACATGCCTCTCGACGCCAACGTGGCACCCACATTCGACAACTCGAGCGGGTTAACCGCCAGGGGTCCAAGGGTAAACGCGCCCATGTTCTCGTCCTTGGCGGCTTGGGCGATGGAGCGGCCGTCTCCAAACGAGCCGTCATCTAGATAGGAACGCAGACCCAAACGCACCGCCGTATCCACCACCTTAGGTACGCCGATGCGCTGAATCAGCTCAATAAACGTGGTGTTGGGGGAGTGGGCGAGCGCCTCGGCAAGCGTCATGCGCGGCGGGTACACGCCCGCGTTTTCCACACAGTACGCATCCGGCGGGCAGCCAACCGCGCCACCTTTACCCATGCCGTAAACCACGGAGCGAGTGGGCACTTCAAGCACGGTGTCTAGGCCGTAGCCCTGCTCAAGGGCCGCGGCGGCGGTGAAGATCTTGAACACGGAACCCGCGCCGTGGCCCACCAGCGACGCCGGCTGCGGCAAAATCGTCTGGCTCTGCTCCAAGTCCAAGCCGTAATAGCGTGAGGACGCCATTGCCACAATTTCACGCGTCTCCGTACCTGGAATGATGATGTCCATGACATTGGCAACGCCGGGGGTTTCCGGCGCCACGTTGTTGCGCAACGCACCGTTCGCCGCCGCCTGGATCGCCGGATTCAACGTGGTGTGAATGGTGTAGGAGCCGCGTTCCAGCTTCTCCTGCGGCAGCCCCTTCTGCGCAAGGTAGCGAAGGGCGTAATCGCAGAAGAAGCCGGCGTCGCCGGCGGCAATGCAGCCGTCTGCAAGCAATGCTGGACTTTCCAACATGCCAAGGGGCATGCCGGCATTCCTGTCGGCTTCTGCTTGGGTGATGTAGCCCTCCGCCGCCATGTTCTGCAGCACAATATTGCGACGCGTGGTGGCACCCTCCGGGTTGGTGTACGGGTTGAGTGCCTCAACGGACTGCAGCAGCCCGATCAACAGCGCTGCCTGCGCCGGGTTCAACTCCACGGCGGGGATGCCGAAGTAGGTCTGCGCGGCCGCCTCGATGCCGTAAGCGTGGTTACCAAAGCTGACCAGGTTTAGGTAGCGGGTGAGGATCTGATCTTTATCCAGCGTTTTGTCCAGGTCAGAGGCCATGCGCATCTCACGCAGCTTGCGCGGGATCGACTGCTCAGTTGCCGCCCTGGCGTCCTCATCCGAATCGGCTTCAACCAGCCACAGGTAGTTCTTCACGTACTGCTGGTTGATTGTGGAAGCGCCCTGCTCCACGCCACCGGCCAAAATATTGGTCACCATCGCGCGGGCGAAGCCCTGCATATCCACGCCCTCATGCGTGAAAAAGCGACGGTCCTCCGTGGCCACCAGCGCATCTTTGGCGTATTGCGAAATCTGGTGGCTCTCCACCTCGTAGCGGCGCTGTTTAAAAATCGTGGCAATCGTGTCCCCGTTGACATCCGTGATGGTGGTCACCCCTGGGACCGCACCGTCGGACATGTCCGAAAGGTTGGACTGCATCGTCTCATCCGTACGTGCAATGGCCATGCCGCCAAGACCCACGATCGGTGCAGCGCACAGCGCCGCTGCCAGCGCCGACGCCAATGTCGCGGTGATCAGCTTTCCAAGAGATTGCCCGAAGGACCGAATGCCAGACACGCTTTTACAGTAAACGATGCGTCGATGTGGTGGAATAGCCCACTCCCCCCAAATCTGTGATCAATTCGACACCTGCAGGGGGCTGTGAATACACTTACACATGCAATATGCAGAGTGTTGCAAGAAATTTGAAAGGGGTTTGCCATGACCGCCACGTTGAGTCACATCGCCTACGCTGAGCCTGCAGCCCGAGTAACGGCGCGGAAATGTGACGCATCCGGCAATTTGGTGTTTGACCGTGGGGATTGGGTAACGCAAGCGAACTGCCGCAACGGTGACCCGGATGCCCTTTTTGTCCGTGGCGCTGAGCAGCGCAAAGCTGCAGCCGTGTGCCGTCGTTGCCCGGTGCAGCTAGAATGCCGCGCCGACGCTTTGGATAACCGTGTGGAGTTCGGTGTCTGGGGTGGGCTGACCGAGCGTCAGCGCCGCGCCGTTCTTCGCAAGAACCCGCATGTGACCGACTGGGCAGAGCATCTGTCTTCCGGTGCCGAAATCGAGGGTCTTTAACCCCTATATCCCGGTATGGTGGTTGCCATGACTAAATGGGAATACGCCACCGTACCGTTGCTCTCGCACGCCACTAAGCAGATCCTGGACACCTGGGGTGAAGACGGCTGGGAACTCATCGCCGTCATCCCGGGCCCGAACCCGGACAATGTTGTGGCCTACATGAAGCGGGAGGCTCAGTAATGTCGTGGAAAGCTCGCCTAGCTGAGCTGGGCATTGAACTGCCCACCGTTGCTGCGCCCGTGGCCAGCTACGTCCCTGCCATCCAGGTGGGTAATCAGGTTTGGACTTCGGGGCAGTTGCCGCTTGTGGACGGTGCGCTGCCCGCCACCGGCAAAGTCGGCGCAGCAGTCAGCGAAGCCGATGCTGCCGAATATGCCCGCCAGTGCGCGCTGAATGCTCTGGCCGCTGTAGATGCCTTGGTGGGCCTAGATAACGTCGCCCGCATTGTGAAGATTGTTGGCTTTGTTTCCTCTGACCCTGCCTTTACTAGCCAGCCCGCAGTAATTAACGGTGCCTCGGACCTGATGAAGGAAATCTTTGGTGACGCAGGCGAGCACGCACGCTCCGCCGTTGGCGTTGCCGTCCTGCCGTTGGACGCACCGGTGGAAGTGGAGCTGGTTGTTGAGCTAGCTGAAGCGCCAGCAAAGGCATAGGGTAGAAGACATGAAGCACCCTGCATATAGCCAGTTGCGTCCAGTGACGGCGAACGCCGCCGTCGTGCTCGCCCCCAACCCCAGCTACGGCTCCCTTGAGGGCACGAACTCCTGGGTAATCCGGGATCCTGAGGATGAGTACAGCATTGTTGTTGACCCGGGCCCGGCAGATGAGGGTCATCTCAACGTGCTGCAGGCCAAGGCCGACAAGGTCGCCCTGATCCTTCTGACCCACCGCCACCACGACCACGCCGATGGTGCAGAACGTTTCCGCCAGCTCACCGGCGCACCGGTGCGTACATTTGACCCGAACTACTGCTCCGACGGTGCGGAGCCGCTGCAGGACGGCGAGGTCATCTCCGTTGACGGTGTCACCCCCAAGCTGAAGGTTGTCCACACCCCGGGCCACACCTCTGACTGCGTGTGCCTCTACGTGTACCCAGGCGAGGCCGAAGGCACCCCTGAGGGCATCATCACCGGCGACACCATTGCTGGACGCCACACCACCATGATCTCTGAGACCGACGGTGACCTTGGCCTGTACCTGGAGACCCTGGCCAAGCTGGAAGAAGACGGCCGCGGCGTCATGCTGTTGCCGGGCCACGGCCCAGAAGGCGAGGACCTTTCGGCCTACGCGCGCAAATACATTGACCGCCGTAACCAGCGTCTCCAGCAGATCCGCGAAGCCTTGGCCACCCACGGCCAGGACGCGGACATCAATACGCTTGTAGACGCGATTTATGACGACGTTGACCCCGTCCTGCGCGGCGCCGCCGAGCAGTCCACCCGCGTCGCCCTGCGCTACCTGCAGGCAGATCAGTAGGGTTTCGGTAGGGTTGCCGCCCCTTTCTGGGGCGGCTTTTTCGTTGGCGTAGCGGCTTGGCTAGCGTGCGCGGCGGGCCAGGTGCTCCGTGTCCACGATAAGCACGCTCTTGCCCTCCAGGCGGATCCAGCCGCGGTGGGCGAAGGTGGCTAGAGCCTTGTTTACGGTCTCGCGGGAGGCGCCGACAAGCTGGGCGATCTCTTCTTGGGTCAGGTCGTGGTTGACGCGCAGCGCGCCGCCTTCCTGCATGCCAAAGCGGTTTGCCAACTGCAGGAGGGTCTTGGCCACACGGCCCGGGACGTCCGTAAAGATCAGGTCTGCCAGCGAGGCGTTGGTGCGACGTAGACGACGCGCCAGCACGCGAAGCAGCTGCTGGGAGATCTCCGGGTGGGTATCAATCCACTGCTTCAGCATCGTGGAGTTCATGGTGGCCGCAGTGACTTCGGTGACGCACACGGCGGAAGAGGTGCGTGGGCCCGGGTCGAAGATAGACAGCTCACCGAACATGTCGGACGGGCCCATGACGCTGAGGAGGTTTTCGCGGCCGTCGGGGGCATGGCGGGCGAGCTTCACTTTCCCGTCCACAATAATGTAGAGGCGGTCGCCCGGCTCGCCTTCATCAAAGATGGTGGTGCCACGCGGGAACGTGACAGTCTCCATATCCGCAATCAGGGCAGCGACCGCGTCAGGGTCAACGCCCTGGAAGATGCCTGCCCGTGCGAGAATTGCCTGCACGTCTTCCATCGGAACCTCCTATAACATATTCCTGTGACCAAATCAGATTCTAAACCACGTTGAGACTACCATCACACGGCAGCCGCTGTGGCGGAATCTGCAGGGGAATTGCCGCCGGTGCCTAACGCGGCCTGTTCCATCCGTTCCATACCAATGGTAAACAGCCCGAGAAATAGTGGAACAATGATGGCGGCGATGATGGTCATGGGGATGATTGTAGGGTGTGCGTATGGCGTCGATAAGCAGAAGCTCCCACAGGCGGGGCAAACACCCCGCGGCGAAGGGGACCGAAACCCGGCTGGGGCTTGTGCGCCGCGCGCGGAGGATCAACCGCACGCTGGCGGAAACCTACCCCGACGCGCACGCTGAGCTGGACTTTTCAAACCCGCTTGAGCTGCTGGTAGCAACCGCGCTGTCTGCCCAGACGACAGACGTGCGCGTAAACCAGGTAACCCCCGCGCTCTTTGCCAAGTACCCAACCGCCGAAGCCTACGCGGAAGCCAACCAGGCGGAAGTTGAAGAGATCATCCGCTCCACCGGGTTCTTCCGCTCCAAAGCCGCCAACCTGATTGGCCTGGGGCAGAAGCTGGTGAGTGATTACGGCGGTGAGGTCCCCGTGGCGCTGGAAGACCTGGTCACGCTGCCGGGCGTGGGGCGCAAAACGGCGCACGTGGTTCGAGGCAACGCCTTCGGCTTACCGGGCCTGACGGTGGACACTCACTTCCAACGCCTGGTGAAGCGGCTGATGTTTACTGAAGAAACTGACCCAGTGAAAATTGAACACGCGGTGGGGGAGCTGCTGGAAAAACGTGAGTGGACCATGTTCTCCCACCGCATCATCTTCCACGGGCGGCGCGTATGCCATGCCCGGAAGCCGGCGTGTGGTGTGTGTCCGATAGCATTTGACTGTCCAAGCTTTGGCGCCGGACCTGTAAATCCGGAGGAAGCGGCAGCGCTGGTTAAAGGCGTAGAACGCGAACACATTCTGCACATGGCCGGATTCGACGAGCCCGGATTGGAGGCGGCGAGTGAATAAGCCAGCATTCGCATCTGTGGTTGCCGCTGGTGTGTCCACAGTGTTCATCCTTGCCGGGGCGTTTGCCCTGCTCCACGGCGGTCCAGATGGGGGCTCGGACGTGTCGTTGGCTTCTTCGCCCACCCCTTTGGTCAGTGGCCAGCACTCCGAAATGATGGCGCCTGCGGCGGACTACTCCGGCAGCCGCCCAGATTGTGTTGCCGGTGGTGTTGGCGGCGTTGACCTGCCGTGCCTTGGTGGTGCGGAGGAGCCAGGTCAGTTCACAGACATCACCCTGGTCAACGTCTGGGCGTGGTGGTGCGTGCCGTGCCGCGAGGAACTGCCGGTGCTAGACCAGTTTGCCCGCGCACACCCAGAAGTCAGTGTGGTTGGCGTCCATGCGGACGCTAATGCTGATAACGGCATTGCGCTGCTGGATGAGCTGGATGTGTCTTACCCCAGCTACCAGGACGATTCCGGCAGGTTTGCCGGCCAGCTGGCGCTGCCGAACGTGGTGCCGCTGCTGTTGGTGTACAAGGGCGGGGAGCAGGTTGCTGTGCACGCGCAAACGTACGCGAGCGTGGAAGAGCTAGAGGCGCTCATTGGGCAGGTTAGTTAGATGGACGTAGCGCTCACCCCTGAGCGTGCGCCAGGCTGGCTGCGCTCGCTCATCGGTGCTTTGGGCGACCCGGACCCCTCCGAGCCGGCTGATGCCGCGGTCCTCGTGCTGTTCACCGGCGCGGATCAGGACAGTTTGCCTGAGGACTCCGCGGTGTTAATCACCCACCGCCACCCCAACATGCGCCACCACTCTGGCCAGATGGCGTTTCCCGGCGGCCGCATTGACCCGGAGGACCGCGGGCCGGTGGACGCCGCCTTGCGCGAGGCAACTGAGGAGACCGGCCTTGAGCGCCACCGCATGACCCCGCTGGCGGTGCTGGACGTGATCACCACGGGCGGTTCTGGCAAGCGTGTCCGCCCGGTGATTGCGTATGCCGCCGACCCGGGTGAGGTCTACCCGGCCAGCGAGATTGAAACCGATGACGTGTTTTTCATCTCGATTGCGGACTTGGTGGATCCGTCGAAACGCTTAAAGGTGAAGTTCCAGAGACGGATTGGGCCAGCGTTTTGGGCGCGCTGCTACCTGGTGTGGGGTTTCACCGCCGGGGTGATAGCCATGCTTCTCGACGCCGCCGGTTGGTCCCGCCCCTGGGACCGAACCACCCGCCACCCGCTTGATGATGTCCTGGCACGCTCCTGCAACGATGAACGCTGGTAGCCAGTTAGACTAACGCCGATGCTTTTGGATTTGGCTCTGGTTGCACTGATCGTGCTCTCGCTGATTGGCGGGTGGCGTTCAGGTGCGCTGGCGTCCGTTTTTGCCGCCGTCGGCGTGGTAGCGGGCCTGGTGGTGGCTCTGGCGATCGCCCCCTTTGCGCTTGACGCCACCGATTCGCACATGCTGCGCATTGTGATCCTGGTGCTGTTGGTTGTCGGATTTGTGGCCGTGGGCAACATCGCCGGTTCCGCCGCGGGTGCGCAGGTGCGCGGCAGTGTGCGCAGGCGTTGGGTGCGTCGCGTTGACTCCCTCTTCGGGGCTGCATTCCAGGCTTTAGCGATGAGCCTGGTGCTGTGGTTTATCTCCATCCCGTTGGCGGCGTCAGTACAGGGCCCGGTGGGCGACACGCTGCGCGCCTCCAAGGTATTCGGGACGATTGACCGGGTGGCGCCTGCGGGAATTAGCCAGATGCCACTGCGTATGGCCGCAATGCTGGACCAGTCCGGCCTGCCGCCGTTGGTGTCACCGTTTGGTCCGAATGTGGCGCAGGTAGACGCACCGGACCCGGCAAGTGTGCGCGAATCCATGTTGGCCGAAGTTCGCCCGGCCGTGGTACAGGTGCTTGGAGATTCCAACGTGTGCCAGCGCCGCCTCACAGGCAGCGGTTTTGTCATTGATCATGACTACGTTTTGACTAACGCCCACGTTGTCGCAGGCACAAACGTTGTCGCCTTGGACACGGTCATCGGCGTCAAGGAAGCCGAGGTGGTGTTCTACGACCCGGACGTGGACATCGCTGTCTTGTACTCCCCGCAGTTGGGCATCGATCCGCTCCGGTGGTCCCCGAAGGAGCTTTTGCCTAACGACGCCACCGTTATCCTCGGCTACCCCCAATCCGGACCCTTCGAAGCCGCCCCGGCCCGCGTACGCGGCCGCCTGAACATCTCCGGACCCGACATCTACGCGGCAGGGCGCGTGGATAGGGAGGCATACGCCATCCGCGGCAGCGTCCGCCAAGGCAACTCCGGTGGTCCGTTGGTTGATGTGGATGGCGGTGTTGTGGGCATGATCTTCGGCGCCGCGATGGACAACGCCGAAACCGGCTACGCTCTGACCGCTTCACAGGTGCAGGAGCGCATTGGTGATGTGCGCGCACTCCGCGTTCCCGCGGATACGCAGGCTTGCGTGGGTGGGGAGTAGTCGCGCCTATGCTGCTGTGCTGCTGTCCGTTAACGCTAAAGGTCGGATAGCAAACATCGGATAGCGCCTAAACATCGGATAGCAAACATCGGATAGAGCCCAAAAAGGGCCGAAAACGGCGCTATCCGACCTTTGCTATCCGATGTTTAGGCGCTATCCGATGTT
>NZ_KV786270.1:14505-38818 GCF_001806875.1 Corynebacterium sp. HMSC29G08
TTGCTATCCGATGTTTAGGCGCTATCCGATGTTTAGCGCCGCTAGCGCAGGGCGTGGATCAGCGTCTCTACGAAACGGTCCGGGTCCTCGATGTGGGGAGCAGCGCTAAACCAGGCCGGGTTAGCCTCAACGCCACCCCCACGGTGAGGAAAAACAGGCCGCAGCCTGGAGGTTTCCACGATGTGAGGCAGCGCATGATCGATGTCGCGCGCCAAAGTCCGCAGGCGCAGGAACTCCTCGAAGCGCGCGGTGTTGTGGAAGGCAGGGGAGGTATCGGCCGCCAAGCTGGCCCGCCAGATGTGGTCTTTCACACGCGCGCTGGCACCCAGCAAGCGAGGGCTCACACGGGTAGCCAGCGCAGGCAGGCCTCGGCTGGGTGGCAGGGCGATCACACGCTCAATCACCTGGGGGTTTCGTGCAGCGGCGGCGCGGGCGATGATGGCGCCAGTGTCGGCGCCGACAACGGTGGCCTTTGTGTGGCCGAGGGTGTGGATGGCGCCGTGGACGTCGCCAAGCAAAATGTGCAACCAGCTGCCCGCGCGATGGGCGGGCTTGTCACTCATGCCGTACCCGCGCAGGTCAAGAGCGGCGACGTGGTAGCCGTGGGTGGCAAGCGGGGCGATGACATCCTTGAAATCCACCCAGGCACCGAGCGCGCCGTGGAGCAACAGGATCAGTTCTGAAGACGCCGACGCGGCGTCCGCCACGTGAAGGCGAACGCCGCGTGTGTGCAGCATGCGGTGGGTGAACTCGCCGTCGAGCTCCACCACGTTGGGGGAAACCACGTCCGGGGTTTAGCGCGAGGTGCCAGAGGTGTACAGGCCTGCCTCGTGCTTGTCCAGGTTTGCCTGCGCCTGGCCCGGGACCAGGTTCTTCAACTCATTGACGCTCTCAATGGTGCGCTTCGGCGCCTGGATCTTCTTCACGCTGCGGAAACCGATCAGCGCCAAGAGGCCAGCCAGGGCGATCATCAGCAGGAAGACGATGAGAAACGCCCAGCCTGGGTGCATCCAAGACGCCAGCATCGCGGCAATGGCGAAGAAAAGGAAGAAGGTTGAGTAAAGGGCAATAACGCCGGCGGCGCCGAAGAGGCCACCGCCTACGGCGCCCTTCTTCACGGAGCCCATAACCTCGGCCTTAGCCAGCTCAATCTCGCCGCGGACCAGGGTGGATACCTGCTCGGACGCGTTGGAGACGAGCGTGCCAATAGAGTCAGTGCCAGGTTTGGTTGTACCGGTTTCATAAAGCGGAATGGAATCCACCATGGAATCTGCCATGGAGTCCACTGCGTCGGTGCCGCTGGTGTACAGGCCTTTGTTGCTCACTGTGTATACCTTCCTGAACGTTTGTTTATCCCATACAACACTAGCCACATTTACCTAGCCGCGCTGAAAACTACTCCCTACTATGGGGCGGTGTGAAGGCAGTGCGATGACTTCGAGGATGCGCGCTTGGCCTGGTTGCCGCTGGCCCAGCACCTCGCGCAGTGGCACCCGCTGATGTAGTGCTACGCCGAGCGCTTATCCTTGAGCAGCTGCTTGGTCAGGAGGGTCGCGGCCAGGGCCACGGCGGCGATTCCTGCGACAACGCTGGCGCCGATGGTGACCTCGCGGGCGTTGGGCATCTGGATGAGCGGCTCTGGGTTTTTAAAGATGCGGATCTCCCAACCGTTGGCAGCGGCGTGCTTCTTCAGCGCGCGCTCCGGGTTGACGGCCACGGGGTTGCCCACCATTTCAAGCATGGGGATGTCTGTGGCGGAATCGGAGTACGCGTAGCTTTCGGCCAGGTTGTAGCCGTGCTTGTCTGCGAAGCGGCGCATGGCATCTGCCTTGGCCTCGCCCTTGAGGTAGTTGGTGATTTCGCCGGTCAGCCGCCCGTCTTCCACACCCATTTCGGTGGCGACGACGGTGTCAATGCCCAGCTCTCGCGCGATTGGCTCCACCAGGATGGAGGCGGATGCGGAGATGATAATCACGTCGTGGCCTGCGGCTTTGTGTGTGTTGATGAGTTCGCGGGCTTCGGCGTAGATGGCAGGAGTGACTACGGTGCGCATCGTTTCCTGGGTGATGCGCTGGACGTCATCTACCTTCCAGCCTTCAACAAGTTGCGCGAGTGCGTCGCGGGTGGAGTCCATCTTCTCGCTGGACTGCCCTACCAGCATGTATGACACTTTGGCCCAGTACAGTTCGAGGGCCTCGGCGCGGGTGATCATGCCGTTATGCATGAATTCTTTGCCGAAAGCGAACGCGGATGACGTTGCAATGATCGTTTTATCTAGATCAAAGAACGCAGCAGTCATAGTTCGTGAGTGTACTGATTTGCGCAAAGAGAGCACTCTGGGACAGGCGCTGTTTCGGCGAATTCCCAGGTGATTCAAAAGGTTATCCACAATTCCGTGTTGACACGTCAACAAAAATCGGGGGTTATCCACAGGTTTTTACGCGGCCGTTGATGTTTGTTTTCCCGGGTTGCACGCTGTTTTTATGAACCAGCGCAGCTCAACACCTATCGCCGTCGCAGTGGATGACCCGCTGCTGCACCCGGAGGCCATCCACATCGCCGCCGCCACCGGCCGACCCATCATTGAAGTCCCCGACGCGGCTCAGCTCGCCCGCATCCAGCAGAGAGCCTTCGCCGTGCTTACAGACGCCACGTGTACCCCCACCCCCAACACCTTCCACATCACGCACGACCTAGACCCGAGCACTCCCCGCACGTTTGCGTTGCCGCTGCAGGCAGCGGAGTTGCTCAAGGCGTTGGGGGCTCTGCTTAGGCAGCGCACGCCGAATGCAAGCCGGAGCGGCAAGGTGATTGCGTTGGTCGGGGCGTGTGGGGGAGTGGGGGTGTCGACGTTGGGGGCGTCGATAAGCAAGAAAGCTCCCGGTGCCACCTTGGTGGACGGGCATGCGCACTCCGGCGGGCTGGATCTGCTGCTGGGGCTGGAGGATGTGCCGGGCGCGCGCTGGGGCGAGGTGGCGTTTGGCGACGGCGCGATTGCCCGTGCGGATGTGCGCCGTGCGCTGCCTATCAGCAGCGACGATGTTGCTGTGCTGACGTTTCCAAGGTCCATGCTTGCGAACGCCGCCTCGCCCCAACCCAACGACATCGATGCCGTTGCCAGCGCCCTGGGTTCTGCGGGCGTGACTGTGCTGGACGTGCCGGTGGAGATGGTGCCGCAGCGCTGTGACCTGGCGCTTGTCGTGGTGCCGGGGCAGCTGCGGCCAGCGGCATCGGCTGCGCGGATTGTGGCGCAGCTGGCCGAGAAGAGCGTGCCGCATGGGCTGGTGTTTCGCCGACACGGCTGGGAGTCCCTGAGTGCTGCCGAGGTGGAGCGCATTGCGAATTCCAACGTGGTGGCGGAGCTTGCAGATTGCCGAGGGCTAACCAAAACGGTGGAGCGCGCCGGGCTACCCGCGAGGCTGCCGCGCCCGCTTGCTCGCGCGGTGGAAGCGGTGCTCGCTGAAGTTGGGGGTGTTCGATGAGCACACACGATGAAGTGTTGGCGAAGGTCCAGCGCAGGCTTGCAGACGAGCCGGGCGCCCCCACCGCGCAGCGCCTCGCCCAGTTGATCCGCGAAGAGGCGGTAGTGATCAGTGACTTGGATGTGCTGGATCTCATGCGACGCCTGCGCGAAGATACGACGGGTGCCGGCCCTTTGGAAGCACTGCTGGCCAGCGGGGATGTGACGGATATCTGCGTCAACGGTGCGGATGCGGTGTTTGTGGATTCCGGCCACGGCCTTCAGCGCGCTACGCAGCCATTGTTCGCCGCGGAGGAGGACGTGCGCCGCTTGGCCACGCGCTTAGCGCTTCGGTGCGGGCGCAGGTTGGATGACGCACATCCCTTTGCGGACGGCCACCTGCACCGCCCCGACGGCACACTGTTGCGCTTTCATGCGGTGTTGGCGCCGACGTCTGCACACGGCACCTGCATTTCTTTACGCGTCCTCCACACCGCCACCGCGCGCTTGGACGACCTGGTTTCGCGAGGTTCGGTGCCCGAAGACGTAGCCGAGGTACTGCGCGCCGTGGTGTCGCAGCGCAAAACGTTTCTGGTTGTCGGCGGGACCGGATCCGGAAAGACCACGCTGCTCTCTGCCCTTCTGGCGGAGGTTGACCCGACCGAACGAATCTTGGCCATCGAGGACACCCTGGAACTGACACCCGCGCACCCGCACGTGCTGAACCTGTCCACGCGAGGGGCGAACACCGAGGGCGCCGGCGAGATCACGATTGCAGACTTGGTGCGCCAGGCGCTACGCATGCGCCCCGACCGCATTGTGGTTGGAGAGATCCGCGGCGCTGAGGTTATCGACCTGTTAGCGGCGTTCAACACTGGCCACGACGGCGGCGCGGGCACGCTGCACGCCAACTCCATCGAGGAAGTGCCTGCGCGCCTGGAGGCACTCGCCGCATTGGGCGGCCTGGACCGCGCCGGGTTGCACGCGCAGCTGGCGGCGGCAGTGGATGTGGTTGTGGTGGTGCGCAGGCTGGCAAGCGGTGCGCGCTGCGTGCAGCAGATCGGCGCGCTTGATGCTGTAGACGGCCTCGTGCGCATGCGCGTGGTGTGGGATGCAGATACGGGCGCGCACCCCGGGTTTGAGGAGGTCGCGCCATGAGTATCAAGGTTGCGCTGCTGTGCGCGGCGGCGTTGGCGCTACATGCTCCGAGTCCGGCGAGCCGGGTGAATTCTGGTCCCGGTCGCTCTTGGAGTCCTGGCTGGATCCCAGTTGGCGTGGGTGCGGTCAGCTTGGTCGCGTTCAGTGTTGGGCGTGCGGGTGTGGTGATTGCAGCGGCGATGGCGGCGGCAGTAGTGGTGTACACGCTGCAGGAACGCCGCAATCAGCGCCTTCAACTGGCCGGGGCGCAGGCCGCCGCAACGTTTATCGGGCACCTGGCAGAAGGAGTGAGCGCCGGTGCGACCATGGCGGATGCCGCAGCGCGTGCCGCCGAGCGCCTCCCAAGCGGGGTGCCTCGGGCGTTGCTTCACGACGTCTCCCTGCTCACCTCCTTCACCCACCAAGGCAGCTTGCCGCCGACCTTGACCACCCCTGAGTTGGAGCGGGTGGCGTGCCTGTGGCGCTGCGCGCAAACTCGTGGCGTACCTATCGCCAGTCTGTTGGCCACCGCACGCGATGAGATAGACACCCGCCTACAGCACCGCGCCGCCACCGATGCCGCGCTGACCGGACCGAAGACCACCGCCACGATGCTTTCGCTTTTGCCACTCGGCGGGATTGCCATGGGCAGCGCCATGGGTGCCAACCCCATTGGCTTGCTGCTTGGGCCGGGGCTTGGTTCGGTGCTGCTCTTGGTTGGCACCGCCCTCGTGTGTGGCGGCGTGCTGGCCTCCGGGGCGATTATCAGGAGGGCTGCCGCATGATCTCTGAATTGACCATTGTGTTCCTAGCGCTCGCCCTGGTGGTAGGCAGGCCAGCGCCGACTGGGCGGATGCCAATAGCGGGTCCTGGCGCGGGTCATGGCGCGGGTCCTGGTGAGTCCGCGCAACACCGTCCTCGCGATGGCCCCGCGACGACGGATCATAACCGGTGTGCCAGCGACATCGCCTTGTTCGCCGCCTGCGTCACCGCGGGGCTTCCCCCTGCGCTCGCGGCGGCAACGGTGGCGGACACCTACCAATCCGCGGCGAGTCCCTGGCACACCACGGCCGCACTGTTGGCGCTTGGAGCAAACCCCGAGCGCGCCTGGTCCGAACTGCGCACCCTTCCCGGGGGCGCGGACCTGGCAGACCTTGTCACCTTGTCCAACGCGTCCGGCGCCGCGCTTGCCAACGGCTGCACGCGCATCGCCGAACGCCTCCGATCCACCTCCGCCGACGCCGCAACGGCGAAAGCGGAACGCGCCGGAGTGCTCATCGCCATCCCTTTGACGGCGTTTTTCCTCCCGGCGTTCTTCGCCCTCGGTCTGGCACCAGTGGTGATCAGCCTGGGCGTAGACATGCTCAATTAACCGAAAGGAAACATCATGAACCGCATCAACACTTTGGCCCTGATCGCACACGTAAAAATGGGCGATTACCTCGCGCAAACCTTTGAAAAGGTGCGCAACGATAGGGGCCTTTCAACCATTGAATATGCATTTGGCTCCCTAGCGGCCGCCGCCCTTGCCGGCGTGCTGTACATGGTGGTCAACAGCAACGGGGTAAGTAGCGCCATTGAGTCGGTGATCACGGATGCGCTCAATGACCGTCCCAAGTAACCGGCTCAAGTAACCGCAAAAAGGTTGAGCCATGACCACCATCGAAACTGCACTGTCCATGACCGTGCTGGTGAGCGTCACTGCGGCCATCATCGGGGGTATCGCCACCATCGCGGCGTTTATCTCCGCGGTGGACATTGCGGGGGCGGCGGCCCGCTCGGCCGCCATCGGCGTGGCCTACCAGCCTCCGCGCGGTGAGGTGGCAATCACCGAATCCGCAGGACTGGTCACCGCCACTGCACGCGTGCCCGCAGTCGTCGGCACCATGCGCGCCCAGGCCGTCTTCCCCGTGGAGTACCAATGAGCACCGTTACTTCAGCCGGCATTGTCACTGCCGTGGTCGCCCTGGCCGCGTCCGTGGCGGTGATCGGCGGTTCGGTTGCGGATTCTCACCGTGCCCAGGTCGCCGCTGAGCTCGCCGCCGTTGCGGGCGCCACCGCCCTTTACCAGGGTGCGGACGCCTGCGCGGTTGCCCGGCGCACCGCCGAGCTCAACTCCGCAACACTGGAGCATTGTGTGCTCATCCACGGTGACGTCACCACCACAACCACCATCCCCCGCACCATCCGAACAGCCACCGGCCACGCAAGGGCAGGTCCGCTTTAGCCCAAGTCTTCTTGCATGCCGGATCGGCTATGCCCCGACGTCATGGTGACCAACGCGCCGAGCAGCGTGAGCGCGGCGTGTTTATCTAGCGGCTGGTTGCCGTTGCCGCACTTCGGAGAATGCACGCACGAGGGGCAGCCGTCCTCGCACCCGCAGGCGCGCACCGCCTCGTAGGTGGCGGTGATCCACTCATGGAAGCGGCGGAAGCCCTCGTCGGCAAAGCCGGCGCCGCCGGGGTGGCCGTCGTAGACAAACACGGTGGGCAGCATCGTGTCTTGGTGCAGTGCGGTGGATACGCCGCCGATGTCCCAGCGGTCGCACGTTGCCAACAGAGGTAACAGCCCAATGGCAGCGTGTTCCGCGGCGTGTAGCGCACCGGGGATGTCGGCCGCGGAAATCCCCATCGCGTCCAGTGCCAGCGGGTCAATGGTGTAGGCCACCGCCCGTGTAATCAGGCGCTGTTCGGGTAAGTCGAGCGGGATGTGTTCGGACACGGTGCCGTCCGCAAGCCGGACCACATAGCCCGTCACCCGGTCCACAACCTCAACATCCACATTGGCCACCCACAGCCCTGGCGACGGGTTGCTCAGCTCAGTCGGAGTGCCCAGGATGGTGATGTCAGTGGTGGAGCGTGCCTGAGTGGTGTAATCGGGGGTCTCCGGCGTGACAAGTGCCACGTAGTCTTCCAAGTCCAGCGTGTCCACAACGAATTGCTCGCCTTGGTGGATGTACACGGCGCCGTCGTGAACCTGGCTCATCGCACGCGCTGCATCCACGGTGCCAAGGAGGCGGCCGTCGGTGACATCCACAATCGCCACTTCCTGGCCGGACCCGCCGCGCAGCGACACATTCGCATGGGCCGTCTCCGGGGAGATCTCACCCTGCAGTTGCGGCACGGCGAAATAGCGCTCCCCGCGCTTGCGCAGGAACCCGCCTTCGACCAGCTCATCGACCACTTCGGCGGCGCCAAACGCGTCGATGTCTGCACTGGTCAGCGGGCGTTCCACCGCCGCGCAGTACACATGCCCGCGAAGCAAATACGGATTGGATGGATTAAACACACTGTTTTCCACCGGCTTGCGCAACAGCGCCTCCGGGTGATGCACCAGGTAGGTATCCATCGGGTCATCGCGCGCTACCAGCACCGCCACCGAATGCTGGCCCCGCCTGCCCGCGCGCCCCGCTTGTTGACGAAACGACGCAACCGTCCCCGGAAACCCCGCCATCACCACCGCGTCCAACCCACCGACGTCAATCCCCAGTTCCAGTGCGTTGGTGGTGGCCATGCCAAGTAGCTCACCCTGGTCCAGTGCGCGCTCAAGCTTGCGGCGATCTTCCGCAAGAAAACCCGCACGGTAGGACGCCACCCGCTCGGCAAAATCCGGCCTGCCCAAAAGAACCAGCTCTTCTTGGGTACGCATAGCCACGATCTCCGCAGCCCTGCGGGATCGGACGAAGGTGAGGGTGCGTGCGCCGTCGGCAATCAGCTGCGCCATAATCCCGGCCGCTTCGGTGGTGGCGGCGTAGCGCACCGTCGCGCCGTTGTCCGCAGTCGGGGCGTCCGGGCCCTCGATAAAACCCGGCTCCCACAGGGCGATGGTGCGCTGACCAGTTGGCGCGCCATCTTCCGTCACAGCAACCACTTCGCGACCACACAACCTGGATGCCTGCCCCGCCGGATCCGCGGCGGTTGCCGAGGCAAAGATAAACGTTGGGGTTGACCCATAAGCTTCGGCGATGCGGATCAGCCGACGCAGCACCAACGCAACGTTCGCCCCAAATACCCCACGGTAGGTGTGACACTCATCCACCACCACAAACCGCACATGCCGCAGCAGCCGCGCCCACCGCTGATGAGCAGCCAAGATTCCCGCGTGCAACATGTCGGGGTTGGTGAACACAAACCGCGACTGCTCCCGAATCCCCGCCCGCGCCTCCTGCGGCGTATCCCCGTCATACGGCGCCGGGCTGATATTCGCCGCACGCAGGCCTGCCGCCCCACGCACCATCTGCGTGGTTGCCTGCAGCTGGTCAGAGCCCAACGCTTTGGTCGGCGTCAAATACAGCGCGCACGCCTGCTCATCCGCCGCCAACGCGGACAACACCGGCAGCTGATAGCCAAGCGACTTACCCGAAGACGTCCCCGTCGCCACCACCACATCACGCCCCGCCCAGGCATGCTCCGCGGTTGCTGATTGGTGGAGGTAGAGGGAGGTGATCTGGGCGTTCACAAGCAGCTGCTTCAAACTCGGCTCAACCCAGCCCGGCCAGCTGGTGAAACGCGCTGGGCAAGCCGGCACCTTCTCAACATGCGTGATTGTGGAATGCGGCAGACGGCGCTTCAGAGAACCAATGAGACTGTCGCCGAAATCTTCCATGCAAGCAGGGTAGCCGCGCAGACCAATTCGTGGCAGACTGGGAAACGTTCACAGATTTTGTGCGCGCCCTACGGCGGCGCTCGCGAGGATTGTGCACGCGGGCGCCAGGTCTTTCGAAGCCCTGGTGGACGACAACTCCAAGAACATCACGTCTTTCGAAAGGTCCAAACACACAATGGCAACTGGAACTGTCAAGTGGTTCAACGCAGAAAAAGGCTACGGCTTCATCGCACCAAGCGACGGATCCGCTGACCTTTTCGTTCACTACTCTGAGATTCAGGGCTCCGGCTTCCGCACCCTCGAAGAAAACCAGCAGGTTGAGTTTGAGGTTGGTGAAGGCCAGAAGGGTCCGCAGGCCCAGCAGGTGAACGTCATCTAGCGTTTGATCGCCTCGGGCGCTTTACCGCTCATGATAGTCCCCGCCCCAGTGGTGGGGATTTTTTCATTTTGGCACCGCCTAGCCGGGTGCCGTTTGCCGGAAGAATTCAGAAAGAATTCAGGGGCCGGGGTCGAATCCTGAATTCTTTTGGGTTGGTGCTCTCGGCCACCTGGGGATACTGAATTCTTTGCCCGATTTCGGGAAACAAATTCAGGATCCGGGGCGCCGCCCTGAATTCTTTCTGAATTTGTTGGTGGTCCACCGCCACAACCCCGAAACCAGCCGAAACCCCTAGACCTCGGACACACCTCGGCGGATGTCGCGGCTTTCAAAGAACCAGTTCTGCACACGCTGGATAAGAAGACCAACCAAAGAGCCCAGCGCCACGCCGACGATCATGGCGAGCAGGGGGTAATCCGCAAGCAGGGAGCCGCCGGCGTAGCCCAAGCTCACGGCGAGGGTGGCCCAGAGGATGACACCGATAGTGTCGTAAATAAAGAAGGCGAACCAGTTGTAGCCAACGGAAGCCAAAACAATGGTGGCAACCCACCGGGCCCAGGGGAGGAAACGGCCGACAAGGATGGTGATGCCAGCGCTGCGTTTCATGTTGCGGCGTACCCATTGGATGGCCTGGCCAGCTTTGGAGTCTGGGTCGAGGCGGTTGACCACGCCGATGAGGCGACCGCCGAGGGCGAAACAGATGTTGTCACCGACCACACCGCCGATGATGGCTGCGATGATGGTGTAGCGCAGGTCGGGGACGCCTTGGGAGGCGGAGAAGGCACCAGCCAAGTTGAGGATGGTCTCGCTGGGGAGGAGGGGGCAGATTGCGTCGCCAACAATGACGAGGCTGAGCAGCGGGTAGAAAAACGGCGTTGCCATCAGCATATGCAGGAACGCAATGAATGCGTCCATGAGTGATGACAGTGATTCCACGCCGCAAGCCTCCTTCCAAATACAGGCCCCAAAACAGGGCCAAATACAGGCCCCAAAACAAGTACCCAAGCGAGTGTAGTCTGCTGCGCCACAAACCCTCGGGGCAAGGTTCTCTGGGTCCTTGCAGGGGTAGTGTTGCCGTGATCTGCTACAAATGAGGAAGTTTCGGCAAAGTGAAGTGAGGTGTCACATCAGCGTGGCTGTGAGCGGCAAGACCCTGGTGATCGTTGAGTCGGCGACCAAGGCGAAGAAGATCCAAAAGTATTTGGGTGACAATTATATTGTGGAGGCCTCGGTGGGCCATATCCGCGATCTGCCCAGTCGCGCTGCCGATATTCCGGCGAAGTACAAAAACGAGCCGTGGGCGAAGCTGGGTGTGAACCCGGACCAGAGCTTCGCGCCGATTTATGTGGTCAGCCCGGACAAGAAGAAGAAGGTCTCGGACTTAAAGGCCAAGCTCAAGGAGTCGGACAAGCTTCTTCTGGCAACAGACCCGGACCGCGAGGGTGAGGCGATTGCCTGGCACTTGTTGGAGACGTTGAAACCGAAGGTGCCGGTTGAGCGCATGGTGTTCAACGAGATTACTGAGTCCGCGATTCGTGAGGCCGCCGAAAACACTCGCGAGTTGGATATGGATTTGGTGGATGCGCAGGAAACACGTCGCATCTTGGACCGTCTGTATGGCTATGAGGTCAGTCCGGTCTTGTGGAAGAAGGTTATGCCGCGCCTGTCGGCTGGCCGCGTGCAGTCGGTGGCCACGCGTGTGATTGTGGAGCGTGAGCGTGAGCGCATGGCGTTCATTGCCGCGGAGTATTGGGATCTCACGGCGTCGTTGACCCCACAATCCGACGACACCACCTTCGATGCGAAGCTCATTACTATCGACGGCGCACGCATCGCCCAAGGACGCGACTTCGACGATAGGGGGCGGCTGAAGGGGGAGGCGGTGGTCGTCGATAAGCAAAAAGCCCAAAGCTTGGCTGGCGCGTTCGGCGACACCATGCGGGTGACCAGCGTGGAGGAGAAGCCCTACACGCGCAAGCCCTATGCGCCGTTTATGACATCGACGCTGCAGCAGGAGGCTGGCCGCAAGCTGCACTTTACGTCCGCGCGCACGATGCGCATTGCGCAGCGTTTGTACGAAAACGGCCACATTACCTATATGCGTACGGACTCGACGTCCCTGTCCAAGCAGGGGCTGGATGCGGCGCGAGCTGCGGCGCGTGAGCTTTATGGCGCGAACTTTGTGGCGGATTCCCCGCGCGTCTATGAGCGTAAGGTGAAGAACTCCCAGGAGGCACACGAGGCGATCCGCCCAGCTGGTGAGCGTTTTGCAACGCCGGGTCAGCTGGCGGGTTCTCTGGACGCCGAGGAGTTCAAGCTCTATGAGCTGATCTGGCAGCGCACTGTTGCCTCCCAGATGACGGACGCGCGTGGCAACTCCACGAAGATCACGGTGACCGGTGAGGCGAACACGGGCGAGGTGGCAGAGTTTGCCGCGACCGGCCGCACGATCACCTTCCCGGGCTGGCTGCGCGCCTACTCTGACCAGGACAAGGAGACGCACCTGCCGCAGGTGGCGGAAGGTGACGCGCTGAACGTCGACGGCATCACCGCTGATGAGCACTCCACGAACCCGCCGGCGCGCTACACGGAAGCTTCCCTGGTGAAGAAGATGGAGGAGCTCGGCATCGGCCGCCCGTCCACCTACGCCAGCATTATCAAGACCATCCAGGATCGTGGCTACGTAGCTGCCCGCGGCAACGCGCTTGTGCCTACTTGGGTTGCGTTTTCCGTGGTTGGCCTGCTGGAGAACAACTTTGATGCGTTGGTGGATTATGACTTCACCTCGTCCATGGAAGATGAGCTGGATGAGATTGCGCACGGCAATGAGGACCGCACGCAGTGGCTCACCGGCTTCTACTTCGGTGATGCGGATGCGCGCGACACCATGGCGGATGCCATTGCGCGCCGCGGTGGTCTGAAGCACATGATTGACGCGAACCTGGAGTCCATTGACGCCAGGGAGGCGAACTCCCTGAAGCTCTTCGAGGACAGCGAGGGGCGCGACGTCATCGTGCGTGTTGGCCGCTACGGCCCCTACATCGAGCGCGTGGTGGGCACCACGGCCGAGGGCGAGCCGGAGTACCAGCGCGCCAACCTGTCCGAATCCATAACGCCGGATGAGATCACACTTGAGATGGCGGAGAAGCTCTTTGCCACCCCGCAGTCCGGCCGTGAGCTGGGGGAGAACCCGGCCAACGGCCGCATGATTGTGGCTCGCGAGGGCCGTTACGGTCCGTACGTAACGGAGCTCGTGCGTGAGGACGAACGCGTGAAAGCCGAAGCCCACGCCGAAGAAGTTGTCGCCGAGGAGCGCGCCGCGGAAGACAAGCAGCGTGCGGAAGAAGGCAAGCGCGCCAAGAACTGGGAGACCAAGACAGCCGCTGCGCAGAAGGAAAAGCGCATCGCAGCGCTTGTAGACGAGCAGCTCAAGCCCGCCACCGCGTCCCTGTTTGCCTCCATGGAACCGGCGACGGTGACGTTGGAAGAAGCGCTGAAGCTTTTGTCCCTGCCGCGTGAGGTTGGCGTTGACCCGGCTGACGGCGAGGTCATTACCGCACAGAACGGCCGCTACGGCCCGTACCTGAAGAAGGGCAGCGACTCGCGCTCCCTTGCCAGCGAGGACCAGATCTTCAACATCACCTTGGAAGAGGCGCGCCGCATCTACGCGGAGCCGAAGCGTCGTGGCCGTGCCGCTGCGAAGCCGCCGCTGAAGATGCTGGGCGACAATGACGTGACCGGCAAGCCGATGTCTATTAAGGACGGCCGCTTCGGCCCCTACGTCACCGACGGCGTGACCAACGCCTCCCTGCAGCGTGGTGATACGCCAGAGACCATGACGGACGAGCGCGCCAACGAGCTGCTGTCTGCCCGCCGCGCACGCGAAGCCGCCGACGGCGGAACAAGCGCAAAGAAGGCCACCAAGAAGCGTGTAAAGAAAACCACGAAGCGTGTAAAGAAAACCACGAAGCGTGTGGTCAAGGCCCGCAGGAAGTAGCGGTCCGCGGGTTAGGAGCGGTCCGCCAGGGTGGAGCGCACCGGACGGGCCAACTGCGTCATCTTGTTGCGGCCCCGCAGCTCCACGGACTTCATCAGGGTCCAGCGCTGCTGCTCCACCTCATTTGCCGCGCGCAGGGTTGCCGCGCTGGTCAGCACCTTGCCCGGAGTGTCTTTCGCAAGCTCTGTCAGGCGTGCCGCGGCGTTGACCGCGTCACCGATCACGGTGTATTCGAAGCGGTCAGAGCCGCCGATGTGGCCGGCAACCACGTGCCCGGACGCCACGCCGATCCCTGCCTGTAGTTCAAGCCCTGCCAGTTCATCGGTGAGTTCGCGGGCGGCTTGGAGGGCGTGGGACGCAGCGTCGTGAAGCGAAACGGGAGCTCCAAACACCGCCAAAGCAGCGTCGCCCTGGAACTTGTTGATGATGCCCTTATTCTCGTGCACCACGTCCACCACGATCTCGAAGAAGCGGTTGAGCTCCGCCACCACCTCTTCCGGGGTGTGGTCGACGGCGAAGGTGGTAGAGCCGATGACGTCGATGAACAGCACCGCCACACGGCGATCCTCACCACCTAGCTCCGGCTTTTCCTCCAGTGCCTTCTGGGCGACCTCGGCGCCGACGTAGCGGCCGAAAATGTCGCGCACACGCTGACGTTCGTTCAGCCCGCGCATCATCTCGTTGAAACCAGCCTGGAGAACGCCGATTTCGGAGCCGTCGTAGATATCCACCTGGGTGTTTCGTTCACCGCGGCGCACGCGGTTAATCGCGTCCTGGAGCTCCTTGATGGGGTCCACCACGTTCATCACCGAAAAAGCGGTGCCAATAAAGCCAGTAAACAGCGCTGCGATGGTGAGCACCAGAGCTGCCGGGATCAGCTCACCCGGCGTTTGGGTGAAAAAGCCGCCGGACTGCGCAACGAACAGCAGCAGGATGCCCAGAAGTGGCACGCCAGAGGTGACCAGCCACGTCATGTACAAACGTTGCTTGATCGGTGGCTCAAGGGTGGAATCTTCAAACCTGCGCGCCAGCGCCTCCGCCGCTACCGGGCGCACCAGGCGCTCTGCCTGTAGATAGGTCAACACTGACATGACAAAACATGTGAGCAGTGTGGCCACAAAGATGACTAACGCCAGCTGCCAGGACAAACGCGAGGCCACGAACGTGATGATGGCAATGCCAACCAGCCACACCGCAACCACAACACCGGTTTGCAATACCGGGAGGCGAAGCACCAGGTTGCGCACCATATTTGGGTCATGGTCGTCCGGACTTAACTGCCATTCCAGCACGGGCCGGAAGAGTAGCAGTGTCACGATCAGGCCAATAACCACGGCCATAGCGAAGTAGATCACGCCGATCAGCCCCAGCCCCATGTGGCTGAGGCTTAGCTCCTCCACCTCGTGCATGGGCAGGAGGTAGCGCACGAACAACATGATGGCGATTGCGCCAACGACATTGGTGCCCAGCACACTGGCGGCGTACAGCGGCCACGATGTGCGCATGAGCCAAGTAAGGCCGCGCCAAAGTCGTTTCATGGTGTATCACCTTAGCGCCGAGTACTCTTAGCCGTTGTGACTACCGTAGCTCCGCGCAGCGTTGCACAGCGTCTTGCTGATGCACCCAAGGTCCGCGACACAATTCTTGCCGCCGCCGCAGCCGCACGCGGGGTGGAAGGCGCGGACCCCCACGCGTTTGCGCACGCCTGGTTGTTCACCGGCCCGCCGGGCGCTGGCCGCTCCAATGCGGCGTTGGCGTTTGCTGCAGCGGTGATGTGTGAAGATCCCTCTGAGATTGGCTGCGGCCGCTGCAAGTCCTGCCGTGACGCCCTGGCGGGCACCCACACCGATCTGGTGCATGTTGTGCCGCGCGAGCTTGCCATCAAAGTTGAGCCAGTGCGTGAGATTGTTGCTCAAGCTTCCCGCTTGCCGACGGTTGCCTCACACCGCATCCTCATCATCCAAAACGCCGACCGCCTCACTAAGGAAGCGGCCGACGTGCTCCTCAAAACCGTTGAGGAGCCGCCGGAACAAACTGTGATCGTGTTGTGCGCCCCGTCTACAGACCCCCAGGACATCTCGCAGACGCTGCGGTCTCGTTGCAGGCACCTTTACATCCCGGCTCCCTCGCAGCAAGAAGTGGTGCGCGTGCTGATGGAGGAAGAGGGCGCCAGCGAACACGACGCGCAGCTGGCTGCTGCAGCGTCCCTGCACCACATCGGTCGCGCCCGCAAGCTGGTGACCATGGAATCGGTGCAGTTGCGCCGCGCTGCCGCCATCAACTTGGCGGAGCTGGTCTTCCATGGCGCCCAGGGCTTCCAAGCCGTGTCCACACTGGTCAAGCGCGTGCAGAAGGAAGCGGTGGACGACTACGCGGAGGCCGACGCTGCAGAACGCGAAAAGCTTGAGGTGGCCCTTGGCGTGGGTGCGAAGGGACGCGGCGCGGCCAAGGCGATGTCTGGCACCTCCGCCGAGCTCAAAGAGCTAGAGGCTGCGCAAAAAGCGCGCGCCACTCGGCGCAAACGCGACGCCCTCGACCTTTCCCTTGTGGACCTTTTGGGTATTTACCGCGACGCGCTGGTGCTCAAGTCCGGTGCGGAAGTGCCCCTGACCCACCCGGACTTCTCTGGCCTGGCAGAGGAGATTGCCAAGCGCGTGCCCCTCGAAGGTCTGGTGGCCTGCCAGGACGCCATCGCCCAATGCCGCGTGCGCCTACACCAAAGCGTTGATCCCACCGTGGCGTTTAACGGTATGCTCGGCCACATTCGCAAAGCCTGCGGCGCCCACTGACCTGGTCTGCTGACCTGCGAGTTTCTTTTGTTCGGTGATGTCCACTACACTGTCATCCCGGTACACACTGCGTTGTGCAGAAGTTGTGTCCGGCCACCTTAGCTCAGTCGGTAGAGCATCTCACTCGTAATGAGAAGGTCGCGAGTTCGATTCTCGCAGGTGGCTCAAGGAAAACCCCAGCTAGAACATGGTTTTAGTTGGGGTTTGTTTCATGCTCAGCACACCGAGTTGTCCCGAGTTGTCCTAGGCTGTTCCTTTTATTGGCGCGCACAGAGCGCGCACGCACTCGCGCCGGGCGTGGTCGGATGAGACGGGCGTGAGAGGCGGGACAGCGAGGCTGTATAAACGGGAATGTAGTTTCCACGCGTTACCGCGGGGCACACCTGTACGGGGGTGTGACCCTTTGGTTATCGCCAGCTCGCGCGAAGCAACTGCAGGTCGGAACACATCAGCAACTCTTAGTGGCAAGTTTGTTTACCGCGCTGCATGGTTTTTTGCTATTGTTAGCAGCAACAGCACCCCCAACGCCTCTCAACGATGCGCCTCATGGGGGCCCTTTCTTTTTGTAAGATATGACGACCATGAGCGCCATCCCATTTTTGCCCCCGCAACAGCAAGAGCAGTTTCTCAGGGATCGGCAGATGATCGACCACCCCACACTGTCACCTGGCGATAAGGAGTGGCTGCGAACTGTAAACTTCCACTTCCTAATGGGGTACGCACGTCACTACCGCAACCTCACTGACAGCGGTTATTTGAGTGGCCCCAAACAATTCGCGGACATTCGAGCACTAGTCGATGCAGAGGCGGACCTTGCCACTTTTCTTACCCCGTGGATACGCCGGGCAGAATGGCACATCCGCGCCGTCACGGTTAAACACTTCTGCAGTGCCCAGGGAAACGGAGAAGGGTATCTTGATCCGTCCTCGTGGACGACCCGCGACGCCGTGGCAGCGGAACGCCTGCAAGTCACTATGCTTCGCGACATCCTCCGCCACGGTGAGCCATACGTCGCGGACGGAATCAAGGCTCGCGCTCGAGCGCGGGGAATGGATGTGCCACGGTGGTGCGACCAGAATAACGTTCAGGACGTTACGGACCTGGTTCAGGACTTGCCGTTCTGGGCGATCGTGGACAGTTTCACTGTGGGAACTATCGGAAAGTTTCTGCGGTACTGCGGCCAGCAGCGAAGCGGGACCGAACAGGTCAACAACCTTGTCGCACGAGAACTAAACGTTCCCAAGCGGGCGTTCAATATCACTGTGGAGTGCTTCGGAATTACCCGCAACCTCGTCTTTCATCACCAGCGGCTTTGGATGCGCCCAATGCCCAAGAGCCCCGGTGTCTCGAACGAGATTGATCGTCGATATCCAACAGGTGGATTCAAAACCACTAATAAGCAGGCCCACTTCATCGCGCTGGCGAGCATCTCGCAGCTCTTGCCGGTCGCCGAACGAGAAACCTACCTCGATGCGCTCGACAAGTTTCTCGACCAGCGTCCGATGTTCAAAATGGGGATAGCATCCCCACCCTTCGCGCAATATAGGCCTAAAGCCAACTAGCCGGCATCCGGCACTGCGCGCAGGCCATCGCGTTCACGCTCGGCGGCGAGGTAGGTGTCCACGTGGTCGAGTTCGGCATCGTTACACATTTTTGCCCAGATGCGTCGCCAGTGCGCGGTGGTCCACACGTTGTCATGCTCGTCGGGGAGCAGTTCACTTTTGACTGGGCTTTCGCCTTGCTGTCCTTAGTTGCTT
The DNA here is from genome assembly GCF_001806875.1 of Corynebacterium sp. HMSC29G08. Taxonomy (GTDB): domain Bacteria; phylum Actinomycetota; class Actinomycetes; order Mycobacteriales; family Mycobacteriaceae; genus Corynebacterium. The sequence goes on from NZ_KV786270.1 coordinate 32,630, forward strand.
TGCTTATCCGTCGATGCCGGGCAGGAAGCGCGGCACAACCTTGCCAATGGCGTTTCGGGGCAGTTCTTCAACAAAGTGGACGTCGCGAGGGATCGAGTGGTCCGCCAAGTGGTTGCGCACCCATTCGCGGACGGAATCCTCGGTGAGTGCATCCCCCGCCGCAGTACCTGCGCGGACGATCCAGACGGCGATGCGTTTAAACATCACGTCATCATCAACACCGTGCGCGTAGACCTCGTCCACGCCCGGCATTTCTTCGAGCACCTCCACCACGGACTGCGGGTGGACGTTTTCGCCACCGACGATGATCATGTCGTCATTACGTGACAAAACGTGGAGGAAACCCTGCTCGTCGAAGTAGCCGAGGTCGCCGATCTCAATCAACCCGTCGATTTCCTCTGCCCTGGTTGCTGGGTTGGTGTAGCTGCGCAGGGCGGTTTCGTTGTGCAGGAAGATGCGACCAGTTTCGCCGGTGGGGACTTCGTTGCCGTTGGCGTCGAAAAGCTTGAGCACGGTACCGGGCGGAACCTTGCCAGCGATGCTCGGGTCTGCCTGCAGCTGCTCGGGTGATGCGGCAGCGGCCAGGGCGAGTTCGGTGGAGCCGTAGATGTTGGCGATGATCGGACCGAAGCGTTCGGTGCTGCGCCGCAACAGCGCTGGTGTGATGGCGTTTCCGGCGGTGGCAAGGTAGCGCAGGGTGGAGGTGTCGTAGTTTTCGTCCAGGTCCAGCATCTGCTTGAAAAAGATCGGCGAGGAGATCAGGCCGGTGCAGCGGTAGTTCTGGATCTGCTGGAAGCACACCTCCGGGTCGAAAACGCGGCTGGTGACAATGGTGGAGCGGGTCGCCAGCGCCACTTGGAGTGCGGACCAGCCCCAAGTGTGGAAGATGGATGCAGAAAGCTGCACCGTGTCGCCTGCGCGCCAGGGGATGGCCTCTAGGTAGCCGGCGATGACGAACGGCAGCCTCGGCTCAGGCCTCACGATGCCCTTGGGGATGCCGGTGGTGCCCGAGCTCATCAGCACAATGTTGCCGTGCTTCGGCCACATGGGCAGTTGCTTGCCGACGCCCCGCTGACCCACCAACTCCGCCAACCTCAACATGCCCGCAACCTCTTCATCGCCTTCTTCTTTGAAGCCTTCAAAGGCTTCAAAGGCACGGACAACTGTGATGTTGTCCATGATGTTGTCGGTTTTGGGGAGGCGGGGGAGGAACTCGTCATCAATGAACAGGATGTTGATCCCGGTTTCTTCGAAGATGCCGCGCAGCTGCTCTGGTGAGGAGCCGATGTTGAGCAGGAAGATGTGCCCGCCGGCGTAGCCTTTGGCGCCCAGCGGCAGGATGATGCCGCGGCCGTTGCGGGCCATCACGCCAATGCGCAGCTCATTAAGGCCGCGCTCCGCTTTGATCTCAAGGAGCCAGGCGGCAAGTGAACGCGATTGGTCGCGGAGTTGGCGGTAGTTGAGAACACCGGAGTCATCTATAAGCGCAGTGCGCTCGGGTGTGGCAGCTGCGCCTTGTTCGATCTCCCGGGCAGTGGTGAAGTGGAAACGTGCCAGGTTGGGCAGGACTTTGAGGGCCGCGAGGGGGCCGCCTTCGGCGCTGATGATGCCCGCGCGTGTAACGGCGGGGACGAATCGGACGAAGGATTTCAGTAGAAACGTAGGGTGTGCGGTTGGTCGCATAATGCTACGGTAGCGTAAGTTACTGAAGTTACAAATGTTTCTGGTGGGAAAATTAGGAGGAAAGTGAATGTTTAGGAAAAAGGGGCGCAACAAAACCCGCAACAAAGCCAAAGCGTTTGTCGCTGCTGCGCTGTGCCTCGGCACATTCGCACAGTCCGTAATCGCACCACAGATGGCGCAGGCGCAGCAGCGCAACATGGTCGTTTTCGGTGACTCAGTGGTCTCCGACCCGAACGCGGCCCAGTGGCTCGGCGGCAAACTGGGCATCGGCGGCCATGGTTCCTCCGACGTCACCACCTGGTGCCCAACCAGCCCAACCAGCTGGGGTAAGCGCTCCGCCGCCAAACTTGGCCTGCCAGCCTGGGACTACTCCTGCACCGGCACCGTGTCCATTCAAAAGGGACCGCAGTTTGCCTCCCAGGTCACCCGTGCGGTGAACGACGGCGGGCTCAATCCCAACACCGCCCGCGTGATCATCTCCACCGGGTTCAACGACACGTACCACAACGACGGCCGCGATCGCGCCACCTTCCGCCGCGACTGGGTCGCCGCCATGGCACCCCAAATCCATCGCATCCGCGCCGCCGCCCCCAACGCACGTATCCAGATCGTTGGCTACCCCAAGGTCACACAGAACGGCAACGTGTGCCTCTTCCACGTCGCCCCCAACGTCAGCGACACCACGCCGTTCCCGGCCGTCGCCGATTGGGAAGACAGCATTCAGTGGGCACAGGTAGACCTGGCCCACGCAACCGGCATCGAATTCCTGGACCTGAAGCCCTCCACGTGGAACAACAACATGTGCGCACCTGACCACGCCCGCATGTGGGCTGGCCTAGTGGACTTCTACAGCGGTGCCGGCAACCTGCCGATTCACGTCAACCAGCGTGGCCACGAGCACGTGGCCAATGTCATCGCTGCGTCTTAACCTGCACAGTCTGCTCAGCCTGCTTAGTCTGCTTCCGGCGGCACGGCGTTTTGCAACGCCACCGCTCGGGCAAGGCGCGCGTAGCGCAGTTCTTGTTCGCGGAAGCGGGTCCACGTGGAAATCGTCGTAAAGAAAAAAGCGACGATCAGCACGTACAGCATCAGGTCCGTACCGCGGTCAACCCCCAACCAGTTGGCCAGGACCGTGACGTCATCCGGGCGCAGAATCGCCCACACGGCAGCGAGCATCATCAGCACAAAGCCAATCTTCACCCACGCTTTGGCATTCGCCTTCTTGCGGTTGGTGAAGAAATACACCGCCAACGCCACCGTGGCGGCAATTAGGATCAGCTGAATCACTTGAGCCTCCTCGCCATCAGGCCGTCTGCAAGAATGTTCACACCGTTGATCAGGGACTGGCCCTTGGACATGGAGTACTCCGTGTACAAAATATCCACCGGCTGCTCAGCCACACGCCAACCGTGATTATCAATCATCGCCACGATCTCAGAGGCGTGGCTCATCCCGTTCATACGGATGTCCATCTCCTCGGCCACCTTGCGGTTGAATGCGCGTAGGCCATTGTGTGCGTCGCTAAGACCCAGGCGCTTCGTGCGTGGCGACAGCATCACCACCGTCTTCAACACCACGCGCTTAATCCACGGCACCTGCGAATTATCCTGGCCCGCAAAACGTGTGCCCACGATGATGTCCACCGGCTCCGTGCGCAGGCGCTCAACCATGGCAACAACGTCCTTGACCTGGTGCTGGCCGTCCGCGTCAAACGTGACAAAGTACTGCGCACCCGGTTGCGCGCGTGCATATTCAACACCCGTCTGAATTGCCGCGCCCTGGCCCAAGTTCACCGGGTGGTTCACCAAATGCGCACCGGCAGCGTGGATGGCATCCGCCGAGTTATCGCGCGAACCGTCATTGACAGCCACAATGTTGGGGAACGTCTGGCGAGCATTCGCAATGACGTCGAAAATCACCTGGCCCTCATTGAAACAAGGAATGACAAGCCAGGTGTCGCTGAAATCCATGAGTGCGCGCGACGTATCCATCGCAGGGATACCTTAGTCGCTACGGTGAAAAAGACGCGAGTACACGCGCTTAGTCACCCCGATTGGCAACATCCGGTACGCATTTCGCACAGCAAAGTTGAACACCGCGCGCGAGCGCGACACCAACCCATACGCCACCAGATTGCGCTGCATCGTCAGCTCCGCACGACGCGTCTCACCAGCAGCACGACGCCGCAACTGCGCATCATTGACCCGCAAATACGTCAAAGGCTCCGGCAAATTCGCCAGCTCCCACCCATTGCTCAAAAGCCGCGCCCAGAGGTCATAATCCTCCATAAAAGGCACATGCTGGTAGCTGCCCACTTGACGCACCGCATCAGCGCGAAACATTACCGACGGATGATTCAACGGCGAATTCATCTTCGCGTAATTCCTTGGGTTCTCCGGAAGTGCCCGGACCGGCCCAGCGTCTTCAATGCGATGCTCAAACTCGCGCACCGCTGAGCCAACGGCAGCCACCTCCGGATGCTCCGCCAAAAACTCCAGCTGGCGCTCAAAGCGCTGCGGATACGCCGCATCATCCGAATCAAGGCGGGCAACAAACTCCGAGTCAACGGTCTCCAACCCCGCGTTGAGCGCCTTGCCCAACCCCACGTTGTGCTTCAACGGCACCAGGCGCGCCGGGAACCCCGCTAACACCTCCATCACTGCTTCAGAAACCGAGCCGTCCAGCACCACCACAACCTCATCCGCCGGACGTGTCTGCGCTGCCAGCGACTGTAAGCACACAGCCAACTCGCCCGCATCCGTGCCGCGGTAGACGCTCATCAAAACAGCTAGAGAAGCCATGTCACAAAACCCTAGTCCCGTACCTAGTCTCGTATCGTGTCCAGCAGGTAGCGCCCGTAACCGGACTTCATCACCGGCTCCGCCAAACGCTCCAGCTGCGCCGCGTCAATAAAACCCTCCCGGTACGCAGCAACCTCCGGGGAACCAATCACCGTGCCCGTACGCTTCTGGATGACCTCCACATACGCGCTGGCTTCACTCATGGAATCAATCGTGCCCGTGTCCAACCACACGTCCCCACGGTGCAGGCGGTGTACCTTCAGCTGGCCACGCTTAAGATATGCGTCGTTGACCGCCGTGATCTCCAGCTCCCCGCGCTCGCTCGGAGTAATGGACTTTGCAATCTCCACCACCGAGTTGTCGTAGAAATACAGCCCAACCACCGCAAAGTTAGACTTTGGCGTTTCCGGCTTCTCCTCAATGGACAACACCGTGCCATCCGGGTCAAACTCCACCACACCATAACGCTGCGGGTCCGACACCTCATACGCAAAGATCACGCCGCCATCCACATCGCGCGTCTCGCCCAGGATGCGAGTTAGCTCCGAGCCGTCGAAAATGTTGTCGCCCAAGACCAGGGCCACCGAATCGTCGCCAATGAAGTCTTTGCCAATGATGAAAGCCTGCGCCAAACCGTCCGGTGAGGGCTGCTCCGCATAAGAGATCATGAGACCGAGCTGCGAGCCGTTGCCAAGCAGCCGCTCAAATGCGGCCCTATCCTCTGGGGTGGTGATCACCAGGATCTCGCGGATACCCGCGCTAATCAGGGTGGTCAGCGGGTAGTACACCATCGGCTTGTCATAAATAGGCATCAACTGCTTCGAAATGCCCTGAGTAATCGGGTACAGCCGAGTGCCCGAACCGCCCGCGAGGATGATGCCTTTCATCGCTGCCTAGGCGCTAGAACGGCAGGGTGGGCAGTTGCTTGCGGACGTCCGCGAGCATCTTATCCACCTGCCCCTTATCCATCTGCAGCGCCATATTCAGCAGCGCGGTAATGGTGCCAATGACAAACAGAATGATGCCCGTCGTGCTCACCTGGGAGAAGTCGCCCGAGGAGAACGCGCGCAGAATCGTCAGCGTGTCGGACTTCTTCTCCGTGGTCGTCGGGGTGGTGGTCTTTGTGGACTTGGTTACCGTCACCGTTGGCTGGGTTGTCACGGTGGTGGTCACCGTCGATCCTGGGGTGGGGGTTGCTGTTGCCGTTGCGGTTGGCGTTTCGGTGCCTGTAGCAGTTGCCGTAGCGGTTGCCGTTGGGGTCTCGGTTTCAGCGTCAGCGTTACTGACCAAAACAGTAGCGCACATGGCGGCTGTAGCCAGGCCAATTGCGGTGCGGGTGCGAATCATGCATGACAGTGTATGTCATCGGCCCCGGCATAGTTGACTGATCGGTCCCGACATGGTGGACAAACCCGGACCTCGGCGTTTGCGCCCCTGGCGTTTGCGCGCCAATCCGGCAGCAACCCGGTCTCAACCCGGTCTCAACCCGGTCTCAACCCGGCCCTAAAGTCATCCACCCGCGCCCTTTTTCGCTAAACCCCGGATACAACACTACGGATAGATACCCAAAACCCGGCCTATCCGTACTCTTCCGTTCGGGGTTTAGGCACAGCGCGGTCAAACACAGCGCCCTCAAACCTGACTTAGGCCATTTTAGTGCGGAAGTTCGTGGCCGGTGATTGCTTGGATGGTGGCGGTGAGTTCG
>NZ_KV786271.1:0-1118 GCF_001806875.1 Corynebacterium sp. HMSC29G08
AAGAACTATTCGCGATAGCTGCTCTTTCTAGCTTTGCAAACTTCGGCAACCGTACAAACTGCACAAGTGACGACTCTGGTTCAGGTTCGCCATACAAAATCAACGTAGCTTCACTACGTAATTCAATCCCGCCAGGCAGGTTCTTCTTCCACTCAGTTTTCCTCCCAGCGCGTGTATACCCGCGCTGCTCAAACCACGGGTCAAGCCCGGCAACTAACGGTGCACTTCTCATACGCCGCGTCCTTTCATCATCTTTGAAAACAGTCGTCACCAGTAGTGGCGGCTGTTTAACGACGTTTGGCTTCCTCCGCTTCCATATATTCCGAGAAAACGCGGCAGGCTTGTTGGTATTCTTCCTTAGCGGTCAGCTTGCCGGGCTCGAGAGGAAGATTTCGCGGGTTAAGCACGGCTTCATAATCACAATCATCAAGCCATGCGCGTGCCGCAGCGAAATCACCAGCATGCAATATCAAAAACAACTCAGGATACGGACCATACGCAAGATCGAAATACGGGCCATCCACCACAGGGCGTAAGTCCTCAGCGTGCTCACGCAGTTGTGCTTCATTGGCCTCAATCACAGGGCCGACCTGTGCAAGATAAGCATCCCACTTCGGGCCGACACCCTCAAATTCACGCGGTTGGCGTCGGGAGGTATCCCGCGGCCGGAGGACATGACCTGCACCACCACCAGGATCACCCCGAAAAGAACTATTCGCGATAGCCGCCCTATGCAGCTTCGCAAACCGCGGTAACCGCACAAACTGCACAATAGATGCGTCCAGTTCCTCATCCCCATACAACCGCAAATCGACATAGCTATGTATCTCAATGCCGCCAGGCAGGTTCTTCTTCCACTCAGTTTTCCTCCCCGCTCGTTTATGGCCGCGCTGCTCAAACCACGGGTCAAGCCCGGCGACTAACGGTGCACTCCGCATACGCCGCGTCCCCCTTCCATCATCTTTGAAAACAGTCGTCACCAGTAGTGGCGGCTGTTTAACGACGTTTGGCTTCCTCCGCTTCCATATATTCCGAGAAAACGCGACGTGCTTGTTGGTATTCTTCCTCCGCTGTCAGCTTGCCAGGCCGGAGTTTAAGGTGTCGTGGGTTGAGCACGG
>NZ_KV786271.1:1138-1501 GCF_001806875.1 Corynebacterium sp. HMSC29G08
CAAGATCAAAATATGGACCATCCACCACAGGACGTAAGTCCTCAGCGTGTTCACGCAGTTGTGCCTCGTTGGCCTCAATCACCGAGCCGAACTGAGCGAGAAATTCTTCCCACTTCGGGCCCACCCCATCAATCTCACGCGGTTGGCGTTCCACTATCTCCCTCGGGTGAAGAACAAGGCCCGCACCACTACCAGGATCACCCCGAAAAGAACTATTCGCGATAGCCGCCCTATGCAGCTTCGCAAACCGCGGTAACCGCACAAACTGCTCAAGCGACGACCGCGGTTCAGTTTCCCCATACAAACTCAACGTAGCGTCACTGCGTAATTCAATGCCGCCAGGCAGGTTCTTCTTCCACTCAG
>NZ_KV786271.1:1521-2537 GCF_001806875.1 Corynebacterium sp. HMSC29G08
GCCGCCAGGCAGGTTCTTCTTCCACTCAGTTTTCTTCCCCGCGCGTTTATACCCGCGCTCTTCAAACCACGGGTCAAGCCCGGCAACTAAACGATTGTCTTGCGCCATTCTTCTTAATCCTTCCTAGTCAGGTATGTTCAGAAGTTTCTTTAACGTCTTAATGTCATTAGGGTTATCTGCATAAATTTGGTGGAATCGCCCTTCTAGCATATCGCCCTGCTCCATCCCGATTTTACGAGCTTTACTATCCCTGGCACGCAGCTCGACAGCACCGGGTTCAGTCTTGGTGCCTGTCCCGTTGACGACGTCACGCACCACCGCTTGATTTTTCGTAAGCGTCGCGTTTCCGGTTTTGACTTCAATGAATAAGAAATTCTCGCCCTGTTTGACAATGAAGTCGATCCTGCTAGTAACCGTTTTCGTAACGTTTTCAGTAACGACTATGGCCTGGACGGTCATTTGGTCATCAAAAGCCACGCCAGTTGCTGCTTCGATAATTGCCCGCACCTTATCTTCACCTTTTGAGCCTTGCACCCTATTCTCGGCAATCTGGGTTGCCTTATTGACATGTCCGCCTTTGCCGCTCAGGCCGAAGAAATCAACCCAATGGGCTGGGTGATCAACGTAGCCTTGCGCAGAAGCAACACGAGGGGAAACCCCAAGCGGATCTTGGGCGTTATAAATACCAGCATGCGGATGGTAGTAGCGGTACCGGTTGTAGGCCCATCCTGATTCCGCATCAAGATACTGCCCCGCATGCAGCAGTGGGCATTGGGTGTGTCCCTGCCAGGTGCGCGTCCCATATAACGTTTGCGACGCTTTGCCGACAACCTGACCTGTATCAACATCAACAATCTCACGCGGCGCACCCGCAAGGTCTGTCATAATCAGATCAAACCTCGGCAAGCTATACACCGGCTTCGATTCCACCGGCTTATCTGCCTGCGCTGCCCCAGTAGCCGAAGGCACTAACGTGATTTGCCCGCTGAGTTGTCCGGTTGCCGGGTTGATCGTCC
>NZ_KV786272.1 GCF_001806875.1 Corynebacterium sp. HMSC29G08
GACCCTGCTGTTGGCCCGGACCCTGCTGTTGGCCGGGTGCCTGCTGCTGGCCCGGTGCCTGCTGCTGGCCCGGCGCCTGCTGCTGGCCGGGATAGGTCCAACCCGGCGGCGGGGTCGGGCCACCGTACTGCGGCTGGCCCGGCTGGCGCGACTGGCCCGGCTGGCCCGGCTGCCAACGCGAGGAACCCGGCTTCGCATGCTTCGGCCCACCCATCGCTTCGCGTTCACGACGGCGACGCTCACGCGTCTGCCTCGACGCCTCCAAGATAGAGAAACGCTTCGGCGGCTCTTCGCCACGCTCCTTGGCCAGCTCCACCGGAGTCTTCACCGGCTCTCGGCCCGGCTGGCGGACAAAGCGGACGTCATGCGCCGGAAGCTCGGGACGCTCCGGCTCGATGGTGTCAAAAATCGCCTCCAGATCAGGACGGCGCAGCGTCTCCTTCTCCAGCAGCTTGGTCACCAGCGTGTCCAGCTCATCGCGGTACTTCGACAGGATGGAGTAGGCGGTTTCATGCGCGGCGTCGAGAAGCTCATGCATCTCCCTATCAATAGTTTCTGCAACCGCCGGAGAGTACTCCAAGCTGGCGCCGGCGCCGCGACCAGAGAACGGATCCCCCTGGGCTTCGCCGTACTTCACTGTGCCAAGCACCGAGGACATGCCGTACTCCGTAACCATGGCGCGCGCGATCTTCGTCGCTTGCTCAATGTCGTTGGAGGCACCCGTAGTCGGCGTGCCAAACACTAGCTCTTCGGCGCTTCGGCCACCCATGGCAAAGACCATGCGGGCAAACAACTCGTCGCGGTTGTACATGCCCTTATCGTCTTCGTCCGCAGTCATGGCAAAGCCACCGGTGTTGCCGCGCTGCAGGATGGTCACCTTATACACGCGCTCAATATCCTTCAGCGCCCAAGCAGCCAGCGTGTGGCCGCCCTCGTGGTAAGCGGTGACCTTCTTCTCGTGCTCCGAGATGATCTTCGTGGAGCGGCGCGGACCACCAATCACACGGTCCGTAGCCTCCTCCAACGCGTCCGGGGTGATCACGTTGCCGCCGATGCGCGCCGTCAGAAGCGCCGCCTCATTCAGCACGTTCGCAAGGTCCGCGCCACTCATGCCGGCGGTGCGCTTCGCCAGCGCATCTAAGTCCACATCCTTGGCCAACGGCTTGCCCTTGGCGTGCACCTTCAAAATCTTCGCGCGACCCGTCATGTCCGGGTTGGTTACCGGAATCTGACGGTCGAAGCGGCCTGGGCGCAAAAGCGCCGGATCCAGAATGTCCGGACGGTTCGTCGCCGCGATCAGGATGACCCCCTCGCGGCCATCAAAGCCGTCCATCTCAACCAGCAACTGGTTCAGGGTCTGCTCGCGCTCGTCGTGGCCACCGCCCATGCCGGAGCCACGCTGGCGACCAACGGCATCAATCTCGTCCACAAAGATGATGCACGGCGCGCTCTCACGAGCCTGCTTAAACAGGTCACGCACCCGCGAGGCACCCACGCCCACGAACATCTCCACAAAATCAGAACCAGAGATGGAGTAAAACGGCACGCCAGCCTCACCGGCAACGGCACGCGCCAGCAACGTCTTACCGGTACCCGGCGGACCGTACAGCAGCACGCCACGCGGGATCTTGGCACCCAGCTGCTCATAAATCGTAGGATCCGTCAGGAAGTCCACAACCTCCTGCAGCTCATCCACCGCCTCATCGGCACCAGCCACGTCCGCAAACGTATTCGTCGGGTTGTCCTTATCCAGCTTCTTCGCCTTGGACCCTCCGATGCCAAACATGCCGCCACCGGCCTGCATGCGATACATCAGATACATCAGAAGTCCGAAGATCAGGACCATCGGCAGCATAAAGCCCAACATGGACATCAGGAAGGATTCCTGAGTCACATTCGTCTTAAAGCTGTCGGCGCCAGAGGCCTTCACCGCATCAAAGATCGTTGGAGTAGTACGCGCTGGGTACTGGGTGGAGACGGCTTCGACGTTCTCGCGTTCGTCGACAGTAATGGGCTTCCTCAGCTCAATCCGGACGCGCTGCTCCCGATCATCAATCTGCACCTCCTTGGCGTTGCCCTTCTCCAGCTGCTCAAGCGCAAGGGAAGTGTCAACCGGCTGGTAGGCGCGAGAATCGTCCCCAATCAACGTAAGCAGGTACAGGACGATGAGGGCGGTGGCACCAATCAGGCCCCACCGCAAAACATTTTGATTTTTGCTCATGTAATCCGTGAAATCTAACTAGCTTCTAGGCTTTAATCCTCAGACCCATCCGAGTACACCCGCGGATGCAACGTACCCACATACGGCAGGTCACGGTAACGCTCCGCGTAATCCAAGCCGTAGCCAATGACAAACTCATTCGGAATGTCAAAGCCCACATCCATCAGGTCAATCTTGGCGGTCTGCACTTCAGGCTTACGCAGCAGCGTGATCACCTCAAGGCTCTTCGGGTTGCGGCCAGACAAGTTCTTCAACAGCCAGCTCAACGTCAGGCCAGAGTCAATGATGTCCTCAACCACCAGCACGTCGCGGCCGGCGATCTCCTTATCCAGATCCTTCAGAATGCGCACCACACCAGAGCTAGTGGTGGAGTTGCCGTAGGAAGACACGGCCATGAACTCCATCTCGCACGGGATGGACAGCTTGCGCGCAAAGTCCGTAAGGAAAAAGACCGCGCCCTTGAGCACGCACACCAAGATCAGGTCCTCTGCGGAATCCTTATACTTCTCGCTCACCTTGTCGGCGAGCTCCTGGATGCGCTCCTGCAGCACCTCCTCCGAGATCAGGATCGCTTCCACATCGTCGCCGTAGCGGTTCGCCGTGACGTTGAAATCTTTGGTGTTATGCAGCTGAGTCATGGGTGCCCTTCCCTGTTTTGTAACCCCGCCTATCTTGCCACTTCACGGCCACGCGGCACAACAACTAGCCGCCCAGCCTCCCGCTTTAAAAGCTGGGAAGCCGCAAGTTCCACGCCAACCTGGCCGCGCCAGTGGGTGACAAGGCGCTCAATCGCGTCGAGTTGAGCTCCGTTGGGGTGAATATCTTTGTTCACCAGCCAGGCGTGGATCCGGGAGCGGCGCACCACCGCGGGCAGCGCAGCCAGCTCAGCGCAGTCAAGATCAGCACAGGCCAGCTCATCGCAGCCGCCGGTGGGTGTGGCCAACTCGCGGATAACCTCGTTGCTCTGCGCAATCCGGTCCGCGGTACGGGCAAGGGCAGGCACGGCGTCGCCGCCCAAAAGCTCCGACAACGCCGGGATGATCTCGGTGCGCATGGCGACACGCCTAAACGCCAGGTCCTCGTTCATAGGGTCATGCCAGGGATGCAAGTGCAGCTCTCTGCAGGCACCAACCGTATCGGCGCGGCGCAGGTAGATAAAGGGGCGCACCAGGTTGCCGCTGCGCTGCAGCATGCCCGAGGGGTTGCCGCGCAGGGCACCCAGCAGCAGGGTTTCCGCTTGGTCGTCGGCGGTGTGCGCGACCCAGACTTCGCCGTTAGCGCCTGCAACCTGACCAGCAACCTGACCAGCAACCTGGCCTGCAACCCGAAACAGCGCAGCGTAGCGAGCCTCCCTCGCCGCCGCCTCCACATTGCCCCCGCCAGCCTCCAAATCCACATCCACGTGCACAACCTTGGTGTCCACGCCCAGCGCGCGGGCCTGCACGGCGGCCTCGCCGGCAATCTGCGCAGATCCCTCCTGCAGGTTGTGATTCACCACCACCGCCAATGCCGGCACGTTCTCAGCAGCCGCCGCGGCCACAAGCGCCAAGGAGTCCGGTCCTCCGGAAAAACCGATCACAACAGGCCTATCAACAGGCCCATCAACCAGCCCGATTTTAGACGTTTGCCAAACTTCGCGCACGGCGCGTCGGCAAGCAAGAAAGTGCGGGCTTTTCCGCGGCCAAAACAGCTCAGTCATCAGTAGTCCCTCAGGATCGATGCCATCTCATCCATCGCCCGGCGCGCCTCTAAAATGTCGGAGCCGTTGGAGAGGAACGCGAACGTGTACACATTGCCGTTGACGCTGGTCACGGTACCGGCAAGGCCAGAGGTGTCATCAAGCGTGCCGGTTTTCGCGCGCACCCAGCCGCGCCCGTCGAGATCCCCGTAGCGGTCGATCAGGGTGCCTTCGCCGGCGGCCACCGGCAGGGTGGCTAGGAGGGGGCGGAGGGGAGCGTTCATCGCGGCGTCCGCAAGAATCTCGTCCAACAGCCGCGGGGTGATCAGGTTCAGGGTGGAAAGGCCGGAGCCGTCTTCGATCACACAGCCGACAGTATTGTATCCGCGCTCCGCAAGCACGGTCAGCGGGTCCTTGCCGGTGTGGTCCCGAAGCTCACGAGCGATCGCCTCGGCGTACACGTTGTCGGAGCGCTTCATCATCATCTCCATGCGCTCCACCAGTGTCGGCGACTGAACCGCGCCCACCTCCTGCGCCCCCTCCGGCACCGGGGCCACACCAACTTCCCCGGCACCTACCTGGTCCGCCACGGCCTGCGCCACGTCCAGTGCCGGGGTATGCGAGCGCGGCACATCGCCAGTCTCGTGCTCCAGCCCGCGCCCGCCGTTGAGCATCAGCGGCTGCAGCGGCGCCACATAGCCACCGTCAATGTCCAGCTCATCCCAGCCCGGCAACAGCTCCGGCAACCCAGCCCACTGGGAGGTATCCACATACACAGCGCGAGCCCCCTTGCTTATCGACGCCACCACGTCCACCCCCTCCTGCCCCAACCACACATCCCCCGTGGCCTTGATATACACAGCGTCCCCATCCCTGTAGACGGTGGTGGTCAGCGTGTCGTTCGGCCCCAACTCATACAGTGCCGCCGCTGCGGTGAGCACCTTGGTAGTAGAGGCCGGACGCAGCGGCACATCCGCCATCTGCTCAAAGATGACGTTGCCTGTGAAGGCGTCAGTGATGTGGGCGTGGAACTGGCCAAGGTTGGGGTTTTGGGAGGCGTGCGTGAGGGCGTCGATAAGCAGGTGCTGGTCGATCGGTGCCCCCGTGGCCGGTTTCAGGGGTTGGTGCGCTGCGGGCAACTCGTAGGCAGGCGCGTACTCAAGCGCTGAGAGCTGCTCGTGCGCCGCCACACCAAAACCCGCGACACCGCCGACCGCCGTCAACGCCAACGCCGAAACCACCCAAGTCCATACCTTCATCGGCCCACAGCGTAGTCCACGTATGATGTTTGGCGGATATTCACCGAACTAAGGAGTGCACATGGCTATCGAGGTCATCATCGAAATCCCCAAGGGTTCCCGCAACAAGTACGAAGTAGACCACGAAACCGGCCGCGTCTACCTCGACCGCTACCTGTTCACCCCGATGGCGTACCCAGCCGACTACGGCTACATCGACCACACCCTGGCAGACGACGGCGACCCGCTCGACGCCCTGGTCATCACCCCGGAGCCCGTCTTCCCCGGTGTGACCGTCAAGGCCCGCCCGCTCGGCGTGTTCAAGATGACCGACGAGGCCGGCGGCGACGACAAGCTGCTGTGCGTGATCGACGACGTCCGCTACAACCACTACCAGGACATTTCCGACGTCTCCGACTTCCTCAAGGACGAGATTGAGCACTTCTTCGTCCACTACAAGGACCTCGAGCCGAACAAGGAAGTCACCGGCTCCGGCTGGGGCGACAAGGCTGAGGCCGAGGCGATCCTGCAGGCATCGCTGGACGCGTACAAGAAGTAGGGCGCGGCGCCCCTCCCCCAGCGTTTGCAGCTACCTACACCCGGCTACCAAGCGGCTTTTTCGCTGATAGCTACACGTAGATAGCTGCATTCTTGTTTCCGGCCGTGTTTCCGGCCGTGTTTCCGGCCGTGTTTCGGCCGTGTTCCGGCAGTGCTGCAGCCGTGCTGCGGCCGTGTTGCGGCCAGCGAACCCTAGCGGCGAACAACCCAGTCCTGTTACGATGCAGCCACACCATCGCTTCAGGGGGAAGCGAGCAAAAAGGGGATTCATAGGGGGACTTCATGGACCGGGAGGCACTGGCCACGCACCTGCTAAAGAAGGGTGCCGCGCAGCATCACGACTGCGTCAAGCTTTCTGCAACGTGCTTTGTCACTGAGGAGCGGTGGCGCGGGATGCGTCGCCACGAGCAGGAGTTTCTGCGCTGCTATGCGGCCGGTCTGGCTGCGTCGCGGGCGGTGCTGGTGGGGCGCTCGGCGGCGCGCGTCGCAAATATGTGGGTGCTGCCCACGGATGCGGAGGCTGTGGAGTTGGCGTTGGGGGCGGGGCGGTGCCGTCGACAAGCCAATGGCCCAAAGGGGTGGTGTACAGGCGTTTTGTGGTGCCCGACATGGACCTGGCGACCTATCGTGGGGCGCGGCTGACCATGCCGGTTCGCACCGCGGTGGACATCGCGCGGCTGCACGGTGTGCGGCACGGCGTGGTGGCGATGGACGGGCTGATGCACGGGATTCCGCGCGGCAATCGTCGGGAGGTGCGGGCCGCGCTGCAGTCCGTGATCAAGCGGCTTTCCGGTAAAGGCGGCATTGCGCGTGCGCGACAGGCGTTCGAGCTGAGCTCGGTGGTGTCGGATTCTCCGTTTGAGTCGCTGTTCCGTGTGATTCTGGCGGAGCATGGCATTACGGCGCAAGAGCAGATGTGGGTTGGGGATTACCGCGTTGACTTGCTGTGGGGCAACCTGATCATCGAAATCGATGGCTACCTCAAATACGCCGATGTCTCGCACGAGGTGATCATGCGGCAGTTGGCGCGCGAGAACTGGCTCAAAGAGCGAGGCTACGAGGTGATCCGCATCTTCCCCGCCGACATCCTGAAAGATGAAGCCGCCTGCATCCAGCGGGTGAAGGGGGCCAAGTTGCTTGCCGAGGCCCGCAGCGTCCCCCACACCCCCGCCTCCACCTACCGGGAGTGGTGACTGGTGTGCTGGGCGTGGTGGCGCACCATCAGGGAACCGATGAGCCCCAGGACGAGGAACGCCGCGGAGAACCCGATCGACCAGGCGGCTGCTTGCGCGAATCCGGTGGACAGCTGCGTGACCACTGCGTCGCGGGCCGGCCCGAGCTGGGTGGCGAGGGGGTTGTCGGGGGCGGCGTTGCGCAGCTGCCCGATCATCGCGCCGGCGGAGGACTGCGTGGCCTGTGAGAGCTGATTGGTTACCTGGTTGGGCAGGCCACTGACGTTGTTCAGCGCTGCGGGGATCTTCTGCGCCATCGCGGCGGCCAGCGCGGAGCCGGCGATCGCGGCACCCAGGGCGGAGCCGAGCTGGCGCACTGTCGACTGGGTTGCGGAGCCGGCGCCGGAGAGCTCTGCGGGGATATCGGCAAGCACCGTGGACGTCAACTGCGCCGACGCAAGGCCCAGGCCAACGCCGTAGACCACCAGCGCGCCGATGGTGAACCAGATCGGTGCTTGTTTGCCAACCACCCAGGCCAAAACGCCGACGCCGACAACCTCCAGCGAAAGGCCCAAAACCACTACGCCGGGCGCGCCGAGCCGTGCTGCTAGATGACGCGCCGCCGCACCCGAGGCGAACGCCCCCAGCGCCATTGCCGCAAGGACCACGCCGGTGCGCACCGTGCTTAAGCCCATGGCGTTGACCATGAATAGCGGCAGGACGAACATCAGCGAGAACTCGCCGATGGCCACCATCGCTGCCGTGAGGTTGCCCCAGGAAAACGTGCCGACTTTGAACAGGCTAAGATCCAGCAGGGCGTCGCGGCCGTTGCGCGCTCGGTGCAGCTCCCAGCACAGGAACAGGCCGATGAAGACCAGCCCGATGCCGATGGCGAACGGCACCGGCGATAGGGTCCACGCGTCTGGCCAGGACCAGGCGCCGATGCGCAGTGTCTCCTTCTTCGTCCACCAGCCGAGCGTGGTGGCCTCGATAAGGCCGAAGACGAGCAGGCCGAAGCCGATTGCAGAGGTCAGCACACCGTCCACATCCACACCGCGCACGTTGCGCTTGCCGTGGGTCTGCGGCACCCACGCGAAAATGCCGACGATGACCAGCAGGCCTAACGGCAGATTCACCCAGAAAATCCAACGCCACGACGCGTATTGGGTCAACACGCCACCAAGCAGCGGCCCCAACGCCGCCGTACCGCTCATCACCGCACCCCACACGCCAAATGCCGCGGCGCGATCCTTGCCGGTGAACAGGGAGTTCACCGAAGACAATGTAGCTGGCAACACCAACGCGCCGCCGACGCCCTGCACCGCGCGGGCGGCGATCAGGGTACTAGCGCCGGTCGCGCTGGCGGCGAGTAGCGAGCCCGCAAGGAACAAGAACACGCCCGCCGCGAACGCCGTCCTTCTGCCGATGCGATCCCCCAAGCGTCCCGAACCAAGCAGCAGCGCCGCGAAAATCACGTTATAGATCGCGTTGACCCATTGCGCGTTGGTCAGGCTGAGATCAAGGGCAGTGATCATGGTTGGCAACGCGACGCCAACGATCGTGCCGTCCATCACAATCAACGCCAGGCCGGCGGCCAAGACGCCGAGGGCTTTCCACCGGTTTTGGAGGGGTTGTTGTGGGGTTTGTTCTGGGGTTTTGGTGGTGTCTGTGTTCACGACTTCACGGTAGGCATGGCTGCGGTGCTCCACCATCGACCGATGGGTTGATTTGCCGAGCGCTTGGCCGCGTCGCCGCCGCGCCTCCCCAAAAAACGCGTTTGCAGCTACCTACACCCGGCTATCAAGCGGTTTTTGCGCTGATAGCTACAAGTAGATAGCTGCAAACGTGATTGGTGGGCTAAGCCGGCTACACCAGCTGGCGGCGGCCGAACGCGAACACGGCCGCACCCAGTACGGAAGCCAGCAGCAGGGCGATCATGCCCTTGCCAAAGGCGTTGGAGCCGGTGGCGGCGCTGATCCCGCGAGTCTCGGCCTGGGCCTCAACGGTGGTCACGGCCCCACCCTTTGCCTCAGCTTCGGCGGCGGCGCGGGCTTGGGCTTCGACCTCGCCACGGTTGGAGGACAGCATGTGGGCGGAAGCGTCGATCTCCTGTGCGGTCGGGGTCACGCCGATGCGGCCGAGGTTGGTAACAAAGGTCTTGCCGTCCTGGTTCAGGTACCAGGCCACGCCACCGATGACCAGCATCGCCGGCAGGACGATCGCGGCTGCATTACCCAGGTCAGAGGCGGAGGAACCGTTAGCCGCAATGCCTGCGCCCGGGTTGGAGGAACCGGCCTCCAGGGCCAGCTTGCCGCGCAGCGCCTCCGGCAGGGAGCGCTGCGTTTTGTTGGCAAACTCGATGACAGACATCCAGGATGCGTTGCCGACCTCAACATCGGCGTTGACCAGCTCGGGTTTGTTCACGACGTACTTGAAGTCCTTGGAGTAGAACCACTCCTGGCCGTCCAGCTTGCCAACGAGTGCGCCTGCGGCCCAGGCTGGCAAGGACTCAAGGGTAAAGTTGAAGGCCGGGGAGGTGGAGCTGCCCGAAGTGCCATGAGAACCCGAAGCGCCCCCACCAACCTCGGACAACGTGGTGGTGGTCATGGTCAGGGAGCGCTGCACGAGGTTTTCGGGCAGGCGCTTGCCGGTGTCCTGCGCGAGCGACCAGATGGTGCGGAATTCGCCCTGGGTTGGGGTGTTGACCTGGGTTTCGTCGCTGACAACGTTGAAGCCGTCGGCAGCGTAGAACCACTTCTTGTCGTCGAATTCGGCGGCGAGGGCGCCCGGCGCGAAGTCCGGCAGGGCTTCTGCAGCCTCGGCGTCCATGACTACTGCCTGGTGCTTGAGGCGTGCGGGGCCGACCTGGCTTGCGGGCACGGTGCGGCCGGTGGCGGCGGCGAAGTCCAGCAGGGACATCTCTACCTGGGCGTTGCCGGTGGGGCTGCCTTTGGCGGCTTCGGCGTCGGTGGTCACGGTCAGGCCGTCGGCCATGTAGTACCAGGTCTTGCCGCTGAACTGGCCGGCTTCGGCGGCCACGGCCCACGCGGGCAGGGAGGGGTTGGATTCGGTTGCGGTGGAGGACATGCCTTCAGTGATCGGGTCCAGTACCGGGCTGGTCAGCGTATCAACGGCCGCGTTAACACTCGAACCCGACACTTCAGCGCTGACAGATCCATCGGAGGACTGCGCGGATGCGTTCGGGGTGATGGCGATGGCCATTGCGCCTGCAACGGCGAGGGCGGTCAGGGAAGTGGCGTGACGCTGCATGGTGTGCTCCAAAAGGGGTTATCAAGAAAGGCTAAAGTCTCAAGCAAGACTTGAAGGTTTACACCACTCTAGTCACACCGTTCACATTTGTCACACCCAACACGCGGCAAGCACTCAACACGCGGCAAGCACCCAACACGCTCACCCCACAGCGTCCTCCTGCCCCACCACGCCCACAAACTGCCACCCCACCACCGCATTCGACACGGCTTCTTTGAAGGGGTTGGCGGGTTGGATGCAGGTAATGGTGAGCAACCGCCCCGGCACCGCCGCTTCGCCCCAGATGGCGGCGTCGCCGGCGAGGGCGTCCTTGGAGGGCGCATGAAGGTCCGTCGCTTCGTACTTCAGCCACCACTTGCCGGAAGTCTCGGTGCGTAGGTACATGGCGTCGCCAACCGCCACGGTGTGCTCCTGGGCCGACGGGTTGTACAGCTTGTCAAACACGGCCGGCACCCCGGCGGCAGCATGCCCGGCGATCACAACGATGTCGCCCGCGTCGCTGCCGGGCAGCTCGTAGGGTTTGGAGTCAGCGGTAAATATGCAGGCTTTGGACAGGCTGGAGGGGTCGACGGTGGCGTCGATAAGCCTGCAAGGCCCCTTCTCAAAGCTGGCATTGAGCCCGACCGAGGGGATGGATAAGGCGATGGGGGCGGACGCCTCGACGTGCGCGGGCGGCAGCTCAGCCACCACTTCCGGTTCCTCCCCCGGGCCGCCACACGCGCGCACCGGCACAATCACCATAAGTAGCAGGATCGCCAGCGCCACTGCGCGCCGCACATGAAACACCCACTGCGGCGGGCGCGCCTTCCGGTTAGCCATAAAAACACTATAGGGTTGGGCTTATGAAAACTGTGCAGGTTACTGAGGTTCCGCAGGGCATCCAGCTTATCGACGTCCGCGAGCCCGACGAATACACCACCACCCACGCCACCGGTGCCATCAATATCCCGCTGAGCGAACTGGTCGAACGCACCGCAGAAATCGACCCCGACCGTGACATTTACGTCATCTGCCACGCCGGAGGCCGCTCCCTGCAGGCCGCTGAGTATCTAGAAAACGCGCTTGGGTGGGACAACGTGATCAACGTCGCCGGTGGTACCAGCGCCTGGGTCGAGGCCGGCCTGCCAACGGTTTAGAATCACAATTATGGCCCAGTCCCCAGAATTGCCTAGCACGCTGACCAAGTCGCCGTCGTTTCAGATCGAGCGGGTGCGCCGCCACACCAAAGAGCTGGTGGAAAAAGCACTGAACAAGCACGGCACCAGCATGCGCGAATACTGGGTGCTCAGCTGCGTGCTGGAGCGGCCGCTTTCCCAGCGGGAGCTGTCTGAACTGCTGCTCATCGACGCTTCCGACATGGTCCGGCTCATCGACTGCCTAGAGCAACAAGAGTGGGTCAAGCGCGACCGAGACCCAAAGGACCGGCGCCGCCAGATTGTCACTGCCACCAAAAAGGGGACGAAGGCGCACTCTGCGCTCCTCAAAGATGTCGCCGCCGCCGAGGAGCGCGCCCTGGAGGTATCGAGCGCAAAGCAGCTAAAGAGCCTGAAGAAGCTCTCAAAGGCGGTACTTGAAGAGGAGTCCTAGGACTCGGGCTGACTAGGGCGAACTAGGGCTTCTAGCGAAACGTGACCTACAGGTGTTCTACGGGGTCGCCCTACGTCGTGCCATTGCCAAACCAGCAAGCATGATCAACATGCCACCTAAAGTCGGCCGCAAAACACCCCGACCACCGGTTTCGGGCATCTCACCCAGCGGAAGCTCACCTTCACGCTGATCATCAAACGGATTCTCCGACGCCGTCGTCACCTGCGGCGACAACACATCACCAGCACCAACCGAATCCGCAACAAACAACACACCACGGGTAGTGCTGCATTGCAGTCCTAGAAGCGGCGACTGCAGGGAGTACTCCGAAGTTGCAGTGAGGTTCTAGGGTGCTAGGAGATCGAGACGGATAACTTCCTTCGATACCAAGTACCCCAGCCTCCTTCATGCCTTCTGCTTTCGCTGTTTGGTTGCTGCGATGTGCTGCTGTTTAGGGCCGCACTCGCCTCCGGGTGCCGGAAGTGTGAGCCATAGACATGCCTCCGAAGGCAAGCACCATCACGCCGAGAGCGATCATACGATGCACACCGGGGCCTCCAGTTTTCGGCAACTGAGGCTGCTCAACGTTGAGCACCGTCATGGCCACACCAACAACGTCCCCGGGTTCTTTCACTTCTTGAGCATTCGGGTCACCCGGAAGCAGCACCACGCCGCCCTCAGTCGGCTGCTCGAAGAGTTTCAGCTCAGGCTTGCCGTCCTTGCCACGCACAATGGCAAATTCAATGGTCGGAGTCAGCACGAGGTAGCCATCTGGGGCCTGAGTCTCCACCAGGATGTAGCGTTTGTCATATTCAAGCCCGTCAACGGAGTAGCCCTTCTCTGGGTTGGGCTCAATGTCTGTGACCTTCTTGCCACGGTGACCTGGCTGCGTTTCATCCTTTTCATAAAGCTCGAACTTCGCTCCGCAAAGCAGCTCCACCTTGTTTTGGCCGGTTGTCTCGGCCGCCTTGAACAGGGCCAGCGAAGGATGCTCTTCCGGTTCAGTCGAGTTTATGAACCTACACGTCACAGCTTTCAAGCCAGGGGTGGTTGGGATTGTCAGCTTGCTCTCACGGTCAGATTTGTCGGTCAGACCAGACAGTGCTTCTGTTGGCACTTCGTTGCCGTCCTTAGACCAGGTATCACCTTCAACACATTTCAGAGATGTTCTGTACTTCTCCGCGTTCTCCTTCGTCATGCTCTTACGCTCGCCCTCGGGCGTTGCGGTGCGGAACCCTTCAAAAATTCCATACTCCAGCCCAGGTTTAACAAAGTTGTACGAAACTTCTTTTTGGAGACCAGTCTCCGGGGTTGTAGCGAAAACAGGGGGCATTGAATAGGAGCGAGAGTTTGTGAATGGTGAGTTCTCTAAAAACGCTCCAAGTTCAAACTGGTCAGTTGGGGCAAGGCGATCCCCGACTACCTCTTTCTCAATCTTCAGAATGAGCTCATTATACGGTCCGGCATCATAAACCGAGGTAGCTCCCCATAGGGATTCACCGGGTTTAAAAATACCGTACGCAGTGCTTTCCACAGTTGCCTCCAGAGGTTCGCCTTCGACTGTGTAGCCTCCTTTTCCGTCCGGAACAATCTGGGACCACACAAGACCCGAATTTGCCCTGGTTGTATGAGTTTCGTTGGTTTGTGTCGAAAGAATGAAGTCACCGAAGCGTCCCATGCCATATGTTGGGCGAGGAAGCTCTCCTATCACGATTCCTTCTTCAGCACGTCCTGCTGCCGGATTACCAGGCTCCTTAGCCGGCCAGTGGACAAGGATGGACGGACTCTCCGAATTCGCAGCATCTGTAGTGCCAGCACCAAACAAACTCCCGTCAGGTCCAACAATGAAGTCACCTGCCGAAGTTAACTGTCGCTCTGTGCCAAACCAACCACCTGGCACTTTAGGCCATTTTAGGTCCAGTTTTTCAATATCTTTACCAAGCTCACACGTGGATTTCAATGCCGGATCTTTCAGACAGGAAGGATCCATTTTCCAAATGTTATTTTTCTTTGGCGTGGAGAAAATCAACTTACCGTCGTGGTCGAAGGTCAAGGCATTTAGCTGCGGGCCACCATCACCATCGCTGGCTTCCAACGCCCCGAGTTTAAAGGAACTACGACCTATAAGAGCGCCCGTACGAGCATCGTATTTGTCCATCACCCAGGATCCGAAACTTGCTACAAACTCCACAGCGTAGAGTTCTTTGCCATCCGGAGTGACCGCGATATCGCCGTATTTCTTTTGAGCGGGGAATTGCCGGCCAACCTTAATGGTCTTGAAATCATCGGAAAAATCATACCGAGTAAATTCGTCATACGTGTTCACCCAGTATGTGTGGGATGTTGGGGTTCCAGACAGCCCAGAATCTACCTTCGCCTCGTAGTCACGTGTCAGCTTGTACCGAACGGTAAAGGTGTCACCGTTCTTAATCTGCGGCCTGTTCCCTGGTATTAAGAAGTGGGTGGAATACCATTCATCCTCTTCCGTTTTCTTGTCGACGCTGTGCCTAACCCAGGCACGACCATTTTTTGTCTGTTGCGACAGAGATTTTTCCGGGTTCGTTTCCTTATTATCGTTGAGCCACAAATATGGCAGGCCTTCCAGCGTGGCGCCCCTTGCCAGGTTAAACCAACCTCGAGGATTGAATTTGAGGGAATCGAATGGCCCATGCAAAGCGGACAGACCGTCCACTTTAAACGTGAACCTCATAATCGCTACCTTGCCATCATCTTCTTCTGGCACGGCTTCTGTCAGTACGAAAGACGGGTTTTTACCGATGGAAAAGTTATTGAAGTCAGTTGGACCACCAATAAACTCTTCGATTTTTTCAAGCTGCGCAAAATTCTCCGGAAACTCCGATTCATTCGCTTCTCTAGCTTGGCTGCGCAAAAACTCCGGGGAAAACTCGAGCTCATCATCAAGCGCTTCCGCATCGTCTTCCAAAAGCGCACTCTTTGAAAGAGCATCAACAGTGTCATTTTCCGCACTTGCGGTTTCCAAACTCCACGTCTGGCTGCTAAGAGCGGTGACAGGATCAACCTCAATGTCTACTTCAACCAGGTTCGAATCGGACACCACCGCCGGAGGCTGGATGTTCAGCGTTTGCTTGCCATCAGCCTCGGTGTCTTCCGTGACGTCGATCGGCATGGAGTTAAACCGTGCTTCCAGCACCTTTACAGGGTCACCGAGATCCTGGCGGACCAGGCGGATAATTTCATCTTGTCCAAGGTCCGCCGAAGCCACGTTGCTTCTCAGAGTGTATAGGTGATTGCCAACGATGTTGATTCCCTTGGAAACCACCACGACCTCACCAAAACGCAGTGCGTTTGCGGAATTACGGGACTGGTCTCCTTCCGGCGGCTTCTGCGTATCGCGTGCATTACGCTGCCCGGCTGGCTTTTCTCCTGCAGGAACCGTTGGTTTCGGTGCAGCAGGCGTAGGCGAAGTAAGTGCAGTGCTTGCCTTGGGGGTCTCACCAGCCTGAGTAGGCATGGTTACACCCGCATCCGGTGCAGTTGGTGCAGCGGGGGAAGACATATTGGTTACCTGCTCCGCTCCAGCACCCGGGGTGGCAGTAGCCGCCACCTGTCCCGCAGCAGTTGGGGTTTGTGACAATGCGGTTGGCGCGACAGCGCTGACCATGACAACACCGACGGCAGAAACTGAACACAGCAGTGCCCGCACACGGCGGTGTGAACGCTGGGTCATCGTTCTAGCTCCTTTATTTTTCGGTGGCGTTCCTGCGAAACGCTTAGACAACATGTTTTTCATTTGCTTCATTTCGCGTTCCTTCTAGACAGGTACAACCCAAGACCAATCAGCACCACACCAGCAATCACTACAAACCACACGTTGGCACCAGTACTAGCCAAATCACCCGAACGACTCCCCGACTTCTTCTCCTGCACAACCGTCGACGTCACAGGCGTACCCACCGAACGCGTCACCGTCGCAGGCGGACCCGCCGGCCGCGTCACCGTCGTAGAGCCCCCAGGTACCGTCAGCGGCGGAAACGACGGCCGCGGATACGTCGTCGTCACCGTCGACGTCCCAGGCACAGTCACCTTCGGCGGAGTCGGCGGCGGAGGCGTAATCGTCGGCGACGGCTTAACCACCATCACATTCTCCGAAACAAAACTATGACCCGAAGCATCACCAAACGGCAACACCACCCACACCGGAGACGACACGTGATAATTATGATCCCGATCCGGAGCAATCTCCTCCAAGAAATACAACCCCGGAGTCAAACCACGAAACGTCACCACACCATCGCCATCAGTAACCAACGACGCCACACGCTCACGCTCAAGCGCCGCAAACTCCTCTTTCGAACGCGCACGCTTGGCATCCGCACGCCCCTGCGGCGTCGTTACATCAACATCCACAGCACGCCACAACACAAACTCCACACCCGCAAGTCGACCCGGCGGAAGCTCACCTTCACGCTGATCATCAAACGGATTCCCCGACGCCTTCGTCACCTGCAACGACAACTCATCACCAGCACCAACCGAATCAGCAGCAATACCAGCATCGTTGCCGCTAACAGGACGCGTCTGAGCGTCCGCAAGCAACGGCCCCGCAACAAACAACATCAACGCCGCAGCACCAGAAGCCACAAACTTTTTCATCTTCGAGCTTTCTATTCCGTAGGCCATCGTGGCGCCACCCTCAGATCTCCAATCGTGGACGACGCCGTCTGAGCGCGGTCCGTTTCTTTCCTGCGCTGCATATACAGCCACCAGGCAATCGCAGCGAGTGCGAGAATGAACAGTACAAGTACAACCCACATCCACCACTGCATCAGTGAGCCGGACTTTTCAAACACCGCTGTCTCCGCAGGGTCCATGGGAACCCGGTGCGCGTGTACCAGCAGGCGGTGAGTGTTAATGCCGTAGGGGGTGCAGGTAATCAGGGTGAGCAGATCCTCGCCCGGCTTGGCGCGAAGCGTGTCTGACTTGTTCGGCAGCACCGTCTCAATCTCATGGACCTGGTACTTCATCATCTGGCCGTAGGTGTTGACGTAGATCGCGTCACCCTTGCGCATCTTGATCAGGTTGTCCCACAGCGTGGCGTTAGTCAGCCCCGTGTGTCCGGTGAGCACCGTGTGGTTACCCTTGCCGCCAACCGGCAGGGCGGAGCCGAACAGGTGGCCCACGCCTTTTTGCAGCACGTCCTCGCCCGTGCCGTGGTACACCGGCAGGTTCGAGTCAATGGCAGGGATAGCTACCTGCGCCATCGCGTCATAATCATGCAGCTGCGTCAGGTACTCCTGGTACTGCACGTTGTCCTTAGAGATTCGTGACAGCCACGGGTCCAACACCGGCCCATCGGTGTAGTGCATGTTGTACTCCTGCGCCGCCTTGATCGCGTCGTCCAGTTCAACTGGTTGAAGAGTACGTGCCTGCGTCACGGTGTGCTGGTAGGAGCCGGCCTCACGCGACTGCAGCCAGTTGTTCCACTGGGTGGCAAACACTGGGTAGATCAGCAAAGCGAGGCCAAGCAGCATGATCAGCAGCGGGACGATGACCCGGCGAGTAAAACTCGCCTTTTCGCCGCCGCCGGGGGTGTCACCCCCTTGGGGCTGGGTATCAACCGAAACTGCCGAAGACATGCTGCTCCTTTATAGAAACTTGGTGGGGATACTTTCTTTTTCTTATTGACGCCTCCCCACGCGGGTACGCCCTATGGGACAGCACCGGATGGCGCTATCCCTTCAAGCCGTAGGGCTTTGGTTATGCCTTACGACGTGCGGCGTAAGCACCGCCACCGAGCAGCGCCAGGCCACCCAGAATCATCACCAGGACACCCATGCCACCAGTCTGCGGCAGCTCGAAGGCCGGGCGCTTCTTGTTCTCAACCTTGGTGGTAGAGCTGAAGGTCAGGTTGTTCTCCGTCGTCGGGTTCTGAGCATCTTTCTTGAGGACGGTCAGCTCGTGCGGGGTGGTGTCCAACTGGAAGCCGCTCGGAGCAACAGTCTCCTCGATGCAGAACTTGTTGGTCGTGACCTCAGAGGTGACAGCCTTGCCGTCGACGAAGTCGGTGACGTGCAGGGCGTTAATGACAGCCTCGCCGCCGGTTACCTCAAATTCCTTCTGGATCGTGGTGCGATTGTCCGTAGCCGTGCACTCACTGGTGGACGGCACAGAGTACACGTGGAACTTAGCGCCATCAAGCTTCTTCTCCTCGCCGTTTTCGCCCTTCTCAAACTTGATCACGCGAACAGCTGCGAAGTAGGACTCAACGCTGGTATTCGGGGTCTCGAACGGCTCTTCCTTGCTCTCGAAGCCTGGCTGGCCGGTGACCTTGGTCTTACCGGTGGTACGAGCGAAGTTGGTCACCTCGCCGTCATCAATGCCCTCGCCTTCATTGTTCTGCTGCACCTTCTGAACTTCACCCGTGAGGGTGACAACAAGCTTGTCGCCCGGCTTCAGGGAGTCCAGCAGCTTCTTATCAGTCACGGTGACGGTGCGCTTGGTGTCGGCGAGCACCTTGCCATCCTGATCCTTGATCTCCTCAGCACCGTCAGTAACGACGTACTTGTCGGTCAGATCCTGGTTTTCACCTGCCTGGCCTTCCGTGAGCTCCTTGATGGTTTCACCCTTGGAGTTCTGGATCTCAACCTTGGCAATCTTCAGGCCGTTGACAAAGTCGCCCTTTTTGTAGACATCCACAGCGTTCAGCTCAGTCAGCTCACGCTTCGGCGGCAGCACCGGAGCCGGGGAGGTAACGGTGTAGGTGAGAGTACGATCCTCTTCCTTCTCGGCAGCAGGGTTCTTATCTGCGTCCTTAACTTCCTTCGTAGCCTTCAGCTCGGTGTTCTTCGGGTATACGTGAACGTCGCGGTTCCAAGTCTTGTTCGCGGAGTCCGCCATCGGCACATACACGATGAACGGCGCGGACGGAATGTAGGTGACCTCGTCAGTGTTCTTCGGTGCCTGCTCGGTGACGTAGTACACGCCAGCATCCAGGTCGCTGAGCTTGGCTTCGCCCTCCTTGTTATCACCCTCACCAGTAGTAACGGTGCCAACTACGTCACCCATTTTGTCAGCCGGAATATCAGCGAGACCGGTCGCGGTCTTCTGCAGCGCAGCCGCGGCAGCGAACTCGTCTTCCTTCGTCAGGTCATAGTTCAGCTTCGTCACAGTGAACACAGCGCCGTTCAGTGGCTGCCCTGCAACGTCGTCGCTCGGGGAGCCGTCAGCGTTCGGGTTACCATGCGTTTCTGCACCAACCTTCTTGTGGATGGTGATGGAGCCCTTTTCAGCGTTGATCTCAGAAATCTGCTGTGCACCAGCAACCGGTGCGAAAACGGCGCCTGCGGAGCCAGAGAATGCGAGACCTGCTGCAAGAGCGATTGCGGCGGTCTTCTTAGTGAAGGTCTTTGCCATGGATATGTCTGCCTTTCAGAGACTATTTGATTTGGTGCCGCTAGCCAGCAATGCCGACGGCAGGAGCTGCACGGAATTTCTCCGAGGCTGGAGTGAATTCCTTGCAACACCCAAACCTGGATAGGTTCCTAGAGTTCTAGAGTTGTCCGGTTGGACAGCGATCCCTGCGGTTGCCGCACGGACCCTCACGAGCGAGACATTCAGACACGGAGATGGAAATCCCAGCGTCCTCCATGCTTCCTCGGAGCCGATAACAATGTAACGCAGTTTTTCACTTAGAGAAAGTGACGTTCCAACTTTTAATTGGCCTCTTCTAACTAAGTTGTCTAACTTCCATCAGTCAAAGTCGCGGGACCGGCACTTTCATTCAGAGCCCATTAGGAAAACACTTCCCCAAACGCCTAAAACTCAAATCGTGAGTTTGCTCACATGGGCTACTTCCGGCCCCGCTGCCACCGAACACAAGATGCGCAAAGCAGAATAAACAGCGACAATAAACCACGTCACACTGCTATAGTTGCCACCTTCAACTATTGATTTGCACCAACGGAAACATGTCAGCAAACTCCCCTTCACAAACCCCTTCAAACTCCCCGGCCAAAGCCCCAGAGCCAGACCCGCCACACGGCGCGAACCTGCTGCGCGCCCACCTCGCCCCTGCGCCACGCACCCTGGTAGACATCATCCGCGCCACCGCCGCTACCCACCCGGATGCCGCAGCGATTGATGACGGTGAGGTGCTCACCTACGCCGAACTCCTCACCGAGGTGGAGACCTGGGCCAGAGAATTCCAGGCACTCGGCATCGGCCGCGGCAGCCGCGTCGGCATCCGCGTGCGCTCCGGCACGCGCGACCTGTACGTCGCCATCCTGGCCACCCTGTTCGTCGGGGCCGCCTACGTTCCCGTCGACGCCGACGACCCCGAAGAGCGCGTCGCCTTGGTCTTTCGCGAAGCTAAGGTGGATGCGGTGTTTGGGGATGAGGGGTTGGAGATGGTGGGGGTGCGTGGGGGCGTCGATAAGCAAGAGCCCCTGCTTGACAGTGATGCCTGGATCATTTTCACCTCCGGCTCCACCGGAACCCCCAAAGGCGTGGCCGTAACGCACCGCTCGGCAGCCGCCTTTGTGGACGCGGAGGCGCGCCTGTTCTGCCAGGACGAACCGCTAGGCCCCGATGACCGGGTGTTGGCCGGGCTGTCGGTCGCGTTCGACGCCTCCTGTGAGGAAATGTGGCTAGCCTGGCGAAACGGCGCGTGCCTGGTCCCGGCGCCGCGCTCACTGGTGCGCTCCGGCCAAGACCTGGGCCCCTGGCTGATCCGCCGCGACATCACCGTTGTCTCCACCGTGCCCACCCTGGCAGGACTCTGGCCCGCCGAAGCACTCGACCACGTGCGGCTTTTGATCGTGGGCGGCGAGGCCTGCTCCCAGGAGCTGGCCGACAGGCTTTCTCAAGGCCGCGAAATGTGGAACACCTACGGCCCAACAGAGGCGACCGTGGTGGCCTCAGCCGCACGCCTCGAGCCGGGCAAACCGGTGACCATCGGCTGGGCGCTGAACGGCTGGGATCTAGCGGTTGCGGACGATGGGCAATTAATCATCGGCGGAGTCGGCCTGGCGCGCTACCTGGACCCGGCCAAGGACGCGGAGAAATACGCTTCGTGGGGATCCGGTGATCTGCATTGGCCCAGGGCCTATCGCACCGGCGACCACGTGCGGGTAAGCGACGATGGCCTGGAGTTCATCGGGCGCGCCGACGACCAGGTCAAAATCGGCGGGCGCCGCATCGAGCTGGGCGAGGTTGAGGCGCATGTAGCCGCGCTGGAAGGCGTGTACAACTCCGCGGTGGCCGTGCAAACGCTCGGCTCCGGCGACAAGGTGCTGGTGGCCTACGTCTCCCCTGAAGATGGGGTCTTACTGGATGTGGCGGCGCTGCGCGCGCAGTTGGCCGAGGTGATGCCAGCGGCGCTGGTGCCGCGAATGCACGTGATGGACAAGCTGCCGATTCGCACCTCCGGCAAGGTGGATAAAACGGCGTTGCCCTGGCCGCTTCCGGCCACTGCGGCTACTGAGGGCCTTACCCCGACGCAGCAGTGGATCGCCGGCCTGTGGGTTGAGGTGCTAGGTGTGGATGTTCCCGGCGCGGATGCGGATTTCTTTACCCTCGGCGGCACCTCGCTCGCGGCCGCCGCCCTGGTCACCAGGCTGCGCGAGCGCGTGCCCACGTTCGCGGTGCGCGACCTCTATGACCACCCCAGGCTTGGCGCGCTTGCCTTGCTTATCGACGACCACGCCCCCTCAGCCCACGCCCCCCTTGCTAGTGTCACCCGCGAACGCTCTGTGCCCCCGGTTGGTATGGGGGTACGCCTGAGGCAGGCGGCGCTACTGCTGCCTGTGCTCACCCTTCGGGCGGCAACACCCTTGGTGTGGTTCCTGCTGGCGTTCAGTCTGCTCTCCCCTGTCGCGC
The DNA here is from genome assembly GCF_001806875.1 of Corynebacterium sp. HMSC29G08. Classification (GTDB taxonomy): domain Bacteria; phylum Actinomycetota; class Actinomycetes; order Mycobacteriales; family Mycobacteriaceae; genus Corynebacterium. The sequence continues at coordinate 21,583 of NZ_KV786272.1, forward strand.
CTTTTGGCGTGTTGCTGGCGGCGTGGTTGCTGTTTTGCACCCCAGTGGGGCGGGTTCCTCTTGGTGCGTGGGGAGCGCGGTTTATCCGCGGGCGGGTGGAACCGGGTGTCTACCCGCGCGGTGGTTCGGTGCACCTGCGTATGTGGGCTGCAGAGAAGTGGCTGGCCGCCTCGGGCGCGCTGAACATTTCGGGCGCCCCGTTTTTCAAACTCATGGCGCGGATGATGGGCAACAAGGTAGCCAAAAATGTGGACTTCCAGACCCTGCCGCCGGTCTCAGGACTACTGACAGTAGAGTCGGGTGCCTCCGTGGAGCCGGGCGTAGACCTGTCCGGCTCCTGGCTGGATGGCGCGTCCTTCCACGTCGGCACAGTGTTTGTGGGTGCTGATGCCCGCATCGGGGCCCGCTCCACCCTCATGGGCGGCACCGAGGTCCGGGCTGGCGCCCATGTGGAGGCGGGCTCCACCGTCACTGGAGTCAAACCGGTGAAGAAGGGCGCGCGCTGGGCGGGCTCGCCTGCCCGCAAGGTGGGCAAGTCCGGCAAGACGGCGGCGGTGTTCCCCGACCAGCGCCCGCCACGACGCGGCTACTGGGAGGTGCTGTACGCGCTGGCCGCACTGCTGTTGGCGGCGCTACCGTTCGCGGCGGCGGTTGCCGGCGTGTGGGTTGGCGTTTTCCTGGTGGCCGGCGCTCGGCTGGGCTTGGTGGCCTCCGCTGCGGTCGGCGGGCTGGTGTACTTTACTGTCAGCCTACTGTTGACCTGGGTATTTGTGCGCCTCGCGCAGCTTGCGGTGCGGCCCGGCACCCACCCGGTGCGCTCGTGGCCGGGCCTTGGCCTGTGGATGGTGGTGCGCCTGCTGGATGACTCGATCTACCGCCACTTCCCCCTCTACGCCAGCCTGCTCACCCCACTGTGGTTCCGCTCGCTGGGCGCCACCGTAGGCAAAGGTGCGGAAATCTCCACTGCGGTTATGGTGCCCAAGTTAAGTTGCGTCCGCGACTCCGCCTTTCTTGCCGACGACACCCTCCTCGGCCCCTACGAACTCTCCGGCGGCTGGATCCACAGCGCCCCGACCACCGTGGGCCGGCGCGCTTTCCTAGGCAACTCCGGCATCGTCGCCCCGGGCAGGAAATTGGCGAAGAAATCACTGGTGGCGGTGCTGTCCTCAGCCCCCAGGAAGTCGAAGCCGGAATCTAACTGGTGGGGGTCGCCGCCGGAGCGGATGCGCAGAGTAGCAGTGGCTGCCGAGGGCGGCGGCGCCGCAACCTTCCAACCCACCTTCGCCATGAAGGCGCGCCGCGGGTTCGTAGAAACCCTGCGGCTGCTGGCGCCCGCGGTGCACGGCATGCTGTACGCCCTGTTCGCCCTTGTGGTGGCAAGCGTGTTGGACCTGCTCGGGTCGTGGGGTCTCGACGGTGCTGGGTTACTGGGCGGTGCTGGGTTGCTTGTGGTGGTGTTGCTGCTTGGCGGCGTGGTGTGGATGGCTGTCGGTGCGGTGGCGCTGCTGGTCACTGTGCTGTTCAAGTGGATGCTGGTGCGACGCCACCAGGCTGGCGAGCACCCCCTGTACTCCTGGTTCGTCTGGCTCAACGAGCTGCAGGACCAGTTCGTGGAGGTGATCGCTGCGCCGTGGTTCTTTAACTGGGCCGGCGGGTCCGGCGTCATGAACGTTGCGCTGCGGATGCTTGGGGTGAAGGTGGGCCGCGGCGCCTGGATCGAGTCCTACTGGTTCCCCGAAACCGACCTGTGCACGGTCGGCGCCGGCGCGACGGTGGGGCCCGGCACCGTGGTGCAGACCCACCTGTTCCAGGACCGCGTCATGTCGCTGGATGCCGTCACGGTGGGGGCCGGCGCCACCTTGGGGCTCAACTCGGTCATCCTGCCGGGCGCCACGATTGAGGCGGGCGCCACCGTCGGCCCAGGCTCATTGGTTATGCGCGGCGATACCATCCCCGCAAACACCCAATGGCAAGGCAACCCAGTAGAACCCGTGCGCTAGCCGCTTCCGGCCAGGCTGGGCTGGGTTGCTGGGTTGCCAGGTTGGGCTGCTGGGGTGTTGGGTTGCTGGGTGGGCAAGCTGGATGTCCAGGCTGGGGTACTGGCCAAGCTGGGTTGCCCGCGGTTTTAGAACGGCGGGCCGTCTGAAGCTTCCTGTGTCTCAGGGAACAACACCGGGTCGGGCGGCACCCCACCGGGCGGCGTCCCACTTGCGGGCACCCCACCTGCGGGCACCCTTGGTTTTCGGTGCCGCAACTTATACCCCGCCGATTCGGTATGGCCCGTGGTTTGGTTGACTCGGAGTGGTGAGCCGTCACAGTATTGGACCCCGACGTCCCCGGTTTCCGGACAGCGTTCCACGTGGCGGCGTCCATCTCTGCCGTCCCGGTGGTCATTATTTTGCCGGTGGTGCGTGCGGCACAGGCCGATGAGGTTGCTGAGGTCAGTGTCTCCACCCTGACAGTGCGCCACGATGTGGTGGATTTCAAGTTCACCGACTGGGCGGGTGCAGCCTTCCCAGGCGCACACCCCTTGGATGGCGAGCATGGCGATGCGCTGGTGGACGTCGGCAAGCCTGGTCCTTCCTAGCGACACCGGCACGCCCGTCACCCTGTCCAACTGGAGAATGAAGTCATCCGCGCCGCCCACGCCCAGGCGCACTAGCTCAAGGCAGTTCAGGTCAATGCCAGTGTTGGTTTGGAACGTGGCGGTGTGGTCAGCGTCCGCGAGATCATCCATGGTCATGGACAGAATCAACGACGCCGCACCCTTGCGGTCCTTGTTCTTGTACTTCTCCCAGTTCTGGAGGATGTTCACAAATTCGTCGTGAAGCCGGTGCCATGGCATCCGCGGGTCTGTAACCCCGGCGGCGTTGAGTTCTTTCTCATTGGGAAGGTTCTTATTCGTCGGCAACCCGGCCTGCAGCTGTGCTTTGAACAGCGCAGCGAAAGCAGCCGTGGTGTCGATGGCGATTGTGTGAACCCCGGTCGAGCGATTCTCACTGAATCGCACGGCGCGCTGGTCCCACGCTGCGTTCGGGTCGGATGTTTTGTGCTTCCGGTTCGCACGGCTCACCAGGTTGTCCACGTACTTGCGCAGGTCCTCCGGCGGGCGGATCGCTGCCTCAGCCATGGCCTTCTCCAGGATGCCGGCGCGCTCACACTGAGCGGCCTCGATGAGGTTCTTGAGTGCGCGGTCAATGATTCTCGCCTTCTCGTCGCTCACCTGGCGGGCACTGGAGCGCGCCCGGGCCTTCTTGCCAGCATCTCCCCCAAGGTCCCCCTCATTATCTCCCCCAGCATCCGACGGAAAATCGAAGCCCTCGGGCCCAGCGTCGGACGACTCCTCCCCATCATCGTCCCCAGGCGGGGGTTCCGGCGGCGCAAACAAGTCTTTGCCACGACGCAGGCGCGAAAACGCCTCCGCACCCGACAGCCCCAACACCTGCTTCAAATATTCCGAGGCATACGGGGAACCGACAACCCGGCCAGCACCGTCACGCTCGCATATATAGGCGAATATCGCGTCTAGAAAAGCCTTGCCTGCAAACGCTTTCTCCACACGCTCCAGTGCCGCGTGAACTTCATCAAAGTGAACAAGGTTAGGGTCCTCAAGATGCGCAACAAGACCAGATAGACCTGCTTCGATTGAATCAGCATAAGCCTGCAACAGGTGCGTCATGAGAACCCCCTTTCATCACTATTGGAATACCACTAACAGTAAAACATACCCACCCCACAGTCAAGAGTTTTCCAAAACTTTTTCAAATCTTTTTGCGACCCCGTTAGAGCGCTTTCAGGCCCCAATACAACTCCCAAAACAACCCCAAAAACATCGCCCTCCCCCAGCACAAGGGCAAGGAGAGGGCGGTTGGACGCTAGACCTTAGTCACCAATCTGGTCGCGGCCGCGCTTCACAATCAGCGGGTCCGGCTGGCCAACGAGCTCATGGTCTTTGTTGGTGTATTCAAACTTGGACAGGATGTAGCGCATCGCGTTGATGCGGGCGCGCTTCTTGTCGTTGGATTTGATGGTGATCCACGGCGACTCATCCGTATCGGTGTAGCGGAAGGTCTCCTCCTTGGCGCGCGTGTAGTCGTCCCAACGATCCAGCGATGCCAGGTCCATCGGCGACAGCTTCCATTGACGCACCGGGTCTACCTGACGGATGGCGAAGCGGGTGCGCTGCTCACGCTGCGTTACGGAGAACCAGAACTTGGTAAGCGAAATGCCGGAGCCGAGGATCATATTCTCCAGCATGGGCACCTCACGGAGGAATTCCGCGTGCTGCGACTCGGTGCAGAAGCCCATGACACGCTCCACGCCGGAACGGTTGTACCAAGAGCGGTCAAAGAACACGATCTCGCCTGCCGCAGGGAAGTGCTCAATGTAGCGCTGGAAGTACCAGGAGGTGCTTTCGCGTGGCGACGGCTTCTCCAACGCCACCGTCCTCGCCCCACGCGGATTCAGGTGCTCGTTAAAGCGCTTGATCGTGCCGCCCTTACCGGCTGCGTCACGGCCTTCGAAGATGATGATGTGACGCTGCCCCGTATCCTTAGTCCAGTTCTGCCACTTCAGCAGCTCAATCTGGAGGGCACGCTTCAGGTCTTCGTATTCATCGCGGCTCATACGCTCGTCGTACGGGTATTGTTCGCGCCACGTGTCAATCGGGGTTCCGTCCGGCTTCAGCAGCACCGGATCATCTTCATCCGAGTCGTCTACGACCCATCCCTCGGTCGCAGCAAGGTCGATCATCGGCAGTTCGTCGTCTTTGTGGTCAGCCATACCTACCATCCTATTCCCCTTTGACACACACCGCTTTGCTACATGCCGCCTGAACACCAAAAACGGGCCCCACCGCGTCTGCGGTAAAGCCCGTTAAAGTTCGGGGAGATCTTAAGCGATCAGACCGATCAGGTTAGCTACGTCGCCAGCCATACTGCCGAGGGACTTCAGCATGTTGATCAGAGCACCGGTGATGGTGGCGCCGCCGGAAAGCGCAGTCCAGTTATTGATTACGGTTGCAAAGTTTTCCATGATGATTGCCTTTTTCTATTGAAGGAGCGGAGTTTTCTTACTTGGTCTTCTTCGGCAGCTGGAGCGCAGCCTTGGTGTTGTCAGCGCCCTGCTTGCTGAAAGCGCCGAAGTAGCTGAAGAACTTCGGCAGCTCCTGCAACAGGTTAGCGGTGCTCTTGCCAAAGGTGGCGAAATCCTTCAGGGACTTCTGCAGAGACTTAAGATCGAAAGGCATTGCTTTCCCCTTTTCGAGTAGGTAGGTGCCAGTGTTTGTCTGGCAAATCTTGACATGTACTGACACCCAGTGGGCGTCACGGATTCATCTTGCCACAAGGTTCGTGACCGTCAAGAGGATTCGTTGAAATAATCTGAACGGCACACAGACACCTGCCAGACAATGCCCGTTTACCCAACATTAACTCCACCTAAAAAATGCTATTTACCTGCGCGGACAGAACCCTTTAAGTGAACTCGTATTTAAGAGTTTTGCGCAGCACGTAACTATTTTTAATTGTCTACCGATGTATAGAAACCCGAATAATTTTCACCACCTGAATGGTTTACACCAATTAGGGGGTAGTGGCCTGAGGCGCTGTACTCGCGAGCGCCGAACTGAGCACCCAGGATCGCGCAACCCGACACCCACACAACACCAACCCGACACCCACCGGGCACCCAAAGCCCCGCCACAGAGTTTGTAGCTACCCACACTCGGCTACCAACCGGTTTTCGCGTTGATAGCCGGGTGTAACCAGCTACAAACAGCGACATGTGCGCCGAATGTGCGCCGAAATGGGTGCCGAAGCGTCCCGGGGAGCGTCGGCAAGCAACGAAGCCCCAAGCAAAGCAAAAAGCCCGCACAAGGCGGGCTTCAAGCGTCAAACAGGCGGGCGTTTACATCATGCCCATGGACTCCGGGTCCATGCCTGCAGCAGCACCGGCCGGCTCCGGCTTGTCAGCCACAACCGCCTCGGTGGTCAGGAACAGAGCGGCGATGGACGCAGCGTTCTGCAGCGCAGAGCGGGTCACCTTCGCCGGGTCGGCGATGCCGTTGGCCAGCATGTTGACGTAATCGCCAGTCGCAGCGTTCAGGCCTTCGCCCTCCGGCAGGTTTGCAACCTTGTCCGCAACAACGCCCGGCTCCAGGCCAGCGTTGAGAGCGATCTGCTTCAGCGGAGCGGACAGCGCCTCGCGGACGATCTTCACGCCGGTAGCCTCGTCGCCCTCCAAACCCAGGTCATCTTCAAGCTCCTTGGAAGCCTGCAGCAGGGCCACGCCACCGCCGGCAACAATGCCTTCCTCAACGGCGGCCTTAGCGTTGCGCACAGCGTCCTCAATGCGCAGCTTCTGCTCCTTGAGCTCAACCTCGGTAGCAGCGCCAACCTTGATCACCGCAACACCGCCGGCCAGCTTGGCCAGGCGCTCCTGCAGCTTCTCACGGTCGTAGTCGGAGTCGGAGTTTTCGATCTCGGCGCGGATCTGCTTCACGCGGCCCTCGATCTGGTCCTGGTCGCCAGCGCCCTGGACAATGGTGGTCTCGTCCTTGGTCACCACAACCTTGCGTGCCTGGCCGAGCAGCTCAATACCAGCGGTCTCCAGGGACAGGCCGACCTCCTCGGAGATGACCTGGCCGCCGGTCAGGATTGCCAGGTCCTGCAGCATTGCCTTACGGCGGTCGCCGAAGCCCGGGGCCTTGACCGCAACAGACTTGAAGGTGCCGCGGATCTTGTTCACAACCAGGGTGGACAGGGCTTCGCCCTCAACGTCCTCAGCAATGATCAGCAGCGGTTTGCCGGACTGCATGACCTGCTCCAGCACCGGCACAAGCTCCTTAACGTTGGAGATCTTGCCGGACACCAGCAGGATGTACGGGTCCTCCAGCACGGCCTCGCCACGCTCCATGTCGGTGGCGAAGTATGCGGAGATGAAGCCCTTGTCAAAGCGCATGCCCTCGGTAACTTCGAGGTCAACGCCGAAGGTGTTGGACTCCTCAACGGTGATGACGGACTCCTTGTTTACGGAGCCGTTGCCTACGGCGTACATTGCCTCAGCGATCTTCTTGCCAATCTCCGGGTCGGATGCGGAAATACCGGCGGTGGAGGCGATCTCCTCCTGGGTCTCTACTTCCTTTGCGGAGGCGAGCAGGGATGCGCAAACCTTCTCGGATGCGGCCTGGATGCCGCGCTTGATGCCCATCGGGTTGGAGCCAGCCGCAACGTTGCGCAGCCCCTCACGCACCAGTGCCTGTGCCAGCACGGTTGCGGTGGTGGTGCCGTCACCAGCCACGTCATCGGTCTTCTTGGCTACTTCCTTGACCAGCTCAGCGCCGATCTTCTCGTACGGATCCTCGAGATCGATCTCGCGTGCGATGGTCACACCGTCATTAGTAATGGTCGGCGCGCCCCAGGACTTCTCCAGGACAACGTTACGACCCTTCGGGCCAAGGGTGACCTTGACGGCGTCAGCCAGGGTGTTCAGGCCGTTTTCGAGGCTGCGGCGTGCTTCCTCGTCGAATGCAATCATCTTTGCCATGTGGGTTTGATGCCTCAGTTCATCATTCGTCGTTTCAAGCAGGCGCCCGCGACGGCATGGCTGTCTTTCCAGCCCATCTGCTCAAACTTTTTGTTAGCACTTTGTTAGCACTTGCCATGCGCGAGTGCTAGGTCCCATTTTTAGCACTCTGACATAGCGAGTGCAAGGTCGGCGGGTCACGACGCCAACCGCGAATAGGGAACGACCGCTCCTTGTTTCCTATACCTATACAAAGCAGTCTCGGGGCTTTGGTTGCTTCTCGACGTCTCCTTACGCCCCCCACCCTTCGCAAACACAACATAACGCCAGTCAAAATCCCCAAACCCAAAGACCTCGCCGTGAAAGGCATCCGCCAACCCGGCTAAATAACTGGTCACAGCCGTCGCGCCCTTGAGCTGCTGCACCACGTCCTGCGGCTTGAATTGGCGTGATTTCAGTTCGACGACGGTGATGCGTCGATAGTAAAAGTCCAGCAGTACATAGTCAGCGCGAGCCCCGTAGCGCACCCCCGCTGAGCCCTCCTGCCTGACAAGGCCCTGGTTATCCAACGCGTCTGCTTTGAAGGCAATAACGCCGCCGGGCACGTTGCCCAACACCACCTCATAGCCGTCCTCTTCCAGGGTGAGGTGCCCGTTGGAATCTGGCACAGCCACAATCTTGGGCTCAAGTATCTGAAGCACCAACCCCCCAATTCCCCGCATAACTACTCAGCCCATCCAACCATGTCTACAAGACGATTCTGATCATCAATCACGTCATCAAACGAGGTCGCCTCGATACCCTCATCGCTAACGGGAACATCGTGGACGCCGGTAGCGGAGGTGCTATACACCTTCACCTTCTGCGGATCCAGCGCCATGGAGCGGGTAATCCCTTGCTCACGAAGCACCTCCTCCACCTCATCCGGCGCGGGCACCGCCACAGATGACAGCGAAACAAGCGCGCTAAGTTCTCGGACGATGTAATCCGAATGGGTAGTAATCAACACCTTGACGCCCTGGTTATGCACAAGCGCGAGTAGGCGCGCAAGCTTTCGCTGGTTGGCGGGGTGCAGGATCAGCTCCGGCTCATCAATGATGAGGAAGTCCCCCGGTTTAGCCCGGTACAGAATGTAGAAATTGAGATCCACCAACGACCGGATGGCGCTTGAGCTTGCAATCAATGGCAACGACACTTGGCCGGTATCAAAAGTCAGCTGCTGCCCTGTCGCCTTGTATCTACCGCCTGCCATACCTTCGATCAAAATTTGGATCGCTGGGTTCGCCTTCACAATCGGGCTGGGTTCCCGCCGCATATCAGGTATGCGTCGAATGAAATCAATGTTCGCATCGACAGCTGCTGGGCGCGCGAAGTCATGGTTTCGAACCACCGCTTCCCGCTCCGCTGGGTTTTCGGATTCATATAGAGCATCAAGCAATTGTGCCGCGGTGTAATCCAGCTCCCGCTGGAAGATCACCGCGCCTGTCCGTTCCGCACTAGAAATAAACACGCCCGGAACGGCCGCCCGCAACATCGCCTCAGTGGCGGCGGCACGTACCCAAAACTGGACGCGTTCGGGCGCAGTGTCGGCGTACCCTGCGAGCGTCTCAAAGATTAGGGACTGCGTCTCGGCGTCATATCTGATTTCAATAGCCGCGTCTGATCTGCCGATGCGGACGGCGCGACTAAAACCCTGCAACACGCTGTAGTCCAGGTTGGACACCCGGGCTTGAATTTCTGCCTGGGAAAACAACGTTGGATCTGCCGCAAAGCGTGAACCAAGCCTGCTCGCAACACCCTTCGAAATATGAGACACCAACTCTTGCAGAGCCGGTTCTAACGGAGCAAGTTCCAGTCGAGCCACACCTTCAGAGTCAAGCTGCTGACTGATCAGCTCAGCGTTTTCAATCGCAATCCGATCCCGTCTATAGAACCCGGACGCAGTGTATCGGTGACGTACCGAATCTAGAACCCCAAAGATGGAGTGAGCGAGGTAAGTCTTGCCCGTGTTGTTCCCGCCGGTGATGACCGTCATTCCGGCGAGACGAATCTCGGCCGACGGCACTGGACCGATCGATCCGAGGCGAAACAGTAGGTCTGCCACTTCAACTCCAAACGCGCGTTACACGCGAACCCCACCGCTCGCGCTCTTGTTTTCCTGATCCCCTATTAAACCCGACCCCCTACAAAAGAGGTTGCAAATGGGGCAAGCACTGACAAATATGATGACGGGCCCTTTGCCGGTTCGGCAAACGCGCAGGCGGCCAAGCAGCAAGCGAAAGCCAGCCCGCACAAAAACCACCAAAACCGTTGACGTTAACAATATAAGCAACCGATAGGTAAAACAGATTTCAAACAGGTACTTTCGTAACCATGTCAGAAACGTGCATTCCAGCCCCGAACCGCGAGCGGATTTTCGCCGACCTTTCCGCTTTAGTCTCCTTCAACTCCCCGCACTCCACCCCCGAGCTGGCCGACCAACATGAGGCGGCGTGTGCCTGGACTGTCCAAGCTCTTGAGCAGCTGGGCTTGGAGGTCACCCGCCACCCGACGGTGGATGACGCGGACACGGTCATTGGTTATAAGGCGCCGGTGGGCGACGCGCCGACGGTGCTGCTGTATTCCCACTATGACGTGGTTCCGGCGAATAATCCGGAGGCGTGGACCAGCGATCCGTTCACACTGACTGAGCGCAACGGCCGTTGGTATGGTCGCGGTGCCGCCGATTGCAAGGGCAACCTGGCCATGCACCTTGAGGCACTGCGCATGTTGGAGGCCGCCGACGGCACGGACCTCGGCCTCAAGGTTGTCGTCGAGGGTTCGGAAGAGCTCGGCGGCCTGGACGGCCTGGTCAAGTTGATTGAGCAGGAGCCTTCGCTTTTCGACGCTGACGTGATCCTCATCGCCGATTCCGGCAATGTGGCTGTTGGGGTGCCGACGGTGACGACGTCGCTACGCGGCGGCGCCCAGGTGCACGTGAGTGTGGAGACGCTCAACGGCGCGATCCACTCCGGCTCCTTCGGCGGTGCCGCCCCGGACGCAGCTCACGCACTGGTGCGCATTGTGGACTCCCTGTTTGATGAGCATGGCCGCACGACTATCGACGGTGTGGACGCGACCGCCAAGTGGGAGGGCGACGAGTACTCGCGCGAGGACTTCCGCTCGGACGCTGGTGTGCTCGACGGCGTGCAGCTGCTCGGCAGCGCGGAAGACCAGCCGGCGGACATGGTGTGGTCGCGCCCGGCGCTAACCATGATCGGCTTTACCTCGACCCCGGTTGCGGAGGCAGTCAACGCGGTCAACCCGCGCGCAGAGGCACAGCTGAACCTGCGTGTCCCGGCCGGCATGGACGCGGCTGAGGTGTCGGAAAAGCTGAAGCAGCACATCATTAACCACACCCCGTGGGGCGCAAAGGTTGAGGTGGCTGTCTCGGGCGTGAGCAAGCCGTTCGCGGCCGACCCGGAGGGCGAGGCGCTCGCACTGCTCGGCCAGTGTCTGAAGGACGCCTACGGCAGCGAAAACCTCGCCGTTGTTGGTGCTGGTGGTTCGATCCCGCTGACCATCACACTGCAGGAAACCTTCCCCAACGCCGAGGTCATTGTGTACGGCGTGGAGGAGCCACTGTGCGGCATCCACGGCGTGGACGAATCGGTAGACCCCACAGAAATTGAACACATTGCCATTGCAGAGGCCACGTTCCTCACCCGTTACGGCCGCCCAGAAAGCAGCCCAGAAGGCAACTAAGACTAGTAAGTAGGTTTACGCCGCGTGCTCATACTGCTCATCGCCCTATTCGCCGCCACAGCGGCCGCACCACTTCTGCTGCGGGCGCTGGGCAGGTGGGCATTCGCACTGATCGCACTCGTCCCCGCCGCGGGATTTGTGTGGATAGTGTCCCTTTTCCACGGCGGCGTGTTCGCCTCCGGCGGAGAGCTCGTCGCCAGCTACGCATGGATGCCGTCTGTCCACATGAACCTGGAGTTTCGGCTCGACGCCCTAGCGGGCCTGTTCAGCCTGATCATCCTGGGTGTTGGCGCGCTGGTGCTGTTTTATTGTTGGGGCTACTTCGACTCCAACCCGATTCGGTTGGCGGCGTTTGCGTCGCAGCTGACCATGTTCGCCACCGTCATGTACGGCCTGGTTATCGCGGACAACTTCCTGCTCATGTACGTGTTCTGGGAGTTGACGTCGATTCTGTCGTATTTGTTGGTGTCGTATTACGGCGAGAAGGCGTCGTCACGCAGAGCGGCCCTGCAAGCGCTGATGGTAACCACCTTTGGTGGGCTGGCAATGCTGGTGGGCATCAACCTGCTCGGGCACCAGACCGGCATTTGGCAGCTGTCCGGCATCTCGCAGATTGCGGACATTGAAAACACCACCGGCATTTCCGCCGCAATTGTCCTGATCATGCTGGGCGCGCTGACCAAGTCCGCCCAGGCACCATGGCACTTCTGGCTGCCCGGCGCGATGGCTGCGCCTACCCCGGTGTCTGCCTACCTGCACTCCGCGGCGATGGTGAAAGCCGGCATTTACCTGGTGGCACGGTTGGCCCCAGATATGTCGGCGGTGACCACTTGGCACCTTGTAGTGATTACCACCGGCTGCTTCACCATGCTGCTGGGTGGCTGGATGGCGCTCAAGCAGCGCGACCTGAAGCTGGTGCTGGCGTACGGCACGGTCTCCCAGCTGGGCTTTATCACCGCGGTGATCGGTATTGGTTCCCGCGAGGCAACCATGGCTGGCCTGGCGCTGACCTTTGCGCACTCCCTGTTTAAGGCGGCGCTGTTTATGGTGGTCGGCGCGATTGACCACGCAACTGGCACGAGGGATCTGAACAAGCTTTCCGGGTTGGGCCGCAGCCACCCGCTGCTGGCTGCAATCGCTATTGTTTCCGGCGCGTCCATGGCGGGCATTCCGCCGCTGTTCGGCTTTGTGTCCAAGGAAGCCGCGCTGGAGACCGTACTGCATGAGCAGCTGCTAGTTGGTATGCCTGGCAAGATCATGCTGGTGGTGCTGGTGGTTGGCTCGGTGCTGACCATGGCCTACACCCTCTACTTCCTGTGGGGCGCGTTTGCCACCAAGCGTGAGCACGACCGCACCCCGTCCGAGGCTGTACTGCAGATGCACGCAATCGGCCCCACCATGTGGCTTTCGCCGCTGGTGCTCACCATGTTCACCATCTTCTTCGGCATGGTGCCGCGCAGACTTTCCCGGCTTATCAACGAGTACCTGGACGTGAGCTTCCCCGGCGTCGATTCTGCGCAGCTTGCGCTGTGGCACGGCATTAACGTGCCACTGATCCTGACCGCGGTGATCATCGCAGCTGGTTCCGTCTTGTTCTGGCAGCGCGACCTACTGAAAAAGGCGCAATCGGAGCGCCCCGCGCTTGGCAACGCCGACGCGCTCTGGGACAACATCCTGGCCACGCTTCGCCGCTGGTCGCTGCGCTTGACGGCGTCCACGCAGCGTGGTTCCTTGACCATCAACCTGGCGGTAATCTTCGCCGTGGTGATGGCCGTGCCTTTGGCCGCACTGATCCTTGGCGCAAGCAACAGCATCCAGATGGTGGTGTGGGACAACGTATGGCAGGCCATTGTGGTTGTGCTCATGGTCGGCGCCGCCGTGTTCGCCACCGTGCAGCGCAACCGCCTCTCGGCCGTAATCATGGTCAGCCTCACCGGCTACTGCCTGGCGCTGATCTTCGCCCTGCACGGCGCACCAGATCTGGCACTGACACAAACGCTGGTGGAAACCATTGTCATGGTGCTGTTCATGCTGGTGCTTCGCAAGATGCCGACGGATGTGGAACAGCGTCACGACGACAACCGTCTGCGCGCCTGGCTATCCATCGGCACGGGTGTTTCCGTTGTTGTGGTTGCCATGACGGCGATCTCGGCGCGCGTGGCGGAGCCAATCTCCGTACACATGCCGGATCTGGCCTACGAGATCGGCCACGGCCGCAACGTGGTCAACGTGCTGCTGGTGGACCTGCGTGCCGCCGATACCTTCGGCGAGATCATCGTGCTGGTGATCGCCGCAACCGGCATCGCCAGCCTGATCTTTGGCACCGGTAACTTCGGCCGTACATCCCACCGCCCAACGCTGTCCACCACCCGCCCGCGGTGGCTGTCCTCCGGCGTGCCAAGTGAGACTGAGCTCAACCGCCAAATCATGGTGGACGTGGTCACGCGGCTGCTGTTCCCGTCCATGATGCTGCTCTCCCTGTACTTCTTCTTCTCGGGCCACAACGCCCCCGGCGGCGGTTTCGCCGGCGGCCTCGTTGCAGCACTCGCGTTTACGCTTCGCTACCTTGCCGGCGGTTACAGGGAAATCGAGGACGCTTTGCCTATCGACGCAGCACGCATCCTCGGCACCGGCATCCTCCTGTCCTCCGTAGCCTTTACGGTGCCAATGCTGTTCGGCCACCCGCCGCTGATGAGCTCCTTTGCAGAGTTCGAGCTGCCGCTGATTGGTCTGGTCGCTGTGCCGTCGGCACTGGTGTTTGACGCCGGCGTCTACCTGATTGTGATCGGCCTGATCATGCACGTGCTGCCGTCCATGGGTGCGCACCTTGACCGTGAGGATGAGGCCCGTAAGGACCGCGCCCGTGACCGCGCACGCGAGCTGCAGCAGAAGAACGAAAAACGTCGCAGGAGACTGAGTCGGATTACTACCACCACACGAAAGGAGACCAAGTAGATGGAAGCCAACCTGTTCCTGCTCATCGGCTCCGGTGTGCTGATCGCCTGCGGCGTGTACATGATGCTGGATCGTGCGCTGACCCGCATGATCCTCGGCGTGCTGTTGCTTGGTAACGGCGCGAACCTGCTGCTCCTGCAAGCCGGCGGTAAAGCCGGCGCGCCTCCCATTCTTGGGCGTACCTCTGAAACTGCCGACGGCATGGCAGACCCCCTAGCGCAGGCAATGATCCTGACTGCGATTGTGATCTCCATGGCGCTGGCTGGGTTCATGCTGTCGCTGATGTATCGCCAGTACCGCTACCGCACGGACGACGTGATTGAGCGCGATGAGGAAGACCATGCAATTGCCACCCGCCCCACCACGCCCTCGGCTGCCCCGGACCACGATCTGTCCGAAGACCCGGAGACCGGACGCCTGTCTGCTAGTGGCGACGCCTTCGGTCCACGCACCTTCGAAAGCCCGGTAAAGGAGGTGGACGGTGACAGGTAGTTTGATGGCGTTCGCGGAGGCGTCGTTAAGCATGATGCCCTATCTCACGGCCATGCCGATCCTGCTGCCAGCCGTGGCTGCGGCGCTGATTTTCGTGGTGCGGCCACTGCAGCTGCAGCGCACCATTGCCCTTGGCACCCTGTTTGCGCTGGCAGTCATCGCCGCAACCATGATCATTACTGTGGACGTTCACGGCATCCACACCGTACAAATGGGCGGCTGGGACGCACCGATTGGCATCACGCTGGTTGCGGATCGCTTGAGCACCGTGATGCTGTTCGTCTCCTCCATCGTGCTGTTTGCGGTGATGTGGTACGGCATTTCGCAGGGTCTTCGCGACGGCGACGAGGACGACCCAGTCGCCGTATTCCTCCCCGTCTACATGCTGTTGTCCATGGGCGTGAACCTGTCATTTCTGGCGGGTGACCTGTTCAACCTGTACGTGGGCTTCGAGGTGTTCCTGGTTGCCTCGTACGTGCTGCTGACACTGGGCGCTTCGCCCGGGCGTGTGCGCGCGGGCATTGGTTACGTGATGGTGTCCGTGGCTTCCTCCATGGTGTTCCTGTTTGCCCTGGCGCTGATCTACGCGTCCGTGGGCACAGTGAACATGGCGCAGGTGGGTATCCGCATGGAGGACATCCCCACCGGCACCCGCGCCGCGATTTTTGCCACGTTGCTCGTGGCGTTTGGTATTAAAGCGGCGGTGTTCCCGCTGGATGCGTGGCTGCCGGACTCCTACCCCACGGCGGCGTCGCTGGTAACCGCGGTGTTCGCGGGCCTTTTGACCAAGGTTGGCGTGTACGCAATTATCCGTATGCGCTCGGTGGTCTTTAGCGACGGCTCACTAGACACCCTTTTGATGTGGGTGGCGCTTTTAACCATGATCGTGGGCATCATGGGTGCGCTGGCGCAAAACGACATCAAACGTCTGCTGTCATTTACCCTGGTCAGCCACATTGGCTACATGATCTTCGGCATCGCACTGACCTCTGTGCAGGGGCTTTCCGGCGCGATCTTCTACGCCATTCACCACATTCTGGTGCAAACGTCCCTGTTCCTCGTGGTGGGCCTGATTGAGCGCCAGGCGGGTTCCGCACAGCTGCGCCGCCTCGGCTCTTTGATCTACACCTCACCGCTGGTGGCCATCTTGTACTTCATCCCGGCGCTGAACCTGGGCGGCATTCCACCTCTGTCCGGCTACCTGGGCAAAGTCATGCTTATCCAAGCCGGTGCCCAGCAAGGCACCTGGCTTGCGTGGGTCCTTATCGCCGGTGCGGTGGTTACCTCCCTGCTCACCTTGTATGCCATGATCCTGGTGTGGTCGAAGGCGTTCCTGCGCGACCGCGCAGATGCCCCCGAAGGCGAAGTGGCCCTGGCACGCCCGTCCAACCTGGCGTACCGCTACAGCACCACCACCATGGCAGAGCGCGAAGACCCGGGCCGCGTGCCCGTTGGCATGATGGCATCGACAGCGCTGCTGGTGGCAGCGTCCTTGTCCATCACGGTGCTGGCCGGCCCAATCTCTGACGTGACGGACCGCGCCGCCCAATCCGCACAGGACCAGTCCATCTACCGCGACGCCGTCCTCCACCCCGACCCGGAGAACCCGACGCGGCGCCCCGAGTTGTTTTTGGTGCCCACGCTGGACAACTCTTCGTCGGACTCCCAAACCAACCGACCCACCACCGGAGGTGAACGCTGATGGCTTCCCCGCTGCAACGTTTAAATAACCGGCTGCGCTGGCCGTTCGTCCTCTGGCTGACGTTCATGTGGATCCTCCTCATGGGCGACCTGACATGGGGCAACCTCATCGCCGGGGTGCTGTTAGGCCTAGCCGTTGTGCTGGTGCTGCCGCTGCCGCCAGTGCCGCGCCAACACACCACTATCCGTTGGGATCGCCTCATCAGGTTCGTGTTGAGGTGGCTGTGGGACTTGATCGTGGCGTCTGCACGCGTGGCCTGGCTGGCGCTGCGACCCGCCCCCACCCCGAAGGGTGCGATCGTGCAGGTACCCATGCGCGTATCATCTGAGCTGGTACTTTACTTAGCAACGTGCGCCTACAACCTCCAGCCCGGCGGCACCGTCACCGACATCAACGTGGCAAAACGCCTCTGGACCGTGCACCTTCTGGACGCCAGCACGCCCCAAGCCCTCGAACGCGAAATCCAAAACGTAGCCACCCTAGAGCGGCAGATGATCGACATCTTCGAAAACCCACCACGCAGCCTCAAACGCTCCGTAAACGAAGCCCCGCGGGCACGAAAGGTAACGCACTGACATGGACCCCACGCTGTACAACATCTTCCTAGCCATTGCGGCCGTGCTGCTAGCGATGGGCTTTTTCATCGTGTTCTGGCGCATCGTCGTCGGCCCGAACTCCATGGACCGCATGCTGGCCAACGACGGCATCACCGCATCCCTACAGTGCGTGCTGGCGCTCTACATCTGCTGGACGCTAGACACCACCGTAGTCAACGTCATGATCGTGATTGCGCTGCTCGGATTCATCGCATCCCTATCCGTGGCGCGATTCCGCAAGAGGGACGGTGCGCACTAATGATCAACTGGCAACTGATTACAGACGTAGTGTCGCTGATATTCATCCTGCCCGGCGCGTTCATGGTGTTCTCAGCCGCAGTCGGTGTGGTGCGCTTCCGCTCCACACTGGCCCGCGTGCACGCCATCACCAAACCCCAGACCACCGGCCTGCTGCTGATGATGGTGGGCACGATCATCCGCCTCGTCGGTTCGCAGGACTTCGGGATCCATCAGCGTGGCGACGTCGGCATGATGATCCTGCTCGTCCTCTTCGCCCTAATGACCAACCCGGTCACCGGCCAACGCCTCGGCCGCATCTCCAGACTCGAGGGCCTCTACGGCACCGAGAAGGACCTGACGGTCAACAACGCACCCGCGGCCTACCACCCGGGGCGTGTGGAGACGGGCACGCCGAAGAAGGCCGACAAGCCGAAGAGTTAGCTCCAGCCTGGGTTAACTCCAGCGCACGAGCTCTTCACAGGTGGCGTCCACAACGTGGCGCCAATCACCGGTGGCCTGATAGAGCTTGCGCTGACGCTCATATCCTGCGCCCCGGTCGATGATCTCGTGGACCAGCTCAAGCTCCTCAACGCACCCAAGCTCGCCGGCGATCGGGGTGAGCTCCTCCACCAGCGCAGCCAGGTCATCTTTGACCCACGCCTCATCAGTGGCGCGGCTGGTAATGATCTCCGCGTCCAACCCATACCTCGCACCGCGCCACTTGTTCTCCGCCACATGCCACGGCTGCAACGTTGGCAACGCCTCGCCCGTCTCCAACATCCGGTCGTAGTGCACCACCAGGCAGTGCGTCAGCGCCACGACGCCAGCGAGTTCGCGCAGGTTACTCGTGGCGTCCGAAATACGGACCTCGATGGTGCCCCACTTTGCGGCGGGGCGGACGTCGAAATGCATCGAGCCCGTGTGACTAATCACGCCGGAAATCTTCTGATCCTGCATGAACCCAACCCAGTCCGCCCACGTGTGGAACTGGTACGGCATGCCAGCGGTGGGCAGCTGCTGGTACAACATGGTGCGGTTTGAAGCGTACCCCGTATCCAACCCCTCCCACGCCGGACTGGATGCCGAAATAGCCAGCAAGTGCGGGTACTTCGTCATCACAGCGTTGATAATCGGCCACACCTTGTCCTCATGGCTAATACCCACGTGGCAGTGCACGCCCCACAGCAACATCTGCTTACCCCAATACTGGGTGCGGTTAATGATCTCCGCGTAGGTTTCCTTCGCGCTGAGCTGCTGCTCACGGAAGTCCGTAAACGGGTGGCCGCCACCCGCCCACAACTTCAGCCCCTGGCGTTCGGCTTCGCCCCGCACCACGTTGAGATCACGACGCAACGCCTCAATCGCCTCACCCGTATTCGTGCACACCGGGGTGACCAACTCAACAGTGTTCTGCAGAAACTCGCGCTCCAAGTGAGCCCCTGGGTGTGCCGCGTGCACCGCGTCAATCACATCGGCAGCCCGTGGCACTAGGTCGCGGGTCTGCGGGTCAATGACGCAGATCTCCCACTCCACGCCGAGAGTATTGGACTCCGAGCGGGCAAAATCGCGGTAAGGATCCATGTACAGCAAGTCTATGCGGTGGGCGCCGAAATCCCGCCATTACATTCGGCGCTTGGGGGTTTCGGTGCGCTTCCACGCGATGGCCTTGACTGACAAATTCGACATCGTGCCTGGGGTCGCTCAGTAAACGCCCAGGTCACGGCATTTCGAACGGATTAGCGATGTCATATTTGTCAGAGGAACCGCCAGACGGGCCTCGGGCGGCGCCTCAAGTCCTGAATTTGTCTCCCAAAATCGAGGAAGTAATCCAGGAATACGCCCAAGCGTTAGGCGATTAGTGGTTTTCCGCGAGCACCACAACGATTGCGTCGCGAGCATTCGTGTTCGGCGGCAACCGGACACTATCGGTCTTTGCTACGGCGACGCCACCAAGCTGGCGGGCAATCTCCTCAGCAACCTGGCGCGCACCCTCGGTGCTCTCCGGGTAGAAGACCTGCACGCCTTCGAAGGTGCCGTATTGCCCCTCCGGCATGTTCGCATTCTTCGTCGGATCGTTGAGCTCATCAGTATTCACCACCTGGAAATTGCCGTCCAGCTTGGCCATCGTCTCGGCTGCCCAGCCGCTGACGATGGAGTTGTTGTAGACGAATACCTGGGCGTTCTGGGCTGTGATGGCGGGGCCGCCATCGTTGGGAGCCGGGGCCGGTTCCGGAGCGTTCGGGTCGACCGGAGCGCTCGGGTCTGCCGGGTCGTTTTCCTGGCCCTCGGCGTTCGGGTCGGCCGGGTTCGCATTCGTCGGAACGGTCTCCGGAGTCGGAGGCAGCGCCGAGTTGGTGCCATCTGGCGAGTCAGCTGCCGTGGTCTCGGTGGTTGCAGCGCCGGTGTTGGCATCGCCGCTCTTCTGAGTCAGGGCGTAAATACCCCAGAGCAGCAGCAACGCGGCAACGGCAATCAGGATCATGGCCAGGCCACGCTTCGGAACACTGGCACCCGCAGCACCCGCGCCAGCTGCAGCACGACGACGACCACCCGCTCCACGAGCAGCACCTGCGGCGAGGTTGTCGTCCTCGTCGTCCTCGTCGTCGTAGGCGTCAATGTATGCAGCGTCGTATGCAGCGTCGTCGTAATCCTCGTGGCGGTGAGCGCCGGTATATTCCTCGGCACCCGCCGAAGCAGCAGTGCCCGCTACCTGGTCCGGCTCGTGGCCGGGGTAGTCGGTGTACTCGGTGTCTGCAATGTATTCGGTGTCGCCAACAAACTCGTCGCGGTTGTTGTCGCTAGGGCCGTTTCCCGGGTTGTTCGTAGTCACGCGCGTCACACTACCCTTGAGTGAAGGTTGAGGGTTTAAGGCGCGCCGTCGCGAAGCCTCTGCAGTCTGCGCACCAACTGGGGCCGGGCGGCGAGCGCATCGGGCGAGTCCAGCAAACCGTTAAGACGCTGGAAGTATCGCACAGGGCTAATGCCAAGTTCGCGGCGGATGGCTTCCTCTTTTGCGCCGAGTGAACGTGGGGCGCGCGCTTCGAAGTCCAGCAGGGCAAGGTCATCGTCGGCGAGCATGCCTAATATATACCGCATGACTATTCGACCAATCGTGATCTACGGCGACCCCGTCCTGCACACCCCTACGAAGGAAGTGACGCAGCCGGTGGAGGAGCTGCAGGAGCTCATTGCTGACATGCACGAAACTATGGACGCCGCGAATGGCGTCGGCCTGGCCGCCAACCAGATCGGCGTGCCGCTGCGTTTGTTTGTGTACCACTGTCCGGATGGTGACGTGATGCGTCGCGGCACGGTGATCAACCCGGTGCTGGAGACCAGCGAGATCCCGAAGACCATGCCGAGCGACACCGGCGAGGACGACGAGGGCTGCCTCTCCGTTCCTGGCGAGGGCTGGCCGACCGGCCGCGCCGACTGGGCAAAGGTCACCGGCTTGGACGAGAACGGCAACGAGGTCGAGGTAGAAGGAACCGGCTTTTTCGCCCGCTGCCTGCAGCACGAGGTCGGCCATCTGGACGGTTACGTGTACACCGACGTACTGACTGGCCGTTACAAGAAGGAAGCAAAGCGCGCGATTCGTGACAACGGCTGGACTGAGCCCGGCAACACCTGGCTGCCGGGCACCGATGAGGACCCGTTTGGCCACTAGCACTTCCTGCCTGTGCGTGTGAAGGGTTATGCTTAAGCGCTGAATGTCCATTTTCACTTTAAGGACTCGCTTATGCGTACAGCTTCCGCATTGATCGCTGCTGCCGCTGCTCTTGCGCTTTCGGCACCCGCCGCGAGCGCTACCATGACGTCTTCGCCCGCCCCGGTGGTTCTCACCGAGAGCTCGGAGGCGCCCGAGCTGACCCGCGAGGAGCTGATCGAGGCCGCCATCAAGGCCAGCGAGGCGTACGCAAAGAAGCAGACCCCGAAGACCGAGGCTGCACTGCGCGAGGCGCTTGAGGCGTGGCTTGAGGATGTCACGGAACGCATGGATGAGCTTGACGCCAAGCGCGATGAAGCCGGCGAGCTTCCCCAGGAGCTGGCCGACAGCGAGGCTGAGCTGCTGGAAGAGCGCGTGTTGTTGCGAAAGCTGTACAAGGAGCTCTCGCTTGACGACGCTTCAACGCACCCTCTCCCCACCATCCTCACCGAAGCAAACGTTGCGGAGGAAGAGGCGGAAGTAACCACCGCGGTGGCCACGGCAGCGGAGCCGACGCTGCGTCAGCGTGTGGTGACCTTGGAGGACGAGACCACCACCAGCGACACCACCACCAGCGAGACCACCACGGGCACCGCTACAGACACCACAACGACAAATACCACCACCTCGACGACCACGGGTACGTCTACGTCCACCACCACTTCCGCAACCACGTCCGGTACGGCAACGGTGTTAGAGAACAGGACGACGGAGGCAACCACGACGCGCTCCAGCACAAGCTCTAGCTCCAGCACGAGCTCGACCACCCGCACCTCCACGCCGACGAGTACCACCAGCACGACCCGCAGCGACGATCTGGCAGAGACCGGCACCCCGATGCTGGGCCTAATCGCACTGGGTGCGCTGCTGGTTGTTGGTGGCGTGTTCCTGACCCGTCACGGAAACAAGTAAGCACAGAGCTAATGTCGCGCGTTTTTCGTTCGGACCCGGTCACCGTTGGGGACCGGGTTGTGGTGCGCCAGCGTCGCGGTGACCTGGACAGTGACGTCATCGGATTTGTCCACAGCACTGATCCCCTGGTAATTCGTCGCGGCGAAGAGCTTGTGGAGATTACGCACCTGCACATTATTAAGAAGCTCTCGCCGCGCACGGTGCGCAATTCGGACATCCGCGCGGTGGAAACCGCCACCGCCAAGGCGTTTCCGGGACAGGAGCAGGTGCTCATCCAAGGCTGGTTGGCGCGCGCCGGTGCCGAGATCGCTGAGCGCTCCAACTCCGCCACGCCAATTGGCCACGCCGCGGGATTCCAGGCGGTGCCCTTAGACGAGATCACAAGGTTCTATCAAGAGCGTGGCATGCCGGTGCAGCTTCTGATTCCGGAGCGCATTGGCAAACCCGCACTGCGACTGATCGAACAGCACCCGGACGCATGGCAGTTGGGCGAAGAGATCGTTGTCATGACGCGTGAACTCGACGATATTGAATACGAGATGGACCCGCGCGTGCGCGTTACAGAGCAGCCGGATGAAGACTGGCTGTCGCTCTACCATTACCGTGGCCAAGACCTCCCCGCTGAAGCGGTGCTGGACCTAGCACAGCGCATTGATGGGGAGATCGGTTTTGCCAGCCTGGTAGAAGGCGGCGAAACCATCGCGGTCACGCGCGCCACGATTACTGCCTCCGAGGACGAGCGGCGTTGGCTGGGGTTTTCGGCGGTTGAGGTGGGTGGGCGGTGGCGTCGACAAGCAAAAGGCACTGTGCTGGGCCAAAGTGTGCTCGCGTGGGCCAAAAGCCGGGCTGACGCCGCATACCTGCAGGTTAGGGCGTCGAACGTGGCGGGGATCGCACTGTACACCAAACTGGGGTTTGTGGAACACCACCGCCACCGCTACGCACGGCTGGGCTAGTCTTACTGCATGCGAATTGCCACGTGGAACGTCAACTCAGTGCGAACCCGCGCTGAGCGCATCGGCGCATTCCTCACACGCGGTGACATCGACGTGTTGTGCATGCAGGAAACCAAATGCGCGGACGACAAATTCCCCTACTCAGTTTTCAACGCCTTGGGCTACGACGTCGCCCATGTTGGTTACAACCAGTGGAATGGGGTGGCGATTGCGTCCCGAGTCGGCCTGGAAAACGTACGCCACGAGTTCGAGCGCCAGCCGGCGTTTGCCAAAACCGGCGAGCCTGTGCGCGAAGCCCGCGCCGTGGGTGCTGTCTGCGGCGGGGTAGACGTGTGGAGCCTGTACGTGCCCAACGGCCGCGAAATCGGCGACCCGCATTACGACTACAAGCTGGAGTTCCTCTGGCGCCTCGCGGACGTGGTTCAGCCCTCATCCCATCAGGTGCTCTGCGGTGATTTCAACATTGCGCCGCGTGATGAAAACGTGTGGGACGTGTCGTTTTTTGAAGGCCGTACGCACGTGACCGAACCGGAGCGCGCCGCGTTCCAAAGGCTGCTGGAAGCCGGTCTGACGCAGATCCGACATGAGGAGCCGTACAGCTTCTGGGACTACAAATCCGCACGCTTCCAGCGCAACCAAGGCATGCTGATCGACTTCCTGCTGGCCACCGCTCCTTTGGCGCGCGGCCTGGAGCGCGCCTGGGTTGACGTGGAGGAACGCTCCGGCAAGGGCGCGTCCGACCACGCTCCGGTGATCGCGCAGTTTGATACGCACACGCTTGATATAGACGCGGTGCGCTAGCGGCATGGACGTTTCGTGGTGGCAGGCGGCGCTGTTCGCCTTAGATTTTTTGATCAAACTGGTCATGATCGGTGTTGTGCCGGGCGGCCGCAAACCGTCCAGCGCCAACGCCTGGCTACTGCTCATTCTGTTTGTGCCCGTGCTTGGCCTGCCGCTGTTCCTGCTCATGGGCTCGCGGATTGTCTCCCGGCGCCGCCACCGCATCCAAGTGGAAGCGAAGAAGGCGTTGGATGACATCCACACGGACATCCCGGATCAGCCTTGCCCGTTGGAGAGCGAAGCCTCCGCTATCGTCCGCCTCAACCGCACGCTCACCGGCTACCCGGCGCTGGAGGCGTCCGTGCCCGCCATGTGGACGGACTACGACATGACAATGCGGCGCATGGCCGAACTCATTGACAGCGCCCAACACGACGTGAACATCGAAATCTATGCCGTGGCCTGGGATGATACCACCGGCGTAGTCTTCGAGGCCATCGAGCGCGCCGTCGCCCGCGGCGTCCACGTCCGCCTGCTGTTCGACCACATCGGCTCCCAAAAATACCCCGGCTTCCGCGCGTTGAAGAAGCGCCTGACCGAAATCGGCGTGGACTGGCACATGATGCTCCCACTCGCCCCGCTGCGTGGCCGCTGGCGTCGCCCGGACCTTCGGAACCACAGGAAGCTTTTGCTTATCGACGCCAACGTCGCCCTCCTCGGCTCATTCAACCTCATCGACCGCACCTATTTGTTACGTAGACATAGACGCGCGGGCAGGCAGTGGATCGACGCATTCATCGAAGTGCGCGGACCCATCGTTGCGTCTTTGGAATCCATGTTCGCCGTGGACTGGTTCACCGAATCCGGCGAAGTCCTCGAACTGCGCTCCCCGCGCGAGGTGGAGGGGTATGGCACTTTGGTTGGTTCGGCTGGTGTTGGGGCTGGTTCGACTGGTGTTGGTGACGTGAACGTCGTCCAGCTGGTGCCCTCCGGCCCCGGCTACCTCACCGAGCCGAACCTGCGCATGTTCAACACCATGATCCACCACGCTCGCGAACACCTGATCCTGTGTTCCCCCTACTTCGTTCCCGAAGACTCCCTGCTAGAGGCCATCACATCCGCCTGCTACCGCGGCGTCCGCGTGGACCTCCTCGTCAGCGCCAAAGCCGACCAGTTCATGGTCCAACACGCCCAATCCTCCTACTACGAGCAGCTTCTAGACGCCGGCGTCCACATCTGGGAATTCCCCGCCCCGTATGTGTTGCACTCCAAGTTCGTCCTGGCAGACCCTGGCACTGGCGACGCCGTCGGCGTCATCGGCTCCTCCAACATGGACATCCGCTCGTTCTCTTTGAACTACGAGTCCTCCCTGTTCATCGCCTCCGGCTCCCTCCTGCCCGCGCTTCACGACCTAGCGAAGAACTACATCGCCGTCTCCCACGAACTCCTCCCCCAAGTTTGGGAGCAGCGCCCCTGGTACCGCCGCTACATCGACAACGTGATGAAACTGACCTCGGCGCTGCAGTAGGCCCGGCGCCGCTGCTCCGGCCGGCGTCCACAAACATCGGATAGAGCGCTGCAGCCGCCAAACATCGGATAGCAAACATCGGATAGGGCCGAAAAAGGGCCAAAAACGCCTCTATCCGATGTTTGCTATCCGATGTTTGTGTTTCGGGACCTGGCTTCTACCCGCCACGCAGCACCCGCGCACCCGGTCGCACCCACGCAGCCGCTACCCGGACGCGCGCAGCATGCGATGGACTTCGCCGATCCACCAGGCTTCGTCCCATATCTGGTCACTGAACAGGCGAAACACGGGGAATCCGGCAGCACGAAGCGTGTTTTCGCGCTTGAGTTGGCGAAGGACAACGTCGTGAGGTTGGTCGCCGTATTTGGCGTAGCCGTCGGCTTCCAGGATGAGGCGACCGTCAATGAGGAAGTCCACCCGGTAGCCGCTTATAACTACTTGCTGCTCGTAGGGGATGTTGTGGCGGATGAGTATGGTGCGGACGATGGCTTCGAGGGCGGACTCACTTAGCCAGGACGGCGTCTTCAGCACTAGGCGGGCGTTGCCGATGCCTTTCGTTCCGGAGAGTCTGTTGACCAGGCGGGAGAGTTCGTGCCAGAGTTCGCGGGCGTCTTCGCGGTTGAGGCCGCTGAAAAGGTTGTCGAAGGCGACAATGCCGTGGTCATAGCCGTGCAGCCTGGCAATATCTACGGCAGTGCGGATTGGCGTGGTGCAGCGGATGTGGTGGGTGAGGTGGACGTCGGCGTCGATAAGCGGAAGCTGCACATAGCTGTGGCCGTCGAACCAGCGACTTTTGGCCGATGGGCGACCACCGGGCAGCGCTAATTCCACCTGTTCGTTGGGGGTTTTCATCACCCACATTCCCTGGAGGCGTGCGGCGGAACGGCCGACCAGTACCGCGCGGCGGCTGCTTAAGCCGGCGGCGTAGGTGCGCAAGAACTCTTTCTCGTAGCGTTTTAACTGCTGGTAGTCAGCGGTGTCTACGTAAATGCGATGCGCAATTTCGTGCATCTGCGCGGTGTCTAATTTTGCGTGCAGCGCCGCATCGGTGGAGGAAACGTGCCGCACGAGTTTGGTGGTCAAGGCATGAAGATGATTGTTTTGGTTCACGCCTTTTATTGGTAGCCGCTAAACGCGCTGGTGGGAACCCATTTCGTGTCCACTTTAATGGACACGAAACAAGGGAACCTTAGGCGTCGCGCGCCGCGGTCAACGCCACGCCAACACCCCAGACAACAATGGCCCACACGGCGAATACGCCGAAGCCGGGCCAGACGGAGTCCCAGTAGGGGGTCGGCTGGTTGGTCATGAACGCGATGATGTTGCCAAACGGCATGAATTTGACCAGGTCAGCGCCAATGTTTGGGATCATGCTAACGATGGATTCCAGCACTAGCAGCAGCGCCATGCCAATGACCACGGTGCCGGCGGTGTTGCGCACGATCCAGCCGATGCCCTGTACGAACAGGCTTACCAGCGCCATCCCCAGCGGCACGGCCCACATGGCGCGTTGCGTGGCGGAGTTGGTGGGCCAGTTGGCGGAGACGGGTGCGGTGAGATCTGCAAGCGTCAGCGCCGCCGCCAGCGCCACGGCGCACACCACAGCCGCCAGCACAGCGCCGAGCACCACTTTCGCTGCGGCTACTTTCCAGCGCTGTGGCGCGATGCGGAAGTTGGTGGCGGGGAGGCCGAAGCGGTATTCGGTGGTCACCACCATGGATTGCTGCACGATCATCACGATGATGCTGGTCAGCGACACCGTGGCGATCACGGTCAGGGGAACATAGGGGATGGTGCCCAAGCGCGCGGTCCACGCGAACAGCGCCCCGTAGCCGGCGGCGATCAGCACGGTCAGCCCGGAGGTCCACCAGAAGGCGGCGGTGGTGCGTAGTTTGGTCCATTCGGCAGGCAGAAGATTAAGCATGAGGACCCTCCAGAGCAGAAGCAGAAGCAGCGTATTGGGTGTGGCCTTCGGTGGATTGCATGTAGGCGTCTTCGAGCGAGGCGCGTCGCTCGCTCAGCTCGGCCAGTTGCACGCCGGCTGCAAATGCCGCCGCACCGACCTCGTCGCTGGTCATGTTGGGCACTTCGATGGTTGGGCGCCCGTCGGCGTCGATAGTCTCGGTGTACTCATTGAGCACCCCAAGGAGCTTTTGCTTATCGACGCCCCCGCCAACCCTCACCACCGTCACCACCGCAGAGTTACCGCGGATGAACTCAGCAACGGAAGTATCGGCAACGAGCTTGCCCTTGCCAATGACGATGAGGTGGTCTGCGGTTTGCGCCATCTCTGCCAAAAGGTGCGAGGACACGAGCACGGTGCGGCCTTCGGCGGCAAAGGACTTCAATAGGCCGCGGACCCAGCGGATGCCTTCGGGGTCGAGGCCGTTGACGGGTTCGTCGAGGATGAGAATTTCGGGGTCTCCAAGCAGCGCCGCCGCGATGCCGAGGCGCTGGCTCATACCAAGCGAAAAGCCGCCAACACGCTTACCAGCAGCCTGAGAAAGGCCAACCAGCGAGAGCACCTCATCAACGCGTGAGGCAGGCAACCCCGCCGCCTGCGCCTGCCACAACAGAGTCGCACGCGCGGAGCGGTTCGGGTGCACACCCTTGGCGTCCAACAGTGCGCCCACCTTGCGGGTGGGGTTGGCAAGGGCGGAATAGGGCGCGCCGTCGATGAACGCCGTGCCCGCAGTCGGCTTGTCTAGGCCGAGAATCATGCGCATCGTGGTGGATTTACCTGCACCGTTCGGGCCCAAAAAGCCGGTGACGTGACCGGGTTGGACGCTGAAGGTCAGGTCTTCCACGGCGGTGACTGCGCCGTAGCGCTTTGTCAGGCCTTGTACTTCAATCATGCGCAATAGTATGCCCCACGCGCGCCAGAACTGTTGGCAGCGAGGCGGCGAAACCGGGGTGCAGCGGCAGCGCCGCTCCACCGGAGCCAGACTGAGCGAGCTCCCCGAGCGGGACCCAGCGCAGCTCCACGCTCTCCTCATTCGCGGCGAAGGGCAAGCGAGATTCCGCCGAAGCGATCACGGTGGTGTAACTCCACCCCGGCACCTCGAACGTAACCACGCTTTCTACAACGGTGACCAGCGAAGGATCGATGCCGCACTCCTCTACCGTTTCGCGCAACGCGGCTTCGGCGGCAGTTTCGTGGGAGTCGCAGGCGCCACCGGGGATGCCCCAGGTGTCGCCGTCTGCGGTCCAGGGGGCGCGGTGTTGGAGGAGCACGTGGTCGTCGGCAAGCAAAAAGAGCCCTGCGGCACCATAGAGGCCCCAGAATTTGTGGTTGTGGTGGTGGACCCAGCCGTTTCCGTCGCCAAGCATGAGCCCCACTGTAATATTCTTGGGGAATGTTCGACGATGCCTGGCTTGATAGCGCCGAGACCGCAACGCGGCGGCGCTTTCAACTGGTGCGTATTCCGGCGGGGCTGGCATCCACTCCGGGGCGGCTGGTGGCGATGATGCTGGTGCTAACGTTGGCGCTACTCGCGGCCGGTTTTTCCATGAGCCAGTCCATTGCGGCCCGGCAACGGGCGCTGGACACGCTGATTACCTCCACGGAGCCGATGGCGCATTCGGCGCACCTGTTGTACAACAGCCTGAGCCAGGCGGACACGATTTCCACCAACGCGTTCGTGCAGCCCGGCCTTCTGTCAAAGGAGCAGATGGAGGCGTACGCGGCGAGTATTGATCGCGCGGCCGCCACTGCTGCCGATATTCATGAGGGCGCGGTGACCACTGTCGGCGGTGGCGCGGGCGCGGAGGCCACGCGCACGACCATCACCAAACACGTCACCGATATTCAGCGCGACCTGCCTGTTTACACCGGTTTGATGGAGCGCGCGAAGGTGAATCAGCGCATTGGTAACCCGGTGGGTGTGGCGTACATGACACAGGCCAGTTCCGTGATGCGTGACGGGATGCTGCTGAAAGCGGATCGGCTCTCGCAGCTGACGCAGGAGGAGGTGGCGCGTGAGATGCGGCGTCTGTCCGCGCCGCAGTGGGTGCCGCTCAGTGGTCTGTTTGCGGCGCTTGGGTTTTTGCTGGCGGCGCAGTGGGCGCTGTGGCGCGTGTTCCGCCGCCGCTTGAACAAGGGGTTCGTGGCGGGAACGGCAGCGATTGTGATTGCGATCGGGTGGGTCGGTGCGGCCAACTACCAGGCGTGGGAGTCCGGCGCGGTGGGTTTTGAGAGCGCGGCAGATCCCTGGCAGCAGCTGGCGCGGGCGCGTATTGAGGCCCAGGAGACCCGCACGGATGAGACGTTGGCGTTGTTGTCGAGGCGGTCGGTGACTAGGGCCTCGCAAAGCTTCGCGCTGACCGGCGAGCATATTCGCGACGCGTTGGATGCGGCGGAGTCGCTTGGCGCGGAGGTGGACCCAGCGCGCGGAGCGCTATCCGCCTGGTCGCAGGAGCACGCTGAGCTGGAGCGTTTGCTTGCCGACGGCCGTTTTACCACCGCCATCGACCTAGTCAACGGCAGCACCGCGTATGCGGATTTAGATGAGCAGCTGCAGCAGTTGATTAACTTCTCCCGTGAGAATACGCGTGAGTTCATCAACGCGTCCTTGGATGCGACGAGGCTGGTGTCTACCGCGGTGGCGGGGTTGACGTTGTTTACGGTTGCGTGCATTTGGGCGGGTATTCGCCCCCGGCTTGGGGAGTACTACCGATGAAGCGCATTCCTCTTGTCTTTTCCGCTTGTGCAACAGTTGCCGTCATGGCAACCGCCTGCACAAGCCCCCCACCCCCGCCCGCGGGCGATCCGCCGTTGCCCACGCGTGAGCCGCTGCTCCCACCGGGCGCGTTCCTGGACCCGCCGGGTGTTGAGCCGGACGGCGAGTACGCTTCCACGCCTGACGAGTGGGGATGGCCGGGTTCGCTGCGCCCCGGGACACAGGAGCAGCGCGACGGTCCGAACATGCAGCGCATTCGTGAACGCGGCCGTGTGTTGGTCGGTGTGGATCAGTCGCAGTATTTGTTGAGTTACCGTGATCCCTCAGCAGGCGAGATGCGCGGCTTTGAGGTGGACCTGGCGCGTGAGATTGCCCGTGACGTGTTCGGCAGCCCGGATCACGTGGAGTTCCGTTTCGTGGAATCCGCCTCGCGCGCGGAGGCGCTGCGCTCAGGCGATGTGGACATTGTGATTCGGACGATGTCGGTCACACCGGATCGTGCGGAAATGGTGTCGTTTTCCACGCCGTATCTCACGTCATATGTAAGGATGCTCGCGCCGCGCGACAGTGACGTGAAGAGTCTGGAGGATTTGCCGGGGAAAACGGTGTGTGTGGTTGACGGCACGAACCTGCTGAACCTGGTGCGTGAGAAGGTGCCGGGCTCTGAGGTGCTGCGCACCCGTTCCTGGTCGGATTGTTTGATGGCGCTGCAGCAGTACCAGGCGTTTGCGGTGATTGGAGATGACACGTTGCTCGCCGGCATGGTCGCCCAGGACCCGCTGATGGAGATTTTCCCGGAGCGTCTTGCGGAGCAGCGTTACGCCGTGGGCGTGGGTCTGGGCCATGATGATGTGGTGCGTCAGGTCAATTTCACGATTGAGCGCTTGCGTAGCGACGGCACCTGGACCCACATGTACAACCAATGGCTACGCACTTCCCTTGCAGAGTCTTGGCTACCGCGGCAGATGTACGCGGAGGAGGGTGAAACGTAGTGAGCAACCAGCAACATGCAGAGCCGGGGACCGGCACGCATGAAAACGGACACGAGGAGCCACTTGCAGAGCCGACGCAGGCGGTGCACTTCGACCCGTTCGCCGATGATGACGATGAGCAGGCTGAGCCGGCTGAGTATCCAGGCACGGAAGCCGTTGCCTTCGACCCGTTCGCGGATGATGACGATGACTTCCACGACGAACCTCTCGGCGACATGGCTGGTCTGCTCAAGGAGATGGAGAGCCAGCGCTCAAGGCTCAAAGCGTTGGATACGTTCCGTGAGCGTCGTGGGGCCCGGCGCGCCAGCCGCATGGTGGCGGACGGCATGGTGGAGTTGCCGTGGGTGACACCGACGGTCCCGTCGGAGTCACTGATCAACCCGGAGGATACGAAGGCCGCTCCCCCAGCGCTGAAACCGGGTGACATGGTGGCAAACCAGTACGAGATCATGGGCGTTATTGCCCACGGCGGCATGGGCTGGATCTACTTGGCGCAAGACCACTTCGTGGCAGGGCGTGTGGTGGTGCTCAAAGGTCTGCATTCCACGACGAATGCGGACGAGGCGGCGGCAGCCGCCGCGGAGCGGGAATTCCTGGCGGATATTACGCACCCAGGGATTGTGAAGATTTTCAACTTCATCGATGATCCACGGGTTCCGGGTGGGTTTATTGTGATGGAGTATGTGGGTGGGCCGTCGTTACGCAGCCAGCGCAAGGCACCGCTGGAGCCGGACGTGGCGATTGCCTACATACTTGAGGTGTTGCCGGCGCTGGGGTACCTGCACAGCCGCGGGGTGGTGTATAACGATTTGAAGCCGGACAACGTGATTGTCACCGAGGACCAGGTCAAACTGATTGACCTGGGTGCAGTCTCCGGTATCGGTGCGTACGGCTACATCTATGGCACGCGTGGCTTCCAGGCGCCGGAGGTGGCAAGTGATGGCCCGTCGATTGAGTCGGACATTTACACCGTGGGGCGCACGCTTGCGGCGTTGGTGATTGACCTGCCGTCTACCGATGGCGTGTTTGAGCACGGCATCCCATCACCCACCGATGAGCCACTGTTTCGCCGCTATACCTCGCTGTACCGGGTGCTTGCGCGCGCGTGCGATCTGGACCCGGAGCGCCGCTTCCACTCCGCCCACGCGATGGAGCTGCAGCTTCTTGGCGTGTTGCGTGAGGTGCTGGCCATCCGCGACCGGGTGACCTTTCCCGCCCAGCATTCGCTGTTCTCCCCGCAGAGAACCACCTTCGGCACCAAGCACTTGGTGTTTCACACTGACCAGCTTATCGACGGCATCACGCGCACCGTCGAAATCACACCACCCGAAGTAGTCGCTGCACTGCCTTCCCCGCTTATCGACCGCCACGATGTGGGTGCTGCCATGTTGCAGGGTTCCTCCTACGCGGAGCCGCAGGAAACGCTTGAGATGTTGCGCCAGGCGATGCGGACCCCGCAGTACGAAGAGTCCATGGAAATCCCCTTCGGTGTGGTTCGCAGCATGTTGGACTTGGGGTTGACGGGGCAGGCGTCCAACTGGTTGTCCTCTCTGGATGAGCGTTACGGGCGTAATTGGCGCTACTACTGGTACTCCGGCGTGGTGGATTTGCTGCAGGAGGATTTCGTGGCGGCGCAGCGGGACTTCTCTGCGGTGTTGG
The DNA here is from genome assembly GCF_001806875.1 of Corynebacterium sp. HMSC29G08. Classification (GTDB taxonomy): domain Bacteria; phylum Actinomycetota; class Actinomycetes; order Mycobacteriales; family Mycobacteriaceae; genus Corynebacterium. Next base: position 54,048 of record NZ_KV786272.1, read on the forward strand.
AGATCCTGCCTGGTGAGGCCGCGCCGAAGCTTGCCCTTGCCGCCACCGATGAGTTGCTGCTGCAGCGTTCCGGGGAGAACACCACCGAAATGCTGGATGACGTGTTGGCGCGTGCGAGTGCGGGGTTGAGCACTTCGCTTGCAGACGTCCCGACGTCCTTCTTCCACAACCTCACCCAAGACGGCTTGCTCGATCCCACCTGGACGATGGTTGCGGATGACCCCGCGATGCTTCGCTTCCACGCCATGCGTTTATATGCGTTGGTGTGGGCGGCGAACCCGACGACGGTGTCGTCCGCGTTTGGGTTGGCGCGCCAACTGATGCACGAGGGGGAGGTGGAGCTTGCGGTTGCTGCGTTGGATAAGGTGCCACAGTCTTCGCGGCACAACCGGATGGCGTCCTTGACTGCGATTTTGTGCCTGGTAAACCGTGAGCTCACGGAGTCTCGGATCCGGGCGGCGGCGCGCCGACTTGAGGAGATCCCGAATACGGAGCCGCGTTTCCTGCAGGTGAAGATCTTCGTGCTGCGTGCGGCGTTGACATTTTTGCGTGACAACGACGTGGCCACCGCGGCGTCCGGCAAACAATTGTTCGAGTATGACTTCACGTTACGGGGCCTTCGCCGCGGCCTTGCACTGACGCTGCGAGAGCAGGCACGCGTGGCGCCCTATGCAAAGCACCGCTACGCGCTGGTAGACATGGCGAACAAAGTCCGCCCCGCCACGTGGTTCTAGCGCTTCGGGGTTTGGGGTTGGGGTTTGGGGTTTGGGGTTTGGGGTTTGGGGTTTGAGCACCCCGCTCGCCGAGCCTCGACCTTTTGGCCAGGTCGGTCAGACATGAGCCAGGTCGGTCAGACATGGGCCAGGTCGGTTCGGCCGTCGATCTCAACAGATATGCATACGTCGATATGCATAGGCAATGGTCAGAGCGTTTTTTCAATAACGGCCCCGTTAATGAAAATGGTCCGCGACCTGCAGGTATGCATATCGAGGTATGCATATCTGTGTTCTGGAGGGGTCGCCTCGCCCCTTCACCCGACGCGGCCGAGGACGTAGTCCACTACTCGGCTGGGATCGTTTCGGTATGCGTATGATCGGTGGCGTTGACGGCAACTGTTGCGCCTTTTTAGCAGCGGCGGGGCAGCGCGGGGCGCGCGGTGTGCGCTAGGCGTAGCGCAGGGTAGCGCAGAGCAACGACGGGGCGCGCTAGGCGCAGCGCAGCGCAGCGCGGGGTAGCGCAGAGCAACGACGGGGCGCGCTAGGCGTAGCGCGCCGCGACGGCAGCGGCTTTTTGCGCGATCGCGAGCTCCTCGTTCGTTGGCACCACGAGCACTTTGACGCGGGAGGCGTCGGTGGAGATGATGCGCGGGCCGTCGTTGGGCAGGCTGTTACGCTCCGGATCGATTTCCACGCCGAAGTTTTCCATGGTGTCCAGCGCGTCGGCGCGTACGAACTTGTCGTTTTCGCCGACGCCGGCGGTGAACGTGATGGCGTCCACACGGCCCAGGGCGATCATGTAGGCGCCGATGAAGCGTCGCAACTGGTTGATGTAGACGTTGTATGCCAGCCAGGCGTCTTCGTTCTCATTGTCAATCATGGCGCGCAGTTCGCGGAAGTCGTTGACACCAGCGAGGCCTTTGACTCCGGATTGGCGGTTGAGGAGGTTGTCGATTTCGTCGATAGTCATGCCGCCCTCGCGCACCAAGTGAAAGATGATGCCGGGGTCAATGTCGCCGGAACGGGTGCCCATGACCAGGCCGGCCAGCGGGGTCAGCCCCATGGAGGTGTCAATGGCGTGGCCGTTTTCCACCGCGGAGGCCGAGGCGCCGTTGCCAAGGTGGAGCACGATTTGGCGGGTGTGGTGCGGGTCGCGCCCAATGAGCGCCGGCACTTGAGAGGAGACGAATTCGTGGGAGGTGCCGTGGAAGCCGTAGCGGCGGATCAGGTTGCGCTGCGCCACTTCGGCGTTGATGGCGTACAGTGCCGCAGCGGGTGGCAGGTTGCGGAAGAATCCGGTGTCAAACACGGCAACGTGCGGGATGTCCGGCAGCAGTTCGCGGGCGACTTCGATGCCGTCGATGTTGGCCGGATTATGCAGTGGCGCAAGTGGGATAAGGGAGCGGATCATCTCCACCACTTGGTCCACAATCAACTCGGGTTCAGAAAAGACCATGCCGCCGTGGACTACACGGTGGCCAACTGCGGTTAGTTCGAGTTGGGTGGGTCCGACCCCCTTGGAGTCTAGAAGCTTAAACGCTTCGCGCAAGCCCACCGTGTGGGTGGGAATATCGCGTTGGACTACCCATTTGTCTTCGCCATGTTTGACGGTGAGGCGGCCCTGGGGCTCACCAATTTGTTCCACCAGGCCCGAGACAAACGGGGGGTCAGCTGCGGTAGCGGTGGGGTCGACGATCTGGAACTTCAGCGAGGAAGACCCGGAGTTAATAACAAGGACGTAGCTCACAATCATGCACCTGCCTGGATCGCCGTGATGGCTACGGTGTTGACAATGTCGGGCACGGTAGCGCCCCGGGAGAGGTCATTGACCGGCTTGTTCAGGCCCTGCAGCACCGGACCGACCGCGAGTGCGCCGCCAGTGCGCTGCGCGATCTTGTACCCGGCGTTGCCGGCTTCAAGGTCGGGGAAGATGAACACGTTTGCTTTACCCGCCACTGGTGAGTCGGGGGCTTTCTTCGCGGCAACACCAGGGTCGCAGGCTGCGTCGAACTGCAGGGGGCCATCCACGCACAGGGCGGGATCGGCGCTGCGTGCCGCAGCGACGGCCGCGACGGCACGGTCCACATCCGGGCCGCTGCCGGAGGTGCCCGTGGAGTAGGACAGCATTGCCACCTTCGGGTCCAGACCAAACTGGGAGGCAGTGCGTGCGGATGCCACCGCGATCTCCCCGAGCTGCTCGGCGGTGGGGTTGGGGTTTACCGCGCAGTCTCCAAACGCCCACACCTTGCCGTTGAGCACCATCAAAAATACCGAGGACACCACGGAAGACCCGGGCGCGGTTTTGATGATCTGGAACGACGGTTTGATGGTGTGCGCCGTGGTGTGCGCAGCACCGGATACCATGCCGTCCGCAAGCCCCTTGTGCACCATCATGGTGGCAAAGTAGGAAATGTCCTTCATGGTTTCGCGCGCTTCATCTACAGTGACGCCCTTGGATTTACGCAACTGCGCAAAGTCTTCGGCGAACTGCTCCAAAAGATCAGACTCTAGGTGGTGTAGCACCGTGGCCTTGGACAGGTCGAGGCCCAGTTGTTGGGCGCGCTGCTCAATGTCTACCGGGTTGCCCAGGATGGTCAGTTTGGCAATGTTTTTGGCCAGCAGTTGATCCGCCGCCTGCAAAATCCTGTCGTCTTCGCCCTCCGGCAGCACGATGTGCGACTGGTGGGACTTCGCCTGCTCTAGCAGCCAGGTTTCAAACACCGCGGGCGACATCACCGGGGCGGCCGGGCTAAGTGCCACGCTGCCCAGGTTGTCGGCCGTGACCACTTCGGCAACGCCGCCGCCTTCATCCACGCGGCGTTTGGCAAGGGCCCCCGCACGCTCGTCGTGCGCCAGCAGCAGCACCGGCACGCCGAGCGCCGCCGCCACCTCAGCGTCAAAGGCGTAATCCCCCGTGCCAACAAACAGCACTCCGCCGCTTGTGGTGCGCAGCGCCTCCAGTCCTGCGGCATAGGCCTGTGCCAAATCCTCGCTGTTGACCTGGGCGATTGTGAGACCGCGCTGGGTGGCTAGCGCGTCAAGGTCGACCCCTTCAAGAGAGCGGTTTACAGGGGTGAGCAGCAGTGAGGTTCCTTGCGTCATCGAAACACCTTTCTCTGGGGAGCCTTTGTACCGAGTTTTGCACTCAGGCTTTTACAAACGCCTCCCAGTTTAGCGGCGCAAGTTTCGCGGCGCACCGCCTTGCTGGGGGCCTAGATCGGTGGGGAATTTTTCAGCGCCTGTACCGCCTGCGCCGCCCGCTGGCGCGCCTCATCGACGGTCTCCGCGCTGGAGCGCACCACCACGTCGCCGTCAGCAGTGCCAAGTACTTCAACGGAGGTCTCCTCCACCGCCAGTGCTCGCGCCAGCGCTTGAACCGTCACCCCTTCCGGGAGGGTGATGAATTGGCAGGCGCCGGGGGTGGTCAACGTGACGTCTATAGGCAAACCAAGCGAAGCGCGCGCAAACAGCTCAAACTGGTCCCTGCGCTGCGTCAGAGAGGTCAACATGCCGTCCCACCCCAGCACCGGGTGCGCTTGGGAGAAGTACACCTCCTCGCCGTCCATAAACAGCTCAATGGCAAACAGGCCCAGGCAATCCAGGGCGGAGGTAATACGTGCCGCGATGGATCGTGCGCTGCCCATCGCTGCTTCGCTTATCGACGCCGGCTGCCACACCTCAACCAACCCACCCCCAGCATCATGGTGGGTGCCCAAAGGCTCACAAAACCACGTGGCCAACTCACCGGTAGCCGGGTCGATGGAACGCGCCGTGAGAATGGTGACCTCATAGTCAAACTCGATGTAGCGCTCCACCAGCGCCGGGGTGGGCACCCCTGCCAAATCCATCCCTGCGTCAGCGTCGTGCAACACCACATTGGTGCGCCCGTGCTTGATCACACACGGGTACCCAATGGTTGCAACCGCCTGCTCCAGACCCGCCAGATCAGCGGCGTACTCGTAGGCCAACGTGGGCAACCCGAGCTCCTCCGTGGCTTTCCTACGCAGCGCCGCCCGATCAAAAGCAACGCTGCACGCCTGGGTGGACGGCGCCACCGCAACACCGCTGTGCTTAAGGGCATCAAGGGTGGCGGCATCCACCGCGCCGCCAATGACAACCATGTCCGTGTCGGCGCCGGCGCCAGTCGTCTCCAATGAACCCGGGCTCAGGGAGGGGGTGCGTTCGACGGTGGCTCCGAGCCGCTGATAAGCAGCCTCAAGCTCCCTTGCCGCCGGACCGGAACCAAGGACCTGGATGTTGCGCACGCTCACGGCCTACCTAGCCAGCACATCATTGCGAACAATGGTCTGATCCCTGCCCGGACCAACCCCAATGTAGGACATGGGCGCGCCCGAAAGCTCCTCTAAACGCAGCACGTAATCCTGCGCCTTTGCCGGCAGCTCAGCAAACGTGCGGCACTGCGTGATGTCTTCATCCCACGCCGGCATCGTTTCATAGATCGGCTCCGCGTGGTGGAACTGCGACTGGGTCAACGGCATCTCATCGTAGCGGACACCATCTACGTCATAGGCCACACAAATCGGGATTTCACCAATACCCGTCAGCACATCCAGCTTGGTCAAAAACAGGTCCGTGAACCCATTGACCCGGCTTGCGTATCTAGCAATTACCGAGTCATACCAGCCAGTACGACGCTTCCGGCCAGTGTTCACCCCCACCTCACCACCAACCTCTTGGAGGTAGTCGCCCCACTTATCAAACAGCTCCGTTGGAAACGGACCCGCCCCAACTCGCGTGGTATATGCCTTAATAATGCCCAGCACCGCCGTAATCCGCGTCGGCCCAATACCCGCACCCACACACGCGCCACCCGCAGTCGGGTTCGAGGAGGTGACAAACGGATACGTGCCGTGATCCACGTCAAGCATGGTGGCCTGGCCGCCCTCCATAAGCACACGTTTGCCCTCATCCAACGCGCAATTGAGCACGTACTCCGCATCAATCACCATCGGTTTGAGCCGATCCGCGTAGTGCAGGAAGTACTCCATCGTCTCATCCACCGAAATGGCGCGACGGTTATACATCTTCACCAGCATCTGATTTTTCACATCCAGCGCCGACTCAATCTTCTGGCGCAAAATGGACTCATCAAAAATGTCCTGCACGCGCAGGCCCACGCGCGCCACCTTATCCGCATAGGTTGGGCCAATCCCGCGGCCAGTGGTACCAATGGCGCGTTTGCCTAAGAAACGCTCCTGCACCCGATCCAACGTCTGGTGATACGGCGCCACCATGTGTGCATTCCCCGAAATACACAGCCGCGAGGCATCGGCGCCACGCGCCTCAAGCCCGTCGATCTCTTCAAACAGCGCCTCAAGGTTGACCACAACACCATTGCCCAGAATCGGCGTTGCGTTATCTGAGAGCACACCCGCCGGCAGCAGCTTCAACTCATACTTCTCCCCACCGACTACCACCGTGTGCCCTGCGTTGTTTCCGCCGTTGGGTTTGACCACGTAGTCAACGTGCCCCCCGAGAATGTCGGTAGCTTTGCCCTTCCCTTCGTCGCCCCATTGGGCTCCCACAATGATTACGGCCGTCATAGTGCACTCCTTATGCGGTGGCAATAAACCATAGGTAGTCTACCCCCAAACTCCCAGCAAACCGGAATCTGTCCAATGCTTCATCCAGCTTCACAGGCCAGGGTTACAGGGTATCCGGGCAAAGCAAAACCCGGCCGCCGCCAGGCCTTGAGTGCCAAGGCCTAGCTACGACCGGGAAGGGGGCGCCCCGTATCAACGGGGCGCTAGATTTTCGTGTCTAGTTCCCTTACTTCTTGCTGCTCTCTGCGGAAGAGCCCGGCTCCGAAGAACCGCTGGAGCCCTTCAAGCTGGAGTTCGCCTTCGCCTTGCCGTTTTCGATGTCCTCGATGGAGGAACCATCACCCGGCGTACACGCGGATGCGATTGCAGAGATCGTTGCAATGCCAGCCAGCAGTGCCAGCAGGCCAGCACCTGCGGTAGCCAAGTCGATGCCGAAGGAACGCAGACGAATGTCAATCTCCTGCGCGGTGCGTGCCGCCTGCGGGTTGAAGATGTTGAGGTTGCGCTGCAGATCATTGTTCACAGACTGGATCTGCAGGGACAGCTCATCTACAACCGGGGTCAGGCCAGGGATGTTCATCCGCAGCGCCAGGCCCAGCGGGACCAGTGCTGCCAGCGGCAGACCGAAGCCCAGGGAAGTGGCGATGCAGCGCTGACGCTCATCATTGGTCAGGCTGGAGTGGCTGCTGCCATCCGGCTTAGCGACAGTAACCGTGACGGTGTCAATGACCGTGCCGTCCTTGTCCTTGACCGTGACGACGATCTTGTCACCTGGCTTCGCGTCCTTGTTCGGCGTCACCGTGAGAGAGCCGTCCGGGTTCAGTTTCGCGGAACCTGGGCCCTTGACATCAACGGTTGCACCTTCCGGAACCTTGCCACCAGTGTTCGGAATGGTCTTTTCCTCACCCGGCTTCGCGGTCGTGTCGTCCCAGTTCGGCTTTTCAACAATCGTCACCGTGGTGGTGTCGATGTCGTTGCCGTCCTTGTCCTTGACAGTGACCTTGATCTTGTCGCCCGGCTTCGCGTCCTTGTTCGGCGTCACCGTGATGGTGCCGTCCGGCTTCAGTTCAGCGGTGCCTGGGCCGTCAACCTCAACGGTTGCGCCTGCAGGAACCTTGCCACCAGTGTTCGGCACATCCACCGGCGTATCCGGCCAGGTGTCCGTGTCGTCCCAGTTCGGCTTCTCAACGACGGTCACCGTGACGGTGTCGATCTCGTTGCCGTCCTTGTCCTTCACAGTGACGACGATCTTGTCACCCGGCTTCGCGTCCTTGTTCGGCGTCACCGTGATGGTGCCGTCCGGCTTCAGTTCAGCGGTGCCTGGGCCGTCAACCTCAACGGTTGCGCCTTCCGGAACGTCTGCACCGGTATTCGGCACATCCACCGGCGTACCCGGCCACGTGGTCTTGTCGTCCCAGTTCGGCTTCTCATCCGGCTGGCCCACGGTCACCGTGAACTCGTCAGTGTCCTTCGAGCCATCCGGGTAGGTAACCTCTACTGGAATGGTGACCTTATCGCCCGGCTTCGCGTCAGCAGGCGGGGTGACGGTGATGGTCTCACCGTCAGGCTTAACCTCGATCTTCCAGTCCTGGATGTTTTCTGGGACATCGACCTTGGAGCCCTCAGGCAGCTTCTCGCCTTCATTCGGCACGTCTACCGGCGTACCCGGCTTGGTGGTCTGGTCCTTCCAATCCGGAGTAACCGTATCCGCAATCGGGGTGGTCGGCTTATCCTTCGGTTTGTCGTTCGGATCCAGCGGGTTC
>NZ_KV786273.1 GCF_001806875.1 Corynebacterium sp. HMSC29G08
ATCAGAGGTGTCTACCAAACAGGGGTCAGGTCCACTCGTTGAGTTTTTACAACCTTATTGACACCCCACGCCCAGAAAAGGCACGTGGGTATTCCGGTTTTTAATGATGATTGCGGTGTTTGACTGGTTCCATTCCGTGCGGACCAAGCCGCTGGCAGTCATCGACCGAGAGGGCGCCAAGCGTTAAGGAATTGATCGCAGGGCGGACCCCAGGTCTGCCCTGCGGTTTACGCCGAGCTTCTTGTACACGCGGGTCAAGTGGTACTCAATAGTTTTTGTTGACAGGTTTAGCTGCCGGGCAATGCCACTGTTGGTTTCACCGCTGGCTGCCATGTGAGCGATTTCCCTCTCGTGCGCTGTCAAAAGCGTTAAGGCTGGGTTTTCGGCTGTAGTGATCTGCTGTTCCGCTTGGCAGCGTCGCAGCATCGCCCAAGCCCCCATCGACCCGTAGAGTTCAGCCGCCAGATGCATAATCTCGGCGGCTTTATTCCTGCGCCCATACCTCAGCTCTGCCAGCCCGTACTCATACAGGGAGCGGGCGTAGTACGCGGGCATGCCGGCGTCCCGGAGCATCTCCACCGCATCCTCAAAAGCGGAAAACGCCGCGGTGGCGTGCTGGCGGCGAAGATCAATGCTTGCCATCGGGATTGAGTACTTCGCGCGCACGGAAAGCGAAACCTCCCGAGCGCTATCATCCAGCGCCGGGGCTAGGACCTGTTCAGCCTCGTCGAGGTGGCCCGCGCGAATCAGGCTTGATGCGTAGACGTCCTCCCGCGGCCAAAACTCCGGCCGCGGAAAAATCCGCTTCGCGGTCCTAGCCAAGTTTTCCCCAGCTTTCAGCGCTGTTGGAATGTCGCTGAGCTGCGCGGCGATCACCATGTTGGCCATCAGCGATGGCAGTTGTTGGATGGTGAAGGCGTCGGCGCCGGGGGCGCTGCGTCGCAAATAATGCTCCGCTAGGCTCTGCTTGCCTTCCAAAGCTGCGATGTAGGCTCCCGTCCATAAGAGGAGTGGCTCTACAAGGCGAGCTTCGTTGCTTTCAGCTAGGAGCAGACCGTGTTCCACTGTGTGCTTGGCATCGGTCCAGTGGCCTGCCACAAATTGGGCGCGCGCGTACAGCGGCGTCTTCCAGAGCTTGGCCATGGGCGCTTTCGCCGGGACGCGGCCTCAAGTGGTTGAGGGCCCGCGGAATATCGTCATTGGCCAGGTGCATAAAACCCGTGAAGAAGTCCGTCTCTGGAGCCACCGGCAAGGTGGCCAGGTGCTGGGAAAGGGAAGCGCCGCTCGCCGCTTCGGCAAAATGCTGCACAATCTCAAGCATGGCGGGGGCAAGGTCGCTGGCGGTGTCGCCGAATGCAACCTTTCGCAGCCCCTCGATGTCCCAGTCAGCCACTGCAGTCATGATTGCAAGCTGTGTGCGCTTCTTGCTTATCGACGCCACGCCCAACCAATCACCCGCCACCCCCACAAACCCGCCGTACAGGGCCTTCTCCGCCTCCGCTATCGGATCCGTCCCGTGTGGTGCCTGTGCGGTGGTTGTTGTCTGCGTCGGCTGTGCTGGCTGTGGCGGTTGAGGGAGAGCGTCGAGTTTCACCTCTACAGACGCCAGTTTGCGCGCCCACTCTTGCGTGCCCGCCGCAATGAAGAAGGCATCGGTTGCCGCAAGGGAGTCAACAAATCCCGTCAGCGCGTTGCGGTCGCATTGATCGATATCCCGGAGGAGGTACACAGCGCCTTGGGGCTGTGTAGCCACCGAACTGGGGGAGCGGAATGGTGCTCGGCGTGATCACGCGAAGCGCATCCGGCGGGATCTGCTCTTGCAAGCGGCGCATCACAGCATTGGTGTCCTCCGAGTCATCGCGCATGAGAAGGACGAACCCACCAGGGTGGCTAAACAAGGTGCGAGCAAGTCGCTGTGAGTTGACGTCTACTTCAAGGACCATGATGCTTCGATCTTAGGCCCACCAGCTACCTGAACCCGCCGTCTGCGACGTAGCGGCCATCCGGCGCCACATAGCGCGCCTTATAGATGGCGGGGGTGCCGGCTTGGAGCGACGCAGCGTCGAGAAGCAAATGCCATGTGCCGCCGTCGTCGCAGGTACCTTCGGTGATGTGCTCGACGAATCCGGCCTGGCCCGTGTGGCCGGGTGGCGTCGGTTCGAGTGTGCCGCGGCAGCCCAACTCTGGGTAGGTCACGTTGGGGTAGGCGATCTCCACGTTGAAGCTGTCGCCACGCCAGTCGCGTTCGATAGAGTACTGGCGAAAACTGCCAGCCAGGGGCTGCGCCAGCGGGTCGGTGTTTGCCAAGGTATCCAGCGTGTTCAGCGCGCTGGGGTCGGTGGTGGGCAGCCAGCTGATCACATTGAATTCATCTAGCGGGTTGCCAACAACCGTCTCCGTCGGCCCGCGGACCTGCTCCACGCGCCCGCCGCGCAGCTCGTACTGCGTGATGGTCGCCGTGGTCTCGCCGAAGCGGTACTCCTCCAAACCCGGGTACATCCCGTTGGAAAAAAGGAGCGTCCCCTCGCCGTCCGCAAGCGTGCTTGTGGCCTGCTCCCCGGTTGCTAGGGCTATTGCTACTCTGCGTTCTCCCGTACCACCCTCACTCACCAACAACTCCGGCACGGCATCACCATCCACGTCCAACAACGCGTACTGGAACGTGCCGTCATGCCCCGGCTGCGGCTCCGGGAAGAACCGCGCCGGGTTGGCGACGGCATCCGCGTAGGTGTCACGCAGGTGTTGCTGTGGTGACGCTGGTGGTGGCGCAGGCGGGGTAGCCGCTGCGTCCGGGTCCGCGGACCCGGCGTACCGCATGAAGCGAGCGCCAGCACAGCAGCGGCGGTGCCGGCGGTGATGATCGTTCGGTTCGGCATACTGTGAGTCAACATGTGGTGAGGCTAGCGGTTGGGGCTGGGGGAACGCTGGGCGTCGATAAGCAAAAAGCTCCTAATAGTAGTAGGGGAACTCGTCCCAATTCGGCGGGCGCTTCTGCAGGAAGGAGTCGCGGCCCTCCACAGCCTCATCGGTCATATAGGCCAGGCGAGTGGCCTCACCGGCGAAGACCTGCTGGCCCATCAAGCCGTCATCAACCAGGTTGAACGCGAACTTCAGCATGCGCTGGGCGGTGGGGGACTTCGTGTTGATTTCGCGCGCAACCTGGATCGCCTCGTTCTCCAACTCAGCGTGATCAGCCACGATGTTTACCGCACCCATCCGCTGCATCTCCTCCGCGGAGTAGGTGCGGCCCAGGAAGAAAATCTCACGCGCAAACTTCTGGCCCACCATCTTGGCCAGGTAGGCGGACCCGTAGCCGGCGTCGAAGGACCCGACGTCCGCGTCCGTCTGCTTAAAACGTGCCTCCTCCTTCGATGCGATAGTGAGGTCGCAAACGACGTGCAACGAATGGCCGCCGCCAGCCGCCCAACCGTTAACCACCGCGATGACCACCTTCGGCATCGTGCGAATCAGACGCTGCACCTCAAGAATGTGCAGACGGCCGCCCTCGGCTTTCACACGGGCTTCATCGACGGTGTCCGCAGTGTCGCCACCTGCGTACTGGTAACCGGAGCGGCCGCGAATGCGCTGGTCACCGCCAGAGCAAAACGCCCAGCCGCCGTCCTTCTCGGACGGACCGTTGCCGGTAAGCAGGATCGTGCCCACGGACGGGTCACGACGCGCATGATCCAGTGCGCGGTACAACTCATCCACAGTGTGGGGGCGAAACGCGTTGCGCACCTCCGGGCGGTCAAACGCGATGCGGACAATGCCGTCTTTGCGCTCCGTGCCCACGTGGCGGTGATAGGTGATGTCCGTGAACTTATCGTTCGTTGCCGGCTTCCACTGGGAGGCGTCGAAGGGATTGACGGTGGAGTACTGGGGGTCCTGGGGGTTCTGGCTCATAAGGGTGATGGTACGTGGGCTTCGGTGTGGTTAATGCGAAGCTGGTCGGGAACCGCCAGCAGGCGGGAACCGACGGGGCGGCCGAAACTACCGCGTCAGCACCAACGCCACCGCGCCCAAGCCCAACAGCGTGACGGCAAAGACCGTCACCATCACCCGCGCGATGTTGGGGGAGAGGGATTCGTCTTGGATTCCGTGGACGTCCCGCAAGTAGTCCGCGCGGTTAGAGGACACTAAGTAAATAGCGCACACCACCAGGACGCAGATCAACGCGAAAATCGCCGGACCGTAGGCATCTGCCCAGCGCAGCAACGTCAAGGACACCACCAGCATCGCCATCGCTGTGCGCGCCCAGGACATAGAGGTGCGCTCCGGCTGCAGGCCGGGATCTTCGTGCGCCTGCAGCGGCGCTTGCGAAGGCAAACGCCCAGGCAGCAACCTACCTGAACGCGACACCTACACCGCCACCATCACAATGGTCACCGCCAGCGACACAAACACGATGAAGGACAACACCGGGATAATCGCCGGCACGGGCAGAGGTCGGCCAGTGCGCATGGCCCGCTCCACGTGCACCCAGCGCACTGCGGCTCCGGCGGAGATGCACAGCCCGCCGAGGATCACCAGGATGGCGACAGCGGTTTGGTAGTCGGGGTGTAACCCGTCAATGTCGAAAGCAGCCAACGCCACCCCGCCTGCCAAAAACGCCAGGGAGGTGCGCGTCCAGGCGAGGAAGGTGCGCTCGTTGGCAAGGGTGAAGCGCGGGTCGGGCTCGGTGCCGTCGGGAAACAGTCGCTGTGCCAGCCGGCTGCGTTCAGGTGCGCTCATGGTCACCCACGCTACGCTGGCGCGCATGGAACTGCCCGAAAACCCCCTCAACATCCAGGAAATAATCCAAGAAATAAACGTTGATGACATCCTGCAGCGCTCCCACGTGGTGGCGTTGCCGATGCGGGTGAAGTTCCGCGGCATTACTACGCGCGAGGCGCTGCTGATTAACGGCCCGAAGAGGTGGGGCGAGTTCTCCCCGTTCACCGAGTACAAGCCGCAGGAAGCGAAGCACTGGCTGCGCGCCGGGCTGGAAGCCGCCTACTTGGGTCTGCCCGAAGCGGAAGGCGCAGTGCCGGTCAACGGCACGGTCCCGGCGCTCCAGCCGCACGATGTCGAAGGCGTGCTTGAGCGCTTCCCGGGCGTGCAAACCTTCAAGGTCAAGGTCGCCGATCCCGGCCAGACGCTCCAAGATGACGTCATGCGCGTCAACGAAGTTCGCCGCCTGCGTCCGGAGGCCGCGATTCGTGTAGACGCCAACGGCGGCTGGAGTGTTGCCGAAGCCGTCGAGGCGGAGCGTGCACTCACCGAAGGCGGCCCGCTTGAATACATCGAGCAGCCCTGCAAAACGGTCGAGGAGCTCGGTGCTGTCCAGAACCAGGTGCGCACGCCGATTGCTGCGGACGAGTCGATTCGCCGTGCCGAGGATCCGGGGAGGGTGGTTGGGGTGGTTCCCGTGGGTGTGGTCAAGCAAGCGCCCCTGGGTGGGGTTCGAAGGACGCTGCAGCTGGCTGAAGCGCTGAACCTGCAGCTCACCGTGGCCAGCGCTCTGGATACGGCGGTAGGAATTGATGCCGGCCTGGTGGCGGCGAAGCTCACCGGATCGCGCGCGGCCGGGCTAGCCACCCAGCGGTTGTTCCTGGAGGATGTTGCACCGGAGCGTCAGCTTCACAACGGCACGTTGCCCCTCACCCACACCACCCCCGACCCGGAACGCCTCCATGCTCTACGCGCACCCGACACAACCCGTGACTGGTGGTTCGACCGTGTGAGGGAGTGCATTACCCAACTTCGGGTGTAGAAGTTGTCACACTTCGGTAGTTTCGCTGGGTTGGGCAACACGTGGGGTTAAAGTGCAATGCGGAAATTGTCATTCCCGTTTTTAGGTGACGTCACAGAGAGGAACTCGAGATGTCTACTCCCGTAGTTCATGAATCCACCGCCTTGTCAGACGGTGACCGCGCCCCAAGCCCCGAGGCGGGCGAGTGGCGCCGCCAACTCATCGGATTGCTCACAGGTATTGTCCTGGCAATCTTGGTGTACATCTTCTTCCCAGCAGGAGCGGCTGACACTGTCGCCCAGTCTTCCGGCGCGAAGGAGGGCGTGGAGTACTCCGCGCAGTCCATGCGCGTTGTCGCCGCAACGACTGTCCTTATGGCGGCGTGGTGGATGACGGAGGCGATCCCGCTTGCCGCAACCGCACTGCTGCCGCTTGCGATCTTCCCGGTCATGGGGGTTGCGCCGTTTAAGAGCGTCTCTTCCCCGTACGCTTCCGCCACTATCTTCCTGTTCATGGGTGGCTTCCTGATGGCCCTTGGCCTGCAGCGTTGGAACCTGCACCGTCGCCTGGCGTTGGTCGTGGTGAAGATGGTTGGTACCAGCCCGAAGCGCATCATCTTGGGCTTTATGCTGGCCACAGGCTTTATGTCCATGTGGGTGTCTAACACCGCAACCGCTGTGGTGATGCTGCCGATCGGTACCTCCGTGTTGGCATTGACCGCGGAGTCCGTGGGTGGCATGAAGAACCAGAAGCGTTTCGCCACCGCCCTGATGTTGGCAATTGCATATTCTGCGTCTATCGGTTCCCTGGGCACCCTGATTGGTACTCCGCCGAACGCTCTGCTGAAGGGCTACATGGAGGAAGCGCACGGCATCACCATCGGCTTCGGTGAGTGGATGCTTGTGGGTATGCCGGTTGCAATCGTGTTCACTTTTATTGCGTGGTGGATGCTCATCACCGTCTTCAAGCCTGAGGTTGACCGGATCCCGGGCGGTAAGGAACTGATTGACGCTGAGCTGAAGAAGCTTGGGTCGTGGACCTTCCCGCAGGTTGCCGTGGGTGTCATCTTCTTGCTTGCTGCGCTGACCTGGATTTTCATCCCGTTGGGCCGCAACCATTTCGGATGGGACTTCCCGTATGACGATGCAGTTGTGGGCATTATCGCCGGCCTGCTCATGTTCATTGTCCCGGCAAGCAAGGACGGCAAGCGCATCTTGGACTGGAAGACCGCCAATGAGATGCCGTGGGACGTGTTGTTGCTCTTCGGTGGTGGCTTGAGCCTGTCCGCCATGTTCACCGCCACGGGCCTGTCCCTGTGGATTGGTGAGAAGGCCAAGGGTCTGTCGGTCTTGCCGGTGTTCCTGTTGTTGGCTGCGGTCGCGGCGCTGGTGCTGTTCCTGACGGAGCTGACTTCCAACACGGCAACGGCTGCAACCTTCCTGCCAATCATGGGCGGTGTTGCAGTGGGTATTGGTTTGACCGAGTCCACCGAGATGAACGTCCTGATCCTGGCTATCCCGGTTGCGCTGGCCGCAACCTGTGCGTTCATGCTGCCGGTGGCAACCCCGCCGAACGCTATCGCCTACTCCTCCGGCCACGTCAAGATGGGCGAGATGATCAAGGGCGGTGTCGGGCTGAACCTGATCGGCCTGGTGCTGATCTCCCTGGCTACCTACTTCATCGCTGTGCCGGTGTTCGGTTTGGTGCTCTAACACTTACAGGCTTGGTGCGGTAACTTATGGCGCATGGATAACCAGACGCGCCAGTTCGGTGCGGGCGATTCGGGTGAACAGTATCCGGGTCGCCCGCAGCAGTATTTTCCGGACCCGTCCAGCCAGTACGGGGGCGGCTACAACGAGCCGTATTACGGCGAGCCGGATTACGGCGTTTCAAGCTATAACACGCCACAGAAGGGGACGAATACCGCGGCGTTGGCACTCGGTTTGCTTGCCGCGATTCTGGCGGTTGCGGCCGTAGTGCTGTTTTTCCTGTGGCGTGCTTCGGCGCAGGAGGCGAACAAGCCGCCGGTGACGGTGACGGAAACCACCACGGCTACCACCACAGTGACCACCACGCGCAAACCCTTTGATTTCGGTTTTGGGGAACGTGACAACGAGAATCCGGGTGATCAGCCAGCCCCGGTTGTGCCTACTGAGGTGCTGCCAACGGATGTCCCGTTGCCGGACATCGATTTTGAGGGACTGTTGAACAAGCTTGATGAGTTGTCGAGGGGGTAAGCATGGAGTCGTTTGAACTTGCCTCGGCGGTGGCTGATCAGCTGGCAGAACATGTCACTGATGTGGTGATGAGTCCAGGTTCGCGCAACTCGCCGCTGGCGTACGCGTTGCTTGCGCGTGGGGATATCCAGGTGCACATGCGTATCGACGAACGCTCGGCCGCCTTCACAGCCTTAGGGCTCGCCCGCGTGCAGAAACGCCACGTTGGTGTGGTTATGACGTCTGGTACGGCGGTTGCGAACGCGCTTCCAGCGGTAGTCGAGGCGCACATGTCGCACACCCCGCTCGCGGTGATCAGCGCGGATCGCCCGGAACACCTGGTGGGCACTGGTGCGAGCCAAACTATCTGGCAGCAGGGCATCTTCGGCCGTTATGCACAAACGCAGCAGGTGCAGTTGCTGGAGCACGTCAGCGGGATCTCCTTTACTGCCCCCCAAGTGCATATCAACGTGGCGTTGGATGTGCCGTTGGTGCCGGGGAACGTGGCGTCGGTAAGCAAGAAGCTCCGGAGGGTGGGGCCGGGCTGCCTGACTCAGGCGACAAGGTTTGTGGACCACGGCGTGGTGGATGTGGACCTGACGCGCGACACGCTGGTCATTGCTGGTGATGAGGCGTGGGAGGTACCCGGGCTGGAGCACGTGCCCACGATTGCGGAGCCGACCGCGCCGACGCCCTTTCACCAGGTACACCCGCTGGCGGCGAGGTTTTTTGCGCAGTCGGAGGTGGCGATTTCCCACGACGGTGGTGATTTCGCGGCGTCCACGAAGCCGGAGCAGATCATTGTGGTAGGGCACCCCACGCTGCACCGCGATGTGATGGCGCTGATGGCAGACCCGGCGATTGAGGTCATCGGGCTGTCGCGTAGCGAGATTTTCACGGGCAACCCGAGCGCGCGTGGTTCCTCTGTGCGTGTGACGGGTCAGCCGACGGACACGTGGCTGAAGATCTGCGATGCCGCCGGCGACGTGGGCGCGGAAACCGTCCGCAGCGCCTTAGAGAGCGAGGAGTTTGGCTTTAGCGGCCTGCATGTTGCGGCAGCCGTGTGCGATACGCTTGCGGTTGCGGACACGTTTGTGCTGGGCGCATCGAATCCGGTGCGTGATGCGTCCCTAGTCGGCATGCCTTTTGATGGTGTGGACACGTACGCGCCGCGCGGCGCTGCGGGTATTGACGGCACGCTGTCCCAAGCGGTCGGCATTGCCTTGGCTACGCAGGCGCTGCGGCCGGATGAGATCCGTGCCCCGCGCACCGTTGCGTTGGTGGGGGATTTAACGTTCCTGCACGATGTGAACGGACTGCTGATCGGCCCGGATGAGCCGCGGCCAGGCAACCTGACCATCGTGGTGGCCAATGACAACGGCGGCGGCATCTTTGAAACCTTGGAGGTGGGAGCGGATCACGTGCGCGAGTACTTCGAGCGCGCCTTTGGCACCCCGCATAACGCGGACATTGAGGCCATCGCCGAAGGCTATGGTGCTGATTACCGTCGTGCAGAAAATGTGGCGGAGCTGCAGCAGATCCTGGTTGACGTGGAAGCGCAGCCCGCGCCGATCACCATCGTGGAAGCCGTCACTACTCGTCACACGCGTCGCGCGCTGGCGCAGCGCTTAAACAAGTAGGCGTGTTACTGGCCGTGAGAATTCACGCGGACTTCACGTTGGGTTGCGCAAAAATTTCCTTAACTGTGCCAGGGTGACTGAGTATGCGAGTGGGAATCGTTGCAGAATCGTTCTTGCCAAACATTAACGGTGTGACCAACTCCGTGCTGCGCGTGCTTGAGCATCTCAAAGCGGAGGGCCACGAGGCGATCGTGGTGGCCCCTGGCGCGCGCGACTTCCAGGAGGAGGTTCCGGACTACCTGGGTTTTGAGATTGTGCGCGTGCCCACGGTGCGTATCCCGATGGTGGATTCCTTGCCGGTTGGCGTGCCCACCACCAACGTCACGGCGGCGTTGGCGGAGTTCAAGCCGGATGTGATCCACTTGGCCAGCCCGTTTGTGCTTGGCGGTGCGGGCGCGTTTTCCGCCGCCCAGCTGGGGATTCCGTCGGTGGCGCTGTACCAGACGGATGTGGCTGGCTTTGCCACGAAGTACCACGCAGCCATGGTTGCTTCCATTGCGTGGGAGTGGACGCGCACGCTGCACAACATGTGTGAACTGACGCTTGCGCCTTCTTCCCAGGCAATCGCAGAGTTGGAACAGCACGGCATTGAGAACGTGCACCACTGGGGGCGCGGGGTGGACGCGGAGCTGTTTCACCCGCGGCGTCGTTCAGAGATGCTGCGCCGTAAGTGGGATCCGAGCGGCACGAAGCGCATTGTCGGGTTTGTTGGCCGTTTGGCCGCGGAGAAGTCCGCGCACCGCCTTGCGCCGCTTGCTGCAGACCCGTCGATTCAGCTGGTGATTGTTGGTGACGGCCCGGAGCGCGCCGCACTCGAAGCAGCGCTTCCCGGCGCGGTGTTCACGGGTGCTTTATCTGGCGAGCAGCTCGCGCGCGCCTACGCCAGCCTGGATCTTTTCGTGCACACCGGTGAGTTTGAAACGTTCTGCCAGGCCATCCAGGAGGCGCAGGCTTGCGGTGTGCCCACCATTGGCCCGAAGGCGGGTGGTCCGATCGACCTGATTGCTAACCACGTCAACGGCATGCTGCTAGACGTTGACACCTTTGAGCAGGACCTGCCGGAGGCCGCCGCCTGGATTCTTGATCCTGCCCGATTGGATGAGCTCAAAGCCAACGCGCGTGCCTCGGTTGCGGATAAAACTTGGGACGCGTTGTGTACGCAGCTAGTTGGTTACTACGACGAGGCGATCGCAGGCTATAACCGCACAGTAGTGAACATTTTTGGCCGCGAAGTGCCGCTGCCAGGATGGGCGAAGATCCCGGGGAAAAGAAAACGGGCATAGGGGCCCCTTTTCGCGCCAGGTAAGGCTAAACGTACATGAGTAACCCTTACCTAATGCTCTTCAGTGTAAAAGGATGCGGCGCATGGCACAGGAGCTTTTGCTTATCGACGTTCCGGTGGGCACCCAAACCACCATCACCACCACCAACGCTGACGCGGCACTTGACCGTCGGCTGCACGAGCTGGTCGCCACAAGGGTTCGCGCCGGGCGCGCGAGCACAGTGAGAAGCACGGTGGGGACTACAACGTCATCGATTTTCCTGGTGCCTATTCGCTGGACCCGATCAGCCCCGATGAGGCACTGACGCGCGAGCTGCTGTTGGATAACCCCGGCAGACTGGGGGAGGGCCGGCCTGATCTGGTCATGGTTGCGGTGGATACCGCCAACATCTCGCGCGGGCTCTATTTGGCTGCGCAGGTTGCGGAGCTGCCGTATCGCATGGTGATCGTGCTGACCAAGGGCGATGTCGCCCAGCGCCAGGGGCTTGAGGTGGATGCGGACGTCTTGTCGGCGAAGTTGGGGGTGCCGGTGGTGGCGCTTGACCCGAGGCGTCGTGAAGTTGCTGGTCTTGCTGAGGTGGTGCACGAAGAGCTGCACAAGCCGGTGGTCACGCACCGCCCGCACACCCCCGAGGATGACGGATTCAAGGCCGCCGATGCCCGCTTCACCTGGATCGATGATGCAGTCACGGCCGCCACGCTTCGAGACGAAAGCCGCGCCACCACCTCCGAAACCATCGACCGTTTCGTCCTGCACCCAGTCCTTGGCCCGCTGATCTTCCTGGCGGCCATGTTTGTGGTCTTTGAGATCACCACCACCGTCGCCGCACCTTTCCAAGACTGGATGGAAGGCTTCTTCACTGGGCCGTTATCCGACTGGGCGGCAGCCGGCCTTGTTGCGGTTGGCTTGGATTACCCATTTGTGCATGGCCTGCTTATCGACGGCATCATCAACGGCGTCGGCATGGTCTTAACGTTCGTGCCTTTGATGGCGTTGATGTTTTTCTGCCTCGCGGTGCTGGAGGACTCCGGATACATGGCGCGTGCGGCCGTGGTGGCGGACCGCGTCATGCGGGCGATCGGCCTGCCCGGCAAAGCGTTTATTCCGCTGATTGTGGGTTTCGGGTGTAATGTGCCGGCGATTTCGGCGACTCGCGTGTTGGCGTCGCCAATCCAGCGCCGTTTGACGGCCATGCTGGTGCCGTTTACCTCGTGCTCAGCCCGGTTGACGGTGTACGTGATGATGGCGAACGTCTTCTTCCCCGACCATGCGGGACTTGTGGTGTTTGCCATGTACGTGATCTCCATTGTGTTGGTGGTGCTCTCCGGCTTGGTGTTGAAGAACCTGCTGTGGCGCACCCTCGGCGCAGACCCTTTGGTGATTGACCTGCCGGTCTACCAGCTACCCACGGCGCGCCTGACGGCGTCGGTGACCTGGGCGCGTCTGAAGGGCTTTTTACAAACGGCGGGCGGCATCATCGTCGCAACCGTGGTGGCCATCTGGTTCTTGCAGTCCACCCCGGCCGTTGCTGGCTACTCTTGGGGCGATGAGGAGCTGCACCCGCAGGACTCCGTCTACGGCGTGGTCTCTGAGGCGATCGCGCCGGTCTTTGAGCCGGCTGGCTTCAACTCTTGGTCACTCACCGGCCCGCTGATCACCGGGTTTTTGGCCAAGGAGGCACTGATCTCCACTTGGGCGCAAACCTATGCGGTGGCCGATCCTTTGGAAAGTGACGCAAGCCCCGAAGAGCAGGGTGACTCGGACCTGGCTAGGGCGGTGCGCGCGGACTTTGAGCAGTCCTCCGGCGGACACGCAACCGCCGCCGCCTGGGCGTACATGATCTTCCTGCTGGCCTACACGCCGTGTGTGGCAACGCTTGCCGCGCAGCGGCGCGAGATCGGCTGGAATTGGACCATGATTACCATGGTGGGCCAGATCGGCGTGGCGTGGCTTTTAGCCGTGTTGACATTCCAGGTGCTGCGGGTGTTCATGTGATGTTTCGCAGAAAAGCTACCGCTGCCAAGACGCTGGACATGCCACCAATGGAGGCCGTCACTACCGCCATGCGTGAGGGTGCGCGCAGCCGTAGGGAGATTTGCCGGCGCACCGGCTTGTCCACCTCTACGGTGGATGCGATTATCCACCACTTAGAGCGCACTGATCTGCTGAAGCTGGAACCGCTGGGCTCAGCGTGCTGCGCTGGCGGCTGCGGGTCCTGCAGTGCGTCGAAGTCGTGCACGGGGGAGCGCACCGCCAGCGGGCCTGTGGCGTTGGTGTTGATGACTCGGCCGGGTGCTGCTGGTAAGTAGCGCCGCAAGTAGAGTGGCCGATATGTCAGTCGGTGATCTTTCCCCCAGCACCCAGAACTATCTCAAGGCGATTTGGGCGCTGGCAGAGTGGTCGGATGAACCGGTAACGTCTACCTCTATTGCCAAACACCTTGACCTGCGTAAATCCACCGTCTCTGAGGCGGTGCGCAAGTTGGGTGAGCAGGACTTGGTCCAGCATCAGCCCTACGGCGCAGTCACACTGACGGAGACCGGCCACGCGTTCGCGGTGGCGATGATCCGCCGCCACCGGCTCATTGAAACCTTTTTGGTGGAGGCGCTTGGCTACACCTGGGATCAGGTGCACGATGAGGCCGAAAACCTTGAGCACTCCGTGAGCGACTTCATGGTTGAGCGCATTGACGCCTTCCTGGACCACCCCACCCGCGACCCGCACGGGGATCCCATCCCTTCCGCGAGCGGGCGCATCGACGCACCTCAGGCCGTCCCGCTTACCGGCGTCGAGCCCGGCCAGAAAGCCACGATTGAGCGGATTTCAGACGATGACCCGAAGCTGCTCCAATTCCTGGACAGCCACGGGCTTGTTGTCGGCGCCACCCTGGAGGTGGGCCAGGGGGCGCCTTACTCCGGTGCGCTTGAGGTGCGGCTGACCGGCGCCAGCGCAGCGGTCCCGCTTGGTCAGGAAGCCACGGACTCCGTCTTCGTTCGCTTGGAGGCGTAACGGCGCTCCCGGGTCACCCCGTGCGGGCCGAACAGGTACACCACGGCAAACACCACGCCCTGAGCCAGGACGATCATGCCGCCAGAGGCCGTGTCCAGGTAGTAGGAGCAGTACAGCCCAATGATGGCGCATGCCGCGGACATTGTCGGCGCGATGATCAGCATGGTGCCGAACTTGTTGGTCAGCAGATACGCGGTAGCGCCGGGGATGATCAGCATAGCCACGACAAGGATTACCCCGACGGCCTGCAGCGCCACAACCGAAGTCAGCGCCAACAGCGCCAGCAATGCCGCACCCAGCAGCCGCGGGTTAAGCCCAATGGCGTGCGCGTGGATCGGGTCGAAAGCGTACAGCGTGAAGTCCCGGCGCTTGAGCAGTAGCACACTGAGGACGATTGCGCCCAGGAGCAGCACCTGCAGCAAGTCACCGCGGGAGACACCAAGCAGGTTGCCAAAGATGATGTGGTTTAGATCCGTATGCGAGGGCGTGACCGAGATCAGTACCAGTCCCAGCGCAAACATGGTGGTGAACACGATGCCAATGGCCGCGTCTTCCTTCACCCGGGAGGTATCACGCACCAGCCCGATCAGGGCCACTGCGATAAAGCCGAAGACCACCGCACCCAGGGCAAACGGCACGCCCACGATGTAGGCCAGCACCACGCCGGGTAGCACCGCGTGGCTGACCGCATCGCCCATCAGGGACCAGCCAACTAACACCAGCCAGCAGGACAACACCGCGCACACAACCGACGCCACCAGTGACGTGGCAAGTGCGCGCACCATGAAGTCATACGCAAACGGTTGCGTCAAGATATCGATCATGTTGCTGATCATGATGCGACCCCCATCCCAAATCCCTGCACCAGGTTGTCGGGCTCTAACACCACGTCAGTTGGGCCGTGCATGAGCACCCGACGGTTCAACAGGACCGTCTCCGGCGCGAGCTGTGGCAGCGCCACCAAATCGTGCGTGACCACAAAAATTGTGGTTCCTTCTGAAGCCAGCTCCTGAAGCAGGGCGGTGATGGTCGCCTCGGAGTGTTTGTCTACGCCGGCAAAGGGCTCGTCCAGAAGCATGATGCTCGCGCCCTGCGCAATGCCTCGGGCGATAAACGCGCGCTTTTTCTGCCCGCCGGACAGTTGCCCGATCTGGCGATCGGCGAAGTCCGTGAGGTGGGTGCGCGCAAGGGCACTGTTGACCGCCGCGTTGTCATCGGCGTGTGGGCGGCGGGTAAACCCCATGTGGCCGTAGCGGCCCATCATCACCACATCGCGCACGGTGACCGGGAACTGCCAGTCCACCTCTTCGCTTTGCGGGACGTAGCCCAATACCTGTGTTTTGCGGGCGCGAAGCGGGTCCATGCCGTTGATGCGCACTTCGCCGCAGTCTGGCTTCGCCAGCCCCATGATCGCCTTGAGCAACGTGGATTTGCCAGCGCCATTCATGCCGATCAGACCGCAAATGCGGCCCGGCTCCACGGTGAGTGTTGCGCCGTCGAGTGCGAGCACATCGCCGTATCGCACCACCACGTTGTCAACCGCTATCGCCGGTGTCACTTTGTGCTCCCTGTCAGGCCCTCGATGATGGTGTTGGTGTCATGGCGGATCAGATCCAGGTAGGTCGGCACCGGACCGTTTTCTTCAGACAGGGAGTCCACGTACAGCGTGCCGCCGAACTGCGCGCCGGTGGCCTCAACCACCTGCATCATCGGGGCGTTGGAGACCGTGGACTCACAGAACACGGCCGGGACGTCGTTTTCCTTCACAAACTCAATGGCACCCGCGATCTGCTGCGGGGTGGCCTCCTGCTCCGCGTTGACCGGCCAGATGTAGCGCTCCGTCAGCTTTGCGTCACGCGCCAGGTAGGAAAACGCGCCCTCACAGGTCACCAGCGCACGCTGGTTGTCGGGTACTGCTGCCAGCTTGGTTTCCAGCTCATCCTGGACACCTTGGAGTTCGTTTTTGTACTTCTCGCCGTTGGCCTTGAAATCCTCGGCGTGCTCTGGGGCGATCTCACTGAACGCCTTCACAATGTTGTCCACGTACTTCTGCACGTTTACCGGGCTCATCCAGGCGTGCGGGTTGGGCTTGCCGGCATACGCGTCCTCGGCGATGTCGATCGGCTCCACACCCTCGCTGACCACCGCGTGCGGCACATCCAGATCAGCAACAAACTGCGCGAACCAGTTCTCCAGGTTCATGCCGTTATCCAAAATCAGGTCCGCATCTGCAGCACGTGCGATGTCGCCTGGGGTGGGCTCGTAGCCGTGGATCTCCGCGCCGGGTTTGGTGATGGATTCCACCTTCAGGTGCTCGCCAGCCACGTTGGCGGCAATGTCTTGGATCACCGTGAACGTGGTGAGCACTACCGGCAGGTCCTTGTCGCTGGCGGTGGTGGAGGTTGTTTCCTGCGAGCTTTCCGCAGAGCAGCCCACCAGGCCAATGGAGAGGGCAGCGGTGAAGGCAAGGGCAAGTGCCTTGGTTTTCATCATGTGGTTCCTTCTTTATGTGTTGGGAAGTGGCTTTTAGAGGTATGGAAGCGGCGGCGGGCCGACGCGGTGGGACGTGGCGATGAAACGGTCTAGTTTCTGCGCAGACTCATCACGCAGGTACACGGCAAGCAGCCGCATGAGGTTGAGCGTGACTTTTTCGGGATCGGCGCTTGAGTACACGAGGCGTGCTGAGGCCACGTGGTCGCCGTCGCGAGCAGTCTCAAACAGCGTGATGGCTTCAAGCCACGCGCCCATGTTGGCTTCATCATGTCCCATGGTGGTGAATAGTAAAGTTCGGCTATCCGAACTTGCAAGTGGAGGGAGGGTGAACAGCCTCCTTTTGTGGGTGGCGAAGTAGACTTGCGCAGCATGGCCAAGGCGGATCTGGAGAAAAAGCCCTTCGACGTTGCCGGGATGTTCGACGATGTGGGAAAGAACTACGACAAAACCAACACAGTTTTGTCGTTCGGGCTGGATAAATACTGGCGACGCCGCACGCGCGAACGCCTCGAACTCAAACCCGGCGAGAAGGTCCTCGACCTAGCTGCCGGCACCGCTGTGTCCACCGTGGAGCTAGCCAAGTCCGGCGCCTGGGTGGTTGCGTGCGACTTCTCCCAGGGCATGCTGGCCGCTGGCAAAGACCGCAACGTGCCCAAGGTTGTCGGCGACGCCATGTACCTGCCATTTGCAGACAACACCTTTGACGCCGTAACCATCTCCTACGGCCTGCGCAACGTGCACGACTTCGAAACCGGCCTGCGCGAGATGGCACGCGTGACCAAACCGGGCGGGCGTCTGGCGGTCAACGAGTTCTCCACCCCCGTCATCCCCGGATTCCGCACCCTGTACAAGGAATACCTGCCGCTGGCCCTGCCGCCGATTGCTAAGGTGTTTTCTTCCAACCCGGAGGCCTACGAATACCTGGCGGAATCCATCCGCGCCTGGCCGGACCAGGAGGCGCTTGCGCGCGCGATTAACGCCAACGGTTGGTCCGATGCAGGCTGGCAGAACTTGAGCGGTGGCATCGTTGCCATTCACAGTGCGGTGAAGGAAGGCTAGCGGCCCAAAATTAGCGCCGCACGTCCCACAGCGGGGCGTTTCGTGGCGCAAGCTTGGACACGGCGCGCCACGCCCTGGCAATCATGTCGCGGTCTTCTTCGCTGACCAAATTGCCCATCAAGCGCGCCGCTGCCGGCATAAGGAAACGCCCGCCCACACCACGCATGGCCAAGGGGCCTGCGGCTGGTAAGAACTGGGGATAGGTGAGCAGGCGCGCAGCCGTGCGTGCCAGGGCGAAAGCGTCGCCGTAAGCCTGGCGAAGCGCGAACGGCCATGCCAACGTCAGATCCATCGTGCCACCGGCGTTCGAGGCATCCGTGATCATGTCGATCACCATCACGGCAGTCTCCATGCCGTAGTCAATGCCCTCGCCGTTTAAAGGGTTGACGCAGGCCGCAGCGTCACCAATCAGCGCCCAGTTCGGGCCAGCAACGTTGGACACCGCGCCACCCATCGGCAAAAGTGCAGAGGTGACGTCCTCCACAGGACCCAGCTGCCAGTTGTCCACCTGCTGCTCGGCGTAGGTGCGCAGCAGCTTTTTGGTGTTTACCTTCGCCGGTCGGGCGTTGGTGGACAGGGCGCCGCAGCCGAGGTTCACATAGCCGTTACCAAGCGGGAAGATCCAGCCGTAGCCCGGCTGTAGCGCAGACTCATCGCGCAGCTCAACATGGGAATGCATCCACGGGTCATCGCTGCGTGGGGATGCACAATATGATCTCGCCGCAATCCCATACACCTCACCCTTATGCCACTTTCTCCCCAGCTGCTTGCCAAAGGGGGAGCGCACACCGTCCGCAACAATCACCCACTTGGCGCTCACATCACCCTTTTGGGTGTGCACGGTGTGGATCGCGCCAGCACGAAACGTCACGGACTCCGCAGCACACGACTGCCACACTGTGGCACCTCGTGCCTCAGCCTCAGCAACCAACGCCGCATCAAACGCTACGCGCGGGCTGGCGGAACCAACCGCCGGATACTGGCCATCAGGCCACGGGGCGGTTACGTCCCCGCCGTAGCCGTGCAGCTTCAACCCCTTGTTGCGATACGCAGGCAACACATGCTCTAAACCAAGCGCCTGCAGCGTTGCCATTGCCCGGGGAGTGAGGCCATCGCCGCAGGTTTTGTCGCGGGAGGGTGGCGCAGCGTCGATAAGCAAACAGCCCAAGCCGCGCTCCTGGGCGGCAATTGCCGCCGTTGCCCCAGCTGGACCTGCACCCACAACTACGACATCGAACATCACGTGCTCATTGTGCCAGCCCGGCCCTGCTGCAATCCCACAGGCATTGTGTGGACTACGGTTGTCACTGTCATATGCCCGTTTTCAACCTGCAAGGACATCATCGATGACCAACGGCATCCAGCCGTCACCACGCGGCGCGTTTCCCGTAGATCTTGGTAACGACGCACTCAATGCACGCGTGACCAACGGCATGGCAAAGGTGGAAGCGCTACTGGCGGAGCGCCTATCCAACGGAGAGCCGTTTATCACCGAAAAAGTCAACCACCTTGCCTTTGCCGGTGGCAAGCGTTTCCGTCCTCTGATGGCGCTGCTGTGCTCTGAATTTGGGCCAAACCCGGACGCGGAGAACGTGACCAAGGGTGCCGTACTGACCGAAATGGTGCACCTGGCCACCCTCTATCACGACGATGTGATGGATGAAGCCGAGCGCCGCCGCGGCGTGGCTTCCGCCAACGCCCGCTGGGACAACTCCGTGGCCATCCTCGCCGGCGACGTGCTGCTTGCGCACACCTCGCGCCTTATGGCGGAGATTGACACTGAGACCGTTTCCCACTTTGCCGACACCTTCCAGACACTGGTCACCGGCCAAATGCGCGAAACCATCGGCGCCGGTGACCAAGACCCGGTAGAGCACTACCTGAAGGTTATCGAGGAGAAAACCGGCGTCCTCATCGCCTCTGCTGCCTATCTCGGCGCACTGTTTGCCGACGCCCCGCGTCAGACCGTTGAAAGCTGCCAGCGCCTCGGCGCTGCGGTGGGCATTATCTTCCAGATTGTGGACGACATTATTGACATCTTCTCCGACCCGGAGCAATCCGGAAAAACCCCAGGCACCGACCTGCGCGAGGGTGTATTCACCCTGCCAGTCCTCTACGCCATGGAGGAAGACTCAGAGGCCGGTCAACAGCTGCGCACCATGCTCACAGGGCCTCTGCCTGACGACGCACACGTGAACTTCGCCCTCAACCTCGTCTCCCAAACTCGCGGCCGTGAACGCGCGCTGGAGAAAGTCTACGAGTACCTCGCTGTGGTTGAAAAGGAGCTTTCCCTGCTTCCGGACGTCCCCGCCAAGCACGCCCTTGCCAACTTGGCAACCTTGACCGTGGACCGTGTTGGATAGCGGTTTACCTGGTTTTGTATGGGTTTACCTGGCGATTTGCTAACTAGCGCGTCCAGTGATGTAGAGTAATCCACGCGCTTAAAGCGCATGCCAGGTTGTCCGAGCGGCCAAAGGAAGCGGACTGTAAATCCGCCGGCGTTAGCCTTCAGAAGTTCGAATCTTCTACCTGGCACAGAATGCGCAAAACCCGCCCACGCAGATCAATGCGGAGGGCGGGTTTTTGCGTTCCGGCTTGTTGCCCGGCTTGTTGCCCGGGGGCCTGGCTTAAGGGGCCTGCTATAGCGCGCAAACAGCAACGTTATAACCCTTATAAAAACATCCATTAACCAGCCGATTTGTGTTTAACTCACGTATCGGGTTAATCTTTTCCAGGCTTCAACGGAGCGGGTCACACCGAAAGGTGAGGTCCACAACATAGAGGCTGTGCCCCCTTAGCTCAGTCGGCAGAGCGTTTCCATGGTAAGGAAAAGGTCATCAGTTCGATTCTGATAGGGGGCTCTGCTGTTTGTTACGGTATCTACCTAGCGGTAACTATCTAGCAAACGCATGGCGGTGTAGCTCAGTGGTAGAGCAAGCGACTCATAATCGCTGTGTCGCGAGTTCAATTCTCGCCATCGCTACGTAACTCGGTTACGCGGCTGATCCCAGTCGCGTGGTAGGGTCTAGGTGCATTTGCACTCTAGGGGCGTGGCGCAATTGGTAGCGCAACGGTCTCCAAAACCGTAGGTTGCAGGTTCGAGTCCTGTCGCCCCTGCCAGAACTTTCAAGTTGGAGGAGTTCTCTTGACTAACCCAAATGGTCAGACCCCCGCACAGCCGACCGGTAAGCGTCAGCTGCACGGGGCTACCCCCATTTCCTCCGAATCCTACGAGGATAAGCGCGCCTCCAAGCGCGCAGTAGCCACCGCTGATGATGAGCCTGTAGCTGGCGGTGTTGCAGCATTCCCAGGCGAGGTTGTCCAGGAGATGAAGAAGGTCATCTGGCCTACCAGCCGCCAGATGGTTAACTACACCCTCGTGGTGTTTGGGTTCCTCATCATCCTGACCGCGTTTATGTCCGGCACTGACTGGCTTGGCACGCGTCTGGTTGAGTGGGTGCTCATCCGTTAGCTATAATGCACTTCGAACGTTTTCCCGCCACCTTGGCAGCAAGCCAGGGGAGGCGGGATACTTTTTCGCTAGCGGCCTCTGTCTAGCTGCCTCTATCAACGTGGGTAGGCTGGCGGGAAACGTTGGCGTCGGTAAGCAAAAAGCTCTAGAAGGTGGAAAAGCGAATGGATACTGAAAACCAGAATGTGAACGAAGCTGAACTCGAAGTAGAGGAAAGCCAGGAGATGATCGACGAGGGCGCCCCGGTTGAGCCGGAGACCGACCCGCTGGAGCAGGAAGCCGCCAAGGAGGCGGACGCGGACTCTGAGTACCGTGCCCGCCTGCGCGAATACACCCGCGAGCTGAAGAAGCAACCGGGTGACTGGTACATCATCCAGTCCTACTCTGGCTACGAAAACAAGGTGAAGACCAACCTTGACATGCGTATTCAGACGCTTGAGGTGGAGGATTCCATCTATGAGGTAGTGGTGCCGATCGAGCAGGTCATGGAAAACAAGGACGGCAAGAAGAAGCTGGTCAAGCGCAAGCTGCTGCCGGGCTACGTGCTTGTCCGCATGGACATGAATGACGCTGCATGGTCTGTGGTGCGCGA
The DNA here is from genome assembly GCF_001806875.1 of Corynebacterium sp. HMSC29G08. GTDB lineage: Bacteria > Actinomycetota > Actinomycetes > Mycobacteriales > Mycobacteriaceae > Corynebacterium. The sequence continues at coordinate 21,496 of NZ_KV786273.1, forward strand.
GACGCCGGGCGTGACCAGCTTCGTGGGCAACGAGGGCAACGCAACCCCGGTGAAGCACCGCGATGTGGCGAAGTTCCTCATGCCGAAGGTCGCCCCAGTTGAGGGTAAGTCCAACGCAAACGAGGACGGCGAGACCGTCATCGCAATGCCGGAGGATCAGGCCAAGCAGGTGGTGCACGACTACCAGGTTGGTGAGGCTGTGACCATCCTGTCCGGCGCGCTGGCTAGCGTTTCCGCCACGATTAACGCGATTGATCCGGAGACCGGCAAGATCCAGGCCTTGGTGTCCATCTTTGGCCGTGAGACCCCGGTGGAGCTCACCGCAGACCAGATCGAACGCATTATGTAGGGCTGTTTTGCTTATCGACGCTTCAACCGCGTAACCTTAAACGCCGTCCGTCTTTTTCGGACGGCGTTTTTCATTCGTTCATCCCCGGTTGCTGGGATACACCCGGAATCCGGAAGGGCGCACGCTAAACATCGTGGCTGCGTCCTGTACCAAGGAATAGAGGTAATTCGATGGCTAAGAAGAAGGTCACTGGCCTGATTAAGCTTCAGATCGAAGCTGGTATGGCTAACCCGGCTCCGCCGGTTGGTCCGGCACTTGGTGCCCACGGTGTGAACATTGTTGAGTTCACCAAGGCATACAACGCTGCAACCGAGTCCATGCGCGGCAACGTTGTCCCGGTTGAGATCACGGTTTATGAAGACCGTTCCTTCGACTTCATCCTGAAGTCCCCGCCGGCTGCGAAGCTGCTGCTGAAGGCCGCTGGCCTGCAGAAGGGCTCCGGCGTCCCGCACACCCAGAAGGTTGGCAAGGTCACCTGGGAGCAGTGCAAGGAGATCGCTGAGACCAAGAAGGCTGACCTGAACGCTCGTGACATCGAGGCAGGTGCGGCGATCATCGCTGGTACCGCTCGCTCCATGGGCATCGAGGTTGAGAAGTAAATAACAACGCACATGTGCGTAAGTGGCAGGGCCGCAAGCCAGGCCCGCAGACCACGACTCCTGAAAGGAACCCAATATGGCTAAGAAGTCCAAGAATTACAACGAGCAGTTTGCAAAGGTTGACCGCGACAAGCTGTACTCCCCGCTGGAGGCTGTGAAGCTGGCGAAGGAGACCTCCTCCGCTAAGTACGACGCCACCATCGACGTGGCAATGCGCCTGTCCGTTGACCCGCGCAAGGCTGACCAGCTGGTGCGCGGCACCGTCAACCTGCCGCACGGCACTGGTAAGACCGTCCGCGTTGCTGTTTTCGCTGAGGGCGAGAAGGCTACCGCTGCTAAGGAAGCTGGCGCTGACATCGTTGGCACCGACGAGCTGATCGAGCAGATCAACGCTGGCCAGCTCGACTTCGACGTGGCTATTGCTACCCCGGACCAGATGGCCAAGGTTGGCCGTGTGGCTCGTGTGCTTGGCCCGCGTGGTCTGATGCCGAACCCGAAGACCGGCACCGTTACCCCGGACGTTGCAAAGGCTGTTGAGGAGTCCAAGGGCGGCAAGATCGCTTTCCGCGTGGACAAGGCAGCTAACCTGCACGCTCTGATTGGTAAGGCGTCCTTCACCCCGGAGCAGCTCGCTGAGAACTACGGCGCTCTGCTGGATGAGGTTCTGCGTCTGAAGCCGGCGTCCGCCAAGGGTGTCTACCTGAAGAAGATCACCGTTTCTGCAACCCAGGGCCCGGGCGTTCCGGTTGACCCGTCTGTTCAGAAGAACTACGCAGAAGCATAAACTTCTAGCGCTTAGCGCTTTCTAGAGCGCCCCGGCGCCAGGCTTTCAAGGTCTGGGCCGGGGCGTTTTGGTGTTTTGGGGTGGAAATCCTGACAAATTCGACGAGCACCCCTTGAAGATCTGGCCACGACCTGGGAAACGCAAACTGCGTCGTCGACTTTGTCAGGGGGTGCGATCAGGTGCGACTCAACTGGCGCTTTTGCAATGACGCTTGATGAAAGTAGTATTCGTTAAGTGTTGAAAACAGTTCCCAATAAGGTGAAGGCGCTCTGGATACTCGTTGTCCTCACTGCCGCGCTGGCCATGGTGGCCATGGTGGCGTTCCCGGCAGGGGTGGCAAAAGCCGATACGCAACGCTTCGATCGCGGACACGTCGACGCATTCAACGTCACCGCCAGCGACGGTAACTTGACGCTTGACTTGCAGGAAGACGTGACGGGCAGTCATGTACGCCGTCAACCAGAAAGCGTTGAACTGATTGTTGAGGAGGCGGCGTATACCGAGGAGACGGCCAACGTCGCAGAGGTTGGTACGGCCGGGTACCTCCTGCCGCAGACGCAGCGTTCTGATCTGCTCTGGCCGGGCTGGGACACCCAAGGCGTACGCGAAGGGGGCTTCGGCCGCGTGGACCTAGAGTTTCTGGAGATTAACGGACCGGGCGAGGTGTACGTGTTCCAAACCGGTAGCTTCGGCGCATATCAGTCGGTCCTGGATGGTGGACAGGCGAAGCTGGGCAGTGGTGCTCGCATTGTGCAGGAGGAGCCGTCCCACGTGCACGCGAACTGGCTGTTTACCCAGCCCGGTGTCTACACCATGCGCGTGGTTGCCAAGGCGGATGGCGCGGAGTCGAACCAGGCGGTGTACACGTGGCGGGTTGGTGGCGGTGAGGCGACCACCACGGCCGATAACAACACCAGCGAGTCGGCGCCGAAGCAGGAGGCGCCGAAACAGGAAGCGCCGAAGCAACAGCCACAGTCGCAGGCCCAAAAGCCGCAGCAACAACAGCAGGCGCCGAAGTGCACGGCCACGCTGCGCCCAATGATTAAAGACGACCGCAACGTGACGGCCACCTGGACCCGTCCGGAGGACTTGGTGTTTGGTCTCGGTCAGGCGGCAGAAGTGGATTTGCCGCAGGCGGTCGGCCCGGTGCCGGCTGGCAAAGCGTGGATGATTGGTGCGACGCAGCAGGATGGCGTTCCGTGGCTTGGTGCGAACACGCAGCATGAGAGCCTGATCGCGCATACGACGGGCGATGTCACGTGGGAGGTTACAGGCTTTGACGGGCCTGGTTCCATGGTCGTGTTCACCCAGGGTGGCTTGGGCCAGGTGGTGGGCGAGCAGTGGTTTTCTGCGGGCAACGGCAAGCTCGAAGGCCGCCACACTATTCCGGCGAATTCACACGTGCACCCCAACTGGGTGTTTTCGGCATCCGGGTCGTATCGGGTGAAGATTCGCCAGACTGCCACCACAAAGGCCGGTGAAAGCGTCAGCGGCGAGGCGGTGTTGACGTTTAACGTTGGTACCCCGGGTAACGCCGATAGCGGCCATTTTGATTTCGGTTCGATGTTTGATCCGGAGGACAGCTGTGCCGCAGCAGCAGGTCAGTCCAATAACAGCGGCAACAACACAGAGGCTCGCCCCGACGCTCTCGCGGAGACCGGCACCACGGTGATGACTGTGCCGTTTGCCATCCTTGGCCTGGGAGTCCTGGTCTTTGGCGGCGGCATGATGTGCTTGGATTCGGTGTTGCGTCGTAGGTTGCTGGGCGCGTTCGGGGCGGGCCAGTGAGTGTGAAAAACGCAGCTACGGCTGTATGCATCGGCGCGAGTATGTTGCTCTGTGCGTGTGCCCCAGCCGAGTCGGCCACCGGTGGGGGAGATGGTGGGAGGTTGGGCGTGGTGGCGTCGACAAGCATCCTGGCGGACGTTGTGCAGAATGTGGCGGGTGATGCTGCGGAAGTGACGCCGCTGATCCGACGCGGCGCGGATCCGCACAGCTATGAGCCGACGCTGCACGCCACGCGCGACATCGCGTACGCCGATGCGGTGTTTACTAACGGGCTGCTGCTGGAGCCGCAGGCGCTGACCCGCACGATTGCGTCGACGGCGCGGCCCGACGCGCACGTGGTGGCGCTGGCGGAACAGACCCAGCGCTACGGCTATGCGCCGATTCCGCTGGTGGAGGACGCCAGCCTGGACACGGTGTGGCTGGGCTTGCGGTTTGAGGCGGACCTTCCGGCTACGGCTGTGTCGGAACTTTCGCTCATCGGCGCCACCGGCCCCGGCAAAGCCTTCGCCTTCATCCTTGGTACGTTTGGCACTCCGGAGTTGCTCTTTGACTCCGACGGCGGTTCCACCATGCTGCCCGTTGGGGCGCACACGCACGTGAGCTGGGCGTTCTCGGCGCCGGGGGTGTATGAGCTGCGGCTGCGGGCGTCTGTCAAGGACGCGGTGAACCTGCCTGAGTCAAGCGCCGCCGAGGAGACCATCACGGTGGTGGTGGGGCAGGACCCGGCGCAGGTCACACCCGGCAAGTTGGCAATTGAGCACGGACACGTGGACATTGCCACGCGTATGGACGAGGCAGGCACCCACCTGACGCTGCACGCTGATGAGCACGGCGAGGTAAATCCCGCTGACGCCGTGGTGGTTGTGCCTACGACAACGCTGCAGCCGATTCCGCCGCAGCGCGAGTTTCGCTTCCTGGGCAACCCCGATGATGAGACGTACCTGCTTCCGCAGGCGGTGCTAGGACGCCACGTGCACGGTGAGTTGGACCCGCACATCTGGCACGATCCAGCGGCGATGAAGGCCGTTGTAGACGTGGTGCGCGATGAGCTTTCTGCCATCGACCCCAAGCACGCAAGCATGTTTGCCGCCAACGCGAAGCGCTACCAGGAAGAGCTGGATGAGGCGGACCAGACGGTGCGCGCCATGTATGAGCAGATTCCGGAAACGAACCGCAACCTGGTTACCACTCATCACGGCTACGCCTATTTGGGCCGTGCCTACGGGCTGCGCATCGCGGGCTTTGTCACGCCGAACCCGAGTGTGGAGCCGAGCCCGCGTGACCTGCTGGCGCTGACTCGCACCTTGGAAAACCTTGATGTGCCTGCCGTGTTTGTGGAGTACGGCAGTGAGCAGGACACGCCCGTACTGAATCAGACGGCGGCGATGCACGGGATACGCGTGTGCCCGATCTGGGGCGATTCCCTTGACCCGCCGGACCACGGGCCTGCGCAAACGTATGTGGAGTTTGTATTGGCCAACGGAGAATCAATTAGCAACTGTTTGAAAGGGCAACAACAACAATGACAACAATGAAGAAGATTTCAGCACTCGTTACCGCAGCACTGATTGCAACGGCACCGGCAATAGCGTTGGCGCCGTTGTCTACAGCCCAGGTGCAGGACAACAACCCGGCATTGCAGCAGGTAGTGGAAGCAAACGAGGCGATTGCCCCGCTGGGTGAGCGAACGGTGATTAGCGCGGGCCACGCCGACCTGGGCCCAATGTTTGTAGATGGCCAGCTGCAGTTCCTCGTGCGTGATGACACCCACACTCCAGCAGTGTGGCGCCATTTGGAGGACGTTGTCTTTGAGGTTAGCGACGCCGCCAAGCAAACTCTGCCGGAAACCAACGATTTTGATTTCACTGGCGCCAAGCCCGGCAGTGACGTGTGGGTCGTGCCTCAGACGGAGGTTGCAGGCGTGCCGTGGTTGGGGTGGAACTCGCAGGCGCCGTCCTTGCTGGAGCGCTCCACGAGCGGCATGAGCCTGGAGTACGGCGGGCACAGTGGCCCGGGTAGTTTTTCCCTGTTTGTGCAGCCGGGTGGTTTCCACGAGCCACAGCAGCTGTGGAACTCAAGCACGTCAGGTACGCAGTCCATGTGGGTGGAGCCGAACACGCACACCCACGCCAACTGGGTGTTCACTGAGGCCGGCGTGCAGCTGGTCAACGTGCGCGTGAACGTTGAGGACACTGAGGGCACCGTACACACGGATGAGCAGGTGTTGCGCTTTGCCGTATCGACGGATGCGAGCCAGGCGTTTGACGCAGAGTTTGACACAGTGTTTAAGGATGCAGCAGGTGGCGATGGGGCCCAAACAAGCACAAGCACCGGACTCATCGCCGGTGTGGGTATCGGCGTGCTGGTTTTGGCCGCAATTGCCTTTGTGCTGGTAAGGGGGCGTAAGAAGTGAGGCCACACGCCATCACAGTGCGTGACCTGAGCGTGTCGTATCCGGGCCGCGAGGTGTTTCAGGGTGTGGATCTGACGTTGCGCGGCGGCGAGTTTACAGGCTTGCTCGGGCCGAATGGTGCGGGTAAAACCACGCTGATGCGGGCCATGTTGGGGCTTGTGCCGGTGAGCGCCGGCACGATCGAAGTTACCGGCTCACGCCCGATCCGCAACGTGGTTGGCTACGTGCCGCAGCGACACAACGTTGCCTGGGATTTTCCTATCGACGTCTACGCCGCCACCCTCAACGCCACCCTGGGGCAGCGACCGTGGTACCGCCGCGCCGGCGAGCGCGAGCACACCTGGACACAGCGCGCACTGCGCATGGTGAACCTTGCTGACCTGGCTGATCGCCCGATCAGCGACTTGTCCGGCGGCCAGCGCCAACGCGTGCTCATCGCGCGCGCCCTGGTGCGCCGCCCGCGCATGCTGCTTCTTGACGAGCCTTTTACCGGCCTCGACATCCCCACCACCGAGCATCTTTTGGGGCTGTTTCGCAAGCTTGTGGACAAGGGCCTGGGCGTGGTCATGTCCACCCATAACATCGCAGAAGCCGTCGACGCTTGTGATCGCCTCATCTTGTTTAAAGGGGGCGTGGTTGCAGATAGCAAGGTAGATCAGCTTGATAGCGCCACGCCGTGGATGGACACCTTCTCTGTCACCGAAGACTCACCGTGGCTACGCGGGGTGCGCACGCATTTGGAGGCCAACTTTGCCTAACCTTATGCCCGAGATTTCGTTCCTGCAGTTTCTTGCAGACATGGCCAACCCACAGCTGGCATTTTTGCCGCGCGCACTGTTGGCCGCGGTGATTGCCGCGCTGTTGTGTGCGGTTGTTGGGTGCTTTGTCGTGCTGCGCGGCATGGCGTTTATTGGAGACGCCGTCGCCCACGCTGTCTTCCCCGGCATCGCCGTCGCGTTCGCCCTGCAGACCTCGGTGCTGCTCGGTGGGGCGGTAGCCGGCACATTAGTGGCGGTACTGATCGCCGTGATGTCCCAACGCCGCACGATTAAAGAGGACTCCGTCATCGGCATTGTGTTTACCGCCGCCTTTGCCGTGGGTTTGGTGATCATTTCCCGTGTGGAGGGCTATACCGGCTCCGTCAGCTCCTTCCTCTTCGGCTCTCTGACCGGTGTGAGTACCCGTGATTTGCTCATCAACGCAGTCGTCGGCGCGCTGATCGTTGGCGTGGTGATCGTGCTGCGCCCGTGGTTTAGCGCAGTCGCCTTGGACCGTGAAACCGCCCGCGCCATGAGTTTGCCCGTCGCAGCACTGGACCTGGCGCTGTACTTGGCCGTTACCTTCGCCGTGGTGCTTGCCGTGCAGACCGTGGGCAACATCCTCGTCGTAGCGCTGTTGATCACCCCGGCCGCCGCCGCACGCATGTTTACTGACCGACTGGAGACCATGATGATCATCGCCGCGGCAATCGGCGCTACTGGCAGCTTGCTGGGTGTATGGCTGGCGTGGGCGTATGACTCACCAACCGGTGCAACTATCGTCCTCTCCGTCACCGTCCTGTTCGCACTCAGCTGGCTGTTTGCTCCACGACGAGGCGTATTAGCAAAGGCGGTGCACCCATGATCCTGAAACGTGGTGCAGCAGTAGTCGTTGCCGCACTTGCGCTTGCGGCCGCCCCCTACGTGCAGGCGGAACCCACTACTGCATCAAGTACTGGGCACAAGCCAGGCGCGCCGGGGCACAGCGTGACCCTGGATGCGGAGGTGGACCACCCGTGCGCGGACCGCAAGCTGCTCTACCACTCCCACAACGACGCCCTCTACGGCACCCGCTCCGGCGGCAAGCTAGCGGTGATGGCGGTGGACGGCCAGCAGGTCACTACCCAGGACGCGGTCTGTTTCCGCCTGGCGCCGGATGCGGATACAGACGGCAACGACCTGTCTAAACTCACCATTCCTGACGACGGCACCTTGGACTTCCTCGGCCCCCGCGGCAGCGAATTGTGGGCCGCGCCCCAAAGCGTGGATTGGACCGACAACTGGCGCCCAATCTGGTCGGGCCTTGGCGCTTTCGATCCGGCGCATGAGCTGGATTCCGCGTCCATTCCGACAAACTTCAAGGGCGACGTCATGCACTTCGACCTACTTGAGATGGACGGCCCTGGCGACATCAACGTCATGTTCACCAGCCGCGTCTACGAGCCGGAGCGGTTATTTGACTCCTCGGATCCGGACATGCGTACCATCACCTACGAGGTTGGCGGGCACGGCCACTTCACGTGGACCTTCTCTAAGCCGGGCGTGTACGCACTGACGTGGCAGGGCAGGGCCGAGCTGAAGGATGGCAAAACCGAACGCTCCGAACCCGTCATCCAGTACTGGCTCGTTGGTGACGACGCAACTGTCGGCCTTCCCGACGGCACCACCACCGGCCTGCGCGCACCAAAGTCTTCAACGCCTGAGACCAGCACGCCGGAGACCAGCCCTACGACTACCACGGCACAGCCCTCGCCTTCGCCTTCGGCACCTTCGCCCTCGCCTTCGGCACCTTCGCCCTCGCCTTCGTCTTCGGCGCCGGTGCCGTCGTCAAGCAAACAAGCCCCGACGCAGCGCGTGGTTATCACGGCGGGGCACATGGATATGGCTCTGGTGAGCGATGGTGAGCAGATCAGCACCATGCTTGTGGACGACTCGGACCCCCTCCACCCCGCGCACCGTCCCTCCGGTAGCTTCATTTTCGCCGTGCCGGACAAGGCGCGCACTGACCTGCCGGAAAACGTGCGCGGCAGCTTCCCGGGCAGCCCGGAAGCGATGTGGATTCTGCCGCAGGCGCAGGATCGAAGCCTGCCTTGGCTGGGTTTTTCCACCACAGGCCTAGCAGCAGATGCGATTGCAGACGGCAGCCGTGTCACCGTCAGCATGCGCAACGTCACCGGCCCAGGCCGCATTATGACCTGGCATGAAGACCTACGTGGTTTACGCATTGAGCTGGATTCTGCTGATTCCTCGAAGACCATCCAGTACCCAGTCAACGCGCACGACCATCAGGGCTTCGGATTTACGGAACCCGGCATGTACACGGCGACGTTTGTGTACTCCGGCACCACACGCGCTGGTGAAGCGTTTGAAAAGGAGCTCGTGGCTAGTTTTGCGGTTGGTGACCACGCCATTGCCAACGCCCACGCCGACCCTAACGGTGCTGCAGGCGGGGCTAGCGGCGGGAACCTGACGGTGCAGCAGGCGCTGGCTGGCGGTATTCGTGACATAGGCAAAGAGATTAAGAAGATCGGCGACTCAATCACCCCCACCTCACGCGCCAAACAACCGACCACGACGCCAGTTGCGAAGCCGAGTGCGAAACTGACGTCTTCCGCTGCTGCTTCGCGCCCAACCGCTGCTGCTTCGCGCCCGACCGCTGCTGCACAACCGACTGCAGCAGCGCGGCAGAGTTCAGCGGCGCGGCCGACTTCCTCGGCGCACCCGACTTCCGCGACCCGCTCCGCAGCACCGACGACCCAGGCCGCAACAAGCACGTCTGCGGCAAGCGCTTCCACTGCCAACGAAGACACCTGGTCTAGCGGCATGCATCCGACTCAGACGGGGGCGGACCCGCAGGCCGAGTACGTTGCCGCCGGGACTGCCCCTGCTGGAGGTGGGTTCTGGGCTGGCCTTGCCATTGGTATTGGCGTAATGGCGCTCATTGGTGGCGGCGTGCTGTTCATCGCGGCCTGGAATCTCTTGCGCCGGTCGGAGCCGGGAGCTGTTTCGCTAAACCCCGATCGCGCTGCAAACCCCGAGCACAACACCCCGAGTACGCCATAAAAACGCTACGTACTCGGGGTGTTGTACTCGGGGTTTAGCTGCAACGGCAGCAAAAGTAGCTAGCCAGTGCTACCTCGGCTTAGGCACGAAGTAGGTGAAGGTGAACTTGGCCAGGATGGCGTTGTCAAGAGAGGAGTGGATCTCAATCTCGTTGACAATCATGGTCCGGCCGACGCGGACAACGCTGGAGGTTGCAATCGCGTCGCCTTCGTTCTTGTTGGACACCACGTTGCCGGCAACGGACACGGCCAGCGGTACAACACCTTCCGGTGCGAGCTGCATGGCGTGCCAGGTACCCGTCAGATCAGCCAAGCCGAACAGTGCCGGGGCGGAGAACATGCCGCCAGGCTGCATGATCGCCTGGTGCAGCGGCATGCCGATCTTGACGTGCTCCTTGTCACCAGAGATGGGGTAGAGGCGCAGGGTCTGCATGACGTCCTGGACGCCACCGTCCTCACGGTAGAAGTGATCCCAGCGCTGCTGAAACTCGTTGCGCTCGCTCATTTACTTCAGCTCCAATCCATCAATCTCGGTGCTTTGGCTGGCAACCCAATCCGGCTCCGCAACCATGAGGGAGAAATCCTGGCCGTCGCGCTGGGTGACATCCACCACGTAGTGCAGGCCAGCGGCTTCTGCCTCTTTGACGCCTTCGATGTTGTCCATGGGGACGGGGACAACGATGCGTCGGCAGTCAGGCTGCTCCTTGAAAATGGTGGCAACCGCATCGCGGATCTCGGCGGAGGTGCCGAGGTCGAGGACGACGTCGGTGCGTCCATAAGGGTAGGTGTGCTTCAGCGGGGAATCCGCAATGCTGCGATGGGTTAACATCACTCCTCCTTATTCTGGGACTCAACTAGGGAGCTGTGTACGGAATCGGCGTCCTCGCCAAGCATGACGCGAACGTCCTGACGCAGCTGGATCTTGTTGATCTTGCCGGCAGGGTTACGCGGAATCTCATCCACACACACCACCTTGCCCGGCAGCTTGTAGCGGGCAAGGTACTTGGCGCAGTGCTCGCGGATCTCTTCCAGGGAGATCTCCTTGCCGTCCTTGGTTTGCAAAACCGCGACGACAGCCTCACCCCATTTCGGATCCGGGACACCAACAACAGCGTTGGAAATGACATCGTCGTGCTCAGCCAGGATGCGCTCAACCTCGGCAGGGTAGACGTTCTCACCACCGGAAATGATCAGGTCCTTCAGGCGGTCCACGATGTAGTAGTAGCCGTCCTCATCGCGGTAGCCAATGTCACCCGAGTGGAACCAGCCAGCGGAGTACGCCTTCTGAGTGGCATCCGGGTTATTCCAGTAACCAACCGCAACGTTCGGGCCCTTCACCCACAGCTCACCCGGAACGCCGACCTGCTTGATGCCCTGGCCGGTTTCCGTATCTACAAGCTTGATTTCCGTGTGCGGCATGGGGATACCACAGGAGCCGATCTTCTCCAGGGTGCGTGCCGGCGGCAGGTAGGTAGCAAACGGGGAAGTCTCCGTCAGGCCCCAAGCCTGCTGCACCACAACGCTCTTCGCCTCCCAGTAGGTGCGAATCAGTCGCGGCGGCACAGGGGCACCAGCACAAATGATGGCGCGTAGCGACGTCAGGTCAACGCCATCAAACGCAGGGTGTTGCGCCATACCCTCAAGCTGTGCCGGCACCAGGAACGCGGAGCCGATCTTGTACTTCTCCACCTCATCAAAGATGCGCTTCGGGTCAAACGCACGGTGCACGACCACGGTGTTGCCGCGGGCAAGAGCACGAACCGCAAAGGAGTTCAGCGCACCAACGTGGAACAGCGGGGCAGAAGCCAAGGTGGTGTCACCCACGCGGGAGTCCACCACGGTGTCCACGTTGATTTGGTTCCACCACAGGTTGCCAAAGGTAATCTGTGCCCCCTTCGGCAGGCCAGTGGTACCAGAGGTGAACAGCAGCAGTGCCAGCTCAGACATGGTGCGCGGCATTGGTTTTTCTACCGCCGCGGTCTCAATGTCTTCCAGGTGGGACGTCTTGGACCAGTAGAGCGGGATGTCGCTCTCTGGCGGTGCGGCGGGGTCCGTGTCCACTGCCAAAACGTGGTGGCGTTCAATGCCGTACACACGCTTGGCCTCATCAAGGAAGGTGCCCTCCACAATGATGGAGTGCGGGGTACCCATGGCCAGCAGCTGGGAGATCTCACCAGAAGACAGGCGGAAGTTCAGCGGCATGAACACAGCACCGATCCACCACGACGCCATCAGGCCGTAGATGAACGAGCTGGAGTTCGCACCGAGGTAGGCAACGCGGTCGCCCTGCTGGACACCAGCCTCACGCAGGTGCGCAGCCCACTTCACAGCCGTGTCGCGGAAATGGGCGTAGTCCTGCTCCTCGCCCTCATACACAAGGGCGAGCTTTTCCGGCTGCCACTGTGCGGTGCGCTGCACCTGGGTGCACGGGTTTACGTCAAGGCTGGTTGGGTCATGTTCGACACCGAGGATCATCATAGGTCGTCGCCTCCGGCAGTATTGGCGAAGCCGCGAGCAGCAATTCCGCCATCAATCTTGATGACTTCACCGGTGATGTTCGCCCCGTCCTTCTTGGACGCAAGCAGCACATACGGGCCGGTAAAGGCATGGGGGTCTGTAGAGATGTCATGCAGCGGCAAGTACGGGTTGCCACCCTCGGGCCGCTTATCCATGACGTCAGAAAACTTGCGGTCATCCAGGCCCGCAGACGCAGGGCCGGAAAGGTTTGTCCGCATACCACCAACACCCACGCCGTTGACGCGGATCTTTGGTGCCAACTCATAGGCCAGCTCCAGCATGAGACCCTGCGCACCGAACTTTGATGCGGTGTAGACAGGTCCGCCGCCCGCTGCATAGCTTGAGGCATTGGAGAGGGTAAAGATGAGCGAACCCCTCGTCTCCAAGAGATGGCGCCACGTCGCCTCAGCAGTGAGCAAATATCCCTTGAGGTTAATGCCCATGACTTCGTCGAAGATCTTGCTCATCTCTTCACCACCCAGGCGGGTGATGGAACGGTTCCAATCCCAAATGCCAGCATTGGCAATGGCCGTATCCAGCGGGCCGTGGTGCGCCACCGCCGCGTCTACTGCAGCGTGCAGGGAGCTGGGGCTGGTGACATCCGCCTTAAGCGGAAGCACCTTGTCTGTACCCAGCTCTGCCGCCACTGCCTCGCAACGCTCAAGCGAAATGTCAAGGATGGAAACCTTCGCACCCTCCTCAACAAAACGTTTGGCCAGGGCAGCACCCAGGCCGGATCCGCCACCGGTGATTAGTACGTGTTGACCTTCAACCATCGGTGACACTCCCTAGAAGAACGTGGAGATGTTCTTGGACGCCAAGACGTTGATGTCCAGCAGGATCCTGCGGTCGAACACCCTCCACTTCGGGCCAGTGCCGTCGCCATCAGTGACCGGGCGCAGCAGGTCCGTGCGGGTGCCCACGAACTGGTCCTGCTCACGCTCAAGCCTGGTGCGCCACACGTAGAAGTTGGTGCGTACCTCAATGGCTTCCGCATTGTCCTCACCAACGGCGGCGTGCTGAGCTACCAGGTTGGTGATCAGGTGGCGGGTACGCGACGGCGGGTCTTCAGCCCACGCCATGCCGGAGTCAAAGCGACGGATGCGCCATGCCAGCGACTCGTAGGTCTCGTCGTAAAACGCAGGCCCATCCGGATCAGAGATAGACAGTGCCTGCTCACGACGCAGACGGTTGGTGCGGGTCGGCGCCCAGTAGTAGAGGTCAGGCTCGAAGCGCTCGAGCCAGTCAACGTAGCGGCCTTCATCCAGAAGGGTGGCTTCGTCGTAGTACATGTTGAGGAGCTCGAAATAGGTCGTCTGATCGACGCGCTCTCCAAGCGTCACATCTTCCCGACGCAAAAAGTCAGTCATGATGCCGTTCCTTTCTTTCCTAGCGTCTTTTCCTAGCGTGCGAGTTTCTTCAGCGGGATGGACGTATCAGCAAGCTTTTCGCGGTCAACCTTGATGCCGCGGTCAATGATGCGGCGAGCAGCACGTACCGCCATCGAATCATCAATCGCAGCGGCGCCGACCAGGTCACCGTCCTCGTTGACGCGAAGCGCAACAGACGGGCGGCCCTCAGCGTCCTCACGGATGATCGTCTCCCCAGGCAAGGTCATATCCCCGGTGCCCTCAACGTGGCAGCCATAGCGGTCAGACCAGAACCACGATGCGGAGTGCGTCGGCGCATCCTTGCCAGCAATGGATGCCGCAGCGGCCTGAGCTTCCTGGATAGCGGAATCCCAGTGCTCGTGGCGGCGTAGCAACATGCCGTCTTCAAGCCGGGTGCGCGCGCAGTCACCCACAGCCCAGATGTGAGGATCGGCGGTGCGCTGCTGTTCATCCACCAACACGCCGTTATCCACCTCAAGGCCAGCGGATTCAGCCAGCAGCGTCTCCGGGATGATGCCGATGCAAAGCAGCACCGCGTCAACCGTGACGGATTCGTCACCATCAAGATCGCCGTCAAGACCGATGGTGAACTTGCCGTCCGCTTCTTCAATGCTGGAGGTCATAGCGTTGATGAATGCAACACCGTTCGCCTCGTGCATCTCGTGCAGGCGCGTTGCCAGCTCCTCGCCCACAGCGGGGATCAAGGAAACCGGGGCCGGGTCAATCAGTACGACGTTCGCGCCAAGCTCACGTGCCGAGGACGCCACCTCAGCACCAACCAGACCAGCACCGATGATGCCCAGCGTGGTGCCCGGCGTGATCTTCGCGCGCAGCGCCTCAGCGTCCTCGGTGGTGCGCAGGATCGAGATGTTCTCATTGTCAAAGCCCGGACCGCGGCCACGGCGAGCAAGCCCGCCGGTAGCAATGACCAGGTTGTCGTAGGGGAACTCCTCACCGCCGTCGAGCACCAGCTTCTGCGCGTCAGCCTCAATGCGCTCCACGTTGCGCTGCAGCAGACCGATCTTGTTCTCCTTCAACCAGCTGGCTGGACGGAACTGCAGGTCCTCTGCGCTCTTCGTCCCTACGAGGAACTCCTTGGACAGCGGTGGCCTGTCATAGGGCACACCGTTGGGGTCAATGATGGTGATTTCGCCGTCATAGCCGGATTTGCGCAGCTCATTGGCTACGGTGAAGCCGGCGATGCCGCCGCCGACAATCGTCGTGGACGTCACTGCTCGGCCCCCTCAGCGGGAACGCCGGGGTAGAGCCACACCTCGTCGCCACGAAGCTCGACCTTGTGCGTGTGGGTGTCCTCGGTGGCCGGCATGCACTGCACCTTGCCGGTCTTCATGCAAAACGAGCTGGAGTGGACCGGGCATTCAACCATGGTGCCGTCAACCCAACCGTCAGACAGGTGCGCCACTTCGTGGGTGCAAATGTCATCGAGGGCGTACACCTCGTCATCATCAGTGCGGAACAGTGCGATGGGTTTGGAAAAGCCGGACATTTCCTCAGTAACCAGGAAACCTTCCTCCTGCTCCAGATCGTCTAGGTTGGCAACCTTTACGGGTTCAGTCATGATGCGTTCCTTTCGGGGAAGAGGTGGTGGGGTTAGGCCTTGGTTTCTTCGGTGTTTTCGTGCCAGGCCGGGGTGGACATCAGCTCGCGCCAGCGGCGGTACAACGCACGGCCAGCAGCATCCGAGTACAGCTCAGAGGTGGTGCCAGGGAAGCCCTCGCGCTCACCAACCGTTGCCATACCCATCTGGTAGTTCAGCGGAGTGTTGCCAACCATGAAGCCGTGGGCGATGGACTGGCACTCGGACCAGTTCTCACCGTCGTCCTGCTCGAAGATGCCGGACGGGCCGAAGGTGCGGAGGTTGTACAGGCGCTGCGCACGGGCAACGTCTTCCGGCATGGAGCGATCCAGCACGGTCCAAGCCCACACTTCCATCTTGTCGGTACCCTTCGGGTGCCAAACGCGGATGGAGCCGTTGACCGGTAGGTAGGAGAAGTTCGGGAACACCGTTGCGTGACCGTTGGTCATCGGACCCATCACCTGCTCAGGGGAGAGGCGCTCACGCAGGAAGTCATAGTCGTAGTACTCGTGTACCGGCTGCGCATCGAAGCGGTTCTTCGGGTGAACCGGGAAACCAGCGCCGTTGCCGCGGTCATCGTGGTACTGCACGCCCTTGCGCTCAGCGATCTCCTTCTTCGGGCCCTTGCCGGAAGGCGACATCACCATCAGAGCGGACGCGTGAGACATGTTCACGTGGTACCAGTCGGTAGCAAACTGCTCAGCAGCCAGCTTCCAGTTGCCGTCCAGCACCCACTTGGTCACGCCGCCGACAACGTAAGTACCCTCCGGGTCGCGGTCCAGGAAAGCATCCATGTACCACTTCATGTCACCCAGCAAGTCTTCCAGCGGTTCTGCATCCTTGTCCCAGTTGGCAAAGATCAGGCCACGGTAGGACTCCACGCGCGGGACGGTGACCAGCGGCCAATCGTCGGTGGAGAAGTTCTCGTCGTACTGCTCCCTGCCAGGGAGGTTCACCAGCTTGCCGTCCAGGTCATACGCCCAGCCGTGGTAGGTACAGGTGAACATCTTGGTGCGGCCCTGGTCTGCGCGGCAGACGCGGGCGCCGCGGTGGCGGCAGCTGTTGAGCAGAACGCGGATTTCCCGCTGCTTGTTCATGGTCGCAATAACAGGGTCCTCGCCCATGTACGTCTGGAAGAAATCACCAGGCTTCTGGAACTGGGACTCATGCGCGATGAACAGCCAGGAGCGGGCGAAAATACGGCCCATCTCCTGCTCGTAGACCTGTTTGTCCGTGAACACTCGGCGATCAACCAAACCGCCGTCGGGATCAACCATCCCAGAGACGTCCAGGTACTTCTTCATTTCCTCCGGACGGTAGAGGCCGGAATTCGGGGGCGCAGTCATTGCTGATTCTCCTTCTGCGGACTGTCCTATCTGGATTCGCAGTGAATGCCACCGTGAACTGCGTGTTATGGCGACGCAATTCACAGTTCAGACAGATATTTGTCTGCTTCACACACCTTTAAGGCTACCCGGGGTGCGGATTGCGAACACCCGTGTTCCAGTCCTTGGAACGCCTGTACCCGGGTTTGCGGTTGCCTCCTATCGTCAGAGTTGTCATCGCTACCTAATTAGGGAGGTTCCCATGAGTGTCAAGCTCATCGCTCTGTCCCACAGTCCGCTGCTGGGCATCAATGACCCCAAGCCCGAAGTTGATGAGGCCCTCCAGGAAGCCTTTGCCAAGGCGCGGGAAGCGGCTGCTGAGTTCGACCCGGACGTTGTTCTGGTGTTCACTCCGGACCACTTCAACGGTTTCTTCTACAAGCTCATGCCCCCGTACTGCGTTGGCCTTGCCGCTGAGTCAATGGGTGACTACAAGACCACGGCTGGCCCGTTCGACGTGCCGGAGGACCTGGCCGCTGAGCTGGCACAGTTTGTCATTGACAAAGACATTGACATGGCAATCTCCCGCGAGATGGTCCTGGACCACGGCGGCGCGCAGCCGGTGGAGATCCTCTTCGGCGAGCTGACCGCGAAGCCGGTCATCCCGATCTTTGTCAACGGCGTTGCCCGCCCGTTCACCTCCATGCAGCGCATCCGCCTCATGGGTGAAGCAGTGGGTGAGTGGGCGAAGGCCCAGGACAAGAAGATCCTCATGATCGCCTCCGGTGGTCTGTCGCATGACCCGCCGCTGCCGCAGTGGGCTACCGCTACGGATGCACAGAAGGACTTCATGCTGCACGGCCACCCGGACCAGGCAGACCGTGACGCACGTGAGGCTCGCGTGATCGCCGCTGGTAAGGAAGGCGCTGCAAACGCAGGCATCATTGACATCAATCCGGAATGGGACAAGCAGTTCATGGATGACTGCCTGTCCGGCGAGCCGACTCGTTTCGACGCTTACAACGCCGACCAGATGGACGAAGAGGCTGGCCACTCCTCGCACGAGGTCCGCACGTGGGTTGCTGCGTTCTCGGCTCTCGTTGCCGCTAACGGTGGTGTCAATGGTGAGTTCACGTTCTACGCGCCGATTCCTGAGTTTGTTGCGGGCTTTGGCTTGATCGTGGCGTCGTAAAGCGAGAGGCTCATGGAACAGCAAGTAGCAAACGACCTTTTGGCTGCGTACAGCAGCAAGAACCCGATTGTGCCGCCGCGCGAAACCATCCCGGGGCTTGATCTGGCCGGCGCCTACCGCATCCAGCAGTTGCAGGAGCAGCAGCTTGTCGACGCTGGGCGTACCGTCGTCGGACGCAAAGTCGGCCTGACCTCGCTAGCTATGCAGCAACAGCTTGGCGTGGACAGCCCGGACTTCGGCTTTTTCACCGACGCTGACCTGTATGAAATTGGTGCCGACATTGATGTCAGCCGCTTCATCGCCCCTAAGGTGGAGCCGGAGCTGGCATTCAAGCTGGCCCGCGACCTGCCCGCCGGTGCGACGATGGAGGAGGCGAAAGCCGCCATCGAGTCCGTGCACCTGGCTGTGGAGATCATCGACTCCCGCGTGCGTGACTGGGACATCAAGCTGGTGGACACCGTGGCCGACAACGCCTCCTTTGGCGCTGTTGTGTGGGATCCGACCCCGCTTGACGTGGCGCTGGAGGACCTGCCGAAGGTGCCTGCCCGCATGGAGCTTGACGGCGAATTTGCAGGCGAAGGCGAAGGCTCCGCCGTGATGGGCGACCCGGTGGCACCGCTGCCGTGGCTGGCCAACATCCTGCACGAGCAAGGCACCGCACTCAACGCTGGCGACATTGTTATCTCCGGCAGCTTCTGCGCTGCAGCAGCTATCGCCGCAGGACAAAAGCTTGTTGTGGACTACGGGCAGCACGGTTCGATTACCCTGCGCTTTGTTTAATTTCGGCTAGCTCACTCTCACTCGAAAGACAGTTATATGAATAAGAAAATGACCGCGGCCATCGTCGGCTCCGGCAACATCGGCTCGGACCTGATGATGAAGCTGCTCAACAGCTCCGAAAACATCGAGCTGCGCTACATGATTGGCGTGGACCCAGAGTCCGAGGGCCTGGCCCGCGCACGGGAAAACGGCATCGAGGCATCGCACGAGGGCGTGGACTGGCTGCTCAAGCAGGATCCCCTTCCGGACCTGGTGTTTGAGGCAACCTCTGCTGGCGCCCACGCTACCAACGCCCCGCGCTACCGCGAGGCCGGCATCCGCGCAATCGACCTGACCCCGGCAGCCGTCGGCCCGTACCTGTGCCCGGCTGTGAACCTGGACCAGCTCTCTGCAGTGGACAACGTCAACATGATCACCTGCGGCGGTCAGGCAACCACCCCGATCGTGGCTGCAGTGTCGCGCGTGGTTGAGGTTGCGTACGCGGAGATCGTGGCGTCCATCGCCTCGCGCTCCGCAGGTCCTGGCACTAGGGCCAACATTGATGAGTTTGTGGAGACCACCTCCGCCGCACTGAAGGAAGTTGGCGGTGCGAAGGACTCCAAAGCCATCATCATCCTCAACCCGGTTGAGCCGCCGATGATGATGCGCAACACCGTGTACTGCTCCCTGCCGCCAGAGGCAGCGGCCCCGGGCGAGCTGCAGGATAAGGTACGCGAATCCATTACCACGATGGTTGAACAGGTAAGCAAGTACGTCCCTGGCTACCGCCTGACTGCAGACCCGCAGTTTGAAGAAGCCCGTGAGGACTGGCGTGGCCTGGGCCGCGTCACCGTCCTCATTGAGGTGCAGGGCGCGGGCGACTTCTTGCCGGAGTACGCCGGAAACCTGGACATCATTACCTCGGCGGCTGTTGCCACCGCGGACAAATACGCTGAGCTTGTTGCTGCGCAAAACTAAGGAGCCTTCCACACATGTCTGCAAATGAAGTAATCGAGGGAATCCCGTCCCACAAGATTCGCCTCAACGACACCACGCTGCGCGATGGCTCTCACGCGGTACGCCACCAGTACACCAAGGAGCAGGTGCGCACCTTAACCCGCGCGTTGGATGACGCTGGCGTGGAAATGATCGAGGTCACCCACGGCGACGGCCTTGGCGGTTCCTCCTTCAACTACGGCTTCTCCCACACGCGTGACCTGGAGCTGATCGAGGTTGCTGCCGAGGAAGCAAAGCAGGCCAAGATCGCAGCGCTGCTGCTTCCGGGCCTGGGGACGGTTGAGGACCTGAAGGATGCAAAGGCTGCTGGCGCATCCGTGGTCCGCATTGCCACGCACTGCACCGAGGCTGACATTTCTCCCCAGCACTTCGCTGCGGCTCGTGACCTTGGCATGGAAACCGGCGGCTTCTTGATGCTGTCGCACCGAGCCACCCCGTCCGAGCTGGCTAAACAGGCCCGCATCATGGTTGACGCAGGATGTCAGTGCGTGTTCGTGGTTGACTCCGCCGGCCACCTGATCATGAACCAGGCCGCAGACCGCGTGCGCGCCCTGGTCGAGGAGATTGGTGGCGACGCACAGGTTGGCTTCCACGGCCACCAGAACCTCGGCTTCGGCGTTGCCAACTCCCTGCTGGCCGTAGTCAACGGCGCTAAGCAGATTGACGGCACGCTCTACGGCCTGGGCGCCGGCGCCGGTAACGCGCCGATCGAGGTGCTGGCCACCGTATTCAACCGCATCGGCGTCAACATTGGTGATGTGGATGAGACCAAGCTGCGTGACGCTGCCGAGGACCTGCTCAAGCCAATGGTGAACTACCTGCCGATGATGGACCGCGGCTCCATCGTCCAGGGCGAGTTCGGCGTGTACAACTCCTTCCTGCTGCACGCACGTCGTGCAGAGGAGCGCTACGGCGTTCCGGCAGCAGAGATCCTGGAAGAGGTTGGCCGCCGCGGCTACGTGGGTGGGCAGGAAGACATGATCATTGATGTCGCCGTCCACCTGGCCAGCCAGCGCTAACGGTTTCGCTTGGCGCTGTTCTAGTTGTTGCTAGCAGGTCTCGCGCCGGTATGCGCGGGTACCTGCGGCACAAATCTTTTTCAAAATGGGGATTACGGTATCCGGGTTAAACTCAGACGCCGCAAACGACACTGACATGGCCGCCACAGGTGGGCCCGAAGCACCATAAATCGGCGCGGCGACACAGCACAGACCTTTGGCAATTTCCTGCCTGTCGTACGCCACCCCTTCCTCGCGGACACGCTCCAACGTGGCGGCAAGCTGCTTTGGATCAGTGATGGTGTGCTCAGTCCAGGGCACAAGACCTTTCCGGATCACACGCTCAGTTAACGCCTGGTCATGCGCCATGATCGCCTTGCCAACCCCGGTAACGTACGCGGGGATGAGCCCGCCGATACGCGATGGCGCAGTGACGCCGCGGACGGAAAACAGCTTGTTGGCGTAGCGCACGTTCGTGCCCTCGATATAGCCCAGGTGTACCGTGCGCCGCGTCTGCTCAAACAAGGCGGCCAAGAACGGGGTGAGAATTTCAGAAACCCGCTCGCCCTGCTCAGTCTGGGACTCCACGGGCTGTGGGCAGCCAAACCCGGGGTTTAGGCGGTACATGTCATCGGCCTTAAATACGGCCTCATTTTCCACAAGTTTGTTCAACAGGCGGTGCGCGGTGGACTTGGACAATGACGCACGCCTGGCCAACTCGGATACGCCCACCCCCGACACGTCTTCAGGCTGAAAAGCCCTAATCAACGCGAACGCTTTGTCAATAGACCCACGCTGGTCCGCGTTAGCGCTGTTTGAACTCACCGCTTTAGATACCGCGTTAGACACCATGGAAGAAGTGTAACGTGTGCCGTCAACCCCTTTCCTGCGTTCACCTTATGTACCGAGGAGTGGAACGCTCGCGCGGCGCCAGAAGGAAATTCGATACCGTGGCGGCATGACCAACATCCAGATTCCTGAGTACAAGACAGACAAGTTCTTCGGTCTCGAAGACAAGTGGATCGAAACCGCGCCAGGCGAGCTCACCCATTACCACGACCTGGGCGAGGGCGAGGCAATCCTCTTCCTCCACGGCTCCGGCACCGGCGTGACCGCTGCCGCGAACTGGTGGCTGAACCTTCCGGAGATTGCCAAGCATGCACGCTGCATTGCCATTGACTCGATTGGTTACGGCCAGACTGTTGTAGCCGAGGGCACCGAGTACGGCATCCGTGCCTGGGTTGAGCACGCACTGCGCGTCCTGGACGCACTGGGCATTGAGAAGACCTGGATCGTGGGCAACTCGCTTGGTGGCTGGGTTGGTTTCCAGATGATTATTGACCACCCGGAGCGAGTCAAGGGCATCATCTCCATGGGCACCGGCGGCGCGAAGCTGACCGGCGCGCTGAAGGGGCACTCCAACCCGGAGCTGTCCGAGGCTGGCATCCGCAACACCCTTGAACAGTTTGTGGTTAACAAGTCCCTGATCACCGACGAGCTGGTTTCCCTGCGCTACCAGTCCGCGCTGAACGACACGGCGTCGGATCGTCTCCAGCAGGTCGTCCAGGCCCGTGACCGTGACCGCACCGAGCTGCCGCTGGACTTTGACGTTTTGGCAAAGGTGGAGATCCCGGTCCTGCTGGTCCACGGCATGCAGGACATCGTGATCACCCCGCAGCGCACCTGGGACCTGGTCAACACTATTCCGTCCGCAGACGCGCATCTGTTCGCGCAGTGCGGCCACTGGTCCCAGGTGGAGAAGGCTGAGGAGTTCAACGAGCTCATTGTCAACTGGATCCAGCGCCAGTTCGCCTAATTATTTAGGGCTTAATAACTAGGGCGGCTCACCTGGAAGCGCGGATTTGGTTCCCGCGCGCACGGCCGCTAAGATACCCACCTGAAGTTTGAACGGCTTGCCAAAGGCAGGCTGAGCTCAAGTTTCACCGAAGACCGTCGGCTACTCCCGGCGAATATCAAAGGGAGTCGAAGGATCCTCGCAAGGGATCGGCCCACGCAGGAGAAACGTGGCTTTCCTTTCAAAGGTGCGCCTCGTGCTTCTGCACGGGGCAATTTTTGTTGCTCCGGGCGGATACAACATGAAGAAGTATTGGAAGGAGGCGTGTGTCATGGCAAACCCGAAGAACGTTGCCGAGCTGGCTGAACTGAAGACGAAGTTCGCTGACTCGGATGCCCTGTTCCTCACCGAGTACCGCGGTCTGACCGTGGGTCAGCTGCAGCAGCTGCGTGGTGAGCTCGGATTTGATGTTGAACTGCACGTCGCCAAGAACACCCTCATCAAGATCGCTGCTGCTGAGCAGGGTATTGAGGGTCTCGATGATCTTCTGGTCGGCCCGACCGCTATCGCTTTCATCAAGGGCGATGCATCCGTGGACGCCGCGAAGACCATGAAGAAGTTTGCCAAGGACAATGACAAGTTCATTGTCAAGGGCGGCTACATGGACGGTAGTGCTCTCGACGCAGCTCAGGTTGACGCTGTTGCTGAGATGGATAACCGCGAGACCACCCTTGCCAAGCTCGCTGGCGCGTTCCAGGGCTCTCTGGCGAAGGCTGCCGGCCTGTTCCAGGCTCCGGCATCCAAGACGGCACGACTCGTTGCCGCGTTGCAGGACAAGCAGGAAGCTGCCTAAGCGGCAGGTTCCCACAAAAACTACACACCCCATATATCGGCCGTAATGCGGCCAAAGAAAGGATGCCATCATGGCTAAGCTCACCAAGGACGAGCTCATTGAGCAGTTCAAGGAAATGACCCTCATCGAGCTCTCCGAGTTCCTGAAGGAATTCGAGGAGGTCTTCGACGTGACCGCTGCTGCTCCGGTTGCAGTTGCGGCTGCTCCGGGTGCTGCTGGCGGCGACGCAGCTGCTGCTGAGGAGAAGGACGAGTTTGACGTTGTTCTCGAGGACGCTGGCGACAAGAAGATCGGCGTGATCAAGGTTGTCCGCGAGCTGGTTCCGGGCCTGGGCCTGAAGGACGCCAAGGAAATGGTCGAGGGTGCTCCGAAGGCAATCCTCGAAGGCGCCAACAAGGACGACGCAGAGGCTGCAAAGGCAAAGCTGGAAGAGGCTGGCGCAAAGGTCACCCTCAAGTAAGCACTTCCTGCTTGTCTGCGTCACCCCCTCCCGTCGCAACCGCGACCGGAGGGGGTTTCGCGTTTCTTACACACGCTTTTTACACTGGGTGCGGGCTAGATTTGCGTGCTAACGGTTGCTAAACCACTGCAGTACTGCGGATAGTCCCACGGTTGCGCCGAGGGCAAGCAGCCCGATGAGGGTGGAGGCGACGAGGATTCCGAGTCCTCGCGGTGGGATGGCGGGTTTGGCGCTTCCGAATCTGATGGCTTGGCTCATGGCGTTGATGCGGAGTTTTTCTGCTTGGATGGCCAGGCGGGCGTCGCTACGCGGCGGCAGCCCAGTGGCGCGGGTGTCACTGGGTTGCTGTTGTGGCTGCTGTTGTTGCGGGGGTTCGGGGTGGGACATGGCCGTAAGCGTTCCTTTGTTGTTACAACCTGGGCAGGTCATCGATGAAGCGGGCAATGGCGTCATCAACGGGGTTGGCAGGCGCAGGCGGTGGCGGCGGTGGGGGAGCTACCTCCACCTGGGTGACAGTCACCGGCGCCGGAGCCGATGGTGTTGGCACAGGTGGCGGGGGAGCCGGGGCTGGCGCTGGTGCGGGTGCGGCAGCCGGATCTGGCGGAGGTGGGGGAAAGTAGCTTGTTGGCAGGGGCGGAAGCTCACCTAAGGGCGGAACGTGCTGCACAAGGACTGTATCTTTCGCCGACCCAGGCGCCCCGCAGGCAGCCAACGTCATGCTAAACAGGCACACAAGGAGTGCGCGGGCAGGTTTCAACGGGGGCGTCATCGGGATAACTCGCTTGCTACCGCATGCACGGCTTTGATGTGTTCCGGACTGTAGAAGAAACGTTTCACGCCCTCGTCCCACCCTTCGGGTGTTGTCGGGTTGCCGGCGGCGCAGATGATGCGGGCGGCAGTCAACGCAGCGTCATCCACATTATCCGGGTTGGGGCGTGTACCAGGCTCCGCGGCTTCGGAAAATTGCTCCCAGCGTGAGGGCATGATCTGCATCGGGCCGACCGCCACGTCATTTATCGGGTCACCATCAGTGGCGCCAGCATCAGTGTCGGGCACAATAACGGGCGGAAGATCCAACACGTGCAGGCCACGCAGCGGCACTGTGGTTACGCCGTCTTCTCCAACTGTTGAACCGTCCGCGCGGCCGTGATCAGAAGCGATCTGCGCTATCGCGGCAATGGTTGGCCAGCCCACCGCGCAACCCCCATCAGATTCGACCCGCCACGCCGCATAAGCGTACGCGCGGAGTTGGCGTTCGGGGATTCCGTAGGGCTCAGCCCGGCGATGCGACCACTCGGAGACTGTCTCTACCTCGGCGTGTTGCTCGGGCACCGGCGGCACCAGACGTGGGGTACATCCAGTGACGCTGGCAGCGCCTATAACCACAGCCAGCGTCAGCACGACCGACCTAAAAGCGGTCCTAGAAATGGCCCTAGTGGTGGTCACGATGGTTCGGGGAGCCAAAATCTTCAGCCACGGTAGCGGCGAGCTCACGGTACGCCTGCAGCGTGGGTTTTGCCAGCCGATCAAGATCTACCGTGGCACCTTCCGCCAAATGCTTGTCATAAGGGATGACGTGCACGGCCCTGGTTCGGGCCCGGAAATGCTCAATGAGCTGATCAACATCCACACTTGGCTTACCCGGGGCCGAGGAAGAAATCACCACTACCGCGTTAGCGGCCAGATAGTCGTAGCCGTGCATATTCAGCCAATCCAACGTTGCGGAGGCGGACTGGGCACCATCGAGCGCTGGGGAGGTGACCAGGACAAGCATGTTCGCCAGATCCAGCACGCCGCTCATCGCGGAGTGCATCAAGCCAGTACCGCAGTCCGTCAAGATCACGTTGTAATGGTGCTGCAAAATCTCAATGGCACGGCGATAATCCTGCTCACTGAACGCCTCCGAGACCGCAGGGTCACGCTCCGACCCAATCACCTCCAGGCGGGACTCAGCCTGGTTGGTGTAGGCGCGTACCTGCGGGTAGCGCACCGTTTCTTCAGCGTTGAGCAAATCCCGAATAGTTGTAGCACCTTGCGCAGCCACACGCTGCGCCAGTGTGCCTAGATCCGGGTTGGCATCTATAGCAATCACGCGGTCGCCGCGTTCGCTGGCAAACACGCCTCCAAGCGCCACGGTGGTCGTGGTCTTACCCACCCCGCCTTTCAAGCTCATTACCGCAATGCGGTAATCGCCCCGCAGCGGCGTGCGAACTGCCTCAAGGAGACGCTGCTGCTCAAGGTCACGCTTTGAGCTGCCGGGGTTAATCCGGGCACCGCTGAGACGGTGTACAAGGCGGCGCCAGCCGCGCTGCGGCGGCGCTTTGACCGGGTTGACCAAGTTGCTCTGATCCAAAGCGCTGGGAGGTGTCAGCTGGAACTCCGGGCTGGGCTGGGCGGCAGGCTGGGTAGGAGGCTGACCATGAGCCTGGGTAAAAGGCTGACCATGAGCCTGAGTAAAGGCGAACTGCGCACTATCTCTCGGTGGACCTGGCTGATGCTCTGGCGCCGCCATGGGCTGCGGGGGTCGGGGAGAGTGCGCCTGGTGGTCAAAATCAGACCGACCATGAAAGCCTGGCGGCGGAGCCATTGGCTCGGGGGCTTCACCCGTGGAAATCTCGCGCGGCTGGTGCTGCCAAGGCTCTGGACGCTCCTCTGGAGGACGGTGCCGGCCAGGCTGTGGAGACTGTGGAGACTGTGGTGGCTGCCCAGCCTGAGGAGCCTGTGGAGCCTGCGGGGGTTGTGCAGCTTCTGCAGGCTCATTGCGTGGTACTTGCTGCTGGTGATCCGGTGTGGGTGCGCTGTGTGGCGCCTCCTGCTGGCGGTGTGGGTCTTGGTCAAACTGGAGCCAAGACGGAATCGGCGGCTCGCTGCCGTGGCGATGATCCACGGGTCCTCCTTCGTTCAGCCTTACAATCTTTAACACAGGCTACAAGAAACTCATGGTAGTCTCAGCGGCGGGTTTGTCTAACCTCATATCCCTTGAAAGCAGCGCTAAGACCAGTGTCACCTTTAGCTCCCGGCAACATACGCCGCAACCTGATTGCATCCGCGGGTGTGGCTCGTTCGCAGCGCACAGCACCGCGAGACACTGACCGTCCGATGGTGATCGCGGTTGCCGCCCTCAGTGAGCAGCTGCTGACCACAGCCACCACCGCGGTTGTAGCAACGGTGCTTGCAGCAGTAGTGCGTCCCCCGGTACTGGCAGTGGATGCGGACGGGTACAACCAGCCATTGCGTGCGGCCCTGGGATCCGGCGTGGGAGGCAACATCCTTGGTTTGGCGCAGCTGCCCGCGCGAGACCTGAAACGCACTGTCATTGAACGCTATGCCGACTCTTTCGGGGCCACGGCACTGTTGGGCATGCCGGTAACCAACCCGGGGCGGATAGCGCCCGAAACACTATTGAGCGCGGTGCAGCGTGCCTCCCACCGCTGGCCGGTCATTGTCGTGGATTTGCCGTTTACCTGCGGTGAGGAACTGATCGCCGCGGGCACTGCTTTAGCCTCGCAGGTTTTGTTGGTAACCGACAGGTACCACTCGGGCCACTCGTGGCTCTACCAGCCCGGTCACCATCTGAGTGAGGCGGCGCGGCAGGGTCGCGTCACCGTCGCCAAGGTGGGTGCCCGGCCGGATGAAACGGATGCAGAAGATACGCTGACGCTGCCAATGAGTGGGGTGGGCCACAGCGCCCGCAACAGGATCATCATCCCCCAAGACCCTGTCGCCTTAGTTCAATACAACCAGCTGCTGTCCAGGCTCTACCGCTAGGCCAACGGGAGCAAACCCTACGTCGTTGCCCAGTAGTACTGGTAGAGGCCCTGGCACGCCAGAATCAACGGGATGAGGGTGAGGGAGACAACGACGTCGATCAGCGAGACTATGCGCGCGCTGCGGGCCTGCTGCACCTCATCGCGTGAAGGAAGCTGCAGTGCCAGCATCACCAGCAGGCACACGCAGAGGGACGTTGTAGCCGCCACCCAAACCCACAAGTCAGCTGGCGCGGAAGGCAGCCACCACACACCCGGGCGAACAAGTGGATGCCAGCCCGCCTGGCACCAGCGGACAAAAGCACCAGCTATCATCGCCGCAGACAGGATGCCAACGAGATTCAGCACGCTGATGATGCGCGCGTCAGCGTAGCCATTTTGGCGCAGCACCACAGCGATAAGCAGCATCAGCGCAATCACACCGTGCTGCCAAACCGGGCTTGCGCTTAAACACGCAACAATGCCTAGCGCAATCGCAGCCGCCGCCCAGGTTGCGCCCCTGCTGGCTGCTTCAGCGCGCCTGGCAAACTGGCGGATAGCGGCACGTTCCACAGCATCGCCGGCATCGTTTTGACGGATCAACGTAGGAAGCCCCGTTGCACGAAGTCCCACTGACGGAGCAATGAGCAAGACGAGGATGGGCAGCCACGCACCCCAAGCGCACACCGCATAAATATTGGCACCAGCCATGACGGCGCCAGCAACCCCAGCAGCAACCACCGCTAGCGCACAACAGGCGACGATCCCAGCAAGTCCACCGGCGGGCCTACCTCGACCAGCGGCCCACACAGCCGGAACCGTAGCCAGTGCAACCACCGCCACCCACCACCCCACAGACTCGGGCCCGGGCAGGCTGGACAGCATGACCCAAGAAGCCACACCAACTACCGGCGGGAGGGCAAATCCGAGCAGTCGCATCCACGGGTGGCGTGACCAGGCGGCTAACCCCACAAGCACCACCGCAGCCGCAATGGCCACACCCAGCAGGAACCAGCTTTTCAACGACAACGGCAGCCCCTGGACCCACAGCCCCGCACTAGCCAAAAACGCACTGAACGCCAGCGCGACAGCCGCAACCCCAAACACGGCACTCGAGCGCACTTCACCGGAATAGCCCCACTGTGCTGCGTCAATGGTGCTGCGGACTTCAGCCAGCGCATCATCTACAAACGGGGTGTGCGCAGCTTCCTCCCGACGGGTGAGGTACAGCTTGTCACCATCTTGGACGCCAAACTCCTGCAACGTGGCGTGTGGGTCAATCGCCCCGGTTTTAGGTAAGGACAACACCCAGGTATGTGTATCCGCGCTAGTGATCGAGGAGCGTGTATCTGCACCCTGCTCTCCAGCTGTATCTGGTGACGTTTCGTAGCGATCCAGCAAATCAACAACGTCGGCGACGATATCCACCGCAGGCCGCGCCATGGGAAGGGATACGTCGAGCTGCCGCTGACCGTGGAACACACTCACGCGTACAAACGGATTACTCATGGCCCTTATAGTTTCACACTCCGCGCGAAACGTATATCCGGGATAAGAGTTTTGCAAAGCCTACCTTAGAATGCGGTGATATGAGCACCCGTATAGTCCACCGCCCGGCGCGCCTGCACAGGACTATTCCACAGGAATCGCCGCTGGAGGTGGCGCAGATCCCAACAATTCGTGCGCGCTCGGGCGGAGCCAACGCACTGACACTGATGATGCCGATCATTGGCGGAGTTGGCATGGTTTTAATGATGATGTCATCCGGAAACCCTATCCGCATGGTGGTCGGTTGCGTCATGTTTGTGGCCGTGATCCTCGGCGCGATAGGTATGTTTATCCGCCAGCGCACCGGGTCGCGCAGGCAAGCAGAAGAAGAGCGAACCCGCTTCCTTGAACATCTTCAGGAGCTTGAGGATGAGGTGCGAAGCGTTGCCGCAGCGCAGCAAGTGGAAGCGTTGACGCGCCACCCGCACCCGCGTTCCTTGCTTGATGTCATCCGGGACCCGTACCGTTTGTGGGAGCGTCGCCGCGGGGATGAGGATTTTCTGGTCACGCGCCTGGGCACTGGGGTGGGCAAGTTGGCCCGCGGTTTGAAAGTGCCGCCGGCGAACAATCCGATGGCGGTTGCGGAGCCGTTGTCTCAAGCGCACCTTGACCGCATGATGCGTCGCACCAGCACCATTGAGGGCCTGCCGATTGCAATCCCGGCGCGCGGCGTGGTCTCACTGGTGGGGCCTTCCGAACTTACTGCGGAGGCGATCCGCGCCATCCTTTCCCAGATCGCTGTGTTTCATGCGCCCGATGATGTGCGGGTACACCTGGGGCTTCCGCTTAGCGACGTTGGCGATAACGGCCACTGGGCGCTTTGGCTACCCCACCTGCTTTCGGCCGAGAGCTTTGACGGGCCGATTGGCAAACGCAATGTGTCCTATGACGAGGAGACTTCCGAAGAGATCGTTGCTGAACTTGAGGAGCGCGCCGAGGAGCTTGCGCAGCGCTCCCGCTACCAGCTCACTGAACTTGATCGGGAGCATCTCGTGCTGGTGGTGAACATGGATCACCCGTACGGCCGGATGCTCAGCGCGAAGGCTGGGGCGATCCGCTCGCTGAAGGCGGCCCGGGTGACGTTGTTGGCCACCACCACGGTGCAGCACCAAGAACCGTCCCACGTTGATGTGCGAGTGCTGATCTCGCCTGAGCGCACGTTCAGCGTGCAGTTGCTGGACCGTGGTGAAATCCGTGAACCGCAAAGTGGGGAGGCGGGGTATGTGGAGCGCGTGCTCTACGGCGGTGATGCTGGTGTGCTCGATGAGGTCAGCCCGGCCATTGCGGAAAGTGTGGCGCGAGGGGTCTCCCCGCTTCGGTTGGTTGAAGATGCCTCCCCGGATTCCGCGCTGGAGCGCACCATTGCGTTGGATGACATGCTGGGCATTGCCAACTTTGCCACGTATGACATTGCCAAAGCCTGGGCGCCACGCGGGCCGCGCAACTTCTTAAACGTGCCCTTTGGTATCGGCGCGGATGGCGAGCCGATTCGTCTGGATATTAAAGAATCTGCAAAGTCCGGTATGGGCCCGCACGGACTGTGCGTGGGGGCGACCGGCTCCGGCAAATCTGAAGTGTTGCGCACCCTCGTGCTCTCCCAGGTGATTTGTCACCCACCCGACCAGCTTTCCTTGGTGTTGGTGGACTTTAAAGGTGGTGCAACATTTGCTGGCCTTGAGCCGCTGCCACACACCGCGGCGATTGTGGACAACCTGGAAGATGGCGCCGGGCTTGTAGACCGCTTGCATGACTCAATCCTGGGCGAAATCCAACGCCGGCAACGGGTGCTGCAGCAGGCGGGCAACTTGGCAAACGTGGGCGAGTACAACAAGCTCCGCGATGAGGGCAAGGTCAGCGACCCACTGCCGGTCCTGTTTGTGGTGATTGATGAGTTCGGTGAGCTGCTGGCAGCAAAACCAGAGTTCATTGAGCTGTTTGTCCAGATCGGGCGTATTGGTCGTTCCATCGGAGTTCACCTCCTGCTGGCCTCTCAGCGGTTGGAGGAAGGCCGTTTGCGCGGACTGGAGTCCTACCTTTCGTACCGCATTGGCCTACGAACCTTCTCCGCCCAGGAATCCCGTGCGGCCATTGGCTCCACCGCGGCACACGAACTGCCTCCCATCCCGGGCTCGGGGTACCTGAAGGTTGACCCTGACCTCTTCGACAGGTTCAAGGCGGCCTACGTGTCGGGGCCCTACGAAGCCATTGAGCGTGCCCACGAACGTGAACTGCCGCCTGTGCCCATGCCGCTGCACCTGGTCAACACAACCGAGGATTGGTTGGCTCAGCGCCAGGCGGAGTTTACCACGCAGCTACACAGCAAACGCGAAGCTGAGCGCGCAGCCGCAGGCGCTGCACACACTTCACCAACCACGTTGGAGTTGGTTGTGGGGCGCCTCGCCCCCGCAGCGGCAAAAACACGCCAGATTTGGCTACCCCCACTGCCGCACACGATGGATCTTAGTGAGGCACTCGGGCCCGTAGGCGCAACCTCAGACCGTGGATTAAGTGCTGAATCTGCTGGACACATGGTCTTTGTGCTAGGCACAAAGGACAAACCGATGGAGCAATGGCAAGGCCCGCTCACGCTTGATCTTGCAGGCTCCGGCGGCAACGTTGCCATCATGGGTGCGCCGCAGTCCGGCAAAACTACCGCACTGCGCACCCTGGTCACATCGGCGGCACTGACACACACTCCGCAGGACGTGAACTTCTACCTCATCGACATGGCCGGGTCTTCCCTGTCCTACCTTGAAACGTTGCCGCACGTGGGCACGGTGGCTACCCGCTTTGATGAAGATCAGCTCCGACGCACCGTTGCAGAGGTAGGCACGTTCATGGTGCAGCGAGAAAAACTGTTTTCCGCCCACCAAATCTCGGACGTGGAGGAAATGCGGCGCATGCACAAGCAGGGACTGCTGGCCAACCTGCCGTCAGCTGACGTGGTGCTTGCTGTGGACGGCTGGTCAACCTTAAGAAAAGACCACGAGGACCTAGCGGACCACATCACTGAGATCGCGCAGCGCGGCCTGGCGTACGGCATCCACGTTGTCCTAGTCACCGGCCGGTGGGCGGACTTCCGTTTGCCTCTGCAGGCCGTCATTGGCACGCGCTTAGAGTTTGCGCTCAATGACCCGATCGACTCATCAATGGGTAAAAAAGTCTCAGAAGGCCTCATGGGTCTTCCCACCGGCCGTGCAGCCACAGCGGACGGTCTTTATAGCCAAATCGCCCTGCCGACGCTGAGCAAAGGAATCGGGGCAACAACAGCCACACCGCAGGCTACCGTCCAAGCCATCGCTGAAGCGTGGCCAAAATCCAGTGCGCCGGCAGTGCGCATGCTGCCTACGGAAGTGTCCTTAGCTGCGATCCGCACCCCACACCCCACCGTCGCACCCGTACGACTGGGGCTGGCGGAATCAACACTTTCACCAGCACGCTTCAACCCAGAAGGCGATGAACGCCACGTGCTGGTCATTGGAGACTCAAAGGCGGGCAAAACCACAACGCTGAAAACCTACATCTCCGAGATCATTGAAGGCAAGCAACCCGGTGAAGTGATGTTTGGCGTGTGGGATCTGCGCCGCGGCCTGCTGGGGGTGGTGCCGGATCAATTCCTCGGAGGATTTGCCGGTACGCGTCAAGGGTGTGAAACGCTTGCCAAAGGCATTGCAAGCGAACTTGAGCGGCGCCTGCCTGGCCCTGATGTCACAGTCGAACAACTCCAGACCCGCACCTGGTGGCAAGGTCCCGAAATCTACGTCGTGGTAGACAACCTCGACAGCATCGAAGGCAACGCCAACCCCCTTAAACCTCTCGCCCCGTACATCAACCAAGCAGCGGACTTAGGGCTGCATGTAGTTGTTTCGAGACGCTCCACAGGAATGGCGCGCACAGGGTATGACCCGATCATGCAAGCAATCCGTGAAGCCGGGGCCGCGGGCGTACTGCTCTCTGGTGACCGGCAGGAGGGAGCCATCTACCCGGGGGTGTTTCTTAAACCGCTTCCGGCCGGGCGGGCGCAATGGGTCAACCGTGCAGGTCGGGTTGAAATGATCCAGGTAGCCAAACCTTAAGGGCGCCACGAGCGATATTTAATCTAGAAATTTTCCGCGATCTACATTAACCTTATTCAAATCTTATGTTGGTCGGTTGAATGGAAGGTGCTCACATGGCAACTACGGCCACTACGGCCACAGATGGCAAGCCGCTTCTTAGCCTGCCGCAACATGCTCCGCGCCCGCCGTTTGTGTGGTCGGCGCATTTGCCCACAACGTGGCGGTTTATTGATGTGGATCCGGCCCGAACGGATGCAAGTGTTGCAAACCTGCTTCGGGATGATGATCTTGTCCCCGGGGTGCGGTTGAGCAGTGCGCAACGCCGAGCGATGCAGCAAAGTTTCAAAGAGATGGCCACCCAGGCACGCGAAGCGGGCATACTGCTTGCCCTTGTGCTGCCGGGGGTGGACAACGGCGAGATTTCTGCTGTACCGCTGCTGCTTCGCTGGATTGATACGGCACCAGCGCCCGCCAGTGTGCTGTCAGCACAGCAACAGCTGGGGGCGAAAGCCGAGGCAAGTGTTGCATCCACGAATGCTGGTGGAAGTTTCCTCCTTGCATCCGAGCAGGGATTAGCGGGCCCGCTGACCCAACGCCGCACGGTGTACCACCACCAAGCATTTGTGCCGATTGCATCCAGCACATGGACGTTGGCTATTTCTTCCACGGCCCCGAGCGAGGATGTCAGCGCCGAAGTGCGCGACATTGTCGTGCGGGTTGCGTCCAGTGTGGTGGCGCATACAGACCTTGCCGCGTCCGAAGTTTCCCTCGGCGACGGTGTGGAACCACAAAACACGACAGCGATAGGCGCTCCCGACGCGGGGTTATCTCGCGTTGTGGTGCGAGACAAGGAGGTCTATGACCATGTCCAGTGATTATTGGCGGGTGCCCATTGGGGATCTACGCACTATTTCGGCCAAGCTGAAGGTTTTGGACGAAACCGTTTCTGCAGTAGAGCAATTTGCTGACGGGGCGGAGGGCGTAGACGACATTCATGGTGCCAGAATTACCTCGGCGGTGACCGGTTTCTACGGAGACTGGAAAGCGTCACGCAAAACATTGCTGGAAAACGTGGGCACGCTCAGTGAAGCCGCGGACATGATCGCGGAAACGGCGGAGACGTTTGACAGCGAAGTGGCTTCAAGCCTCAACGAGATGGCGGGTCAACTCCGCTCAGGTGAGGACTGATCCATGGCGGCTGATGTCTACGCGTTTCGCACCTCCCACGCTGAGGGTGCCTCCACCGACATTTTGACGGTGATGGGCAACATTCGCGCCATCATTGACGCGATTCATGCCGATGTTGATGCTCTCAAACCCGAATGGACGGGCTCTGAGGCGGAACTCTACGACGTGATCAACACCGATTGGCGTAAAGCCGCCGGTGAGATCAACAACATCCTCGACGATGTCTCGGCGGCACTGACCAGTGTCAACGAGGCAAACGGGGAAGTACGTGCCCAAATTCAAACCGAGCTGGACAACATGAACTAAGCCGAAACCGGTGGAAGCAGTCCAGCCCCCAACCACGTCCAAAACACACAATTCCACGAAAGGGAAAATCTTATGTCTCAGTCTCAATCAATGTCCGTTGAGCATTCAGCGGTATCTACTCACGTTTCTTCGCTGCAGTCGAACCATTCACAGTTGCAGACGCAGTCAAGCCAGTTCTTGTCCGCCATTGAGCCGTTGAAGGCTTCATGGAAAGGCTCCTCGGTTGCGGCCTGGGAGAACATGACGAATGCGTGGCACGAGAACATGGAACAGATTAATGCTGCACTTGAGCAGCTGACGGGGCGGGTTGAACAGGCTGGTAAGGACTACCAGGCCGGTGAAGAAGAGCAAACGTCCATGTTGCAGCAGCGTTTCGCTGGGATGGATTTCCAGTCTGGACCAATTTTGTAAGCGCTGGGTTACCACCAAATTCTATTGTTCTAAGGAGTAGTTCCATGTCTGTATATGCATACAACCGTCAGGATGCCGAGCATGCGGCCGATGATCTGAATAATGTGATGAACAGCATTGAGTCCACGTTGTCCGAGATGGAATCGGACATGCAGAAGCTTGCCGCTGGTTGGGAAGGCTCTGAGCAGGAAACCTACCGGGGCGTACACGGTAAGTGGACCTCCGCTGCGCAGAACATCAAGTCCATTCTGGGGCAGGTGCGTGCTGCGTTGCAGGAAAATACCTCTGCGGTGACGGAGACGCGTTCGCGCGCATCACAGTCGCTTGCTGGTGAGTAGCGCTCGAGTGTATTGATCGTTTCGCATTAACCGTGCTGCCCTGCCAGATGCTGGTGGCTCTGACAGGGGCATTGACTCGGGGAAGGTTGTACCATGCCTGTGCCGTTTTTGGCGCCGTTTGCCACGTTCCGTCCAGATAATTTCCACATTGGCGGCAGTGTGGCAACGCTGATGGCGGCCGCACTTCGCTGGCGTGCGTTTGGTGACGGTGCGCTCGAAGCTGCCGCAGCGATGCGCGCGATGAACGATGGTGGCTTTGTTGGCTCTGAAGGCGACCGGTTCCGGGAGCTGGTGAATGCTGAGTTTCCCTCCCAGCTGCAGATTACCGGCACGGCACACGTGGGTGTTGCTGATGCGATTTCGCGCTATGCCACCTTATTGGGTGAACGCAAAGCCGAGATGCTAGCGCTTGAAGCAACCGCACGGGTGAGTCACGCCGCTGTCAACACTGCGGTAGCGGAGGTCAATGCTGCTGAAGCAGCGGTTACTGCGGCGCCTGACCCGGCATCGAAGTCCGCGGCGGCTGCGCTATTAGCAGCGGCAAAAACGAAGCACGCGGCAGCTGTTGCTACCTGGGAGGGCAATCTCGCTACCGCGCAGGGAATCCGTCAGATGCTGGGCGCTGATGTGGCAACACAGGTTGCAGCGATTGAGGCGCAGGGACGCAAAGCATTTCAGGAAAACCCGAAACCCTGGCAAGCGGCCTGGGACGCGGTAAGCGATTGGTTGCAAAACCACGGTGACGTACTTCGTCTGATTGCTGATGCGCTGCAGATCATCGGCGGCATCTTAATGCTTATCTGTTTTCCTGTCGGCGTTATTGTGCTGGGCGTTGGTCTGGCGCTGAAAGGGTTGCTCGCGGCTGCTGGTGTGGTCAGTTGGGGCGAGTTTGCGTTTGATGCGGCTACCTTCTGCGTGGGAGGGGCTCTTCTCAAAGCAAGAAAAGGGGTACAACTTGGTTATGCTGCGATAACTACGTTTGCTAAGGCCTCCACCATGGACTCGGAGACCTTGTCTTCGGCGAAATCTCAGGCGAGAAGTGCTGCTGAGGAAGCCTCGGGCGGTGTGAAGGAAGTTGCGCAGGAGATTACTCACGAGGTTACCAGTGGTGAGCGTTGCCTTGCTGGCGGTGACCCGGTGAATATGGCGACCGGCAGCATGGTTGACTTTGAAACCGATGTGTTCATCGATGGTGTCTTACCGCTGAGGATCACCCGTAACGCGCATAGCGGCTATAAGCTTGGACGGGCGTTGGGTCCGCGGTGGGTCTCTACGATGGATGTGCGGTTGGAGATTTGTACTGATGAGGTACTGATGCTGTCTCCTGATGGGGCATTGTTGACGTTCCCGCCGGCACCCGTGGATGGATCAGAGGTGCGCGCGGACGGTCGTCCCTGGTTGTTGTCCTACGCCGATGGGGCGTATCGGGTACGCGACATCGCGGCGGGCGTGACGTATAGTTTCCGGCTTTTTGAGCTTGACAGTGGTGACAACGCTGGAACCGACGCCGCTCATAGCGAGGGTAATGCTGGCCTTAAAGATGAGTCTCCGTCTTTAGGCGGGACGTATGTGGCTGCGACGGTGCCTGCCGGTTCATTGGCTGAAGCTTTTGGTGCAGGCATCGAGGTTGGCTTGTCATCCGCGGTGCACCATACGGGCGCAGCGATTGAGTACACGTGGGATATATCCAGTGGCCATATGGTGCGGATGCGTCGCAGTGATGACACGGTGATTGACTGCGAGTGGGACCAGGCAGTAGGCCGAGTGGCGCATGTGTATGTGTCGAATCCGAGGACACATCCGGATGAAACCCCGATACGCTTGATTTCCTATGCCTATGACGCCTACGGGCAGTTGGTGCGGGTGATTAACTCGCACGATGGTGCGTTGCAGTACCACTATGACAAGGTCGGGCGCGTTTGCGCGTGGACGGACCGCAA
Organism: Corynebacterium sp. HMSC29G08; assembly: GCF_001806875.1. GTDB lineage: Bacteria > Actinomycetota > Actinomycetes > Mycobacteriales > Mycobacteriaceae > Corynebacterium. The sequence goes on from NZ_KV786273.1 coordinate 58,688, forward strand.
TGGGGTGTCCTATCACTACCGTTTTGATGATCAGGGGCGTGTGTACAGCCAGGTAGGCACTGGTGGAGTGTTTCCAAACCTGTTTTACTGGGGTGCGGATGAAGGCGATGACGCGCCACTAGGTGGGCGGGTGTGCGTTGCGTTGGAAACCGCTGGTGAGTTTGGGGGTGATCCTTTAACACTGGGGGATGAGGTTGTGGGGGACTACTTCGCCCGTCTTGAGCAGCTGCCTCTATATCAGGCTCTCCTGGAAGGTGGTTTGTCTGCCGCGGGTCTTGTTGGCCGGGGCCGTACGGGCGCGCGTGATGATCAGTCGTGGGCTGTGCCGGAGGAGTGGCTGCACGATGAGGTGTTAGGGGCTATCCGTCCGACGGTGTATCGCTCTACTGCGGCAGGTGACGTGTGGCGTGTGATTACACCGGAAGGCGGTGTTGAGGATGCAACCTACAACGAGTATCA
>NZ_KV786274.1:0-8568 GCF_001806875.1 Corynebacterium sp. HMSC29G08
TCCACTACGTGTCCACGATTTGCGGGCAACCCCAGGAAGATACCAGCGGAATCTTGAAGTTAAAGTAATCGCCCTAGTCGATCTTGAACTTGCGGTCGCCGAACTCAAGGTCTTCAACAACCATGTCTTCGGACTCGTCGTACTTACGGATGGTGGAACGGCTAAGGTTGGTGACAACAACCTCGTCACCCTTACCGCGGATTTCGCCCTCAAAGTCGCGGTTCGTCACGCCTTCCTGCGCGAATGCCCAAGTCTGACGGAGCGGCTGCATGAGCACAGACGCGACAATCGGGCCGATTACCGGATCCCAGTTCTTGTGGGACTGTGGAGTTGCCATAGTGTGTTCCTCCTAGTGGAAACTTTTAGCGGCTGATACGGCCTTCCTCCACTGCCTTGTTGATTTCCTCAAACTGGCCCTGTGCGTACAGGCGGTCGAGATCATCGGCGGTGAGGATTCGGCCATCATTGTTGTTCGTGGGGCGGGGGTTCCGCTGGTGCGGGGTGCTACCCCACCCGCCTTGAACTGTGGGAATGAGTTGAGCGTGTTGGTGACGAGTTCGCCAGCCTTACTGTCCCACTCGTCGCTGCCCCACTTCGGGAGATCACCTACACCACGGAGATACGGCACAAGCATGTCGGGGTCTGCCCCGTTTTCCTTCGCCAGCTTGCGTAGGGTGTTGTCCTCGCGCATTCGGTCGAGTTCGGCCTGCAGCGTGTCGCGCTCCTTCTCGCGTTCCTGCGCTGCCTGCTTGGCCTGCTTGATTTTTTCCCGGGGTCTTCGTCGGACGGTTCAAAACCGAGTACCTGCGCGAGTTTCCGCTTCAACGTCGCTGCCTGTTCTTCCGCCTGCTTCGCCTTCACTCGGCGGTCGCCGTTCTCGTCCTTCAACTTGCGGTTTTCCGCTTCGTATCGGGCGAGCTGCTTACGTAGCGCGTCAAGGTCTACGGCTTCGTCCGCCTCGTTGGCCTGCGCCTCGCCTAGGTGTTCACCGGCTTGGGTGTAGTTGCCCTGCTCGGTGTCGTGCTGGGCTTGCTGCGCCTTGTCAGCGGCCTGCTGTGCGAGGTCTGCGGGGGTGGTGTTTTCATCCGACATGTGGTTTGTCTCCTCCTTGGGGGCTTGGGTGGTGTTCCACGTCTTGGTGGTAACGGGGAGGAGTATCGCGGAGTCAGGGTGGCGGTCAGTGTTGCGTGACGGTCACCCAGGCGGAATCGTCCTCACACACCTGCCAGTACCACTCCGGCCACGTATCAGCGTTGGAAGGCAAAGCCACAACCCCTGTAGGGGTTACCCAGGCGGGAGCGTCACCAACCACCATGGGCACTGTTTCCTCCGGCATTACCATCGCCTCGTCACCGTAAACAACCACCCGGTTAGACCACAGGCGTTCGGGCAGCGCCTCCCTAGCGCGCTCCACCGCCCGTGCTGCAACGTCAATCAACGCTAATCACCGCCAAAACTTCATCCGTAGGTGTCAAATCGTCCGTGCGCATCATCGTCAGCGAACCCGCCTTCAACTTCTTCAACCGTTCGTCAACATTGATTAGTCCATCTGATGACTGGCCCTCAAACCACTTGATCTCAGCGTCCTCTTTAACCCAGTTCCAGATATGGCCGCTCCTAGTGTGTGCACTGCACTCCCACGCCATCAGCAGCGTCAGGCAGCTTGACCCGTGTTTGCTTCTTCGGGCTCGGGGTCTCGTTTGTGATCACGGTAAAACTTCGGGCATGCCCACTAGCCACCACCCAAGAATCTGCGACGCTCAGAAACTCTCGTATCGCACTTTCTTTATAAGGATGATCCTTACGAGCACGCACCCACTGCGTCACCTCACGATAGGAGTTAACTTCTTCCTGCGTCTGAGTGAGAATCTGCGTCTTAGGGACAAAGTCTCTCAGCCACTGTGACTTCTCATCATCGCGTTTCAGCAATTCATTTTCTACAGACTGGTGAAAATAAAATTGCCCTTCGGAAAAGAATGCATCGAACTGCCGCCAGTACGATTCAAAAATATCCCGCGGACGATGATTGAACGCACCGATCACGATATTCGTATCGATGAGGTACACCTATGCGACCTCCTGCATACGAGTAACCGCATTCTTCAGCGTCGCAGTCTTTGCAATGCCCAGTTGGCGCGAAGCTTCCTCTTGAGAAATTGCGCCATCTGCATATGCGCCGGTTACAGTGTCCAAGAACCGGCCACCCAGCCGAGACTTCAACGTGACGAAGAAGTCACCGCCTCCACTAACAATCGGAGGCGTAGGGTTCGAGGGACGTTGCCGAAGGAATTCCTGCACTTGTGGTTTGCCAAGGCGGCGCTGCCCCACAAGGGACCACAGTGCCGTATCCGCGCTTACCCGGTACGCATCGTATGCCCATTCAGTGATGTGTTTCAGATCGGGATTTCTGTCCCATTCCTGCAACAACGCATGCTGCGGCAGAAGCAGGGCAGCTGCAAACCTGTTACACCATCGCTCTACATCGTGATGATCGTTCATGGCTCCAGTGAGCCCTTCTGCAGCGAGTATCACGTGGCCTAGCTCGTGAGCAAGGCTAAAGTACTGCCCAACTTTGTAATCACTGCCGTTGATGAAGATCAAGGGGTAAGCACCATCGAGCAGTGTGAAAGCACGAAACTCGTCGATGTCGAGTTTGCGGTGGTTGTTATTTCCAAGTACGGAGTTTCGCATCACCAAGACACCGCAGTGCTCAATTGCCTCCGCTAATTCCAGCACATTCTCTCGACCAGTAGCCGCCCTGCCTGGCTTCCATCCAGCATCGGCGAGCTGAGGAAGTAATGCACGCACGGCATCGTCCGGGTTATCACGTAATGTCCATTCGCCACCGAAACGTGGGGGCTCAATGCCTTCTGCACGAGCAAATTCGGCGTACCAACCCAAACGCCGCTCACAGGCGTAAATCGTTTCCTTCAACTCCGGGCTGAACTCGGTTACTTTCTTACTGTCTACGGTGCGGAAATCTGGAAAATCCGGTTGGTCATCCGTGGGGTCGTCGAGAAGCAAGTATCCAAACGGGATACAAGCAAGCGATGCCAAGTGCTGAGCCTGACGCAGCGTCGGGGATACCTCCCCTTCCAGCCATTGCCGGACCAACCGAAAATCGCTTTTTTGGGCAAGTTCTTCAACCGTGACGCCGGTCCGCTGTATGGCCCAACGCAACGTCGATGCTGCAATGTCGACTCGAACAGTCATCACTCACCTCCCGCTAGGTACGTATTTTTTACCTTAGCGGAGGAGCCCGACAAACATCTCCGGGGAGCTACAGCTATCAAATTGATACAAACGAGTTTTCATGCCTGCGGAACTAGCCTCGCTCATGCTAGGGTTCATGTCAATCGTTCAGCCCGCCTCCGAGCCAAACTCAGAGTGTGGGCTGGATTTCTTATTGCAATCTGGCGGACTCCTTCGCACTCCGGCGTCGCCCGCACCGTCACCGCGCTGACCTGAGTTGGTCGACGGGAAGGGGTCGATGCGAAGCTCGGCCCCACCCCCGGAGTGCACTGCTACGCCCGTCATCGACGGACCGGGAACGAACATAACAACATAAAAACGAAAGAACCCCCAGCGTTGAAAAGAGTAGCTCGGCTCCAAGGTCTGCGTTGTCTACTTCCCAGCAGGCAGACTCCTCCCCATCAATGACGACAACAGGCACGCGATCGCCGTATTGGGCGGCGTTGTCGGGGTCCAGGTCGACGTCGACAAGCACTAGCTCCGTGTCACATATCTCCACCCCCGGAGCAATCTGCGCCTCCACCCGCTCGCACGAACCACACGTGAACCGCACCATCAGCTCGACCGTCTTCATCGCAACTCGTCTTCATCGTGCCTACGTCGCTCGCCGTTGTATGATTGCTCACGCTAACACCGCCACCGAAAGAGTCACGATCGCCATGTCAGAACAGCGGGAATTCCTTGCACAATGGTCAGTCTCTCAAGGAAACCTCCGCCGCTTCCTTGAGGACCTACTGCAGCAACACGATCTCAAGCAGTGCACCGCCTACTCCGACAGCATCAACGACCTCCCCATGCTGGAGATGGTCGGCTCCCCCATGGCGGTAAACCCGGACCGGGCGCTGCGCCGCCACGCGAAAGCCCAAGGCTGGGCCATCCGCGACTACCGTCCAGTGCGCCGCGCCGTACGCCTGTCCACCCTGCCGGTACTGGGTGCCGCGGGTGAGTTCTCTTTGTGGCGGTTGTGGAGCGAGCGGCAGGACAGGACTCACCATGTCTGATGCGTTTGCCCTGCACACCCCGCGGCTTGAGTTGTCGGTGCCTACACATGCGGATATCGATGCCATTTTTGCGATTCACTCAGATCCCCGCACCTACGAGCACCGACCCGAGCTGGCAATGAAGACCCGCGATGAGGCTGTCGAGCTTGCGCGCGCGTGGCAGAACAATTGGGCCGATCAGCAATTGGGCTACTACACAGTGCGCACCCTCGACGGCGCGACCATTGGCTTTTCCGGGGTACGGCACAGCGAGGAAGCCGGCGAAGAAGTCCTGAACCTCTACTACCGGTTCGCATCCGAATCGCAAGGCCAAGGCTACGCCAAGGAAGCCGCAGCCGCCGCGATTGCCAGCGCCCGCGAGCGCTTCCCGACGCTCCCCATCGTTGCCATCATCGACCCTGTGAATGAGGCGTCGATTGGCCTAGCTGCGAGGCTCGGACTTGCGCATGTCCCCGGAGCGGGCGTTCCCGGCGACTACGAGGTATACCGACTCTCCTAGGTGGGAAAGTCCGCGTTGGTTGGGACTGTTCGGTGGGTATTGGGGCACGCACGGTTATTGATACTCAAAACCACCGGCGAGGGCCCCTCCTCAACAGAACACTAGCTAGATACCGAGGAAGCCCCTTCACGTTGGTGTCCACTCTTGAGTGGTTTGCCATGAGCTGAGCATAACGAAAAACTGCAGTCATCGGCTCTCTCCTGATTTATGGAGGGTCAACGGCTGCAGTGTGGACACGAGAATATCGCAGATGGTTTTTAGATACAACCCTTCGGTGAACCTCGACTATCGCCTCCCGTGCCCTTTTGGCTTTGCCTGCCCACCGACGGATCGTCGATAGGCAAAGGTCCCTAGGGCTTCAGCGCGCCCCGGGTGGTGACGCAGCTGTCCTCGGCTCCCGGGCCGGTGACGTAGCTATCCTCGACCTCCCGAGTGAGCTTCACTGGCGTCGTAGACGTTGCTCTGAATAAAATCCACGACAGCGTCGGCCTGGGCGGCGAAGTCGCAAGCGTAGTTGAGCGACTCAGCGGACAGATCTAAGCCGACAACTCTGGGGGAAGCCCCGCGGAGGGTAAAAGCGATGGTGTCGGTGCCCACGAGGCGCTGCGGGTGACACACAGGTTTTCCGGTGAGGCCACCGAAGCGCCCGAGGTTGCGCAACAAGCAGCGAATCCCGATGATCCCGGCGTACTAGGGAGCTACAGGAGTTCGTCGATAAGCGAGCGCACGCGATTGTCAATGTCGTCGCGCACAAGACGCATGCGCTGCATGCCTTCGATGCCGCGGAGTGAGGGTTCGTCGGTACGCCAGCGCTCCAGCGTGCCGCGGGCGTCGTCGGGCATGTTCACCTGCGCGTCTTCGCCGAGCACCACGACGCGATCAACGCTGCGCAGCAATTCCGGATCGATACTGAGGGCTTCACAACGTCTCCTTAGGACACCTTGGGCAAGGTGGGATCGCCCGGGAACAGTTTCGGGCCGACCCCGCGCATCAGGTAGACGAGGCCGACGAGGATGGGGATCTCAATAAGCGGTCCGATGGTGCCCGCCAGCGCCTGGGCGGACGTGGCGCCGAAGATGCCGATCGCAACAGCAATGGCCAACTCGAAGTTGTTGCCCGCCGCGGTAAAGGACACGGACGCGGACTGGGCGTAGCCCATCCCGGATGCCTTGGACACCACGAGCGCGATGGCGAACATGCCGACGAAGTAGCACAGCAGCGGGATAGCCACCCGTGCCACCGTCCACGGCTGGGAGAGAATCTGGTCGCCTTGTAACGAGAAGAGCAGGACGATTGTGTACAACAGACCGATCAACGCAAGCGGGGAGATCCGGGGCAGGAAGGTGTTTTCGTACCAGTCGCGGCCCTTGGTGCGCTCGCCGATGATGCGAGACAGCAACCCGGCCAACAGTGGGATGCCTAAAAAGACCAGCACGGAAGACACGATCGCCCAGAAGGAGAACTCCACCGAGGTGGTCTCCAAACCCAGCCAGCTCGGCAGGATTTGCAGGTAGAACCAGCCGAGCACCCCGAACATGACCACTTGGAACACCGAGTTGATAGCGACTGAAGCGTCCTGGGTTCCGTTCCGCTTACTAAACACCCAGCATCTGCACGTACGGTGCACCGTTACCGGAAGCGGTGTAGACCGTGGCACCGCCCTCACCGATCGCGATCGCGCCGACCGCGTCACGGTTGCGCACCATGGCTCCGGCCCCGCCACCGCCACCGGCACCCCGTCCGGACCGGAGCTGAAGGTGTTCACGCGTAGCAGGGGTGGCTCGTGGACGTGTTTATCGATGGGTTGCGGGCGCAGGTCGAAGGGGCGTCGTAAAGCAAGGGCCCACAATGCACTGGTGGCCTGCTTGGCCCAGATTTCGGGTATACCTGAAACTATGCTCAATTCCGGCGTGAATTTCAGGTATATTCGAAATCTATGAGAGTCCTGCACCCACGGCAGCAGTACCTGGATAACCTGCTGGCAGTCACCGATAACGACTTCGTGCGCATCATCACCGGCGTGCGCCGCTGCGGAAAATCGACCCTCCTAGAGTTGTACCGTCGCCACCTGCGCGAGCACGGCACCCCGGAAGACGCCATCATGGTGATCAACTTCGAGGACCAAGCCAACGCAGCGCTGCGGGAACCGAACGCTTTCCACGATGCCGTCAAGGAACGCATCGCAGCCGGCCTGCGCTACCTCCATGTCGATGAGGTGCAGGAACTGGAGGATTGGGCGCGCGTGATCAACTCACTGCGGCTCAATGAGCAGCTGGAGATCTGCGTGACCGGCTCCAACGCCTCCCTGTTCGTTGGCGAGTCGCTGACCTATTTGGCGGGGCGCTACATCGAGATCCCGATGCTGCCGCTTTCCCTGGCGGAGTTCATGGAGTTCCGCTACTCGGCGGACGAGCGACCGGGCCTTGATCGCGCGTTTCAGGAGTGGGTCACCATCGGTGGCTTCCCCGCTACGGTGCAGCTCGCGGACCCGGTGGTGATTCGTCAGGCGAACTCCTCACTCTTCGATTCCATCTTCACCCGCGATATTTGCCTGCGCGGCCAGATCAGGGACACCGACGCTTTCCTGCGCGTGGCCCGCTTCCTCTTCGACAACGCCGGCAACCCGGTGTCCACGAATCGCATCGTGGGCCACCTCAAGCACGAGGGACTCAAGGCGTCGAGTGAAACCGTGGACCGCTACCTCGGCCTGATGTCGGACGCACACCTTATTTATCAGTGTCGGGATTACGACACGAAGGGCAAGCGGTGGCTGAGCACCAACGGCAAGTTCTACTTCGTCGACCCGGGGTTGCGCACCGCGCTGCTCGGCTCCCGCGCGTTCAACTTCGGCCACGACCTGGAGAACATGGTCTATCTGGAGCTTCGCCGCCGTGGCTACCAGGTTTCCACCGGCAAGGTACCCGGTGGGGAGATTGATTTCATCGCCAATGACGGTCAGCGCACGCTCTTCGTCCAGGTGGCGCTCACGGTGGCTGAGCCTGCAACGCTCGCGCGCGAGCTCGCGCCGTTCGATACCCTGCCCACCGGGTCCCGCTGCGTCCTCGTAACGACGGACCGCTTCGCCCCCGACACCGGCCACGTCTCGTGGCGCGACGCCATCGAGGTGCTGGCGGGCGCAGCGCTAGACTAGCGCTTCGTAACAAAGCTACTGAAATTCCTACCCGTCGCCCCCGCTTGGTAGTTACTGCCCCAACATCTCGTCGATAAGCGCCTGCACGCGATTGTCAATGTCATCGCGCACAAGACGCATGCGTTGCATGCCTTCGATGTCGCGGAGCGAGGGTTCGTCGGTACGCCAGCGCTCCAGCGTGCCGCGGGCGTCGTCGGGCATGTTCACCTGCGCGTCTTCGCCGAGCACCACGACGCGATCAACGCTGCGCAGCAATTCCGGATCGATAGGTTTGGGCGCACCGTGCGACATGTCGGCGCCGGCCTCTGCGATCGCCTCGACCGATTCCTGATTCAGCGACGTACCAGGTTTGGTACCTGCGGAGTGGATGCCGAGCTGGCTACCCACGTACTTCTCGGCGAGCGCCGCCGCCATCTGGGATTTGCCGCCGTTGCCAACGCACACAAACAGGACTGAAGGCTTCACAACGTCTCCTTAGGACACCTTGGGCAAGGTGGGATCACCCGGGAACAGTTTCGGCCCGACCCCGCGCATGAGGTAGACGAGGCCGACGAGGATAGGGATCTCAATAAGCGGACCGATGGTGCCCGCCAACGCCTGGGCGGACGTGGCGCCGAACGTACCGATGGCCACAGCGATGGCCAACTCGAAGTTGTTGCCCGCCG
>NZ_KV786274.1:8588-22239 GCF_001806875.1 Corynebacterium sp. HMSC29G08
TTTCGTACCAGTCGCGGCCCTTGGTGCGCTCGCCAATGATGCGAGACAGCAGCCCGGCCAACAGCGGGATGCCCAAAAAGACCAGCACGGAAGACACGATCGCCCAGAAGGAGAACTCCACCGAGGTGGTCTCCAAACCCAGCCAGCTCGGCAGGATTTGCAGGTAGAACCAGCCGAGCACCCCGAACATGACCACTTGGAACACCGAGTTGATAGCGACGAGCACTGCGGTGGCTTCACGGTCGGCGCAAGACAGGTCCGACCACACCAGCACCATGGCGATGCAGCGGGCGAGGCCGACGATGATTAGGCCGGTGCGCAGCTCCGGCTCATCCGGCAGGAAAATCCAGGCGAGTGCAAACATGAACGCAGGGCCGACAATCCAGTTCAAGATGATGGAGACGGTCATTAACCGCTTGTCTGTGGCGATTTCCCGGGTTTTGTCGTAGCGCACCTTGGCCAAGGGCGGGTACATCATCACCAACAGGCCGAGCGCGATCGGAAGCGAGATGCTTCCGACTTCGAGACTCTCAAGTGCGCCCGAAAGCCACGGCACTGCCCGGCCAAGGGCGAGGCCCGCCGCCATGGCGAGCATGATCCACACCGGTAGGAAGCGGTCAAGAAATGACATACGCTCTACTGGCTGAGAGGTTGTGTCTTCCATCTGGAATCCTTATCAATTGACGGCATTCAAAACGAACACTAAGTCTCATATTTATCACTGTCAATATAACGAGGTAAGAAGCATGAAAGATTACGTCGCCACTACAGAAAACACTGACCTCGACTGCTGCTCACTGGGCTCCGGTCTGCTCTCCGAAGCCGACGCGACGCGTTACGCGGACCTATTCAAAGTTTTAGCGGACCCCGGCCGGCTACAACTTCTCTCCAGAATCGCCGAAGAGGGCTGCGAGCCGATGAGCGTGGGCGAACTCACGCAACGCTCCGGGCTAAGCCAACCGACAGTTTCCCACCACCTCAACATGCTTACCAAGGCCGGCCTCCTAGAAAAGAGCCGCCAGGGCAGGACGGTCATACACCGGCTGCACCCGGAGCTGTTCGAGGAACTTCGCACTGTGCTGCAGATGGACTGAGGCTAACGGGCCCCACGTTCTCTGCTGAATACGTCGCCGCAATCTGGGTGTCGTTGCCGCCGGACAGTTCTTGGAAGGTGCCAACTTCACCCTCGATCCGTGTGCGATCAGGGAAATGACGGTATCCCCACTGGTGAGGACGGCAAGGTCGACGCCGCTAGTCCTGTTATGTCCATAGGGTTTTTGGACATGGAGTCCGGTGTCTTTTTGGACATGGAGTCCATGGTGTTCTTGGAAATTGCTAGCAGACCATCATGAACCACGCTGCCTGCTAGCAGATAACGAAAACAGGCTTGCAAAACCCCAGGTGGAATGTGTAGACACAGCATCGTTTTCGTGTTGTGTGCTAGTAGAACCCCACGAACCAGGCTGCCTGCTAGCAGACAAGTGCTAGCAGACAAGTGCGAGCAGACAAGACGCCGCTAGCCCACGCCGCTAGCCCCATTCGCCTCGAAAGGGCATGATAGTTGCCATGACCAACGTGCATTCGGGCGCAAGCAAGAACCCCTTCACAGACGCAATTGACTGGAAAGCGTGGTGGCAAGCATCACGCCCCCACACCTGGCCGAACGCCTTCGCCCCCGTCATCGCCGGTACGGGTGCCGCGGCGTACTGGGGTACTGAGGGTCCGCACGTGGGCAAGGCGCTACTCGCGCTCCTTGTGGCCTGGGCGTTGATAGTTGGCGTGAACTTTGCCAATGACTACTCCGATGGCGTCCGCGGTACTGATGAAGACCGCACGGGTCCGGCGCGCCTGACGGCGTCAGGAACGGTGCCGCCGGACACCGTTAAGCTCGCGGCATTTGTGGCGTTCGGTGTAGCTGGGGTGTTCGGGTTCATCCTGGCGGCAACTTCATCGTGGTGGCTGCTGTTGGTCGGCATTATCTGCATCGCCGCGGCGTGGTTCTATACGGGCGGCTCGCGTCCCTACGGCTACGCGGGCTTTGGCGAGCTGGCCGTGTTCATCTTCTTCGGCCTCGTCGCCGTAATGGGCACGGAGTTTGTGCAGACCGGATTCCTCTCCAGCGAAGGCTTCCTGTGTGCCGTAGCGATCGGTTCGATCTCGGCCGCGGTGAATCTGGCCAATAATATTCGTGACATCCGCACGGACGCCGCCGCCGGCAAGAAAACTCTCGCGGTGCGCATTGGTGATTCTGCGTCTCGAACCCTGTTTACCGTCCTCACCCTCGTCCCATTCGTAGTCACCATCCTGCTTGGATTCAGTACTCCGCTGGTGTTTGTTGGGTTTGCGGCTTTGCCGTTTGCGGTGGCGTCGATAGTAATTGTGCGCCGCGGCGCAACTGGCAAGGACCTGATCCCCGTGCTGGGGATGAACGGCAAAGCAATGCTGATCTGGTCAATCGCAACAGCCCTCGGCTTGGCGTTCTTCGGTGCTTATTTCTGGGGCCAGCCAGTCCCCTACACCGAAGGCGGCGCCGACTTCGGGTGGTCCATGCACCTGCCTACGGCTGGCATGCCATTCTAATGGCGTAGGCTGTCCGACATGCTTGATGTCTTAACCGGTTTCTCGATCATCTTCGTGGTGATTGGTGCCGGTTTCTTTCTTGCCCAGAAAGGCATCATTCGTCAAAACAATCGGCTGATGTTGAACCAGATCGCGTTCTACATCGCCACCCCTTCGCTGATTTTCTCCAGCGTCGCGGTATCCGACACCAGCGTGTTCTACTCCAAGGTGGTTGGGGTGGTGGCGGTGGCGTCCGTAGCCATCATGGTTCTGTACTGGCTGTTGAGCTTTTTTGCTTTTAAACGCCCAGTCGCCGAAACCATGGCCGGCGCCGCCAGCTCCAGCTACTACAACTCCATCAACATTGGACTGCCAATTGCCACCTACGTGATCGGGGATGCCACCTATGCCGTGCCCGTCCTGGTGCTCCAAGTAGCAATCCTTACCCCACTGATCATCACCGGCCTGAACTGGGGCGGCTCTGAAAAGGGCGCAACGCTGAAGGCCATTGTGGCCGGGCTGACCGCGCCGATGGTTGTTGCCGCTATCGCCGGGTTTGTGGTCTCCGCCTCCGGGTGGACGGTGCCCGACCCGATCATGGCGCCACTGGAAATCCTCGGCGGCGCGTCCATCCCGCTGATCCTGATGAGCTTCGGTGCCTCCCTAAAGGGCGACGGCGTCTTGCATGAAGAGCGCGTGCCAACCCTGGTGGCCTCCACCTTAAAACTGGTGGGCATGCCGGCAATGGCGTGGGCCATCGGCAGCGCGTTTGGGCTTAGCGGCTCCGATCTCTACGCCGCGGTCATCCTCGCCGCCCTGCCAACCGCGCAGAACGTGTACAACTACACCGCCACCTACCGCGTCGGCGAAACCGTGGCGCGCGACACCGTCTTCATCACCACATTCCTCTCACTGCCGGCAATGCTGGTGATCGCGCTGCTGTTCGGGCACTAGCTGGGTTTAGCGCTTGGCAAGTTCGCCTTCGATCCAGTCCTTGCGAGCCTGACGCTGCGCCTTAAACTGCGCCAGCGCCTCCGTAGCCTCCACGCGCTGCTTGGTAAAGATCAGCATGGACAGCGGGAACGCCACAATCAACGCCAGCAACGCAGAGATAATCAACGGCACCGGCGCGCCAATCAACATGGCCACGCCCTGGATCACCACCGTCAGCGCCAAAAACAGCAGCAAACGGTACAGGCCGTAGATAGCGGCCGCCTTGTTCGCGCGGGCGCGGGCGTTCGGGTCAATGGTCGGTTCTGTAGCGGTGGGTTGCGTATCGGTCACACTTCCCAACCATAATGCGGCGGCTAGTAATGTTGGAATCTATGGGACGCGTACTTCTCATCCTGCTGATCATCCTTGCCGTCTACCTCATGTGGCGCGCCTTCGGCCCGGGTTCCGCCGAACGCTACGGAACCCGCGCCCCCGAGCAACGCCCGGCCATCAAAGGCCCCGACGATGACGAAGAGTTCCTCTGGAACATTGAGAAGAACCGCTTCAAGGAACGCCGCGCGAAAGAAGAGGCGGAGCGCCGTAAGAAAGAGGAAGAGGAGCGGCGGAAGCGTCGCGAAGAAGGAAGCTAGCTGGCTGGCGCTGAAAACAAATGCGAAATCTTTCAGCGTCCTGCGGTTTTCTAGTCACATCCGTAACAAATCGAAATGTTTGCAATGAGGCCAGTGTGACAGGTGGGGTTAGCGCTGGTCAGGGGGCTTTCGGGGCTAGGCGCCGGCACCAGAGCTGGGCGTGAGCGACAGCCGGAGGCCGAGCACCTCAGCAACCGCGGCGACTTTCTCCCAGCGCACGCCCTCGCCACCATGCTCGATGGTGTGCAGCGTGGAGCGGGATACACCGGCAGCGCTGGCAACGTCCTGCTGCACGCGGCCAAGTTCGCGGCGCTGGGAAGCCAGCTGCTCCCCCAGCGCCAACAACGTCGGGTTATCGCTTGCGGGTTTGCCCACCTTCTTGCGCGGCTGACTCCTCGGCGTATCCCCGGGCTGACTTCTAGTCATCGCGCAGCCTTTTCTCTTCGTCCAACACCGCCGGCAGGTGGTGTTGGGACCAGGTGAGGGCGTGGCGTACGCCGTCGATAAGCGAAAGCTCCGGGGACCAACCAAGAACCTCACGGGCTTTGGTGGTGCGGGTGGCGCAGCCGACCACATCGCCGTCGCGCGGCGGGGCGGTACGAATGTCCAATGGGGTGCCGGTGGCCTCACCAAACGCCTCGGCAAGCTCAAAAACTGTGGTTCCCTGGCCGGTGCCCAGGTTGATGGTGGTGTGGGCGTGAGAAGTCTCGGCGAGGAAGCGCAGCGCCGCCACATGCGCACGCGCAAGGTCCCACACGTGGACGTAGTCGCGCAGACCGGAGCCGTCTCGAGTCGGCCACTCAACACCCGTAACCGTAAACGGCTCGCCAGCCGTGTGGGCCTCAATCATCTTGCCCATCGCGTGCGTGGGGTGCGGGTTCTGCAAGCCGGTGCGCATCTGCGGATCAGCGCCGATTGGGTTGAAGTACCGCAACGACAAGGAGGTAATCGTAGGCGTATCCTCCAGCACGCGCTCCACCATCCGCTTGGACGCCGCATAGGGGCTTAGCGGGTTGACCGCGCTGTGCTCATCCACCATGTAGTCCGGCCCCGGCTCATACATAGACGCCGTGGAGCTCAAAATGAACCGCGTGATGCCGTGGCGCTCAAGGGCTTGCAGCAACTCGACGGTTTTGGCCACGTTGTTGCTGTAATACGCCAGCGGCTTTTCCACGCTCTCCGGAACGATAATCTTTGCCGCACAGTGAACCACCGCGTCAATGTCGGGATGCTCGGTGGCGATACGATCGATCAGCGCAGCATCTGCAATATCGCCCTCGTAGTAATCAAAACGCTGGGCGAATACGCGCAAACCCGCAGAAAAATCATCAAGAATAACCGGCGTTATGCCACTGTCCGCACAACAGCTGGCAATGGTGGAGCCGATGTAGCCAGCCCCACCCGTAATCAAGACCTTCATGGATTAGTTCAACCCAGCGTAGGAGTGCAGGCTCGCAGCAACAAAGTTCACATACGTCATGTTAAACACCGTCATTGCCAATGCAAAGACGTTGATCCACGCGGCCTTGGAGTTCTTCCAGCCAGCGGTTGCGCGCGCGTGCAGGTAAGCGGCGTAGAGCACCCAGGTGATCATGGACACGGTTTCCTTCGCGTCCCAGTTCCAGAACCGGCCCCAGGCAACCTCAGCCCAGATCGCACCGAAGACAATGCCAATTCCGAACAGTGGCAGGGTCACAATCGCCGTTTTGTAGGTGATCGTGTCCAAGGTCTTCGCGCTTGGCAGCGGCTTAGCAATCGCGCCGAAGAAGCCGTGCTCCTGCCCCTTCGGCTGCCACATGCGCAGCAGGTAGAGCAGTGCGAACACACCGGAGACAATGCCGATGGACGCGCCGATAGACACCGAGGACACGTGGACCGGCAGCCAGTAGGACTGCAGCGCCGGCACCACCGGGGCCGCCTTCAAGTGGAACACCGTGGAGTTCAGGAACATGGTGATCACCATCGGTGAGAGCAGCCACGGCCACAGGGAGTGCCAACCCTTACGCTGCACCACGGCGGCCGCGGTCACCATGATCACCGCCGTCATGAACAGGATGTACTCATACAGGTTGCCCAGCGGGAAACGCTCCGTGGCAATGCCGCGGGTAACAAAAGAGACAATGTGCAGCGTCACACCGAACCAGACCAACGCCTGGGTCATGTTCGCCCACTGACGCGCCTTACTCACGCGGGTTTCATATTCAGCGTCCAGCGCCGCGCTATCAACCGGCTCATCAGGGCGCTCCTTGGTCAGCACCGAAGAACCAGCACCAACAGCCACCTTCTCCTCAGCGCGGGCGGTAAGCTCCGCACGCTCACGACGAAGATCCACGATGCCAAGCAGGCGACCGTAGTAAATGCACGACATGACAAGCGCGGCGATGTAAATGACAAACGCCGTGCGGAACGTCAAGTCCGAAAGTGAGGCCATTGTTGTATCCACGAGCATGTGCATTAACGTACCCCACTTACCAGGCCAATTCCAACCTTTTAGCGGGTCACAGGCCTGTTAGCAACGTCCTAGAGGTCACCCTCTTCGAACTCTTCTTCGCTCTGATCGTGGGTGCCAAGGATCACGCCCACCACTTCGTCGAATTCGCTGCCCCAGCCGGCGCGGTCCGTGCGGGCAAGGCCAGCGATCTCTACGCGAGTAACGGCCTCACCAGCCGCGGTGGTCTCCGGGTGCAGGCGCACCCACACGCGGCGGCGCTTGATGGTTAACGACGCCGCCAGCGCCGCCAACATAATCATCGTGGTTACCAGCGCCCAGCGCTGGAACGGGTCGCGGGAGATCTGGTAGTTGGCAAACTCGGCGGCACCATCAAAACGCACCGTGATCGGGCCGGCCGGATCACCCACGTCCACGCGGGCTTCCTCGCCCGGCTCAAGGGTGAGACGCTGCGTCTTCTGCAACTGCCCGGAGGCAATGAGCGACTGGTCCAGCACAAAAATGTTCTGCGGGCGGCCAGTGTCCAGGCCGGCGTCGCCCACGTACACCTCCACCGCCATCGCCGGGTCCTCCATGGACGGGAAGGCGGACTGCAGCATGTCCTGGTTCGGGCCGGTCCACTGGGCAGTCGGCGCGAACACGCCCTCAAACGCCAGCTGGTTTTGGCGGCGTTCCATCAGATCCGGATACATGCCCGCCGGCGGATCAAAACGCATCACGCCAGAGGACAAAAACGTTTGCAGGTCAGTGGGCCTAAACTGCACCATCTGCGTACGCGACTCCCCGTTCGGCCACGTCACCGTGATCTGCGGCGCAAACCCGTGCCCCTGCAGGTAGATGCGGTCCTGGCCAATGCGCAGCGGGTGGTTGACCTGCAGCGTTGCCTGCTCCCACGTCTCCTTCGGCGCGGTCACGTCATCGGTGTACGTCACGTCGGACCAAAAGCCCAACGCCTGGCCATTCGGCAGGTAATCGGAGCGGAAGTTTTGGGATTCGAAGCAGAAGGGGGTGAGCCCGGTGCCGTCGAAAAGCGAACCGGCCCTGAACACATCGAAGTTAGACGGGCTGGTGTTGCAGAACTCGCGCGAGTTTTGCACGGGCACCGCATGCTCGGATTCGGAGTTGGTGACCACGATCGCCTGGCCCTCATAAAAAGCCATCCTGCCAAGGGCGAAGGTGACAATCATGCCCACAATGCCCACGTGGAACAGCAGATTCATCAGCTCACGCGAGTAACCACGCTCCGCCGAAATAGACAGCGCGCCGGCACGGTCCTCCCCCGGCTGATACACCGCGGTGTGCCAACGGCGCAGAGCTTTTTGCGTATCCGCGCTCACCTGATCCACCGGTGCCGCCACCACCCCGGACTCATGCAACGGCATGCGCGAGAGGAACTTCGGCGCACGCGTCGGCTTCGCGCGGTACGCACGCCAGTGATCCACCGAGCGCGGAATGATGCAGCCAACAAGGGAGATCATCAGCAGCACAACGATGGCAACGAACCAGGTGGAAGAGAAAGCGTCGAAAAACTGCAGCTTGTCGTAGATCGGCCCCATCGTAGGGTTGGCCTTGAGGTAGTCATCTACCAGCGACGCACTGACCTGCCTCTGTGGCAGCAGCGCGCCCGGAATGGCAGCCAAGGCTAGCAGGAACAGCAAGATAAGCGCGGTGCGCATGCTTGTCAGCCAGTGCCACGCCTTCTTCAGCATCTGCATGTTGAATCCTTTAAATTACTGTTAAATTACTGTCTCTCCGAAACCGACGGTGAACTGACGAGTCCACCCAATAAATGTCTCCCACACGCCGCTGAGCAGCAAAATGCCAACCGCAATCATGGCGATACCGCCGATGATCTGGATCTGGCGGGAATGCCTGCGCAGGAAATCCACGCTTTTGACCGCACGCGCCGAGCCAATGGCGATAAGCAGAAACGGCAAGCCCAGCCCCAAACAGTAGGCGGTGACCAGAATCGCTCCGCGCGCCGCCGTCATGCCCTCAGTACCTGCGGCGACGGAGATGATCGCGGCCAGCGTCGGCCCAAGGCACGGCGTCCAGCCAAGCGCAAACACGCCGCCTAACAGGGGCGCACCGAAGATGGTGGCCCAGCGTTTCGGCTGCATGCGGGTGTCTTTCTGCAGCGCCGGGACCGCACCCATGAACACCACGCCCATCAGGATGGTCACCACACCGCCGATGCGCATGAGCATCTCGGCGTTGAGACGAATCATGCTAATCGCCCCGAACACACTGACCGTGGCCAACAGGAACACCACGGTAAACCCTGCGATGAACAGCGCTGCCGCACCGGCCACCGCACCACGTTTTCTGGTTACCCGCGGGCCGTCTTCCCCGTAGTTGACCTCACCGCCAACCACGCCCGTGAGGTAGGAAATGTAGCCGGGCACCAGCGGGATCACGCACGGGGAGGCAAAAGAGACTAACCCGGCCAACGCCGCGGCCAGCATGCCAAGCAGCAGCGGTCCTTCTGCCGCTAGCTGTGAAAACGCCTCCCCCATCGGCTACTCCGCCTCAAGTTCTGCAACCACGTCAAGAATGTCCTGGGCGCTTACTTCCCGCAGGAACACCGCCGCTGGGCGGTGTTCCTTGTCCAGGATCACGGTGGTTGGGATCACGGAGCTAGGCACGCCGCCAAGAAACGCCGCGGTTTTAAACGGCGGGTCATACAAAGACGGGTAGGTCACCGCGTTGTCTTTGAGGAAGTCGCGCGAAATCTCCGGGTTCGGGTCACGCACGTTGATACCAAGTACTGTGCCCGTGCCGATCTCCTCGAAGTGTTCCTGGACCTCCTGCAGATCATCAACCTCCGCGCGGCACGGGGCGCACCACTGGCCCCACGCGTTCAACACCACGACCTGGCCAGCGAAGTCATCCAGGTTGATATCGGTGCCCGGCTCCATCAGCGACTCACCGCTGAAGTTTGCCAACGGCTTGCGGTCTGCCTGGTCATAGCGGATCTCAACCTGGCCGCCTGGAGAGTGGAACGAGAACGTGCCGCCGCTATCGCCGCCAGTAGTTGAACAACCAGCAAGGGCGAGCGCGCACACAAGTGCGGGCAGGATTCGTTTCGTTCTCACAGGTAGCTTTCTTGGGTTTTTCTAGATGTGTCCGGCCGGAGTGGAATATGACCAGTCAATAACAACGTCGCCCTCAAACACAAGTGACGTCACACTTGCCAAGTCACACTCACGGCTCGCGTGCGCAAAAGGTTTGCCTTGCACGAAGCGCTGCACGGTAACAATAGGCAGCTGGTGGCTCACCAGCACCGCCTCGTGGCCTTCTGCTTTCTGGCGAGCCTGTTCAATCGCGCGATCCATACGCTGGAAAATCTCCTCGTACGGCTCGCCCCAGCTGGGCTGCCAAGGCTTCAGCATGTAGCGCCAGCGCTTCGGGTTCCACAGCTGAGAACGCCACCCCTTGGTGCGCAGCCCCTCAAACGTGTTGTCGGCCTCCAGGATGTCCTCACACGTATCAATGCTTAGGCCCGTGACCTTGGCAATCGGCTGCGCTGTCTCCTGTGCACGCTCAAGGGGGCTGGCGGCAAGGTAGGTCACGTCGCGGCCCTCGAAAAACTCCGCCGTGGCCGCAGCCATGGACTGGCCACGAGAGCTCAGGTGATAATCCGGCAGGCGCCCGTACAAAATGCGCTGCGGGTTAAACACCTCGCCGTGGCGCACAAGGTGAACGATGGTGCGCGTCGGCACAGGCGTACTTTCAGTCAGGCTTTCGGTCATGCGTTTGGCTCCGCCTGCGCCGCAGCCTTCGCCGCCGGGACCAGCGCTGCCTCAATACGGCCAAAGTCCTCATCGGTGAGCGCCGTGGACACAAACCAGGTCTCAAACGCGCTCGGTGGCGCAAACACGCCAGCGTCCAGCAGCGCGTGGAAGAACGCCGGGTAACGCCAGGTGTCCGCAGCCTTCATGTCTGCAAAGTTGTGGCCCGCACCTTCTGCGAACCGCACGGACAGCATCGTCTCTGCACGCTGGATGTGATGCGCCACGCCCTCACGGGTCAACGCGTTACTGATCAGGCTGCCCAACAGGTCCGCGTTGCGGTGCAGCTGCGGGTAAATGTCCTCAGAGGCCAGCTTCAACGAGGCCAAGCCCGCTGCCATCGCCACCGGGTTACCGGAGAGGGTGCCCGCCTGGTACACCGGACCATTCGGTGCGAGCTTCTCCATAATCTCGCGGCGACCACCAAAAGCCGCCGCCGGCAGACCACCGGAGATGACCTTGCCAAACGTGGTCAAGTCACCCGCCACGCTGTCCACGCCGTACCAGCCGGAATGGGAAGTGCGGAAGCCGGTCATCACTTCGTCCAAAATCAAAAGTGCGCCGTGCTCATGCGCAACATCCTTCAGTTTCTGGTTGAAGTTGTCCTTCGGCGCAACGGTGCCCATGTTGCCGGCCGCGGCCTCCGTGATCACACAGGCGATCTCGCCCGGGTTTTCCTCAAACGCACGACGCACCGCATCAATGTCGTTGTACGGCACCACAATCGTGTCCGCCGCCTGCGCGCCGGTCACACCCGGGGAGTCCGGCAGGGAAAACGTAGCCAAGCCGGAGCCCGCCGAGGCCAGCAGTGCGTCCACGTGCCCGTGGTAGCAGCCGTCAAACTTGATAATCTTCGGCCGGCCCGTAAAGCCGCGCGCCAAACGCACCGCAGACATGGTGGCCTCCGTACCGGAGTTGACCATGCGCACCTCATCAACGCTGGTGCGCTGCACAATGTGCTCTGCAATCTCCACCTCGGCCTCGGTCGGCGCACCGAAGCTCAAACCGTCCATCATCGCTGCCTGTACGGACTCAAGGATCTCCGGGCGCGCGTTGCCGTTGATCATCGGACCCCAGGAGTTCACGAGGTCAACGTAGGCGTTGCCGTCAACGTCGATAAGCTTGGATCCATGCGCGCTCTTGATAAAGCGAGTCTGGCCGCCGACGGAGCCGAAGCCGCGCACCGGCGAGTTCACACCGCCCGGAGTCAGTTGCTGCGCGCGGGCAAATAGCTCCGCTGAACGCTTGGTGTTGGCTGAGGTTGGCATTTGACTAAAGTCCTGCGTGGTCATGGTTGTCTATCCTAGGCCATATGAAGATCGCGTTTTTAGGCCTCGGCCGCATGGGAACTGAGCTTGCACTCAAACTTGTCAATGACCACGAGGACCACGAGCTCACCGTTTGGAACCGCACCGCATCCAAAACCGAACCTTTGGTTGCCGCCGGCGCGCGCGCCGCAGCTACCCCGAAGGAGGCGGTTGAAGGCGCTGAGCTGGTTATCACCTCACTGTTCGGGCCGGAGCAGGTCCGGGAGGTTGTCATTGAACCCGGTCTTATCGCACCCGATGTGACTTGGGCGGATTCCACCACCATCTCCCCTGCTGATGCTGCCGAGTTCGCCGCCGCCGTCCCCGGCTTCGTCCACACCCCGGTGGTTGGCACACTGCCGCCTGCCCGCGCCGGCAAGCTGGGGGTTTATGTAGGTGGAGCAGATGCTTACCGACGCCACGTGGTCGCCCAAACCGTCGCCCCCTGGTCGGCGGCCAACCCCGAGCGCCTGCGCGAAGTAGACACCGCCGCCAAGGCCGCCGTGGGCAAACTGCTGGCCAACCTTGCCCTGGCCGTGAGCCTGGAAGGCTTCCGCGAGGCGTTGGACCTTGGCCTTTCGCAGGGACTGAGCGAATCCGAAGTGGTCTCCATGCTCAGCTCCACCGGCCTGGAGTTCATCGTGAACATGAAAGCACCGTTTTTGCTGGGTGAGCGTGATGTAGATCCGGGCGATTTTTCTGTTGACGCCATTGCCAAAGACGCGCGCCTGATGCTCGACGCCGCTGACACCGACCTGCCCGCCGTCGCCGCAGCCCTGCGCTCTTTGGAAGCACAGCAGGCCGCCGGCAATGGCGACAAGGATCTGTCTTCCGTGGTCGTACACCGAGACGTGTAAGCCTTTTGGGGCTGGTTGAGGCTGGTTGAGGCTGGTTGGGGCTGGTTGGTTGTGAACGGGATGCGGCCATGCCCGGAAGAAAGAATTCAGAAATAATTCAGTGATTTCGGCCTAGCACTGAATTATTTTGTATTGCCCCTCTTAGCGACCTGAGGATACTGAATTCCTTGCCCGGTTTCGGGAAACGAATTCAGGATTCCAAACGCAGCCCTGAATTCTTTCTGAATTCTTTTTGGCGGCATCTGCTTTGGCCGACGGCAGTTCGTTTAGACCTGCGGCTTGGCGGGCTTGGCCTTGGACTGCTTCCGGAACACCCCGAACAGCACCACAACTACGAGCGCGATGGCGATGTAGTTGGCAATCTTGGCGTACTGGTCCAGCACGGTGACTACTGGCTCGCCGATCCACCAGCCGAGGCCCAGGTAAAGGAAGGACCACAGCGTCTTGGACACGAAGTCTAGGACCATGAATTTCCAGAGCGGCATCCCGGTCATGCCCATCAGCACGAATACAACGAAGGCGATGGGCAACGGAATCGGTACGTACGCCAGGAAAATACCTAGCCAGCCGAGTTTGAGCGCCCAGTGTTCAACACGCTCGATGTTCTTGGCGGCTCGTTTGGAGTTGGACGCTTGGACGTCCAGAATCCCCCTGCCCCACAACTTGCCTGCCCACCAGTAGATCCAGTCGAACTTGATGGCAACCAGCGAACCGATCAGCAGGTAGACCAGCCAGTGCGGTGCTTGGCCCACCGCCGCCAGTGCTCCTGTGGATGCCGCACCCAAGCGCGACCCCGTCAACGCCAACATGATCGGCGGGTCTAGACCCAGCAGCCACGCCCGCAGCGGGATCATGGCCAGGCCGAACAGGCCGACAAACCCGAACCAGCCAAGGCACCAGTAGTCCGCTTTTGACGGCTGACCGTTCCACGGCAGGCCGTCTTCCTCCCACCATTCCTTGTTGGCGGTTGGCTCTGCGGTGGCCTCTTCGCCGACGTTCACGTTCTCGCTCATAAGGAATCAACCTAATGCAGATCACAGTGCAGATCACAGCCTGGGTTCTAAGGGCGTGGTGTTGCGCGCGTGCATTTAGTAACACCGTGGTG
>NZ_KV786275.1 GCF_001806875.1 Corynebacterium sp. HMSC29G08
CACCCTTGTGGTGTGTGGTTGGTGGTGATGCGTGGGGCCTGAGTTGTTGTAGGTAAGTGATGGGGTGACGCAGAGTGGTAGCCACGCCAGTTATTGGATTCTGGTGCAAGCGTGCAGCACGACAACTTGGTAAATCCGGTTGTCTTTTATGTGTCAGGCGTGATGCGTAGCCCATATGTGGGTGATGGTGGTGATCCTGTGCTGCCGAGAAAAGCCTCTAGCGATGTGTGTAGACGGCCCGTACCCGAAACCGACACAGGTAGTCAGGTAGAGCATACTAAGGCGAGCGGGTGAACTGTGGTTAAGGAACTCGGCAAAATGCCCCCGTAACTTCGGGAGAAGGGGGACCTAGACTGGTTACACAATCATGCGTTGTGTCAGCTGGTGTAGGTCGCAGAGAAGAGAGGGGAGCGACTGTTTATCAAAAACACAGGTCCGTGCGAAGACATGTAAGTTGATGTATACGGACTGACGCCTGCCCGGTGCTGGAAGGTTAAGAGGACCTGTTAGATCCTTTTTTGGGTCGAAGCGGAGAATTTAAGCCCCAGTAAACGGCGGTGGTAACTATAACCATCCTAAGGTAGCGAAATTCCTTGTCGGGTAAGTTCCGACCTGCACGAATGGCGTAACGACTCCCCTGCTGTCTCAACCACAGGCCCGGTGAAATTGCAGTACGAGTAAAGATGCTCGTTTCGCGCGGCAGGACGAAAAGACCCCGGGACCTTCACTACAGCTTGGTATTGGTATTCGGTGCGGTTTGTGTAGGATAGGTGGGAGACGTTGATGCAGCTACGCCAGTGGTTGTGGAGTCGTTGTTGAAATACCACTCTGACCGTAGTGGATACCTGAACCTTGGCCCATGATCTGGGTTGGGGACAGTGCCTGGTGGGTAGTTTAACTGGGGCGGTTGCCTCCCAAAATGTAACGGAGGCGCCCAAAGGTTCCCTCAGCCTGGTTGGCAATCAGGTGTGTAGAGTGTAAGTGCACAAGGGAGCTTGACTGCGAGACTGACTAGTCGAGCAGGGACGAAAGTCGGGACTAGTGATCCGGCACCTACTTGTGGATGTGGTGTCGCTCAACGGATAAAAGGTACCCCGGGGATAACAGGCTGATCTTCCCCAAGAGTCCATATCGACGGGATGGTTTGGCACCTCGATGTCGGCTCGTCGCATCCTGGGGCTGGAGTAGGTCCCAAGGG
>NZ_KV786276.1 GCF_001806875.1 Corynebacterium sp. HMSC29G08
ACTATCGAGTTCTCAAACAACACACGCACACCCCGCCAGAACCATTCTCGGCTCTAAGCGAAAGCAGCTTGTACGACACTACAGTTTCGATCTATCTGTTGTCAACCCGGCGTTTAAACCTTGGTTTCTTACAGTTCATTAGACCGTAACCTTTATGCGATTAGATCGTTCCTTCTCCCCGGCCGAACCGGCTCGAAGCAACGGATGAAGATATAACCATGAATGGAAAGACCTGGCAAATCACCAGGTCAAATGGTATAAACCTGGATCAGTGGTACGTCGCTAAGGGGCCATTAGGACCCTGGATGACCTGGACCGGCGTGTTGAAGATCTGGGTGAGCAAGTCATCCCTCATGATCTGTTCCGGCGTGCCAAAGGCGACGACCTGGCCGTTCTTCGCAGCACAGATGTAGTCCGCGTATCGGGCCGCGAAGTTGATGTCATGCAAAACAATGACCACGGTGCGGCCAAGTTCGCGCGCGGCTGCCTTCAGGTGCTGCATCATGTCCACGCTGTGGGCGATGTCCAGGTTATTTAAGGGCTCGTCAAGCAGGACGTATTCGGTTTCCTGGCAGAGCACCATCGCCACATATGCTCGCTGACGCTGTCCACCGGAGAGCTGGTCCAAGAACCTGTTCTCCAGTTCACGCAGGTCTAAAAAGTCGATGTACTTAGAAACAATCTGCTCGTCCTCAGCTGTCAGGCGACCGCCGGAGTACGGGAAGCGCCCGAAACCGACAAGTTGGCGCACTGTAAGACGCGTAACAAAGTGGTTTTCCTGACGCAGGATGGACACCACTTTCGCGAGGTCTTTGGACTTAGTGCTGGCCACATCCATCTGGCCGACTGCGATAGCGCCCTCGTCGATATCCAACAGCCGACCAATCATGGTCAGCAGCGTGGACTTGCCTGCCCCATTGGGCCCCACGAGTGCAGTAATGCCCCCGGCAGGAATGTCCAGGTCAACAGGCCCGATAGTGGTTTCTTCGGAATAGTCTTTACGAACGCGTGAAAGCGTAATCACAGCCTCCCCTTTCTCAAGATCACGACGAGGAACGTCAAGCCACCGACCAGCTCGATAATGATGGACACGACACCCTGCGCGTAAAACACATGGTTCATCAGGAAATACGCACTGGTCAGAATGCAAAATCCCATCAGTGCCGCCATTGGCAGCAGGTACCGATGGTCGTAGGTGTCAGCGAATTGATACGTCAATGTCGCCACCAGAAAGCCGAGGAAGGTCATTGGTCCAACCAACGCGGTCGACACTGCCATCAGCACCGCCACCAACACCAAGATATAAATCGCATTACCGCGGAAGCTCACGCCCAAATTCGTGGCGGCATTTCGGCCCAACCCCAGCACGTTCAAATACCGTGCGCGCAGCAGAATAAGCACCACCGCCGCCGCTACCAGTGGAAGTGCAATTGGGTAGTACGAAGGGTCAGCGTTATTGACTGAGCCGAAGAGTCGTGCTGTCAGCACATCAAAGTCACTCGGGGTGAGCATGCGCTGCATAAACGTAGACACACTGGCCAGGCCACCACCAAGCACGATGCCAACCAGCAGCATCGCGTGCAGGTTCGCCTCACTGTTGCTCAGCAACCAGGAGTACAGCACCAGTGACAGGCCAATCATCAACGCAACCTGCAGCACGAACATACTGGTCGTTCGCCCTTGCAGCAGACCAGTGACACCAAAGAAGTAGATGGTAGCTGTATGGATAGCCACGTACAGCGACTCAAAGCCCATGATTGAAGGCGTGAGGATGCGGTTATTGGTGATGGTTTGGAACGCAACCGTCGCAAAGCCTTGGCACACTGCAACAATCGCCATCGCGGTCACGGCTGTAAGCCGGCGCTGCGCAATCAGCCAGTAGCCGCGGGAGCCGAACTCCATCGGGTTGTTGTACGCCAACAGCCCAGCAGCGCATGTCATAGCCACCACCAGCAGCACTCCCATGACCACCCAGTAGCGCTTTTTGCTTGTCGACGTTGCGAAGCTGCCCACCGAACGATTAGCCACGCCGCACCTGCTTCACAATCAAAGCGATAAACACCACAGCACCAACCACACCCAAGATAACCGACACCGGCATTTCAAACGGTGCGATGACAGTGCGGCCAAGAATGTCGCACACGGTCACAATCGTGATGCCAAGCAGGCAGACCCACGGGAGGTTGGAGCGCAGATCGTCGCCACGCATCATGCTCACAATGTTCGGGACGATCAAACCCAGGAACGGCAAATTTCCCACCGTGACCGTGACCACACCGGTGGCGATGGCAACCAGCGAGGTCCCCACCAACACAACCCGGTTGTAATTCAGTCCAATATTGGTGGCGATATCCTCCCCCAGCCCCGCCGCAGTAAGCCTGTCCGCGTAGAAGAACACGGCGATGACGACCGCAAGCACGATCCACAAGACCTCGTACTGACCAGCGATGACGCTGGTAAAGGACCCGGCAAACCACACCCCCAGGGACTGCAGCAGGTCTGTTTTCAGCGCGAAGAACGTGGACACAGAACTCACAACTGCACCGAGCATGATGCCCACAATCGGCACAATCAGGCTTGAACGTAGCGTCACTTTGCGCAGGAAAGCGAAAAACACCATGGTGCCCACAAACGCGAATACCACAGCCATGACCATGCGCGTCATGATGGTGCCGTTTGGAAACAGCACATATGATGTCAACAGACCAAGCCCAGCCCACTCCGTCGTACCTGTTGTGGTCGGTTCCACAAAACGGTTCTGCGTCAGCATTTGCATAATTAGTCCGCACATTGCCATCGCCGCGCCAGCGAGCACGAGCGCGATAGTGCGTGGAACTCGGGTGATTTGGAACATCTCCCACCCGTCAGCAGATCCCAGAATGTCGTATTGCCCCACCGCCATTGACGCTATAAGGAGCGCCACGACGGCGAGGCAAGCCAACCCTAGCTTCTTAGTCACGTTGTACGACGTTACTTGATGTTAGGTAAGGGTTACTTATTGGCTTCAAAAAGCTCTGCGAGCTGGTTGAGGATCTCGGTGTACGTCAGGATCGACTCGTTGGTGTAGGTGTCATTCGGAGCGACGTAGACGTGGCCCTCCTTGATCGCGGTGACATTCTGCAGGGCGGCGGAATCGGTCAGCACGCTCAGTGCGGCCGGGGAGTCCGTCTTGATCGCTGCGTCGCGGTCAAGCGCCAGGATCCAGTCCGGGTTAGAGTCAGCGATCGCCTCAACAGAGATGTCGTCGCCCTGGTGATCGTTCGTACCTCCAGCAATCTCCAGTGCCGGAGTGAAACCGATCAGGTCAAACAGCGGACCCCAGACGCGGCCAACGCCCGGTGCAACGTAACCAATCTCACCACCCGAGACGTTCACACCCATGACGGTCTGCTCCGGGTTGTACGCCTCACGCGCGCGAACGATTGCCTTAGTGAAGTCCTCAACAACCTTCTCAGCCTCGGCCTGCTTGCTGAAGACCTCGCCAAGCTCCAGGGTCTGGCGGATCAGCTCACGATCGAACGGCTCGCCCTCACGAGGTTCGAACTCCAGCAGCACTGCGTCCGGAACGAGCGTTTCAATCTCCTGGTCGTATTTCCTGAAGCGCTGGCCAGAGACGACGACATCCGGGTCGGCAGCAACAATTGCCTCGAGGTTCGGCTCACGGTGGTTGCCGATATCCACGATGCTCTCATCATCCTTCAGTCCCGGGATGGTCTTCGGCACCAGCGCGCGCGCAGCAGCAACCGGCTTCACGCCCCAAGCGTCCAGCAGCTCGAAGGAGCGGTTGTCCAAAGCGACGACGCGCTTCGGCGGAACCGGCACCGTCTTCTCGCCGTAGTTGTCGGTGACTGTTACGGTGCCGTTTGCAGACTTAGAAGCCTGAGATGCTTCAGCTGCAGAGGTGGTTGCTTCGGAAGCCTCAGCAGCGGTGCTGGAGGTGGCCTCGGAGGAAGACTCGGTGGAGGAGCAAGCGCCAAGCGCGAGGGCACTTGCGGTGACTACTGCGACGAGCGCGGTACGGGAAAAACGGATCATGTTCGTCCTTCTCTTAGATACGGAGGTTAGGATTACCTCGCCTACCTTAGGGCACGCACACCTACATTCCAAGCATTACCCCCGTGTATAACAGTAAACCTCAAGGTCACAGCAAGAAAATTAAAGACTCACTTGCACCGTATTAGTGCTAAACGGTCCATCTTGGGTTAGTGGTTGAAGAGTAACTGCTGTATTTCTTCTGGCCATTCGTCTTCCGGTGCATAGTCTTCATCCCAGCCTTCGTCCGGTTCTCGGTCAGGGCGTACCGGTTCAAAAAAGTCGGATATTTGCGGTGTCTTCACCGGCTCGGGCAGTACTGCTTTGATTGGGAAGGTCAGTCCGTACTCTTCCTCCAACGCTGTGATCTGCGCATTGGCGATCTCCAGGTTGTGGTGCTGGTCAAAATCATCCAGGATTTTATGCCCCTTCGCATAAAACTGCGCCACCACGCTGCGACGCTGGCAAACCTGTGCAAGGTTGCTCTTCCACCGTGGCGCCGCCGCGTTCGTATTGTGTGCAATCAGGCTATCCGGGGTGCAGGTTTCATACGTGCCGTTAGCAAAAAGCCATAAGATTTCACCAGTATCAGGATCTGGAATGTAAAAGCCACGTTTATCGGTCTTTAAATTGTGGTGTTTTTGACACAACGGGTACAGGTTATCTGGTGTGGTTTTCCCACCCTGACCAAAAGGGATTCGGTGATCTAGCTGGCATAACTGCGACGGCATTGTGCAGCCTGGGAACACACAATGCGTATGAC
>NZ_KV786277.1 GCF_001806875.1 Corynebacterium sp. HMSC29G08
GGTTTACCCGTCCACAAAATTTGACACAGCCCAGATGGCACCATCTTGGAAGACGGCACCACCCGGTATCAAAATCCCAACCAACCCTTTGAGTCTTAAGGATGGCCGATGGATCTTACACAGTTTAATGATGTGTTGTTCGAGTGTTTGGACGCGCATTTTTCACGTATCGATAATGCGCTTATAGGCGACTCGTTTGTGTGGTCGATGCGCTCGGGCGACTTAATCTGGATCGTGCGGATGGACTACGACGGCCTTCTCAATGAGTATTCTTTCCTTGGTGTTGAATTCGCTCCCGCGGCATGGGTAAACGAGGATTAGTCGAACACGAAACAAGCCCCTGGTCTGCTTCTTCCACAGTTGGTTGATTTTGATTCCTTGGACTTCGTTGTTTGTGTTGACTACAGTAAGTTGCCCGGTCAGCCCTTCTCTGCCTTCTTCATATCGGGACTTCATGATGAATATCTGGAATATCGTCGCCAGGATGTTCCTGAGTATTTCGATCTTGATGCTCGGCGGCAGGATCTGAATACGTTTTTTGACGCGTTGAAGGCCGGTATGCAGGCGTTGACCACATTGGATCAGATCAGCGCATTGCGCTATGGCGACAACCCGGAGATGACACCCGGCAAAATTGAGCAGGCATGGCAAGAACACAAAGCGATGATGGATGACGACCCCTACGAACGGACCTAGGGCCCGTGTTAAGCACTGGAAATGAGGAGTTTTTGTGAGCTTGATCCCTGTTTATACGCAGCTTTCCCCAAAGGAGTTTGAGCGTCTTAACGCCATGGAGATGGATGAGCGCGAACTCGCATTGGTGAAGATTTGGGAAGATTCCGCCGAGCTTGTCGCAGACATAGACAAAATGGCTGATATTACCTACTACAAACTTTCGCTCCAACTGGGCGAGGATCGTGCTGATGCTATCATGCGCGGCACATACGACTGGGACCCGGAACAAAAGACAGAGGGGTTCGGTTTCAACCTGGTTGCAGATGTTGCGCAGATGGCGCAGGAGCTCAAACGTGTAATCCCCGACAAGAGTCGGCTTCCCGATGGTATTGCGACCTTGACCGATTTCTATGCTGACGCAGCTGCACGCGGCAACACCGTAGTAATCACCATCACCTAAAACTGCCTGCGATGGCGAGCAAAGACGAAACTGCCCTGAACTCCAGTCCAATACTGGAGTTCAGGGCAGCGTAAAACTTAGGTAGCTTAGGCGGTCTCTTCGACTACGCCTGCAGCCTCAGCAGCCTCGAGCACCTCAGCGGAGACGCCCTGGCCGTCAGCGGGAACAATGTTCACAACGCGACGACGCTTCTTGATGCCGAACTGCACCGAACCAGCTGCCAGTGCGAACAAGGTGTCGTCGCCACCACGGCCAACGTTGTCGCCCGGGTGGAACTTGGTGCCACGCTGGCGAACGAGGATCTCGCCGGCCTTGACCTGCTGGCCGCCGAAACGCTTCACACCGAGGCGCTTCGACTCAGAGTCACGGCCGTTCGAGGAGCTGGATGCACCCTTTTTGGTTGCCATTATTCAAATCTCCTTGACGTTGAAAAGTTTGCTTACTTAATGCCGGTGACCTTGACCACGGTCAAAGGCTGGCGGTGGCCCTGACGGACCTTGTAGCCCGTCTTGTTCTTGTACTTGAGGATGTCGACCTTCTTGCCCTTGGTCTGCTCCACAATTTCAGCCTCAACCTTGCTGGAAGCAAGCTTGTCGCCGGTGGTGACGTCTGCGCCATTTACGAGAAGGATCGGGGTGAGTTCGACCTTGTCGCCTGCTTCACCCTCAAGCTTCTCGACCTTGACCAGGTCGCCCTCGGCAACCTTGTACTGCTTGCCGCCGGTCTTGACGATCGCGTACATAGAGGGTTACCCCTTCTCTCTTACTCGCCCGCCCCCGGCATGCCTCGGTGACGGAAATGGAACAACATTTAGCGTTTCGGGGCCCGCCTTCTTAGGTGGCAGTGGCCCGCCGTGCCCGCATGCTTGGGCAACGAGGTGCGAGCACCCCAAAACAGCGACTGTCAAAGACTACACCGGAAGGCCGCGATTTACCAAACCTCGGCCTTTCCTGCTGCTACCTGCTAGACGTACGGCGTGTCGCCCTACGACGTCCACGACGCTGCGAGACCTCAACATGTGCCGCCTCGCGCTTCGTTTGAGCAGCGCGCTTCTGCGAAGACTCGCCGCCCTTGCCCTGGGCAGAGCCTGTACCCGACTGGGAACGGGCAGCAGCCGTCGAAGTGCGACGCGTTGCCCTACGACGCTGACGCGTACGCGGTTTCGCAGCAGAAGAGCGGCGAGCACTGCGACTGCCTTCGCGCGGCGATGCTTCCGCCCTTTCCTCTACCGCTACTTCCGCTACTTCCGTGATGAAGTCCTCACGCTTCGGACGGTGATCCGAGCGCGAGTTCCCACGCGTGCGGCGCTTACGGCGCGGTGAGGACTCAAACTCCTCAACCGCCTCCTCATAGGTCTGGGTTGGGGTGTTGACGTTGGCGTCGTCAAGCTGAAGCTCCTTGCCGCGCCCACGGGAACCACCGCGACGACCGCGGCGGCGCGGACGCTTCTCCTGCGGCTCTTCGATGTCAGTGGCTGCCTCAACAATGATCGAGTCGGCGATCTCATCCAACATCTCATCCAACTCAGCCTCAACGGCCGGATCGATGTCCTTCGGAGCAGCTTCTTCGCGCATCGCCTTCGCCACCGGGTGCTCCCCCTTCGGACGACGGCGACCCCTGCGATCCTTGCGGCTGTCCTGGCTATCGCGGTGCTCGTGGTGCTCATGGCCATCAACCGGGTCATCAGCAACCAAAATCCCGCGGCCGCCACACACCTCACACGGCTGCGCGAACGTCTCCAGCAGGCCAGTGCCCAAACGCTTACGCGTCATTTGCACCAAGCCTAGCGACGTCACCTCAGAAACCTGATGACGCGTACGATCACGGCCCAACGCCTCCTTCAAACGACGCAGTACCAAATCCTGATTCTCCGGCAAGATCATGTCAATGAAGTCAACGATGATGATCCCGCCAATGTCACGCAGGCGAATCTGACGCACAATCTCCTCGGCAGCCTCAAGGTTGTTCGAGGTCACGGTCTCCTCCAACGAACCGCCGGAGCCCGTGAACTTGCCCGTATTGACGTCAATGACCGTCATCGCCTCAGTGCGATCAATGATCAAAGAACCACCCGACGGCAGCCACACCGTGCGCGACAGCGCCTTCTCAATCTGCTCATCAACGCGGTAGACCTCGAACGCGTCCTGGCCGTCGTGCTTATTACGGTCGAACTTCACCAGGCGGTCCAGCAGGTCAGGCGCCACCGACTCCACATACGCATGCACGGTGTTCCACGGCTTACGGCCGTCTACAACCAGCTCGGTGAAGTCCTCATTAAACAGGTCACGCACAACCTTGACCAACAGGTTCGGCTCTTCATACAGCGTGACCGGGGTTGCACCCTTGGCGTTCTTCTCCTTCTCCGCATGGTTCTGGATAGCCTCCCACTGCGTGTGCAAACGGTTCACATCCGCCGCAATGGCCTCCTCCGACACGTTCTCCGCGGCCGTGCGAATGATTGCGCCACCCTTGCCCGGAACCACGTTGTTCAAAATCTCTTTAAGACGCTTACGCTCCGGCGCCGGCAACTTCCTCGAAATGCCCGCACTGCGGCCGCCCGGCACGTACACCAAGTAGCGCCCAGCCAGCGAAATCTGCGTGGTCAGCCGCGCACCCTTGTGCCCAATCGGGTCCTTGGTCACCTGGACCAGCACCTGGTCACCGGACTTCAGGGCATGTTCTATACGACGCGAGCGTCCACCCAAACCCGCCGCCTTCCAGTCCACCTCACCGGCGTAAAGCACACCGTTGCGACCCTGGCCGATATCAATGAACGCGGCCTCCATACTGGGCAGCACGTTCTGCACACGGCCCAGGTAAATATTGCCGATCATGGACGCCTGAGCGTCGGAGGTGACGAAGTGCTCGACCAACAGGCCGTCTTCAAGCACGCCGACCTGCGTGATCTTGCCCGTACCGTCATGCCGCTCGCGTTCACGCACCACCATGGTGCGCTTCACCGACTCACGACGCGCCAAGAACTCCGCCTGCGACACAATCTTGGAACGCTTCCGCCCCTCCTCGCGCTTCTCGCTGCGACGACGACGCTGCGCCTCCAACCGCGCCGAGCCCTTAATCGCCTTCGGCTCCTCGATCACCTCGGCGTCATGGGTGTCCTGGTTGTCATGGTTGTCATCGGCGTCCTGGTTGTCGTGGGGGTCCTGGGTGTTTTGCCGGTTTTGTGCAGTGCTAGACCTGCGCGAACGACGACGCTTCGGCTGCGCCTGCTGCTTGGCCCCCTCACCAGTTTCGGCGGCGGTGTCCTCGGTAGCCACCTGGTCCTGGTCGTGATCCTGGTCCGGCTTCTGGTCCTGATCCGGCTTCTGGCTTGGGCGGCTCGCGCGGCGACGCGTCGAGCGTGCTGGCGCTTTAAACACCGGCGCATACGCAGCAGCTTCCTCGGCCGGCGCCGGGGTGACCTCCGGCTCAACGTCCGTAAGCAGGGCCTTTGGGTTTTCTGCGGTTTCTGCCTCCGCTGCACTGTCTACGTCTTGTGCGCGCTCAGCGCTTTCGGCATTTCCAGCGCTTTCGGCAAGCTCGGCTTCCACCTTGCGCTCAATCTGGTTGATCTCGTTAGCAACGTCCTTGCGCACACGCTGGCGGATCTTTTCATCCGCCTCATCAGCGGCAGCGCTATCCTGCGCTCCGGACTGCCCGGACTGTCCGGCCCCCTCAGTGTTGGTCGCTTTTGCAGACAACGCAGTCAGCAACTGCTCTGCCTCCGCACGCGTCAACGTAGACTGCGCAACCTTCACCAACCCCTGCTCAGACAGCGCAACGACTAGGTCTTTCGACGGCACATCCAGTGCCTTGGCCAGGTTGAACACACGCGTCTTCTCACCAAGCTGGGAACGATCAAACGCGTCAAACTTGTTCTGCGGTGCAGACTCCGTTGCACGCTTACGCGCAGTTTTCTTGGCCGTTGCCTTTTTCGTGGTGGCCTTTTTCGCGGTGGTTTTCTTGGCGGCGGTCTTCTTGGCCGTGCGCTTGGTGGTCCTCTTTGCCGACTTCTCAGTTGCTGGGCGTTCGTTTTGCTCAGCGGATTCGTCGCTACGTGCCACGATTAGCTCCTCTTTTATTGTTGGCCCTTGAAGTGTTCAACGCCGGGCGCTGGCGAAGTTTCTCGCCGCCGCCGCACAGCGCTGCCACTCAACGGGAACCGTACGGTTGTAAAAAGTCTGGCCCCATTGTTGCACACCGCGGGCAATCCAGACGTTCCTCACACGGCTCGCCCCAACGGCGAACAGAGCCGATTCCAACAAATATGCATATGCATATATGCATAAGCAATGGTCACAGCGTTTTTTCAATAAGACCCGCGTTAATGAAAATTGGCCGTGACCTGCAGACATGCATATATGCATATGCATATTTGTTCCCGGGAGGGGGTCAACGACCCCGGGAGGGGGAAACGATCCCCAGGGGGAAGGGGACAACGAGCCCCGCACCCCCAACAAAAATCGCAACACCCCCACAGAAACGAAAACGCCCCGCACAAAGGCGGGGCGCAAAGAACAAGCGTTTACTTGTTCGGGAACCAGATGGCGATCTCGCGCTCAGCGGACTCCGGGGAGTCAGAGCCGTGCACCACGTTTTCACCAACGGTCAGTGCGAAGTCACCGCGAATGGTGCCCGGGGTGGCCTTCTCAACCGGGTGGGTGCCACCGGCAAGCTGGCGCCATGCTGCGATTGCAGACTCGCCCTCAACAATGCCGGCAACCAGCGGTGCGGAGGTGATGAAGTCAACGAGCTCGCCGAAGAACGGCTTGTCCTTGTGCTCAGCGTAGTGCTTTTCTGCAGTCTCGCGGTCTGCGGTGCGCAGATCCATCTCGACCAGCTTGAGGCCCTTGCGCTCAATGCGGGCAATGATTTCGCCAACGTGGCCGTTTGCCACGCCGTCCGGCTTGATCAGAATCAGAGTACGTTCAGTCATAGCGTTAAATTCTACCTACACCCCGGCAACTATGCGCGCCGCCTCCTCTGGTGAGGTGTTGCGGAACCAAAGCTGCACCTGCGAGATGGCCATCGGCGTGTTGCCTTCGGCTTTCATGCGGGCGATGGTTGCGTGCTGCTCGGCATCGAGAATCTTCGGTTTTGCCTGCATGTTGCGGGCTGTGTCTGCAAAGCCCCACGCGAGAAACACGAAGGCGACCCCGAGTGCAGCAAGTGCGACCCAGCGCGGCCAGCCCAGTGGTGCACTGAACACGGCAAGCAACGACAGGATGCCAGCGAGGATAAATGCAAGGTTGCGCATGAGCCCTGTTTATACCGCAGGTAGCCTGTGCGCATGCAGTACTGTAGCCCGCTGCCAGATATCGACTTGCCCAACACGGACGTGTTCAGCTTTGTCCTGGGCAAGCTCGGCGACGACGCTGACCTGCCCGCAATCACCGAGGTAGACACCGGCAGCACGGTTACCTACGGCGAACTCACAAACCGTGTCGAAGCACTCGCCACCACCATCGCCCCTGAGGAAGTCATCGCGTTGCGCCAGCCGAACTCGATCGACTTCGCCGTCGGCCTGCTGGCCATCTTGCGCGCCGGCTCCACTGTCACGCTGATTGGGCCTTTATTGCTTGACGACGAAGCGTCGACCCTCAAACGCCTCTCCCATACCACCCGCGAACTCAACTTTGCTGAGATCCCGCACGAGATCCAGCACGGCATCCAGCACACCCCGCCGGTGATTGACCCGCAATCCATCGCTGCGGTGCCGTTTTCTTCAGGCACTACGGGGCTTCCCAAGGCGGTGGAACTGACCCATGCCGCGATCACGGCGAACGCCGCGCAGTTCGACGCCGCCCTTCGCGCAAGCGGCATCGAAGCGCAGACGCGGACGTTTGCGCCGCTGCCATTTACGCATATTTATGGGTTGAATACGTTGCTGTTGGCGTCGTTACGCGCAAGGCACCATATCCACACCACCGGGCGCTTTTCCTTCGAAGAGATGGTTGCCACCCACGCGAAGCACAGCATTGAGCTGACGTTTATCGCGCCTCCGATCGCGCGCCTTCTGGCCAAGCAGGAATTCGACGCAAGCGCGTTTGCCGCCAGCCGCTTCATGGTGTGCGGGGCAGCCTCGCTTGATGAGGAACTTGCACGAAGCGTGGAACGCAAATTGAACACCACAATCCTGCAGGGCTACGGCACCACGGAATCGGCGCCGGTCACACACGTGGGCATCGCGGGGAAGTCAACGCCGGGCTCCATCGGCTTTGCGGTACCCAACACACAGTTTCGGATCGTTGACCTAGACACCGGCGAAGACGCAACAACCGGCGAACTGCTCATCCGTGGCCCACAACTCATGCGCGGCTACCGCGACCAACCCCCACTCGGCCCAAACGACTGGCTGCACACAGGCGATCTTGCGCGGCTGCGTGACAACGGCACCGTGGACATCATCGACCGCGTCAAAGACATCTTCAAATACCACGGCTACCAAATCTCCCCCGCAGAGCTAGAAGCCGTCTTACTCACCCACCCGCAGGTGGCAGATGCCGCAGTGGCGGGCAGGAAAACCGATGACGGTGAGGAGGTGCCGTGGGGGTTTGTGGTGTTGCGTGGGGCGTCGATAAGCAAGGAAAATCTCATTGCCTGGATGGCCGAGCGCGTCGCCCCATATAAAAAATTGCGCGGCATCACCGTGGTCGATGACATACCGCGCAACGCCGCAGGCAAAATCCTGCGACGCAACCTACCCCTCTGAGGCACCCAGGTGCTGCGTAACCAGGTAGCCGCCACGCATACGACGCTCCATCTCTGAGCGCAGCTTCACAATGTAAAACCACACAATGCCAAAGATGATGCCCACGGCCGTGACCGACCAGTGCACGAAAAACCCGAAGATCAACGGGATCTGCAAAGCCAGGTTGATCCACAGCGCACCCGGCGCGCGTTGCGCGAACGCCATGATCAGATGCGCGGCACCCAACACCGTGATGTAGCCCCAGTTAAACGTGGTCCACAGCACGCCACCATCTACTTTCAGCACTACAAGCAGGATCAGAAAGACCGTGATGGCCTCCATGACTAGCGTGCCGGACATCACGGGACGCAGACCCGCCATCGGGTCTTTTACCGGGGCGTGGCCGGGACCGAGGGGGCCGACGGGGATTTCGCGTGAATGCTTCGAGCTCACTTAGGGTCCTTTCCAAACAATGCGCGGGCCTCGCCAGCGGTGACAACAGAGCCGGTGATGATCACACCGTTGCCAGCCTGCACGCCAGCTTCGTCGAGCTCTTCTTCCGCCAGCTCCACAGCTAGGTCGTAGGCACCGGCGAGGTTCGGCTCGACGTGGACGCGCTCATCACCAAAGATCTCGCGGGCGATCTCAGCCAGATCGTAGGCGTCTGCTGCGCGTGGGGACGTATTCTGCGTCACCACAACCTCCGTCAACGCCGGCTCAAGCGCCTCCATAATGCCGCGGGCATCCTTGTCACCCAAAATGCCCAGCACGCCGATCAGGCGGGTGAAGTTGAAGTCACGGCTCAACGCCGCGGCAAGGGCGCGGGCGCCGTGCGGGTTATGCGTGGCGTCTACAAACGTGGTCGGCGCAGTGTGGACGCGCTCGAGGCGACCAGGTGATGCAGCGTTAGCAAAGCCGGTTCGCACGATGTCTGGGCTTAATGGGCGCTGCGCGGACGCACCGTAGAACGCCTCCACCGCGGCCAACGCCACGGCGGCGTTGCGTGCCTGATGTTTACCGGCAAGGGGAATGAACACGTTGTCAATCTCGCCGGAGAGCCCGCGCAGCGTGAGCATCTGGCCACCAAGTGCTACGTCTGCCGAAGCCACTTCAAACTCACTGCCCAAACGCGCAACCGTCGCACCAACGTCCACGGCGCGCTGCAGGATCACGTTCATCGCATCCGGCTCCTGATTGGCAATAACCGCCACCGCCTCCGCAGAGCGAATGATGCCGGCCTTCTCCCCGGCGATCTGAGTGACCGTCTCCCCCAGATAATCCGTGTGGTCAAGACCCACGGGCATGATCACGTCTACGTCAGCATCAACAACATTGGTGGCGTCCCAACGTCCGCCCATGCCCACTTCCACCACGGCAACGTCCACCGGAGCGTCCGCAAACGCGGCGAACGCAATAGCTACGGTGACTTCGAAGTAGCTCATTGGTGTGCCGGTGCGTTCATCCACCATCTGGATATACGGCTCAATCTCGCGGTAGATGCGCACGAAATCGGCGGGGTGGATCGGCGCACCGTCGATACCCACGCGCTCCGTGATCAGCTGCAGGTGTGGGCTGGTGGTGCGACCGACGCGGTTGCCAAACGCCGCCAAAAGCGACTCAATCATCCGCACCGTCGACGTCTTACCGTTCGTGCCCGCCACATGGATGACCTTGTAGGACTTCTGCGGCAGGCCCAGCAAATCCATCAGCAGCTCGATGCGCTGAAGTGACGGATCAATGTCCGTCTCCGGCCAGCGCGCGCTCAGCTCCCCTTCCACCTGCGCAAGCGCGGCGAGGTCCTCGTCCGTGACTGGGCGTTCGATGGGCGCGTCTTCAGCGTCGGTGTCGGTGTCGGTGTCGGTATCGGTGTCGTTCACGTCAACGTCGCCAAGAGTGGCCCCAGCCCACTGGCCAAGGTCGATCGAGCGGCCGTGCTCGTCTTCCGAAACCTCGAAGTTGCCGAACTGGTTAGCCATCCCGTTAGCCATTGAGCCCCTCAAGACGTGCGCTGACACGCGCAAACTCCTCTTGCGCCACACGCTGGCGGTGGCGGATCTTCTCCACCACCGGCTCCGGCGCGTTAGCCAAGAACTGCTCGTTACCCAGCTTCGCCGCCGTGGTGTCCAGCTCCTTCTGTGCTGCGGCCAGTTCCTTCTCCAGACGCTTGCGCTCAGCCGCCACATCCACTGTGCCCGAGGTATCCAACGCCACATCCAGGGTGGTCTGGCTTAAGCGCATTTCAATGCTTGCCGACGCCACAAACCCCTCACCCGGCTCCTCAACCCTGGCAATCTGGCGCACCATGTCTTCCTGCGCCACCAAATCAGCCGCAGTGAAGTCCAGCTTCGCAGGCACCTTCTGGCTTGGCTTAACACCCTGGTCAGCGCGGAAGCGGCGCAGCTCCGTGATCAGCTTGATGGAGTCTTCAATACGACGGCGCGCGTTGAGATCCGACTCCGCGGAACCGTTGGTGTCTTGTGCACTCGGCCACGGCGCAAGCGTGACCGTCTCGCCGCCGGTGAGTTCCGTCCACAAAACCTCGGTGATAAACGGCATGGTCGGGTGCAAAAGGCGCAGCACCACATCCAGGACACGACCCAGCACAACCTGGGTGTTCGGGCCGCGTTCCTTCTCCTCCCGCGCAGCGTCAGCGGCGCTGCGCGGGATCTGCGTCTTGGCAATCTCCAAGTACCAGTCACACAGCTCATCCCAGGCGAAGTGGTAGAGCTCCTCATTGGCCTTAGCAAACTGGTAATCGTCCAGGTAGGCGTCTACCTTCGCGCGGACCTCCTCGCAGCGGTCCAAGATCCAGCGGTCAGCGTCCGTCAACACCTCGCGTGCTGGCAGCTCATCCACCGTGGCACCGTTCATCAGCGCAAACTTCGCGGCGTTGAACAGTTTGGTGGTGAAGTTGCGAGCAGAGGTGGCGTTATCCTCACCAATCGGCAGATCCACACCCGGGTTCGCACCACGAGCCAGCGCAAACCGCAGGGCATCCGCACCATAGCGCTCCACCCAGTCCATCGGGTTGATGCCGTTGCCCAAAGACTTCGACATCTTGCGCCCCTTCTCATCGCGCACCAACCC
The DNA here is from genome assembly GCF_001806875.1 of Corynebacterium sp. HMSC29G08. Lineage (GTDB taxonomy): Bacteria > Actinomycetota > Actinomycetes > Mycobacteriales > Mycobacteriaceae > Corynebacterium. The sequence goes on from NZ_KV786277.1 coordinate 10,911, forward strand.
GTGCAGGTACAGGTGCTCGAACGGGATCTGTGGGCGGCCATCTGCGCCTTGGCCCAGCACTTCAGGGGTCTGCGTTGCAGCAAAGGTACCGAACATCATCATGCGCGCAACCCAGAAGAACAAAATGTCGTACGCCGTGACCAGCACGGTGGTTGGGTAGAACTTCTCCAGCTCCGGGGTTGGGTCCGGCCAACCCATCGTGGAAAACGGCCACAGTGCAGAGGAAAACCACGTGTCCAACACATCCGGGTCCTGCTCGTAGCCTGCCGGCGGCTCCTCATCCGGGCCAACACAGACCACGTCGCGGTTGCCCTCAGCGTCTTCCGGCCCGTACCAGATCGGAATACGGTGGCCCCACCACAACTGGCGTGAAATCGTCCAGTCGTGCATGTTGTCCACCCAGTCGAAGTAACGCTTCTCCATGGAGGTCGGGTGGATTTCGGTATCACCCTCACGCACCGCCTCAGCGGACATGCGTGCCAGCTCAGCCACCTTCACAAACCACTGCAAGCTCAGACGCGGCTCAATCGGCTCACCGGAACGCTCCGAGTGGCCAACCGAGTGCACGTATGGGCGCACTGCCTTCACAATGCGGCCTTGCTCCGCCAACGCCTCGCGCACCTTCACGCGGGCTTCGAAACGATCCATGCCATCAAACTCGGTGCCGGTATGAGTAATGCGGCCCTTCTCATCCATGATGATCGGCATGTCCAGATCGTGCCGCAGACCCATCTCGTAGTCGTTCGGGTCATGCGCAGGGGTGATCTTCACCGCGCCGGTACCCAGCTCGCGGTCCACGTAATCATCAGCGATCACCTTCAGCTTCAGGTCATCGCGGAACGGGTGGTCAAACTCCTGGCCAACTAGGTGCGCGTAGCGCTCGTCCTCCGGGTGCACGGCAATAGCAACGTCACCCAGCATCGTCTCCACACGAGTGGTTGCAACCACCAGGTGTGGCTCATCATCATTGAGCGAGCCGTAGCGGATGGAGACAAACTCGCCCTCGACGTCCTTGTACACCACCTCAATGTCGCTCACCGCGGTCTCCAACACCGGAGACCAGTTCACCAGGCGATAATCCTGGTAAATCATGCCAGCGTCATACAGCTGCTTGAAGATGGTTTGCACGGCGCGCGACAGGCCGTTATCAAGCGTAAAGCGCTCACGCGACCAATCAACCGAGTCGCCGATAGCCCGCATCTGTGTGGTAATCGTGCCGCCGAACTCGTGCTTCCACTCCCAAACACGATCTACAAACTCGTCACGACCATAGTCGTAACGGTCCTTGCCCTCCTCAGCCTTCAGCTTCGCCTCAACCTTGGTCTGGGTGGCAATACCAGCGTGGTCCATACCCGGCAGCCACAACACCTCATAGCCCTGCATGCGCTTACGGCGCACCAAGGAATCCATCAAAGTGTGGTCAAGCGCGTGCCCCATGTGCAGCTGACCAGTCACATTCGGCGGCGGCAGCACAATGGAATACGCCGACTTCTCCGAAGCCGGGTCGGCGGTGAAATACCCCGCCTTGACCCAGCCTTCGTAAAGGCGCTCTTCTTGTTCCTTCGGGTCCCAAGACCTAGGGAGGTTCGTTGCAGGCAAGTTCGTCGCTTCAGTCACAACGAACCATCTTAGACCCTTAGAAAAGCTGCGCCGCTACCTCTGCTTCAGAGCGCAACGCCTCCACGTTCGCATCAATGCGCGGACGCTGGAAATCATTGATCTCAAGGCCCTCAACTACCTGCCACTGGCCGTTGGCACCAACCACCGGGAAGCCGAAGACCAAGCCTTCATCCACGCCGTATGCACCCATGGACGGCAGCGCCACCGTGGTCCAACGACCATCAGTGCCCTGTACCCAGTCACGCATGTGATCCACAGCAGCCGACGCAGCCGACGCAGCTGAAGACTTACCGCGCACCTCAATAATCTCCGCGCCGCGCTTTGCCACACGCGGAATGAACTCGTCGGTGTACCACGCCTGGTCAACCTTCGGCATCACATCAGCACCGTCAAGCTGCGCGTAGGTCAGGTCCGGGAACTGCGTATCAGCATGGTTGCCCCACACCACAACGCGCTCAAACGCATCCGTGGATGCCTCAAGCTTCTGCCCCAGCACGGACAGCGCACGGTTGTGGTCTAGGCGCATCAAGGCGTTGAAACGATCAGCCGGAACATCACCGGCAGCCTTCGCCGCAATGTAGGCGTTCGTGTTCGCCGGGTTGCCAACCACCAGTACGCGAATGTCATCAGCCGCGCCAGCGTTGATCGCCTTGCCCTGCTCGATGAAAATCTTGCCGTTGGCAGCCAACATGTCAGCGCGGGACTCGCCTTTACCGCGCGGCTTCGCACCGACCAGGAAAGCTGCGTTCGCGCCCTCGAAACCTGCACGCTGATCCGTGGTCACCGTAATCCCACGCACCAGCGGCATCGCGGAGTCAGACAACTCCATCGCAGTGCCCTCAGCGGCGTTTGCCGCCGGCTCAATCTCCAGCAGTGTCAGATCCACCGGCTGATCCGGGCCGAACACGTCACCCGAAGCCACACGCCACAACAGGGAGTATGCAATGTTGCCCGCGGCGCCAGTGATGGTGACCTTTACCGGCTGTTTCGCCTGTGCCAAATTCGATGCCATTTCTCTCGAAGCCCTTCCATGCAGAAGCTGGTCAGATACACCTTCGAGTATAGGCGTGAGCGGCACAGAGATCTTGAGTGCTCTTGAGTGCTGGCGGCGTTAGGCGCTTTGCTCCTCATCCTCAGCCAAGTAGCGCGGCTCTTCCTCGCCACGCACCACCGCACCGTTGATCACAACCTCTGCAATATCCTCGCGGTCAGGAAGGTCATACATCACCGGCACCAGCAGCTCTTCCATAATCGCGCGCAGGCCACGGGCGCCGGTTTTGCGCTCGGCGGCCTTGTCGGCGATCTCGCCCAGCGCATCCTCCGTAATGGTCAGCTCCGCACCATCCATGGCAAACAGACGCTGGTACTGTTTCACCAAAGAGTTCTTCGGCTCCGTGAGCACGCGAACCATTGACTCGCGGTCCAAGTCCTCCACGTGCGCCAAGATTGGCAGACGGCCAATGAACTCCGGAATCAGACCGAACTTCACCAAGTCACCCGGCTGCACCTTGGACATCAGATTCGAGTCATCGCGCTCTGCCTTTGAGTCGATCTCTGCTCCAAAGCCGATGCCCTTTTTGCCCACACGCTCAGCGATCACCTTGTCCAGGCCAGCAAATGCGCCGGCCACAATGAACAAGATGTTGGTGGTGTCCAGCTGAATAAACTCCTGGTTGGGGTGCTTGCGCCCGCCCTGCGGCGGTACGGAGGCCACAGTGCCTTCCAGGATCTTCAACAGGGCCTGCTGTACGCCTTCACCAGACACGTCGCGAGTAATGGAGGGGTTTTCGCTCTTGCGCGAAATCTTGTCCACCTCATCAACGTAAATAATGCCGGTCTGCGCACGGTTGACATCAAAATCCGCCGCCTGCAGCAGTTTGAGCAGGATGTTTTCCACGTCCTCGCCCACGTAGCCTGCTTCAGTCAGACTCGTCGCGTCCGCAATAGCAAACGGCACATTCAACATCCGGGCCAGCGTCTGCGCAAGATAGGTCTTGCCGGAGCCTGTTGGACCGAGCAGCAAGATGTTGGATTTCGCAATCTCCACATCCTCGTCTCGACGGCGCGCACCAAGCACTTTCTGCTCCGCCTTAATGCGCTTGTAGTGGTTGTACACCGCAACCGCCAGCGTGCGCTTTGCCACATCCTGGCCAATCACGTACTGGTCAAGGAAGGCAGTGATCTCCGAAGGACGAGGGAGCTTCTCTTCGCTTGCCGACGCCTGCGTGCCCGCCCCCGCCAGCTCCTCTTCAATAATCTCATTACACAGCTCAATGCACTCATCACAAATGTAAACGCCGCCCCCGGCGATCAACTTGCGAACCTGCTTCTGCGTCTTCCCACAGAACGAGCATTTCAGCAGGTCTGAGCTGTCGTGCGTTACTGCCATGTACCTTCAAAAACTCCTGCGTGGTGTCTGAGTCCATCTCGGACAGGTGATCTCTTGATCATACTTGCTCAGTCAAACTCGCACGATTCTAGCGCGGACTGTTCCTGTACAAGAGCCAGTGCCGGTTGCCCGCTAAGTCAACGTTCATAACAATGGGGCCATGACTCACCTACACGTCACTGAACATGGCCCCACCGACGGCACCGCTGAGAAGACAGTGGTGCTGCTTAGCTCTATCGCTACCACGCACGAAACGTGGAGCGCACTCATCCCAGAGCTTGCCAAGCGTTTCCGGGTAGTCACCGTAGATCACCGCGGCCACGGCCAGTCTGAGATTGCACAGGTAGCTCCCGGCTCCACCACCGTGGAGGATCTTTGCCAGGACATCACCCAAGCGTTGGATTCCGTAGGAGTCAACCGCTTCCACATCGTCGGGCTTTCCCTCGGCGGTGCGCTAGCGCAGTGGTTGACCGCCAATTCTGGCCGCGTGGAAAAGGCAGTGTTCTGCGCAACCGCCACGTTCCTTGGCGGTGAAGAACGTTGGATCGAGCGCACCACCATCGCCCGCGAGCAAGGCATGGGCGCTCTCGCCGACGCGTTTATCCAAGCATGGTTCACCGAAGGCTTCCGCGCCAGCCACCCACAAACAGTCAACGAGGTACGCGAGATGATCTTGCGTATCAACGCCGAAGGCTACGCCCAAAACGGCGACGCCCTCGCCGGCTGGGACTTCGCCGACCAACTAGGCAACATCACGTGCCCGGTGCTCACCGTTGCAGGTAAAGACGATGCCGGGACCGGCCCTGAACAGCTCGCCGAAATCGCCGCTGGCGTTGCTGGCCCTGTGCAATCCGCAGTTCTCGACGGCTCCCACCAGCTGGCCGTTGAGAACCCAGAAGAATTCAACCGGGTGGTGACGGGATTTTTGGGGGCGTGATGGGTTAGATTGGTACGTCGATAAGCAAAAAAGCTCCGAAAGGAAAAACTCGCGTGAACCGTGTCAAGACCGCTGCCGCAATCGTCGCCACTTCAGCGATGCTGCTGGCCGGTTGTGGCAGCGAGGGTGATGAGGTGCGCCTGGCCGAGCCAGTGCTGGACTTCCCATACACCAGCACCTCGCAACTGCCGGAGCCAGAAATTGAAATAACCACCGAAGAACCCGAGGAGACCACAACCTCTTCTACAACCAGCTCTTCCTCATCCACCTCTTCGAGTACCTCAACACGTACCTCTACTTCTACCTCCAGCACCACCCGCCGAGCAGAGCCGGAACCTGCGCCCGAACCAGAACCCGAGCCACTCCCGGGTGCAGAGTGCGCATGGCCGAGCCAGAGCGACGCCAACGGCCGCGAATTCTCCACCTTCTGCGACCGCGAATGGGCCCGCACAATGCTGGATGGCCAGCAGTACTTCTGGAAGGCACGCGGCAACGGCTGGGCCAGCGTCGACCCAGACGGCACGGTGGGCAACGACGTCTGCTGGGCCCGCGACGACTTCAACGGCGCGCCAGAAGCCATCCGCAACGCCGCGGTGTACTGCACCCCTGCGGAGTAACGCTCAAGAACGCGAAAGCCGCCCTCTTCCCTTCTCTATTTGGGGGGTGAGGGCGGCTTATTGTTGGAGCTGTTGGCGCTGTTGGCGCTGTTGGCTTACGCGCTCTGGTTACGCTCTGGTTACGCGTTCAGCTTGCGGTAATCAAAGACCTGGTCGATGATCCCGTACTCCTTCGCTTCGGCGGCGGTAAGGATCTTGTCGCGGTCCGTGTCAATACGGACCTGCTCCGGGCTACGGCCCGAGTGGTGCGCAAGCGTCTCCTCCATGAGGCGACGCATACGCTCAATCTCATTGGCCTGGATCTCCAAGTCCGACACCTGGCCACGAGTGCCCTCAGTTGCCGGCTGGTGGATCAGTACACGTGAGTTCGGCAGTGCCGCACGCTTACCCGGGGCACCTGCAGCCAAGATCACAGCCGCAGCAGACGCAGCCTGTCCCAGGCAGACCGTCTGGACGTCCGGGCGGACGTACTGCATCGTGTCATAGATAGCCATCAACGCGGTGAAAGAACCGCCCGGGGAGTTGATGTACATCGTGATATCACGATCCGGGTCCTGGGACTCCAGCACCAGAAGCTGCGCCATGATGTCGTTTGCAGACGTGTCATCCACCTGGGTACCCAAGAAGACAATGCGCTCTTCAAACAGCTTGCCGTACGGGTCGATCTGCTTCGTGCCAAAGCTGGTTTCCTCGAGGAACTGCGGCAGCACGTAACGCGAGGTGGGCATCTGGAAAGTCATGAAAAGTTCTCCTCTGTGATTTTGCTTGCGTTGTCGCTTGCCGGGTGATTACTCGCCGATTGCGTGCGCACCAGCCTGAGCGGCGTGCTCAATAACGTGGTCCACAATGCCGTACTCCTTGGCTTCCTGCGCGGTGAACCAACGGTCACGGTCAGAATCCTTGGTGATCTGCTCGAAGGTCTGTCCCGTGTGCTCCGCAATCAGCTTCGCCATCTCACGCTTGGTCTGCGCGAACTGCTCAGCCTGGATAGCAATGTCTGCTGCGGTACCGCCAACACCTGCGGACGGCTGGTGCATCATGATGCGTGCATGCGGCAGCGCGTAGCGCTTACCCTTCGTGCCGCCGGAGAGCAGGAACTGACCCATCGAAGCAGCCAAGCCCATGCCGTAGGTGGCGATGTCGCACGGGGAGTACTTCATCGTGTCATAAATCGCCATACCCGCGGTCACAGAGCCGCCCGGGGAGTTGATGTAGAGGTTGATGTCACGGGTCGGGTCCTCTGCGGACAGAAGGAGAATCTGCGCACACAGCTTGTTCGCAATCTCATCATTCACCTCCTGGCCCAGGAAAATAATGCGCTCACGGAGCAAGCGCTCATAGACCGAGTCACCCAAGTTCATGCCAGTCGGCTGCGTCATTGTTGCCGCGTCCTTTCTAAAGACCTTTGTTGCTTTCACTAGTTATTAACGCCACTACCTTACTCGGGCATTACACTATCGACGCCCACGTTCGCTACCGGCGTACGCCCCCTTCCCACTCCTTTTGGCTCTTTTACCCACTTGCGCCACCTTTTGTCCCGCTCGCCACGCTAGTCCCATTGCAAACATTTCGATTTGTTACGGATGTGACTGCAAAACCGCAGGGGCCTGAAAGATTTTGCATTTGTTTTCAGCGCATCGGGTGCCCTGGCGCGGGTTTTTGTAAGCGAAGCCGCCTTGCTACGGATGTGACAAACCCGACCTGGGGCTTTGTAAATGACCCCGTGGTCGTTTACAAACGGGCGTCCGGGCAACAAACAAAAACACCCCGCACCACCCTCACCGGGTGCACGGGGCGCTTGCGTTAACAAGCCTTACTCGTCGGCGGAAGCCTCGTCAGCCTCGTCCTCGATCTCGCCGAAGTACTCGTTCGGATCGATAGAGTTGCCGTCCTCATCCTTCACAGACGTGCGGGAGATGGCAGCTGCCAGGGCCTTGCCGCGGCGAACGTCGGCGAACAGGTTACCGATCTGGTTGTTCTGCTGCAGCGTTGCGATGAACTGGTTCGGGTCCATGCCGTAAGACTGCGCAGTGAACAGGATGTGATCGGTGATCTCTTCCTGGGTCACCTCCGGAGCTTCAGCATCTGCGACAGCATCGAGGAACAGCTGGGTGCGCACGGACTCTTCAGCCTGCTTACGGGAGTCCTTGTCAAACTCCTCGCGGGTGGTGCCCTGTGCTTCAAGCAGCTGAGCGAGAGCGTTCTCGTCATGTGCCAGCTGGCCCAGGAGCTGGTGAAGCTGGTTGTGCACCTGCTCATCAACGACAGACTCCGGCAGCGGGAACTCAACCTGAGCCAGTGCAGCCTTGAGCACCTCGTCGCGGATGTCGGCAGCCTGCTGAGCCTTCAGGCCCTCCTCAAGCTGGGACTTCGTGGACTCACGCAGCTCTTCAACGGTGTCGAACTCGGAAGCGAGCTGTGCGAACTCGTCATCCAGGTCCGGCAGCTTACGCTCCTTGGTCTGCTGCACGGTCACCTTCACGGTGGCCTCTTCACCCTTGTGCTCGCCGTATTCGATCTTGGTGGTGAACTCGTTGTCCTCACCGGTCTTCATGCCGCGCAGTGCGGTGTCAAGACCCTTGATCAGGTCATCGGAGCCAACCTGGTAGGTCAGGCCTTCTGCGGAAGCCTCGTCGAGCTTCTCACCGTCAACGGTCGCCTCAACGTCGATCACAGCGAAGTCATCGGTCTTCAGCTTACGCTTGGTTTCCTTCAGCTCACCGAAGCGGCCACGCAGGTCGTCGAGCTCCTTGTCCACAGCCTCGTCGTCAACCTTGCGGGCCGGGACGGTCACGTCAATCTTGGAGAAGTCCGGAACCTCAATCTCCGGGCGTACGTCGAACTCGGCAGTGAACTCAACAACGTCGTTGTCTTCGATCTTGGTGATCTCGATGTCCGGCTGGCCCAGCGGGTTCAGCTCGTTCTCGGACAGCGCACGGTCGTAGCGGGACGGCAGCATGTCGTTGACTACCTGCTCGAGGATTGGGCCGCGGCCAAATCGAGCGTCGATAAGCTGGCGAGGAGCCTTGCCACGACGGAAGCCCGGGATGTTGACCTGCTGTGCAATTGCCTTGTACGCCTGGTCAATCTCGCGACCCAGTTCGTCGAAGGGGACGGAGACGTCCAGCTTGACTCGGGTGTCGCTGAGCTTCTCGACGTTTGTCTTCACGAATAACTCCTGTACTAAATCGATTGAACGGTTATAAAAACCTTGTCGGGGCGACAGGATTTGAACCTGCGACCCCCTGCTCCCAAAGCAGGTGCGCTACCAAACTGCGCCACGCCCCGTGAGTCGTGAAAAACTCACGTCGGGTCATTGTAATACCCGTGCCTATAAGAGATAGCAACGGGTCGCGAAAAAACAAAAAAGCCCCGTTCAGAGGGGCTTTTCTTGGAGGGAATGACGGGAATCGAACCCGCGTCTTCAGCTTGGAAGGCTGAGGTATTAGCCACTATACGACATTCCCATGCGCCTAAACGCTGCTCAGATGAGCTGCTCGGAACTTTAGCGCAGGTTCACCCGTTGAACCAAACAACAACGAATTTTAGGAGGATTCTTGCTCACGTTTTTGCTCATCGTCCTCATTGTTGGCGCGGTTGTAGTGTTGCTTCCTTCCGGTGGCGATCGGCAGGTACAGCAGCGGCAGCAGGAGCAGATTTCGCTTGACGACGCATTGGCGGACGCCAAACGCTGGACCGACCGTTTAGGCTCCCAAGTGCTCACAATTTCCGGTAATGACGCCGCGTCAACCCAGGCCATGGCTGACGCTTCCGAGCGCTTCAACGCAGCTTCTGCCGGCCTTGCGGACGCACGCACCCCCAAGCAGGCGATGCTCGCCCGCGAGTCTGCGCTTGAGGGCTTGCATTACGTCAACGCCGCCCGCGAAATCATGGGGCTTCCTGCAGGTCCGCAGCTGCCTGAGCTTGAGGGGCAACGCCAGGCGGGCCGCGTGACTGAGCAGCGCTCCGTGCGTCAGGAAGACGGCACCGTCGTTACCGCTTCCCCCGTGGCTACTGCAGCTACCCCGCACTACTACCCCGGCGGCGCCGTCGCTGGTCGTCCTGTTCCGGCCGGTTGGTACTCCACTGCGTGGTGGGCTCCGGCGATGATGACAGGTATGTGGGCTGCGTCTTCAATGATGTTCTACTCCGCAATGTTCGCAGGCATGGCTGGAACCCCGTCGCCGGAGGCCTTTGGGGCTGGCGATTTCGGCGGCGACATGGCTGGTGACATGGGTGGCATGGAAGGCATGTCCGATGTCGGTGGTGCTGAAGGCACGGGCGATATGGGCGGTTTCGAGGGCGGCGGCTTTGATGGCGGCGGTTTTGACTTCGGCTTCGACTTCTAAACCCATTATTTTCACTTAGGCTAGAGCACGTGAGCACAGCAAACGAACCTCGTAAACGCCTTTCCAGTGCCGCCCGCCAGGCAACGACCGATGCCTTGGCGGCGGCGTATGCCGATGGCCAGCTCACTACTGAAGAGTTTGACCTGCGTACTAAGCAAGCGTGGGGCGCAACCTATGCCGACGAGGTTGAACATCTCACCGCTGATTTGGATGTCCCCGGCAACGACGACGTGCTTCCCCAGAACATGCCTTACGCACCGTTGGCTCCGCGAGCAAACACCAGCCGCGCGTTGTCCATGGTCACGGGTGAGCCTGGGGGTAGCGCCATCTCTGTTTCCGTAATGAGTGGTGTTGGACGCTCCGGCAACTGGCTTGTTGCGCCAAGCCACTTCTCCCTTGCCCTGATGGGTGGCACGGATCTGAACCTGCTCAAAGCTCGCTTCACCGAGGCGCACACCAGGATTAACACGCTTGCCCTGATGGGCGGGGTGCGCATCATCGTGCCTGAGGATATCCGAGTCCTCAGCGAGGGTTTCGCCCTCATGGGTGGCTTCGAGATTCACGACGACAAAAGCGTCACCATCTCCCAACACGATCTCCCCGCGAACGCCCCCACGCTCACCATTGGCGGTCTTGCCTTGATGGGTGGCGTGGAGGTTATCCGCATGGCGCGCAATGCCAACCCCAAATAATCTCCGCTACTCCCCTCATTCACGCACGTTGCCGTCGATGACGCTGGGTAGCACCAGCGGTGCCTCCCCAAGCAGCGCCCTGAGGTTGCCCTCACGCTCAACTGCGCTGGTCACCGCTTGAACTTTGGCGGCCTTACGTTGTTTGCCCTGCTGCCCTTGACCGGCTCCAGCTACGCCCATGGGTCCACCGGCAAACGCAGTTCCACGTCCTTGTGTTGTATGTGCGGTGGTAGTGCTCGTCGATAGTGGCGAGGCCCCTGCACCAGCGCCCATTCCCGGACCAGCAAGCGGTGCGCCGCCAGCGCCGATGCCTCCTGCGACGCCACCCGCGCCTGCGCCCGCGGCGAGCCCATTTGCGAGATCACTTCTTAGACCGGGGTTGCGCCCGCTGCGGTTGCTTTGTTGCGCACGACCGCCACCCCCGCCAAGAGCCCCCATGCCTCCCGCAACGCCACCTGCCGGAGCACCTGTACCGGCCGCAGAAGCCGAAGCAGCAGTACTACCGACGCTGCCAGGTGCCATAGCGTTCAAACCAGCACCACCCGATGCAAGGTTGCCCGGCGCGCCACCAACCATCCCCGCGCCCGGGGTTAACGACGGGGGTATCGACGGCGCCGCCAACGACGCCGCCTGCGTCTGCGTCGCACCCGCCTTAATCGCCTCAACAACATCTGGGTTGACCTTGCCGTATGCGCCGATGACGTCATCAGGCGTGGTTGCTCGGGCAAGGTCCGCGTGGCCGAGAGCCCGGAAGGATTCTTGGATGACCTTCGGCAGCGGCGAGCGTTCAAACGATGGTGCGTCTGGCGCGTTGATTTCCCGGATGTCGAAGGGGTTGCCCGAAAGCTGATCTAAGTCGGGCAACAGCTGGACAAACGACGGCACCGTTGCCGCAAGTTGCGAGGTCGCCCTAGGTGCGAAGACTGCGAGGTATTGTGCCTCATACGCCGGACGCATCGCGGGCGGAAGCGCCATGGCCGCCGCTGCTGCCACCGCGGCCATGACGGTCTCTGCCGACGCCAAGCTCCCCAGCGCTGTGGTGTGCGCGGACATCGCATCAGCACGGCGAGCGTAAACATTGCCGGCGCGTTGGATTTTGTTCACGTGCGCGTCGCCACGCTGGACCCATGCTGTTTCCATTGAGGGGGCAAAGCAATTCTTCACCTCAAACAGTGCCATCACGGACTCATCCAGAGCGCGGGCTGCCATTGTCCAACTCGCTGCCTCAGCCTCCGCGGCAGCCACGTTCGACGCTGCGAGGAGCCGCTCCAGCACGCGCAGGCTCATGGGCGGCACAACAACGGGTGCCGTAGGCGCAAAACTCGGGGCCTTCGCGTTGGAGAGTCCTGTCGACGCTTCCATGCGCCCCAACCACTCCGAAAACGAATCCTGGTTGGCAAAGTTGATCGCGGAAAACGCGCCCGCCAGCGAATCATCAGCACGCTGCATGTTCTTCAGATTGACCTCGGAAACGTGCGCAGCATCCAGCATGTGTGAAGCCAACGCAAAAGACGACTTCGGTGCATTGACTGCCGAGACTGCTCCCAGCATTTGCCCGGATTCACGAAACCCCGATAACTGGGAGAAAGTAGCGAGTGCGCTCCTGACCCCCTCGCGCCCAGAACTCCGAGTTGTTTTTGCTTCCTTCCTGAGGAGGGAAATCCCCCGCATCAGTGCTTCTACATCTAAACGAACTACTTGGTTCATGAAAAATCCCCCGTATTTTGGTGTCTTGGTTCAGCCTTGTGAGACACCATCTTAGAGCCTAAAACGTCTTTTGACAGCAGGAACCGTGTACACTTTAGTGGACATCGGGGCTACCGAGCGCGCGATAGAGTTGCTCAACAACCTCAATCGCAGCGTTGCACATCTCTTCGGTTGTTACGTACCTCGAATCACCTCCGGCTGAAGCGCCGAAGCCTCCGCGCGCAGTATCGATCTGGGTATAGCAAAAGCCTGGGTAAAAATCGGTCGCTGCAAAAGCGAAGAGTTCCGGAATGAGCTCAGAACGGTACTCGGGGTATAGAAGTCCCTGGGCCTCAATCATCTCTCTGGTGGTATTCCCGTTTGCAAACGAGACTGTCACGGCTTTGTCTCGCTGTTCCTCCGTGCTCGGCAGATGGCAGGTGTTCAACCCGTGAAACGTCCGTCCCTCGTCTTTCACGATGACCTCCGGAAAACCAGCCGCAGCATACTCTTCCGGGGTGATCTCGGTACAGGGGTTAAAAAGAGAATCACCAAGCGAATAAGGATCGAAATCCCCGAACTCCTACACCCCCGATTCGAAGTAAAACGCCCGCAGCTGACTCGAGACAGACTCCGACGCCGGAACCGAAGACGCAGGCGGAAGTGCAGCAACGCCTTCAATCTTTTCGGACGGCACACATCCGCTCGCCAACAGCACAACCCCCGCCAGCGTCGCGCTGACCGCAGCCGACCTCTTTCCCATCACAAATCCCCCTTAACTCGGATTTCAAAACCGCCCACCAAACTCCAGTGGACAACTCTAGTGGACATCAGGGTTGCCAAACGTGCGATACAGTTGCTCCACAATCTCGATCGCAGCGTTGCACATCTCTTCTGTTGTTACGAACCGCGGGTCACCCCCAGCTGAAGCACCAAACCCTCCACGCACGGTATCAATCTGGATATAACAGATGCCTGGGTAGTGCTCATTTGCCGCAATGGCAAAGAGTTCCGGAATGAGCTCGGAGCGATACTCAGGCAACAAGAGCCCTCGTTCCTCAACCATCTCTCTGGTGATGTTCCCGTTGGCGAATGAAATCCCTACCGCTTTCTTGAGCTGCTCCTCCGTACTCGGCAGATGGCAGGTGTTCAACCCGTGAAACGTCCGTCCCTCGTCTTTCACGATGACCTCCGGAAAACCAGCCGCAGCATACTCTTCCGGGGTGATCTCGGTACAGGGGTTAAAAAGAGAATCACCAAGCGAATAAGGATCGAAATCCCCGAACTCCAACACCCCCGAATCGAAGTAAAACGCCCTCGGCGTCTCACCCGCGGCAGACTCCGAAGCCGAAACCGAAGACGCAGGCGGAAACGCAGCTACGCCTTCAATCTTTTCGGACGGCACACACCCACTGACCAACAGCACAACTCCTGCCAACACTGAGCTGACCGCAGCCGACCTCTTTCTCATCACAAATCCCCCTTAACTCGGATTTCAAAACCTCCCACCAAACTCTAGTGGACATTCGGGCTTCCAAACGTCCGGAATAATTGTTCCATCGCCTCGATCGCGAGGGTGCACATTTCTCCGGTTGTCACATGCAACTCATGGCCTCCTGCTGAGGCACCGAATCCTCCACGAGCGGTATCAATCTGGGTGTAACAGAAACCTGGGTAGCCATCCTCAGCCGCGAATGCGAAGAGTTCGGGAATGAGCTCCGAACGGTACTCGGGATACAAGAGGCCCTGGGTCTCGATCATCTCCCTGGTTGTGTTGCCATTATCAAAGGAAACAGATACCGCATGCTTTTTCTGCTCTTCGGTACTCGACACAAGACACGAGTTCAGTCCGACCATCGTCCGCCCCTCGTCTTTCACGATGACCTCCGGAAAGCCAGCCGCCGCGTATTCTTCGGGGGTGATTTCGGTGCAGGGGTTGAAGAGGGAGTCGCCAAGCGAATACGGGTCGAAGTCACCGAACTCCAGCACACCCGATTCGAAATAGAAGGCCCGCGGATCCTCCTCCGCGGCGGATTGCGAGGCAGCTACGCTGCCGATCTTCTCGGACGGCACGCATCCGCCCACTAACAACACAGCCCCCGCCAACGCCATGCTGAACGCGGTCTTCTTTATCTGCATCGTGAATCCCCCCCTCGATCGCTCGTTGATAACGCCGGAACACCCCGCGTGAGGGATGCCCCAGCAAAGATTGCAGCTACTTACTTGCAGCTACTAGCGATAAAAACGGCAGGTAGCCGGGTGTAGGTAGCTACAAACGGCCAAAGGACAGCTGTGGGACCGCCACGGTACCGCCAAAGGACAGCCACGGTACCGCCAAAGGGCGGCTGAAAGCAGCAACGCCCTTAGACACCCGGGACCTCCGGCGCCACACCGGTCTTCTCGTACTCGGCAAGGATGTCGATACGGCGCTGGTGGCGCTCCTCTTCGCTCCACGGCTGGGTCACAAAAGCGTCCACAATGGCCAGCGCCTCTTCCTCGGTGTGCATGCGGCCGCCAATGCCGATGAGCTGGGCATTGTTGTGTTCTCGGGCCAGTTTGGCGGTCTCAACACTCCACGCCAAGGCGCAGCGCGCACCCTTGACCTTGTTCGCGGCGATCTGCTCACCGTTGCCGGAACCGCCAAGCACAATGCCCAGGGAACCCGGGTCAGCTACCACGGCCTCGGCCGCGGCGATGCAAAACGCCGGGTAGTCATCAGCGGCGTCGTACTCGTGGGCGCCGCAGTCGGTCACCTCGTGGCCCTGGGCCTCAAGGTGGGCTTTGATCTGGTTCTTTCGCTCGAATCCGGCGTGGTCTGCTCCAAGGTAAATACGCATGCCCACAAGCGTACCCCGGACCCCCACCGGCCCCCACCAAACCAGCCCCAAAACCAGCGTCAGATCAGACCCAAAAACTAGCGCACCTGCGGGTTCTCGGTGCGGGAGCGCTTCATCTCAAAGAAATACGGGAACTTCGCCAGGCCAACGGCGTGGTCGAACATCTCGCCTGCGTCCTCGCCGGTGGGTACGCGGGTGATAACGGGGCCGAAGAAGGCGGTGTCGCCAAACTTGAGTACCGGGGTGCCCACCTCGTCACCAACGGCGTCCATCGCCTGCTGGTGGTAGCCGCGCAGCAGCGCATCGTCACCGTCAACGTTGGCTACCTCAGCAAATTCCTCAGGCAGACCAACCTCTGCAAGGGCTGCGCGGATGATTTCGTCGTACGCACCGTAGCCCTGCTTGTGGTCCTGGCCTTCCGCGTGAATCTTGGTGCCCATCGCCGTGTAGAGTGCGTCAACCATCTCTGGTTTTTCAGATTTCACCTTGGCAAAGACACGCGCGGGCCCCCAGTTCGCTTTCATGGCTTCTTTGTAGGCTTCGGGGAGGTGGTCGCGGCCGTCGTTAAGAACTGCGAGCGACATCGGCACCCACTCCACCTCAACCTCACGGACCTTTTCCACTTCCTTCATCCAGCGGGAGGTCAACCAGGCGAAAGGGCAAGAGACATCGAAATAGAAGGTTACTTTTCTGAGGCTCATGCGGCCCACTGTAGCGATATTCAGTAGCGTGGCGCCTATGAAAACGAATCTGACGCGCGATGATGCGCAAACACGAAAATCGCTGATTGACAATGTCCACTACGACATCCACGTGGATGTGACTGGCAAGGAGCAGTTCACTTCCCGCACTGTGGTCACGTTTGACTCCAAGGCAGGTCAGACCCATTTTGACCTGGTTGCTGATGAGTTTGCAGCAACCCTGGACGGCACCCCCACCAACGGAAATGAGCTTGTGCTTGCCAGCGGCGCACACGAGCTCACTGTCAACGCCACCATCACTTACAACCGCACCGGTGAGGGTCTGCACAAGTTCACCGACCCGGTGGATGGCAAGGACTACCTCTACACCCAGTTTGAGCCAGCGATGGCGATGAAAGTGTTCGCTGGTTTTGACCAGCCGGATTTGAAGGCAACCTACGACATTGCGGTCACCGCACCTGATGCGTACACGGTGGTGCTCAACGAGACGGTAGAAGTCACCAACAACGGCAACGGCACCAAGACGTGGACCACCAAGATTGATTACCCGCTGTCTACCTACCTCATTGCGATTGTGGCCGGCGAGTATGAGCGCGTCACGGACACCTACACATGCACCGGCGACAACGGTGGCAAGCGCACGATCGAGCTTGGCTTGTACGCGCGTGCCAGCCTGATCCCGCACATGGATTCGGAGCGTCTATTTACGCAGACCAAGGCAGGGTTTGATTTCTACCATGCCAACTTCGGCCGCACGTATCCGTTTGGTGACAAGTACGACCAGATCTTCTGCCCGGAGTACAACATGGGCGCCATGGAGCACGTGGGTGCCGTGACGTACCGCGATGAGTACATTTTCACCTCTGAGCCCACACCGTACCGCCTTGAGCGTCGTAACGACACGATCCTGCATGAGATGGCGCACATGTGGTTCGGCGATTTGGTGACCATGCAGTGGTGGGATGACCTGTGGCTCAATGAGTCCTTCGCTACCTGGTCCGCCGCCACCGCGCAGACCGGCATCGGCGAATACCCAGAGGCGTGGACCACGTTTGCCGCTGTGGAGAAGGCATGGGCGTACCAGCAGGATCAGCTGCCCACCACGCACCCGATTGCCGCAGACGCCCCGGATATTGAGACTGCGGAGCAGAACTTTGACGGCATCACCTACGCCAAGGGGGCTTCCGTGTTGAAGCAGCTGCAGGCGTATGTGGGCTATGAGGAGTTTTTCGCGGGTGTGCGTACGCACTTTGATAACCACGCGTTTGCTAACGCCACTTTCGATGACCTGCTTGGGGCGCTTGAGCAGGCCTCGGGCCGCGACTTGTCCGACTGGGCTGACGCGTGGCTGCGCACCACGGGCGTGTCCACCCTGCGTGCAGATACTTCCGATGGGTTTGCGGTGGTGCAGGAGTCTGATGTGTTGCGCCCGCACCGCGTTCGCGTGGGGCTTTACTCGCTTGTCGACGGCTGCGTCAAACGCACCCACCAAGTAGAAACCGACATCCACGGTGAGCGCACCGAGATCCCAGAGCTGGCGGGCGTGGAACACGACCTTGCGCTGGTGAACGATGAGGACCTGACCTACTGCAAGATGCGTCTGAGCGAGGAGCACACCCGCTTCGTGCTTGAGCACCTGGGTGAGATTGAGGATTCGCTGGCGCGCACCTTGGTGTGGTCGTCGCTGTGGGAGGCCACCCGCGACGGTGTCCTGCCGGCTCGTGAGTTTGTGCGCCTGGTGGCCCGGTTTGCGCCTGCGGAAACGCACCCAAGTGTGCAGGAGCGCCTGTTTGCACAGGGTACCGCGGCAGTGCGCGGGTTTGTGGACCCATCCTGGCAGGCCGAGGGCTTTGACCTGCTCAACAACGCTTTCCGTGGTGCTGAGCCGCTCGCAATCTCGGATCGTGCTCTGGCGCGTTTGCAGCCCAACGATGAGACAGTGGCGTACTTCAAGCGCCTGCTGGAGACCTCTGAGAACCAGGAGGTGCGTTGGCTTGCTATCACCACCCTGGTTGCGGCTGGCCAGTTGCCGGCGTCGGCTGCTGACCAGGAGCGCGACGACTCCTCCGAGGGTGCGATCTCTCGCCTGCGCGTGCGCGCGGTTGCTGACAAGGCGTGGGCGTGGAAGAAGCTTGTGGAAGAGGACCTGACCAACCTTGAGGCCCGCTATCTCATGGACGGTCTCACCTTCACCGACGAAGGTTTGGAAGGTTTGGCAGAGGACTACTTTCGCATTGCCCCTGGCCTATGGGACCGCCTGACCAATGAGATGGCGCAGCGCACCCTTGAGGGCATGTACCCGGGTTGGGCTGTGGATCAGGCAAGCGTGGATAAGGCCGATGCCCTGCTTAATGATCCACATGTGCCCTCCGGCCTGAAGCGCGTTGTGGCCGAAGGCCAGGATCGCACGGCGCGTAAGCTGCGCAACCGCACGGTGGACGCTGAAGCTAATAAGTAGTTAGCCGGCATTGACCGCGCGCAACTTTGCGGCATCCGGCCGGATGGCGATGAGGCTGAATTCTGTTAGATCATCGCCAAGCCTCTTGGGATATAAATCTCGCTGCAGACTTAAAGGTGCTTACAGAATCCCCAGCAATCAACGTAGAATGCGCTTCCCCGCAGCCTTCGCTTAAAGCTGTGAAAACGCCTGCTCAAGGTCTGCAATCAGGTCCGCTTCATCCTCAATGCCAACAGAGATACGCACCAGCTCGCCGGGCACTTCAAGCGCAGACCCAGCTACGGATACATGGGTCATGGTTGCCGGGTGCTCAAGCAAGCTCTCCACCCCGCCGAGCGATTCCGCAAGGCAGAACAGCTGAGTGGATAAACAGAATTTCTTGGCTTGCTCTTCAGTTTGAAATAGCACGGAAACCATGCCGCCGAAACGACGCATCTGCTTCTTCGCCACCTCGTGGCCAGGGTGGGATTCGAGACCCGGGTAACACACGCGGGCAACTTCCTCACGCCCCTCAAGGTATTTAGCCACGGCCTCGGCATTGTCGCAGTGACGTTCCATGCGTACCGGCAGCGTCTTCAAGCCGCGGCCCGTGAGGTACGTATCAAACGGCGATGGGATCGCGCCCACCCAGCCGAAGAAGAACCGCAGCTGCTCCTCAAAGCCCTCAATCAGGTCATCTTTGCCACAAACCACACCGCCGATGACGTCGGAGTGGCCGCCGATGTACTTGGTGGTGGAGTGCAAAACCACGTCCGCGCCGAACTCGAACGGACGCTGCAGGTACGGCGAGGCGAACGTGTTATCCACCACCAGCGCAGCATCACCTTTCACCTTGGCCACCGCCTCAATGTCCACGATGGACAGCAGCGGGTTCGTCGGGGTTTCCACCCAGATCACCTTGGTGTTGTCCTGTACCGCCGCGCCGACCTCTTCGGCGTTGGTCATGTCCACCACGGTATTTTCCACACCCCAGAGGGAAAACACCTGCTGGATCAGACGGTAAGTGCCGCCATAGGCGTCATTGGACACCACGATGTGGTCGCCGGGCTTCAGCAGCGTACGAAGGACCACGTCCACCGTGGCCATGCCGGATGCAAACGCGACAGCGAAGTCAGCACCCTCAAGGGCTGCAACGGACTTCTCCAGCGTGGTGATTGTTGGGTTGCCAACGCGGGTGTATTCGTAGCCGCCACGCAGTTCCGCTAGACCGTTCTGTGCAAACGTGGTGGAAGCGTAAATAGGCGTGTTGATGGACCCATAGAGGCTATCTGGTTCGTAACCTGCGTGAATCGCTGCAGTCGACGGGCCTGGATTGCTCGTGTTGGTAGACATGCCAAGCATCGTAGCCATTATCTAGACCAAGCTGTTCATTATCGACGATTTATATGCACGCTCCCCTTCCCCACTCGCGTAGACTGTGGCTCTGATGAATACCACCTACATTTTGGCAGCTGCGCAAAACCTCGAAGAAGCAGTAGAAGGGGTCTCCACGTGGTGGAAGGATCCCGATACACGTGAGCTGGTCCTCGAACGGCCGTTAAAAATCGTGCTGATCTTGGTCATAGCGCTCATCCTTGACAGGGTTGCCGCACACCTCATCCGCCGCGCCACGCACGCCCGCATGAAAAACCCTGGCCTTTTGCGCTCACGCGAAATCCCCGACACTCCGCAGGACCGCGCACAGGAAAGCCGGCGCCGGCAACGCCTGCAGACCTTGTCCAACGTTGCCCGTTCAGTGGCCGCCATTGTGGTGTGGACGTGGGCGTTGCTCGCCGTGCTTGACCAGCTTGGCGTGAACGTGGCACCTTTGATCGCTTCTGCCGGCATTGTAGGCGTGGCCATTGGTTTCGGCGCACAATCCCTTGTTAAAGACTTTTTCTCCGGCATGTTCATCCTGCTGGAGAACCAGTACGGGGTTGGAGACACCATTCAGGTTGATGACATTGTTGGTGACGTTGAGGAGATGACCCTTCGCGTTACCACTATCCGCGACATGGACGGCGCACTGTGGCATGTCCGTAACGGTGACATTGACCGCGTTGGCAACCACTCCGTCCTGTATTCGGTTGCGCGGTTGCAGATCCCGGTTTCAGTCATGGCAGACCCGGATGAGGCCGCCGCAATCATTGAGCGCTCTGCACAGGCAGCCAGCCAGGATCCGGAGATCCGCGACCAGGTTATGAGCCCGCCATCCATGCTTGGTCCCTCGGAGTTCAACCCCACGTACGCGTCTTTCCGCGTTACCTTAAAGACGATGCCCGGCCAGCAGTGGTCCGTCGCCCGTTTCATCAACCACCGCGTGTTGAAAGACCTGCACGATGCTGGCATCGTGCTCGCCCCAATGGATTCGGTACTCGTTGGTTTTGGAAATTCAGACACAGACACAGACACAGCTGCAACGAAAGGAGATTGAGGTGGAGATCACCCCAATGCCACCGCGCGATGACCAGGAGCGCACCCTGTACGAGGACGTCGGTGGCACCGAGTTTTTCACCCGCCTAGTCAAAGGCTTCTATACCCAGGTCAAAACCGATGATCTGATCGGGCCCATGTACCCGGAGGGTGATTTCGACGGTGCCGAGGACCGCCTCCGCTGGTTCCTCGAACAGTACTGGGGCGGGCCTCGCACGTTCCAAGAAAAGCGTGGCAACCCGATGCTTCGCCGCCGCCACTTCCCCTTCAAAATTGGCATGGCTGAGGCAGAGCGTTGGCTAGAACTCATGGGGCGCTCATTGGAGCAATTTACTGACGACGAGCTTTCGCCCCACCACCGCCACCAACTTTGGAACCACATGCAGCGCGTGGCGTACATGATGATTAACCAGGAGCCGGGTAGCCCCGCCTAATTACAACGGACAACGGCTTGACTTTTAGAAAAGCAATCCCAGACCCGCGTTTCTAAACACGGATCCGTACGGGGCATCTAGGCGCACCCACCTACCGGCGCTGGCTACGCGCAAGTGGCGTGGGATGTTTGCCGGCGCCTCAAAGCCCGGGATTAGGCCCAAGGCCGTGCACGTAAAGATCATGCGCATGGGCACCTCGACAGGGGTTTCCGCAGTGGCGTTTGAGGTGATCACAATGGCGTCTAAAAGCGAGCGCGGCGGCCCTGCCGGTCCGGAGAATTGTTTGGCAAGGCGTTTGCCTTCGTCTGCGAGTTGGCGTGCGGTGCTGACCGGCACTTCGTCGCAAAGCTGGAAGCCCTCTACCGGCGGCAGGGCACCTGGCCAGGAGGCATCCTGCGGGCGACCAATGCTAAGCGTCGTCACGGTCTGCTCGGCGAGTGCTTCCAAAAACTCCGCGGCCGAAACAGCCGCACCGTCACGCGAAACCTCGCCCGCGACGCGCCTGGCCACAATGCAATCAAACGGCGTGGTCACAAACACGTTCAGAGCGTCGCCCACCTTTTGGAAGCGAGCAAGCGCATGCGGATCTAGTGCTACTGCGCGCTGGAGCAGCGCTCGCACGCCGCCAAGGCCTTGGCCGCCGTGCGTGCTAAAGGAAATCACAGACACTGCGGCTACTTTTACTCCGACTCCCCCGCATCCGGTGCTGCCGTCAGCGATAGGATGCCGATCTCCTGCTTTGTAATCGAACGTGGGGTAGCAGTTGCGTCATCCACCGTCACCTGCACGCACTCCACTACACAGCAGACCCTGCCCTGCGAGTCCTTGATCTCCTGGTGGGTAGTAAACGACGTGTTGCCCAAACGCGAAACGTGCGTTTCAATCACCGCGGTCGCCGTATTCGGCAGGATAGGACGCATGTAGTCAGCCTCCACACGCCGCACAAACACCGCAAAATCGTGGCCCCGCGAGTAGAAGTACTCACGAGCAAACGCAAGACGCGCCTCCTGAGCAATCTCCAGGTAGGCGGAGTTTGTGACGTGCCCATAGCGGTCAAAGTCCCCCCACCGCAGCGGCACTTCATACACGTGGACGTTATTTGTTACACCCTGTTCAGACATGTGCTAAACCCTACCCGCCAAAGATAACCCCGCGCCGAATTCTATCCAGCGCGGGGTAAACAGCTGCTTAGCGTGTGGTTTAGCGTGTGGTTTAGCGGGTGAGCTTACGGTGTGTCACACGAGACGGCTTGGCCGCTTCCTCACCAAGGCGCTCAACCTTGTTCTTCTCGTAGTCGCCGAAGTTGCCCTCGAACCAGAACCACTTGCCCTCTTCAATGTTGCCCTCCCAGGCAAGGATGTGGGTACAGGTGCGGTCCAAGAACCACCGGTCGTGAGAAATCACCACAGCGCAGCCCGGGAACTTCTGCAGCGCGTTCTCCAGGGAACCAAGGGTTTCAACGTCCAAGTCGTTCGTCGGCTCATCGAGCAGGATCAAGTTGCCGCCCTGCTTCAGTGTGAGCGCCAAGTTCAGGCGGTTGCGCTCACCACCGGAGAGCACCTTGGACGGCTTCTGCTGGTCCGCACCCTTGAAACCAAAGGCAGACAGATATGCGCGTGAAGGCATCTCGTTCTGGCCAACCACGATGTAGTCCAGTCCATCAGAAACCACTTCCCACACCGTCTTCTCCGGATCGATGTTCTCGCGGTTCTGGTCAACGTAGGACAGCTTCACCGTGTCACCGACTGTGACGGTGCCGGCGTCCGGCTCCTCCAAGCCCACGATGGTCTTGAACAGGGTGGACTTACCCACACCGTTGGGGCCAATCACGCCCACAATGCCGTTGCGCGGCAGGGTGAACGACAGGTCTTTGATCAGGATGCGGCCGTCAAAGCCCTTGTCCAGGTGCTCAACCTCAACAACCTTGTTGCCCAGGCGTGGCGGGGTCGGAATCTGGATCTCTTCAAAGTCCAGCTTCTTGTACTGCTCCGCCTCAGCAGCCATCTCTTCGTAGCGCTCTAGACGAGCCTTGTTCTTCGCCTGGCGTGCCTTCGGGGAGGAACGCACCCACTCAAGCTCGTTCTTCAGGCGCTTCTGCAGCTTCTGGTCCTTCTTGCCGGCAACCTCAAGACGCTCAGCCTTCTTCTCCAGGTAGGTGGAGTAGTTGCCCTCGTACGGGTAGAGCTGGCCGCGGTCAACCTCACAGATCCATTCTGCGACGTTGTCCAGGAAGTAGCGGTCGTGAGTAATGGCAAGGACGGCACCCGGGTAGGTCTGCAGGTGCTTCTCCAGCCAAAGCACGCTCTCGGCGTCCAGGTGGTTCGTCGGCTCATCAAGAAGCAAAAGATCCGGCTCGCTCAGCAGCAGCTTCGCAAGCGCCACGCGGCGGCGCTCACCACCAGACAGGTTGGTTACCGCAGCGTCAGACGGCGGGCAGCGCAGCGCTTCCATCGCCTGCTCAATCTTGGAGTCAACCTCCCAAGCGTCAGCGGCATCCAGCTCCTCCTGGAGCTTGCCCATCTCCTCCATCAACTCATCGGAGTAGTTGGTGGCCATCTCCTCGGCGATCGCCTCGAAGCGCTGCTTCTTCTCAAAGATCTCGCCCAGGCCCTCTTCGACGTTCTCACGAACCGTCTTCTCTTCATTCAACGGCGGCTCCTGCAGCAAAATGCCAACGGAGGCACCGGGCTGCAGAAACGCTTCACCGTTGTTCGGCTGGTCAATGCCAGCCATGATCTTGAGCAAGGACGACTTACCGGCGCCGTTGGGGCCGACGACGCCAATCTTGGCGCCGGGGTAGAAAGCCATGGTGACGTTGTCCAAAATGACCTTGTCACCGATGGCCCTGCGAACATTTTTCATCGTGTAGATGAACTCAGCCACGTGGTATCCCCTTGTGTTAAACAGTGCTTGAAATGCTTTCCACAGGGTACATCACGCGCGCCCTTGCTAGAGCGGCAGGAACACTAGGTTTCTAAAAGGGTCTCCCGTCCTCATCAACCCCTGCCGCGGCACCGACTAGCTCATCGTTAGATTCGGCGCTGGATTCAGTCGTTGGCGCGGTGTTGGCTCTATCCCCAAAGCTTGGCGCCATGGGTTTCCTCGGCGGCAGCTGGTCCTCCGCACTTTGGCGAGGTTGACTGTTGCCACGCAGCAGGTCTTCTAAGGATTTCACCTGTACCTCTTCGGTGCCCTCCACAGTGTGGGAGACGCTGGTGGTCTTGCGCGAGTTGATCTGGAAGTTTCCCAAGTCAAACGCGACGCGGCTCGCGCGCATGACAATCTTTGAGCGGTTGACGGTCTTGCCGTCTTCGCCGGTTTCCTCCCACGACTCTGTAAGCAAACGGCCGGTGATAACAACAGGGCTGCCGCGAAACAGCGACGCCTTGACGTTTACCGCCAGGTCACCCCAGCAATTGACGTCAATGTAGAGCTGGTCAATGTCCATCCAGACGTCTTTGCCGTGTTCATCCTTTTCGTCGGTGCGGCGGCGTCGTGAAGAAGCAACGCGCAACTTGGACAGTGCGGTTCCCTTCTCTCCTACGCAGGCGATGGTCGGTTCTGCAACAAGGTTGCCGTGGATGGTGATGTCGGTGCTCATGGAAGAGCCCCCCTTTCCGTGATTTTCCTTCTAAACAGTTACCGGTTGTTCCCGGCGGTTCGGGCACGTTCTTTTGCGTACCCACGGGCAGAATCTCACGGCAACACCTGCTTGCCAACCCCCAAAGAAAAAAGCTGTGGATAACTCGGAAGTTATCCACACTTAATGAAAACGCGCAGTTCAGGACACCCTATTGGCGATTGTATTGCGCCAGCATCTCGTTGTAGCGGCGCCATTCATCATCATCGTTTTCCTCCGCGCGGCGATCCACCTCACGGGTTTCCTCACGGTCCTCAGCCAACCAGGCACGGAACAGCACGCCGAAGACGATCACAAGCGGGAACGAGCCAGACGCCCAACCAATGCCACCGCCGGCCTTCTGGTCCGCCAACAGATCCGGGTCCCACGGCAGTGCCAGCATGCGGTAGAAGTCCTCTGCCAGCACCGTGCTGAGCTGCATGAGGTAGACACCCATGAACAGGTGGATCGGCATGGACACCCACAGCCACGCAAGGCGCGCCTTCGCACTGACACGGCCCGGGATCTCATCAGGACCAATCAGTTCCCAGAAATAGAAGTAGCCAGAGACCATAAATATGCCGTTCATGATCACGTGGCCTGCGTGTTCCGAAATCATCAGCTCATACAGCGACGGGAACAGGTACATCACGTAGAAGAAGAACACGAATTGTCCCAAGCTCAGAGGCGGGAACGTCACAACCCTCAAGAACTTCGAGTTTTGGAAGCTCTCCGCCCACAGTCGCGGGTTGAATTCGCCTTCCGGGTAGGCGCGGCGGATCAGCGTCAGCGGCGCGCCAAGCACCATAAATACTGGTACCACCATGGACAGGATCATGTGCACTGTCATGTGTGCGGAGTAGGACGCCGGCATGTGCATTCCTAAGCGCGAAGACAGCGTGATCACAATCGTCGCACAGCCCGCAAGCCACCAGAGGGTGCGGGAGAGCTCCCAACTCTTCACGCGTCGCACCAGGGAGAGGTAATACACGGCCAACAGCAAGGCGATTGCACTGTAAAGCAGCTCCGGACGCCACAAGGTCAGCCAGTTGCCCACGGTGAGCGGCTCGTGCAAGTCGTAGCCCATCTTCACCTGCATCACAGTGATGTTGAACACTTGCGGCGGTGGCGGCGGCGTGCGCCCAAGCGTTGCCGCCAGGCCGGTAATCAGTGCCATGAACAGCACTTCTACGGTGGCCAGACGAGTAAACGCCCGCGGGTTGGTGCTCAACACTGGAATGGTTTTCTGCCGGTGCACAAAGCCCATCAGCCCCAGGATGAAGATGCCCACAAACTTAACAAGCAGGACCCACCCGTAGTGGTACTGCGTGAGCTGCTCAGGTGCGATGCGGATCAACGCGTTAACCACGCCGGAGGCCAGCATGACAATAAAGCTCACCAGCGCAATGGTTGAGTACCTGCGCACCGCCTGCTCCATGTTGGGTCCAAGCCTGCGCCCGTGTGCCACCAACGCTATCAGCGCCCCGACCCACAGCAGCATCCCAACCAGGTGCCAGATAAAGGAGTTGGTGCCAAAGTCATGGTTGCCGCCGGATGCGGAGTGGCCGGTCAGCGCCAGCGGCATGATGGCAAGCACCGAGCCGAGAAACAGCGCCACCTGCGGCCACCAGGTGCGTGCTATGAATCCCCCGACCGCCACTACTGCTGCGATCGCAGCAACGATGAGCCACACCTTGGCTTCTTTGACCTGGTCAATGGCGGTGGACCACGCGCCGGGGCTGAACAGGACATCTTTTAGGGGCTGGCCCGAAACGTCTGAAAGCACCAGTGGAATCATGATCAGTCCGAGAGCCATCATGCTTATCGACGCCCACGCCCCCACCCGCGACGCCACCACCCCATCCACCGTCAATGGGGCCTGGTTGAGGTCTTTGCCCACCTGCTTCGGCGGGATCAGAAACGCGGAGAAGAGGAAGGACCCGCTGGCCAGTGCCGCCAGCATCCACGCCGCCCCGCGAACTGCGGGCAGCCCGAACGTGGTCGGCCACCCCGGGTCAGGAATACCCAGCACCGCCAGCGACTCACCGGAGAACAACTGCCCCAACGTTCCCGCCAGAATTCCTGCAAGAAGTATTGAGGTGAGATAGAACGGCCACGCCGCCTGCACAGACCGCTTTTCACGCATGGCAACAACCCTACGTTTCCAACGTTTTCTAGGCCTAACCGGCTCTTGGTGTTCTTTGTGTGTTGGGCTGCGTTACAATCCCTCGTGTACTGCCTCCATAGCTCAGTGGATTAGAGCAACCGGCTTCTACCCGGTGTGTCGCGGGTTCGAGTCCTGCTGGGGGCGCTTTTCGTCGAGGTTCAGCAACGGAATCCACGTTTGTAGCTACCTACCTGTAGCTATCAGTCCCTTTTTCGCTTGGTAGCTGCGTCTAGGTAGCTGCAAACAGTTCCAAAGCCGCGTACACTTTCCACTATGGAAAATATGGAGGCAGCAAAAGCCGTACGAGACGCCCGTGATGCACTGCGCGCCGCCGAATACGTTGAAACGCGCGCAACCGAGACAACCACATCAAAACCGTGGGCGTACATCATTCCAACTGGAATTGCCATGGGTCTGGCGTTTTTCACGGCACTTATGGAGCAAGTGCTGATCACATTCCTCCTCATCGCGGGCACCATCGTTCTTGTTTGGGCCGTAGAGGGGCGCAGGAAATCTGCGGTGCGCATTTCCTACAAGCAAGAGGTGCGCCCGGACGACACCACGTGGAGCTGGACCACGTTCCTTTTCTACATGGCTAGCTACACCGTTTTATACGTCGGTCTCCAGTTCCTGCCACGCAACAACATCGCCGTGGCAGCTACCGCTGGCACACTCATCGCGATCGTCTTCATCGTGGCGACGAGCCTTACGTGGGGGCGAGTATCCAAGTGAGCCAGCTCGACCCAATCATCCACCCGATTACGCGTCTAAAGATCTGCGCAGCCCTGGCCGCAGCGGGCGCTACTGAGGAAAACATCCGCAAGGAAATGCGCTTTGCGCAGCTGCGAGACATCGTAGACACCACTGACGCAACGTTATCCAAGCAGCTCAGCGTGCTTGAAGAGCACGGCTACGTCACCCGCTTTCGCGAGTATGGCTCCATCCGCGCGAAAGACACCGTGTGGGTAACCCTGACCAAGGCGGGCCTTGCCGCGTACCGCGGCCATATGGATGCGTTGCGTTCTATCGCCGGTGAAAGTGACGTAAGTGGGTAGGGTTTAGGGTTATGAGTTTCCCGGAGGCGTCGAAAAGCAACTATGCCCTGATCACCGGTGCGAGCCAAGGCATCGGTGAGGCGATGGCCCGCAAGCTGGCCGCGGGCGGTTACAACCTGATTGTCGTGGCGCGGCGCGAAAACGTGCTGATGGCGCTGGCGGAGGAGCTGGCGAGCGCGCACGGTGTGCACGTGGAGGTGTTTGCGGCGGACCTGTCAAAGGAACGTGACGTGACCGCACTGATTGAGCACATCCAGAACCGTGAGGTCGCCATTTGCGTCAACTCCGCGGGTATTGCTAGCTTCGGCCCGTTCATGCGCCAGGACTGGAACTACGAGGTGGATCAGTTCAATTTGAACGCCACGGCGGTGTTTCGCCTGACCAAGGCGGTGCTGGACCAGATGGTGCCGCGCGGCACCGGTGCGCTGTGCAACGTTGGCTCCGCCGCGGGTAACTCCCCTATTCCGAACAACTCCACCTACGTTTTCACTAAGGCGGGCGTGAATACGTTTACGGAGTCGCTGCACTATGAGCTGAAACCCACGGGCGTGCACTGCACGTTGCTTGCCCCGGGGCCGGTGCGTGCGGCGGAGATTCCGGAGGAAGAGCAGAGCTTTATTGACAAGCTTGTGCCCGATTTCCTTTGGACCACGTATGAGTCCTGCGCTGATGACACGTTACGTGCGATGCGCCGCAACAAGCGTCGCGTTGTACCGGGCCCGCTGTCGAAGGCGATGGACGTTGTGTCAACGTATGCCCCGCGCGGTTCGCTCTCGCCGCTTTTGGGGTCCTTCTACGCAAAGATGGGAGAAGAGCAGGATGCCTGAGCTTTTGCTTCGCGACGATCGCGTGGTCTGGGTCGACCTCGAAATGACCGGGCTTGACCCCTCCCGCCACGTGATTGTGGAGGTTGCCGCCTTGGTCACGGACGCGAACCTGAACATTTTGGATAGCGGCATCGATCTGGTTGTCCACGCCACTGAAGCGCAGCTTGCGCAGATGGATGATTTCGTGCGCAACATGCACTCTGAAAACGGGCTGTTGAACGAGATTGAGCGTTCCGCCGTGACCATCGAAGAAGCCGAAGACGCGGTGTTGGAGCTGATTGCAAAGCACTGCGATCCCAATCACCCGGCGCCGCTCGCGGGTAATTCCATTGCTACGGACCGGATGTTTATCCGTGAGCAGATGCCACGGGTTGACGCTGCGTTGCACTACCGCATGATCGATGTCTCGACCATCAAGGAGCTCACGCGCCGCTGGTATCCGAAGACGTACCAGAACCAGCCGGATAAGGGCATGAGCCACCGTGCGCTGGCGGATATCGTGGAGTCCATCCAGGAGCTTGATTACTACCGGCGCTGTGTGTTCACCCCCTCCCCCGGCCCCGACGGCGACGCTGCCAAGGCCGCCGCGAATAACGCGCACGAAGCTTACAAGCCGTACCTATGACGGGCCAGCGTTCGGGCACGGTAGGTTCGGGCCAGCGTTCGGGCACGGCGGGTTCGGGCACGGTGCAGCGCGACCGTGACGCGATTGACGCCGCAAAGCTGTATTACCGCGAGGGCTTAAGCCAGGCGGAGGTGGCGGCGCAGATGGGTATTTCGCGCCCGACGGTGGCGAAGCTTCTGCAGCATGCCCGTGAGCGTGGCTTTGTGGTTATTGAGATCCATGACCCGCAGGAGGCGGGTGCGCAGGTTGGTGATCGGTTGCGCGCATTGTTCAGTCTTGATGGCGTGCGCGTGGTGCACCCTCCGCAGGCGCCGAGTGGGGCGGGCGATCATCCGTCGATAGCCGATGACCTTGGTATTGCGGGCGCACGCTTTTTGGAAGAAGTGGTAGAAGATGGCATGTCTGTTGGCGTGTCCTGGGGTAAAACCATGCTGCATGTGGCTCGCAACCTACGCCACACGCATACTCGGGCGCGCCAGATTGTGCAGCTGAAAGGCGGTTCTTCGCGTTCAAACTTGTCTACGAACAACTTTGAGACGATGAACCTGTTCTGCGCTGCGTTCAACGCCCCTGCGCTTGCGCTGCCGCTGCCGGTGATTTTTGACCAGGTGGAAACCAAGCACATTGTGGAGCAGGATTCCCACATTGCTGATGTGCTAAACCAAGGCCGCGAGACGGATCTCGTGGCGTTTACGGTTGGCTCTGCACGCAGGGAATCCCTGGTGATGAACCTGGGCTATCTTTCGGACGCCATGGTGGAGCAGCTCGTGGGAGTTGCCGTTGGTGATGTGTGTTCGCGGTTTTACACCCACGACGGGCAGATTGCTGCCCCGGATATCGATGCCTTGACCGTAGGCATCAGCCTGGAGGATCTGCGTGCACGTCCGCGCCGCGTGCTCATTGCCGGCGGGACATACAAGGCTGAGGCAATTGAAACTGCGCTGTGGATGGGGCTGGCTACTGACCTGGTGATTGATGAGCACACGGCCCGGCGCGTGCTCGCACTCCACGAACGTCGTAAACATTTGCAAAAATAACAATTGCCATATGTTCTGAGGGTTTTCTACAATAAAGGGCGCAAGAACAGGTTCACTCTCAGGAAGGCGGACATCCGCACCATGGCAAACTCCAGCCCGATTCCAACCACCCAAACCGCTCACATTGTGCCCACCGGCCCGATCGCTGAAACGATCCTGATGCCCGGCGACCCGCTGCGCGCAAAGTTCATCGCAGAGACCTACCTTGAAGACGCTGTCCAGTTCAACGCCGTGCGCAACATGCTCGGCTACACCGGCACCTACCAGGGCCACGAGGTTTCGGTCATGGGCTCCGGTATGGGCGTGCCGTCCATCAGTCTGTACGCCTACGAACTGATCCACTTCTTCGGAGTGAAGAAGCTGGTACGCGTCGGCTCCTGCGGCGGCTTCCAGCCGGATTTGAAGCTCTTTGACATCATCGTCGCATCCTCTGCATCCACAGACTCGCGCTTCTTGGAGCAGTACAACCTGCCGGGCACCTACGCCCCGACGGCCTCCTGGAAGCTGCTCTCTGCCACCGCCGAGGAAGCGAAAAAGCAGAACGTGGACATCCACGTTGGCAACATTTTGTCCTCTGACATTTTCTACAACTTCCAAGATGACGTGAATGACCGCTGGACCCGCATGGGTGTGCTCGGCGTGGAGATGGAATCCGCTGGCCTCTACGCCACTGCTGCTGAAGCCGGTGTTGACGCACTGGGCATCTTCACCGTCTCTGATGTCATCGGCTCCGGCGAAAAGGCTACGGCCGAGCAGCGCGAGAGCGCATTCACCCAGATGATGGAGCTGGCGCTGCCGCTGGCTGCTGTCTAAGCACATTCACCAAGAAATCCCTGACACAGAAAGTCCGAAGCGATGACAACACAGGCCGCACAGGCGGGCTCCCAGCCGGGCACCGACGTAAAAATCAGCCCGAAGCACGCCGTGCCCATCATTTTGTTCACGTTCGTTTTCTCACTGATCATTGATAACGGCTTCAAGTTCATGACTGACCCGATGGGTGAGGCGCTTGGCCTGTCGCTCAATGAGGTCAGTCTGCAAGCCTCCCTGGCCGGTGTGATCATCGGCATCGGCGCCGTGGTCTACGCGGCGCTGGCAGACATAGTCAGCATTCGTAAGCTGCTGCTCGTGGGCATCGTGCTCACCCTGATCGGATCTTTGATTGGTTACTTCGGCCAGAGCTCCTGGCCGCTGGTGCTGACCGGCCGCATCATCCAGACCACCGGCCTTGCCGCTGCGGAAACGCTCTACGTTATCTACGTAACCAAGCACCTCGCACCCAAGGATCAGAAGACCTACTTGGGCTTTTCCACCGCAGCTTTCCAGGCAGCAACCCTGTTCGGCGCGCTGACCTCCGGCTACATTGCAACCCAGGTCTCCTGGACCGCAATGTTCCTCGTGCCGCTGGTGCTCGTGCTGGCCATCCCGGTGATTTTGAAAACCGTGCCGGAGGAGGCATCGCTGGAATCCGGCCACGTGGACTGGATCGGCCTCGGCTTGATCGCCGTGCTGGCCACCTCCGCGATCATGTTCATGCAGGCGTTTAACTGGTTGTGGCTGGTGCCGCTGCTCGCCGCTGTGGTGCTGTTTGTCATGTACGTGAAAAACGGCAAGCGCCCGCTGGTCAATCCGGAGTTCTTCCAGAACCGCTCGTACGTCACCGCCATCATTTTGGTGTTCATTGTCTACTCGGTGCAGCTCGGCTACCTGGTGCTGTTCCCGGCAATGGCAAAGCAGGTCCACGGCCTGACGGCAGACACTGCTTCGTACTTGCTCATCCCCGGCTACACCGCCGCCATTTTGGTTGGCGTGTTCTCTGGTCAGATCGGCAAGTTCCTGCCTACCCGCCCGGCGATCTTTACCGCGCTTTCCTCCATTACCGTGGCACTGCTTATTGTGGCGTTCTTCATGCAGGTCGGCCCGTGGGTGTTCGTGTTGTCGTCCCTGCTGTTTGCTAGTGGCTTCGCCCTGCTCTACGCACCGTTGGTGGCTACTGCTATCGGCAACATCCCGCCTGCAAAGTCCGGTATTGCCATTGGTTTCTACAACCTGACCATCAACCTGGCCGTGCCGCTTGGCATTGCGTACAGCGCAAAGTTGGCAGACCTGAATCTTCCTGCGCCGAGCTTCCTGGCGGATAGCGCTGGCACATACCCGATGGTCATGCTGATCCTGGCTGCCATCGCCGTTGCCGGCACGCTGCTCTACGCCGCAATGACGGCACGCATGAAACAGCCCGCCTAAGCGCGCTTAAGCGCGCCTAAGAACCCAGACACCACTCATACCTTGAAGGAGAACAACCCATGACTTCACTTACTCGCTCAGATGTCGCTCAGATGGTTGACCACACGCTGCTCAAGCCGGAGGCCACCCACGCCGACGTGGAGAAGCTGATTGCAGACGCCACCCGGCTGGGCACCTTCTCCGTCTGCGTGTCGCCGTCCATGCTTCCAATCCAGACGCCAGACAACCTCAAGGTAGCCGTAGTGTGCGGCTTCCCCTCGGGTGCAGTGCCCACTGCGGCCAAGGCTGCTGAGGCCGCGTGGTGTGTGAACAACGGCGCGGACGAGGTGGACATGGTGATCAACATCGGTGCTGCCAAGGAAGGCAACTGGGATGCCGTACGCGAAGACATCGCCGCGGTGAAGAAGGCCTGCGGTGACGTGCTGCTCAAGGTGATCATCGAGTCCGCAGTTCTTACGGACGAGGAAATCGTCAAAGCATGCGAAGCCTCCGTTGCCGCCGGCGCGGAGTTTGTGAAGACGTCCACCGGTTTCCACCCGGCGGGTGGCGCTTCGGCGCACGCGGTGGAGCTGATGCGCAAGACCGTGGGCACGCAGCTTGGCGTCAAGGCCTCCGGTGGTATCCGCGATGCCGCAACCGCCCGCACCATGATCGAGGCAGGCGCCTCGCGCTTGGGCCTGTCCGGCACCGAGGCTGTGCTGGACGGTTGGGAGTAGACGATGCTGCGTGAACAAGCTCGCGAACATGCTAGCGCGTGGCTGGCACAGGATCCCGACCCGAAGACCCGTGCGGCGCTCCAAGAAGCGTTGGATAACAACGATGAGGAGGCGCTTGCACGCGCGTTTGCCGGCCCACTGGAGTTCGGCACTGCCGGGCTGCGCGGCCCGATTGGCTTCGGCGAATCCGCTATGAACCAGGCGGTTGTCATGCGCGCCACCGCAGGCTTGATGGCCTGGCTGAACAAGCAGGTGGAAACCCCGCGCGTGGTCATTGGTTGCGACGCTCGCCACGGCTCCTCCAAGTTCGCCCAAGCAGCAGCGCAGGTTGTCGCTGGCGCTGGCGGCCACGCGATGCTGTTGCCGCTGGGAGAGCCGACCCCGCTGACCTCATTTAGCGTGCGCCACCTTGAGGCGGACGCCGGCATCATGGTTACTGCCTCCCACAACCCGAAGTGGGACAACGGCTACAAGGTCTACCTTGGCGGCCGCGTTGCCACAGGTGATGCTGCCGGTGTCCAGATCATCGCACCCGCGGACAAGGAGATTGCAGCCGAGATCGCGAAAGCTCCTGGGGCTACGGAGCTTGTGCTTGCAGGCGCTCACGACAACCCCGACCCCCGCCCCGCCTACATCGAAGCCGCAGCGGCACTTGGCAAACCCGCCGCGGACATCACCATCGTGCTAACCCCCATGCACGGCGTAGGTGGGCAGTTGGCAGAAGACGCGCTGGCGGCGGCGGGTTTTGGGGACGTAGTGCGCGTAGATAAGCAATGGGCCCCTGATCCGGAGTTTCCAACGGTGGCTTTCCCCAACCCGGAAGAAGACGGGGCACTCGACCTGGCTGTGGCGAAGGCGAACGAGGTGGGTGCGGACCTGATCATTGCTCTCGATCCGGATGCGGACCGCTGTGCGTTGGCGGTCCCGGCGCGCGACGAGGCGTCTGCAGGCACCTCGATCGGGGACGGATGGGTGAAGCTCTCCGGCGACGAAACCGGCGCTCTGATCGGCGAGTATAAGGCCTCACATGCCTCTGGCGGCGCGACTGCCTGCTCCATCGTCTCCGGGAGGATGCTGGGCCAGATTGCCAAAGCGCACGGCCTGAAGCACGCCACCACGCTCACCGGATTCAAGTGGATCGGGCGCACACCTGAGCTTGTCTACGGCTACGAGGAAGCTATCGGCCACTGTGTGGACCCCGCACACGTGCGTGACAAAGACGGGATTAGTGCCGCCATCGTCGCCGCAACCGTGGTCTCTGAACTGAAGGCACGCGGGGTGAGTGTGCTTGAGCACTTCGACGAGCTCGCCGGCACCTACGGCCTGTACCGCACGCAGCCGCTGACATTCCGCGTGGAGGATTTGTCCCTGATCAGCGAGGCCATGCAGCGACTGCGCGCTCTACAGCCGCAAGAGCTGGTCGGCTCTGCCGTTACGGAGTACGTCGATCTTGCTGGCGGCTATGGCAACACCCCCGGCACTGACGGCATCCTGATTCGCACCGAGGCTGATGACCGCGTAATCATCCGCCCAAGCGGCACCGAACCAAAGCTGAAGTGCTACCTGGAGGTAGTCATGGAGACTGGTTCTGGTGTTGTGGACTGGGAGGCTGCTGACGCACGCCTGGCTAGGCTCTCCGACGCCACCCGCACACTGTGCGGCATGTAGCCCACACCGCTTCTGCGTTAGCGCGACTGGCCTGCGATTTTTGTTTCCCCGGGCGGTCGTACTAAGGTAGGCAGGGCTGTTTAAGCATAGCGTTTATGGCTAGTGCAAAACAGCGATGGTGGCTGTAGTTCAGCTGGTAGAGCACCAGGTTGTGATCCTGGGTGTCGCGGGTTCGAGCCCCGTCAGCCACCCCTAGCGCCGGCGCTCACCTTCGGGTGGGCGCCGGTTTTCGTTGTGCGCAAAAGACCAAACCCTCAACATACGTTAGCCTTACCTAAATCCAAAACGTGTACGATGGCCTCGACAGACATTCCCCAAGCAAGAACTCGAGGACTGTGATGACTATGGCCGAGCAAACAAATAACACGGCGCCACGGCGCAAAGTTCGCAAGGCAAACGAAGCAACCGTGACGGGCCGCCGCCAGCTTTCCCCAGACCTGGTTCGTTTGAGCATGAACTCCCCTGCCCTCGTGGGCCGAGAGCTGGAGTTTACGGACCACTACATCAAGTTGTTGTTCGTGCCAGAAGGCGCCGATTATTCCTGGCCATTTGATGCCGTGAAAGTCCGCGAAGAGCTGCCGCGTGACATGCAGCCGGTTACCCGCACCTACACCCTGATTAACCTGGATCCGGAAACCGGCGACTTCGACGTTGACTTTGTCACCCACGGTGACGCTGGGCTGGCTGGCCCCTGGGCGCGCACGGCTGAGGTGGGAGAGAAGTTTGGCTTCTTCGGCCCAGGCGGCGCGTGGGGCCCGACGGAAGACTACGACCACTTCGTTTTTGCTGGAGACGAATCTTCCGCCCCCGCCATCGGCGCTGGATTAAAGCACTTGCCTGAGGGTGCGACGGCCACCGCCTACATCGAGATCGAAGCCGATGACCGCACGTTCGAACTGCCCACCCGCGAAGGTGTGGAAATCCACTGGGTGACCCGCAACGGTGCCACCCACGGCACTGAGCTTTCCCGCGTTGTCCGCGAAGCCGGCATCCCCGAGGGCAAGAAAACGGGATGGTTTATCCACGGTGTCGCGGAGATGATTAAGGAGATGCGCCGTTTCCTCTTCGTTGATTCGGAAATTGCACGCCAAGACGTGTCCATCTCCGGTTACTGGCGGATCGGCATGACGGAAGACCAGTGGCAGGCTTCAAAGCGAGAGTTCAACGCGCAGATCGAAGCCGAGGAGGAAAGCGCTAAGGCCTAGCCTTAAGCGTTTGGGTCTTCAGAGCCGCCGGAGCGCTGTTCCCAGCGAAAGTTCCAGTACCCGAGGCCGTCGTAAGGCGAAAGGTCCCCTCCCAGCGCATTTTTCACAATGACGGGGTCACCGCGGCGGACGGTCTCCTGGAACCAGCGGGCATTCTCCGGCGATGCGTTGACGCAGCCGTGGGAGACGTTGGTGTTGCCCCACGCCCAGGCAGCCCACGGTGCGGAGTGGACGTAGATGCCGGAGTAAGACATCTGCGTCGCCCAATCCACCGGCGTGACATAGCCACCCTGGTCCAGGCCGAGGCCGTAGCTGCGGGAATCCATGACCAGGCTCGCGTGCTCGTCACCGACCACGTAGGTGCCATTGGGGGTGTCGTAGGCGCCGTCGCGACCAAGCGCGATGGGAAATGACTTCAGCACCTCACCATTGCGGGTCACAGTCAGGGTCTTCGTGGCGTTGTCTATGACGGTCTCCACTGCGTCACCGATGGTGAAGCTGATGTTGATGTCACTGGATCCCCAGGTGCCGCCACCAAAATCGCGCCCGTAGAACTCGGCCGCAACGTCCACTTTGGTGCCGGGCTCCCAGTATTCCTTCGGACGCCAGCGCAGCTCATAAGGGTCGAGCCAGAAGAAGCCGCCTTCGGTGTCGTTTGAGGTCTCGATAGTAATTGCGTCTTCCACCGCCTTGGTGTCCGTGATTGGCACGCTGAAGCGGAAACTCACGGCCTGCGCCACACCAACGGTTGATCCGTCGAGGGGCCCCACAGCTGCCGTGGCTTGCCGGTCCGGGACGATGGTGCTGAACGTGGCGGTTGACGTCTTGCCGTCCACGTTTTTCGCGGTCAACGTGTAGGTGCGCCCGTAGCCCATCGGCTCATCGATGGTCCATTCGGTCTTGTCCGCATTGAATTTGGAGTCAATTTCCCGGCCCTGTTCGTTGGTCATGCTGACCTCGAGCAGTTTGCTTGCCGACGTCACCATCACCCCATCCCATGGCTCCACCCCCGTCGCACCGTCCTTGACGGAAATGCGTGGCGGTTTAGCTGCGGCGGTGGTGGTTGCTGCAGCACCGGTGGTAAGCGAGGTATCTGCGTCAGCGTCTTGGCCCGTGCCGGGTTCCCCAATGGTGCAAGCAATGAGTGTGATTCCGCACAGCATTAGGCCTGCTAGCGTCGCCGCAATTGCCCTGCTTCGCATTTCGCCACCCTTCAAGCTTCCGAGCCCCTTCAGGCCCAAGCACCATTTGTTGTACCCATGACACGATAGCGCCAAACAAACAAAAGTTTAAACGCGCAACACTATCGCAAAAATCCGCCCTGAACAGGCGATTTCACACATAATAAATACGCTGCTATAGTCATATCCCGTTGCGCCATTAGCTCAATTGGCAGAGCAACTGACTCTTAATCAGTGGGTTCGGGGTTCGATTCCCTGATGGCGCACAAGGGCAAAGCCCCTAGCTTTTACACAAAGGCTAGGGGCTTTTCGCTACGCTAGCCACATGACTCGTGCGTTAGTGATTGTGGACGTTCAAAATGATTTCTGCCCCGGTGGCTCGCTTGCCACGGAGAAGGGCGACCAGGTCGCCACTGGCATCGCAGAACTGGTGGCTCAGGCGGATGGCAGTGAGTACTCCCACATCCTTGCCACGCAGGATTGGCATATTGATCCGGGCTCACACTTTTCGGAGACTCCAGATTTTGTAGATACCTGGCCGGTGCACTGCGTCGCGTCTTCGGAAGGGGCTGCGCTTCGTGCGCCGCTAGACGCCCACAGCAACAAGATTGACGCCTTCTTCCGCAAGGGGGCGTTTACGGCCGCCTATTCGGGTTTTGAGGGCCGTGTAGGCGATGTTGAGGCCGGCACCCTACTCGCGGACTATTTGCGCGCTGAGGGCATTGACGAGATCGACGTTGTGGGTATTGCTACCGATCACTGTGTGCGTGCCACGGTCCTAGACGGACTGAAGGAAGGGTTTTCCGTGCGGGTACTTCCGCAGCTTTGCTCGCCTGTCGACGCCGCACGTGGCCAAGCCGCACTCACCGAGATGCAAGTGGCCGGCGCGGAAATCGTGGACTAACCGGCAGCTTGCAGCTGCTCCATCTCGCGCATCTCAGCGGTTTGCACCGCAATCATCTCTTTCGCCATCTTCTTCAGAGGGGCGTATCCGCCGTTGTCCACTTCGCCCTGCGTCATCGCGATGACCTCGGCATGGTGGTGGTGCATCATCTCGAGAAACTCTGCTCGAAGCTCATCGCCGGAAAGGTTGCGGAACGCTTCAAGCTGCGAGGGTATGAACATGCCGTTGGCAATGTGTTGGGAGTGAAGCTCCATGTCTTCTTCGATCCCCCACTCGTCGGCCCACGCGAGCATCTGCTCGTTCTCCCGCTCCTGGCCTTCCTTAATGCGCTGCGCGAGGTCACGAACAGCCGGGTCTTCCACATCGGAGGCAAGCAACACATCGGACATTTCGATGGCCTGATCGTGGTGCGGGACCATCATGCCAACAAAGTGCACGTCAACGTCGTTCGGGGCGCCGTCGCCGCCAGCGCCGCTGCGGAATCGGGGAACAACAAACAACGCCGCCAGTACAAGCAGTGCGATTGCCAGGATGGCGATGACTGCGGTGTACGGGCGGCGCGAAGAATGATTTTTGGTCGCACCTGTTGATCTTAGCGGCTGGCCAGCAGACGCTGCAGCTCCTTGAGCTCGTTCTTGCGCTTGCGGCTGTTGAAGAACTTAATGCTCACCAACGCGGCAACACCCACTGCGATGCCACCGATGACCTTCTGCACAGTCTCATCCTGCAGAAGGTTCTTCGCCTGGCCCTTCGCGTTGTCTGCAAGCGCAGAGGGGCTGGTACGGTCCGCGAGCTCATCCAAAGTGCTGGCGAGCTGGGTGCGGGTACGAGCAAGCTCGCGCTCAATGTCGTTGATGTCACGTGCCACGGGTAAAACTCCAATCAAAACTTCTCAGTACTGCGAACCACACTAATAGAAAAACGTGTAAAACGGAGAGGCATGACTGAGCAGATTCGACTTGAAGCAGGCGACACCGCCCCAGCATTCACCCTGACCAATGACCGCGGCGAGGAAGTCTCGCTGTCTGACTACGCAGGAAAGCGCGTCATTATCTACTTCTACCCCCGCGCGAACACTCCCGGCTGCACCACCGAAGCCTGCGACTTCACCAATGAGTGGTCCGCCTTTGCGGATGCTGACGTGGCAGTTGTAGGCATCTCCCCCGACAAACCAGAGGCGCTTGCAAAGTTCCGTGCAGACCACGACCTGAAGGTCGAGCTCCTCTCCGACCCGTCAAAGGACGTGCTGCGCGCATGGGGTGCGTTTGGTGAGAAGAACAACTACGGCAAAATCGTCGAAGGCGTCATTCGCTCCACATTCCTGGTAAACGACGGCAAAATCGAACAATCCCAGTACAACGTCCGCGCCTCCGGCCACGTTGGCCGCATCCTGCGCGACTGGGGTATCTAGCCATAAGTGGTGCGCCCGGAGAGACTTGAACTCTCACGCCCTAAGGCACTGGAACCTAAATCCAGCGCGTCTGCCAATTCCGCCACGGGCGCATGCGTTAGACATTTTACACTGCTTGACCGTTTTGCCCCGCACCGCACGGGGGTAAGGTGTGGGATATGAATGAACAACCAGAGCAACCGCGTCAACGTGTGCGCGTACGCGCCTGGCACATTCTCCTCCTGATCGCCGCGGTGATAACCACCATCTTGCTGGCCAACTGGCAGTGGCAGCGCTACCAATCCGGTACCGGTACCTTCCAGAACCTGGGATACGCCTTGCAGTGGCCGTTCTTCGGGGCGTTCTTTGTCTACGCGTATCGCACCGGAATCCGGATGGAGAACGAAAAGATCGACGCCATCAACGCTGGCAAAGCAATGGAAGACATGTATGAGGCCGATGTTGCCAAATACGGCGCAGACTCCTCCGCCGTCGGCCCGAGGGCGATTGATGAGTCTTTCTTGCCCGAACGCCCACACCTCGACATAGACGAGTACAACGAGTTGTTAACGCCACAGCGTCGACACCAACCAGACCCAGAGAAAGGCGATTCATGACGGAGCCCATTCAGGAATCCACCCAGCAGTCGGCACAGCCCCGTATCCACCCGGAGCGCCAACGCCGTGTGCGCACTGCGCTGAACCTGTTCTCGGTAGCCGCGTGGCTGACAGGCATACTGCTGATCCTGCTGGTGATCCGCATGATCTTGGAGTATGGCTTCCACATGGATGTTGCAGCCTTGGCTTGGGTGGCACGCGTCCATGGTCTCGCGTACGTGCTGTTTCTGATGACGTCGCTGAACTTGGGCACCACCGCCCGCTGGCCGGCAGCAACGTGGGTGGTTACGGCCATTTCAGGCGTGGTGCCGTTCTTGTCGTTTGTGGTGGAAGCGAAGCGTCGTAAAGAAGTGAAGCAGACCTTCCAGCTCTAAAGGCCAGCTCTAAAAGCCAGCTCTAGAGCAACGCCGCAATATGCGGTGCCAGCAACCGCAACGCCTGCCCCCTGTGGGAGCGGGCGTTTTTCTCCTCCGCCGTCAGCTCCGCAGACGAACGCCCATCGGCATCAGCGGGTGCAAACAGCGGGTCATAGCCAAAGCCATTCTCCCCACGCGGGGCGCGCAGCAGCTGGCCCTCCCAACGCCCCTCAGCCGTGAACTCCCGCAAAGCGCCCGACCCCACCTCCAAGTCCGGCACCACCAGCGCGCAGCAGGACACAAACGCCGCAGCACGCTGCTCGATGTCCTCCATCTGGGCAAGCAAAAGACGATTGTTTGCCTCATCGTCCCCATGCGCACCCGACCAGCGCGCAGACAACACCCCCGGCATGCCACCCAGCGCATCCACACTCAGACCCGAATCATCCGCCACGCACGCAAAGCCTGTAGCACGCGCGCCCGCTCGAGCCTTGATCAAGGCATTCTCCGCGAAGCTAAGGCCGGTTTCGCGTGGTTCGGGGTACGCGTCAACGTCGCTAAGCGAAAGAAGCTCCACACCCCGAATATCCAGATCTTGAAGCACCTGGTCTAACTCACGAAGCTTCTTCGCATTCCCGGAGGCTACGAGCAGCTTCACAGACCAAGCGCCTCTCGCTGCGCGCGAATCAGCTCGTTGCAGCCCTTCTGCGCCACGTCCAGCATCTGGTTGAGCTCATCGCGGCCGAACAGGCCGTGCTCACCCGTGCCCTGGATCTCCACGAAGTTGCCACCCTCCTGCATCACCACATTCAGGTCCACCTCCGCGCGGGAATCCTCCTCGTAGGGAAGGTCGAGGCACACGTGACCGTCGATAATCCCGGAGCTTACCGCCGCAATCGGGGCTAACAACGGCTCACCCGGAACCACCCCACGCTCCTTGAGCACCCCAATCGCATCCGCCAGCGCCACGTACGCGCCGGTAATCGAAGCGGTGCGGGTACCACCGTCTGCCTGCAGCACATCACAGTCAATCTGGATGGTGTTCTCCCCCAGCTGGCTCAGGTCCACCGCAGCGCGCAGCGAACGACCCACCAGACGAGAAATCTCGTGCGTACGGCCCTTGACCTTGCCGCGCATAGACTCACGCGGCATGCGCTCATGCGTTGCGGCCGGCAGCATGGAATACTCCGCAGTCAGCCACCCCTCGCCAGAATCCTTCTTAAAACGTGGCACGCCCTCTTCCACAGAAGCCGTACACATCACGCGAGTGTTACCAAACTCCACGAGCACGCTGCCCGCCGGGTTGGAGGTAAAACCACGGGTGATGCGCACCGGACGCATTTCATCAAACGCACGGCCATCCGCACGCGTAAACAAAGCTGGATCAGTCATGCGACCCAGCCTAACTCACACAGTGAATTCCGCTCCCGCTTCACCAAGCACAATCGGGCCATCAAATTGCGTCCGGGCAGCCTCCAGGGTGGCCTGCTTATCACTCCACGGCTGGATGTGCACCAACACCAGCTTCTTCACCCCGGCCTCACGCGCAATGCGGCCGGCTTCCTCACCGGACAAGTGCATGCCCTCCGGCTGTCCCTCAGCCGAAGGCCCCCAGGCAGCCTCACACAAAAATAGGTCCGCACCCTGAGCTGCTTTGACTAGCGACGCCGTATAGCCGCTATCACCCGAATACGTCAGCACCGCACCCGTGGCGTTGTCTTGGACACGCAACGCATGCGACTCTTCAGCGGGATGCTCCACCGCAAACGGCGTAATAGTCACGCCTTCGAAAGCGACCGCTTGGTGCTCCTGCCACACGCCAA
The DNA here is from genome assembly GCF_001806875.1 of Corynebacterium sp. HMSC29G08. Classification (GTDB taxonomy): domain Bacteria; phylum Actinomycetota; class Actinomycetes; order Mycobacteriales; family Mycobacteriaceae; genus Corynebacterium. The sequence continues at coordinate 53,477 of NZ_KV786277.1, forward strand.
CATCAAACGTATCCGTGATGTCAGTTGGTTTATCCGGCCCATCGGCACCCAGTTGGCCAATAAAGTCCGCGGTAAAACTCGGCCCATACATCCGGTTCTTCCCCACCGCCGGGCGCTCCGGGTGGTAGCGACGCCACACCAACAACGACGCCGTGTCCGAACAATGATCCGCATGCAAGTGCGAAAACGTCACGTGCGCTGCCGACGGATCAAAGCCCAGGTTACGAAGCCCAGCAAGCGCACCCGGTCCCAAATCCATCACTACGTCCGGGTTGCCCTCAGTGGACACCACGTACGAAGATCCGGGATTGCCCGGCGCGCCCAAGCTTCCAGAGCAACCGATGATGGTCAACTTCATGGATGACACTGTACTAGGTACGCATGCCTTCAGCGCTGCACGGCATGAATACGCGGGCCCAAAATACGTTCCGCAAGGTGGTCGAATTTCTCCGGGTCGCCGGTGGACTCAAATACGCGAGTCGGTGCGGTAGCGCGGCCCTCTCCCATACCGGCTTCGGCGAGCATGTCCTGCTCTGTCAGCACACGCAGCACGTCCTTAGATGTTTCCTCGGCAGAGCTGACCAGCGTCACGCCGTCTCCAATAGCCAGCTGAATCACGCCAGACAGCAACGGGTAGTGCGTACACCCAAGCACAAGAGTGTCCACGCCGGCTGCCTGCAGCGGCTCAAGGTAGCCCTGCGCCACACCAAGGATCTGGCGGCCGGAGGTGATACCGCGCTCCACAAACTCGACAAATGCCGGACACGCCGCGGCCGTGACCTCTACCGACGGGTTGAGCGCGAACAGGTCCTGGTACACCCCGGAGGTAATCGTGGCCTGGGTGCCAATCACGCCGACCTTGCCGTTACGGGTAGTAGCCATAGCGCGACGCACCGCTGGCTGGATCACTTCCACGACGGGTACGTTGTAGCGCTCCCGCGCGTCATGAAGAAAGGCAGCCGTGGCCGTGTTGCAGGCGATCACCAGCATCTTGCAGCCGCGTTCTACAAGCTCGTCGCTGATGCGCTGGGCGTGAGCACGCACATCTGCAAGCGGCTGCGGCCCGTAGGGGGCGTGCGCGGTATCGCCGATGTAAATCATGGACTCATGCGGCAACTGATCCATCACCGCGCGCGCAACGGTGAGTCCGCCAACGCCGGAGTCAAAAATCCCAATCGGGGCTTGCGCATCCACAGTGCCCACAGTGTCCACAGCTTCTACCACCGGATTCACCTAACGCCTTTGGTTACCAAACGGGTTCTGCTGGTACGGCATCTGCACCGGTTGCTGGGCGTTTTTCAGTTGCTGCTTCTCCAGTTGCTTGCGCTGGCGCTTCATCACCAGTGCCGGCGGGTCATCAGAGGTGATGATCATCGCAGCAGCTGCACCACCAATCGCACCGAACAGGTGCGCCTGCCAGCTCACGCCCGGGTTGCCGGGGAACATGCCCCACACCAAACCGGAGTACAGAAAACCAAGAATGACGCCCAATGCAATCTGCTGGCCGGAACGGTTAAAGAAGCCGCGCACAATCAGGTACGCCAGCCAGCCGTAGACAAGGCCGGATGCACCGACGTGGTTGGTGCCAATGCCGCCAAACAGCCACGTCCCAAGCCCACCGATAATCACCACAAAAGCGGTGACCTCCCAGAACACACGTTTGCCGGAGTAGCCCACAAGGAACGCGAAAATCGCACCCGGCACGGTGTTGCCCAAAATGTGCTCCAGATTGCCGTGCAGCAGCGGGGAGGTGAAGATAAACGGCAGCGAAGGCACGTCCAACGGGTGAATACCCATATAGAGGAGGTTGCCGCCGAAGACGATCGCGTTGATGATAAACACCACCCAGATGGACAGCACGTATAGCGCCGCAAAGCGCAGGCCTGTGCGGCGTTGCGCCTTGCGTTTGCTCATCGGCTGGTCGAACTGTGGCCCAGCCTGGCCGAACTGTGGCCCAGGCAGCCCAGGCTGCTGGCCCTGGTAGAAGGCAGGCATCTGGGTTTCGGGGTGGCTAAACGGCCGCTGGAACGGTTTGCCGTAGCCAGGTTGGCCGGTGGGTCCGTAGCCCCAGCCGGGCGGGGTGTGGTGCTGGTTGTGATTCATCGTGGGCCAGCTTAGCGGGCTACCTCACGCCACGCCCGCACCCCATAGGCAGGCTCTGCGTGCATCACCGCGTTCACAATTGCGGTTTCCACACACGTCGCGGCAGCTTCACCAAGAGCCATATGCTTCTCGACGTCCAATGCAACGCCCACTCCGGTGCCCACTCCAGCCCCCACATCATCGCCACCCACGGACACCGCAAACAACGTGTCTCCGTCTAGGGGTGAATGCGCCGGTCTCACGGCACGCGCGATGCCGTCATGGCCGGTCATGGCCAGCCTCTTCAGGTGCGCTTTGTCCAACGGCGCGTCTGTGGCAATCACCCCGATAGTGGTGTTGAGCTTCGGCGTTGGACGTTTGAGCGCTGCAAACGCCTCGGGATCCACGGAGGGCTGTGCAGAGTCGGCGTAGAATAACCCGGTATGCGGATCGATCACGGAGCCAACCGGGTTGGCAACAATAAACGCGGCCACCGTGTACTCGCCAACTGTTTGCTGCGCAACGCCAAACCCGCCGCGCAACACACCTGCGGTTGCGCCGCAGCCCGCACCTACACTGCCGGAAACCCAGCCACGGGCCAGCTCGCCCGGCTGGCTCTCCAAGGCAGCGCGCACAGCAGCCGCACCATCAGCAGCCACAGGACGGTGCACAGGATCGCCCACCACCAAATCAAAAATCACCGCCGCCGGCACGATAGGCACCACAGGGCCGTTAGGCACCTCATCACCAAACACCCGGAAACCCCGACCGTGCTCCTCCAGCTCCCGCATCGCCCCGTCTGCAGCGGCGAGGCCAAAGGCGGAACCGCCGCACAACAGGATCGCGCCGACCTTCTCCACCGTGTTGTATGGCTCCAGCAGGTCAGTCTCACGCGTGCCCGGACCACCGCCTCGGACATCCACCGCTGCGCGCATACCTTCCGGGTCCACGGGGACAATCGCTGTCACACCCGTATCGCCTAAGGATTGATGGCCGATGGATAAGGGCAACGGAACGCTCATAAGCAACAAGCCCCACTTAATCCAACATTGCTTCCAGCAAGGAGTCCTGGCACACAGCCAACCAGTCCATGAGCAACTGACGGTTCTCCTGGGCCCGCTCCGTGCCCGACGTATCTTCAGACACATACAGGCGCAGGTCATTGAGCGCAGCAACAAAACGCGGCGCGTCTTCCCCATCAATGGTCACCTCAACCCCACCAGTGGGGCCAAGCACCTCATTGACCACCTGCAGGTTCTCAAGCTTCGACTTAATAATGTCGTTTTCGTGCAGGCTGCGAAGCAGGCCGTTATCCCCGTCGAACTCCTGGTCCGCCTCCAGCTCAAAGTCTGGCAACAATCGCGCCAATCGCGGATCTTCCGGCGCCTCCGTATGGCCAGTGGAGACACCCATCATCTCCGCAAACTCATCCTTCGGAGCCGACTGGGCTCGCCCGATCAACGCCTCAGCAACCGTAGCCGTCAGGTTGCCAATCAGCTCACGTTCAAGCGGATCAAAACGGGTTGTGAACTTCACGCCAGAGCGCAACAACCCTTTCTTCCTACGCCATGCCTCCATGATCTCACCCCGCCTGCTGCATCGTTGCCCACAAACCGTGCGTGTGCAGCTTCTTCACATCGGTCTCTACCTTGTCCTTCTCACCCGAAGACACCACGGCCTTGCCCTCAGTGTGCACTTGCATCATCAGCTCGGTGGCACGTTTGCGGTCATAGCCCAACACAGTTTGGAACACGTAGGCCACGTAGCTCATCAAATTCACCGGGTCATCCCAGACGATGCACATCCACGGCAGGTTCTCGCTCGTGGTCACCTCAACCTCAATCGCCTCATCAAGCTCGGGCGAAGCGAGCGGGGAGGATGCACGCACCGACTCTGAGTTCGTCGCATGGGAGTGTGTCATGGGTTTCATGGCTCCACAGCGTACCCCAGCGGTCACACAAACAACGCCGGAGCAACCAATGGCAACGCTGGACGCTCACCCTGCGCCAGCCGAGGGTAACCTTAAACACCATGACCGAACAGACGCCGCAGCGTGTAAGCGATTACCGTAGCTCCACGTGCAATGAATCCACCGCGTTTCTAACAGACATGTATGAGCTGACCATGCTCGACGCCGCACTGCAAGACGGTACCGCCTTCCGCCAATGTGCGTTTGAGGTGTTCACCAGGAGGCTGCCGGCAGAGCGTCGCTACGGCGTGGTCGCTGGTACCGCGCGTGTGATCGACGCGATCACCAGCTTCCGCTTCACAGAAGAACAGATCGCCTCAGCGCCTTTCCTTTCTGACGAAGCGAAGCAGTACCTGCGTGAATACACCTTCACCGGCGATATCGACGGCTACCGTGAGGGCGATCTGTACTTCCCCTACTCCCCCATTCTGACGGTGCGCGGCACGTTTGCCGAGTGCGTCATTTTGGAAACCGTCATCTTGTCCATCTTCAACTCCGACTCTGCTGTTGCGTCTGCTGCTTCGCGTATGGTGTCTGCGGCGGACGGGAAGCCGATTATTGAGATGGGTTCGCGTCGCGCCCACGAATTGGCTGCAGTCAGCGCGGCACGTGCAACCTACATCGCTGGCTTTGACGCAACGTCCAATATGGAGGCCTCCCACCGCTACGGCATCCCGGCATCCGGCACGGCTGCCCACGCGTGGACGCTGCTGCACGTGGATGAAAACGGCCAGCCGGACGAAAAGGCGGCGTTCCGGGCACAGATTGATGCCGCCGGTGTGGATACCACGCTGCTTGTAGATACCTTCGACATCACCCAGGGCGTGGAACATGCCCTTGAAGTGGCGGGTACCAACTTGGGTGCGGTGCGTATTGACTCGGGCGATCTGGGCATCATGTCACGCCGCGTACGCAAGCAGCTGGATGAAGCAGGTGCGTTTAACACCCGCATTATCGTTTCGTCCGATCTGGATGAGTTCACCATTGCCGGGCTTCGCAGTGACCCGGTTGATGGCTTTGGCGTTGGTACGTCTGTAGTCACTGGGTCCGGTGCGCCGACTGCTGGCTTGGTGTACAAGCTGGTGGAGGTTGAAGGCCACGCTGTGGCAAAGCGTTCCTCCGGCAAGCGCACCTACGGTGGCGCGAAGACTGCGCTGCGTGCCTACCGCGCCTCCGGCGTTGCTGTCGGCGAGGTGATCCTGCCTCTGGGTTCAGATGTTGAGCGCAAGCCAAATCTGGACTACCAGGAGCTTACGATGCCAATGATCCGCGGCGGCAAGGTGGTAGACGCAGATTTCAGTCTGGAGTCCGCGCGCTGCCTGCACGCCCAGGCGCGTACAACCCTGCCATGGGAAGGCCTGGCTCTTTCGCGTGGCGACGCAGCGATTCCCACCAAGTTTGTCGGCTTCCCGGAGCCAACCGAATAAGCGTGGCTTCAGGCGAAAATACAAACGACCAGCCGCTGAGCCAAACTACCGAAGACCTGCTTGCCGCGGCGGTGGACGCCATCGGTGGCGCCACCCGTGAGGGCCAGCTGGCCATGGCTCAAGCGGTGACCCGTGCGTTTGATACGCAGCGGCACTTGGCGGTGCAGGCCGGTACCGGCACGGGTAAGTCCTTGGCGTACCTGGTGCCCGCGTTTTTGCACGCCCAGCGCACCGGCAGCACCGTCGTGGTCTCAACCGCGACGATTGCGCTCCAGCGCCAGTTAGTGGAACGCGATCTGCCCAGGCTTGCAGATGCCTTGGAGCCGCTCATGGAGCGCCGCCCCACTTTCGCCATTCTGAAAGGCAGAAACAACTACGCCTGCCTGCATAAACTCGCCCTTGATAGCGATGCACCGGAAGCACTTATTGAGGAGGACAACCTCTCACGCATTGGCAAAGAGGTCAAGCGGGTGGCCGAGTGGGCACAGGAAACCGAGACCGGTGACCGCGATGATTTAAGCCCAGGTGTGAGCGATCTTGTGTGGCGCCAGGTGTCTGTCACCTCCGCAGAATGTCTGGGCGCAACCCGCTGCCCGCACGGGGAGTCATGCTTCGCGCAGCTTGCCCGCGAACAAGCCGGCAAGGTGGACGTGGTGGTGACCAACCACGCGATGCTGGCCATTGACGCGTTGTCTGAGGTCAACATCCTTCCCGAGCACTCGGCGGTAGTAATCGATGAGGCTCACGAGCTCGACGGGCGGATCACTTCCGTTGCTACCAACGTCATCTCTGGTCGAGCCCTGACCTTGGCGGCGCGTCGCGCCGGCAAGCTCGGTGCGGACAAAGATGTCCTCGAAGACGTGGTGGATGACGTCAACGCCGCTTTAGCCATTGAGGAGCCCGGGCGTTGGGAAACCATCACCCCACCGGCCCGCGCCGCATTTGAGGGCCTTTCACGCGCCCTGTCGCGCACGCGCATGGCCATCGGGGATGCCCCACCCGGCGAGTCCGAGAATGACCCTGAGAAGTTCGCTGAGCGAGGCAACCTGAGAAACCACCTTGGGGAGCTCGAGGACGCCGTGGATCGCATCCTGTCCGTGTTTGATGAGGATGACCCCGCCAAGCACCGCGACGTGGTGTGGCTAACCCGCAACGAGCGCGACGATGATGCTGTGTCGGTCGCGCCGCTGTCAGTGGCTCCTTTGTTGAGCACCTCGCTTTTCGACGCCACACCCGTCGTCCTCACCTCCGCCACCTTGACCGTTGGCGGCAACTTCAACGCCATGGCGGCAGCGTGGGGGCTTCCCGAAGGCTCCTGGGACCACCTGGACGCTGGTACTCCGTTTAATCCGCGGAAGTCTGGCATCTTGTACACCGCCAAGCTCTTGCCAACGCCTGGCCGCGAGGGGCTTTCACCACAGACGTTAGATGAGATAGCTGAGCTGATCACCGCAGCCGGTGGGCGCACACTCGCGCTGTTTTCCTCACGCAAGGCCGCTGAGCAAGCCGCCAAAGAGATGCGCAAGCGTTTACCCTTCGACATTTTCTTGCAAGGCGAGGACACCACCGGCGCATTGGTGGACAAGTTTGCCAAGTCCGAAAACTCGTGCCTGTTTGGCACGTTGACGTTGTGGCAAGGCGTGGATGTGCCCGGATCTTCGTGCTCCTTGGTCCTCATTGACCGCATCCCCTTTCCTCGCCCCGACGACCCCCTACTGCAGGCTCGGGCCGCTGCTGCAGATGCCGCGGGCCGCAGCGGTTTCATGGAGGTCTCTGCAACGCACGCTGCGCTGTTGCTCGCCCAAGGCACAGGCCGACTATTGCGTTCCGTGCATGACAAGGGCGTTATCGCGGTGTTAGACAACCGCCTGGTGACGAAGCGCTACGGTGCATTCCTACGCAAGTCGTTGCTGCCCTACTGGGAGACCACAGACCCGGATGTGGTGCGCGGCGCGTTGCAGCGCCTCGTTGCCAGCTAGCCAGCTAGCCAGCTAGCCAACCGGCGGTACCGCCACCACCGTGGTGGACCCCGGTGCAACTTCCGTAAACCCTGCGTCTTGCACCGGCACTGCACCCGGCGTGCTCAAGACTCGCGCAAACTCGGCGGCATCTACCTCACGCACGTTCAACGCAAAGTCCTGCTGCGACCACACGTACGCCGCATCTTCCGGCAGCTGTGCCGCATAGAGCATCGCAGCGTGCCCAACTTGGGCCGTCGCCTTGCCCAAGGACATGTTAAGGGTGGAGTTGACGTAGATGGTGGGCACGTTGGCGTCGAAAAGCAAAAGCTCCGACTGCTCCAAATCAGTGCCTTTAATCTGCAACTTGGACACAACATGAGGCACGTCTGCAACGCTCGTCGGCACAAACGCCCGCACTGAACCCACCGTCACGCCGGGTAACTCCTGCACATCATCCCACGCTTTGCCACGAGCCCGCCGGGCTACTTTCCGGATGCGGTGGTCATACCAACGTCCGAGCCCGTCACGCCAAAACCCTAGCTCTCCTGCCCTCGGATCCAAACACACGGCCACCGTTGCCTTCGCTGCATCTACCAGCAGCTGGTTACGCGAAGGCGGATCCACCTTGGGCAGCAAAATCACCAACTGCATCGCCTGGACAGTCGACGGATCACCCGGATCCTCACTGCGCTGCCGGTAATCCGTGCGGGTCTCAGCTAACAGGCGATGTGCCGTAGCAAACGCCTCACTCGCCTGCGACACAGTCACAGCTGCGGCGGCTGGGAATCAACGCCGCTAGCTTCGTTGAAAGTGTCAATCTCTTCACGCGGGATACCCAGCATGTAGAGCACTTCATCCAAGAAGGGGTGGTTGACCGTAGCATCCGCAACTTCCTTCAGCGCAGGCTTCGCGTTAAACGCAATGCCAAGGCCCGCACGAGAGAGCATGGCAATATCGTTTGCACCGTCGCCCACAGCAACCGTCTGAGCCATCGTCAGCCCAGAATCTGCGGCAAAAATCTCAAGGAAGTTCGCCTTCGCCTCGCGGTCCACCACATCACCAATGACGCGGCCGGTCAGCTTGCCGTCCACAATCTCCAACGTGTTGGCGCGAACGTAATCCAACTCGAGCTCTTCAGCCAGATCCTCCAGGACCTGAATGAATCCACCGGAGACCACCGCAGTGCGATACCCCATAGAGTTCAACGTGCGGATTGTGGTGCGCGCGCCCGGCGTGAGTTGAATCTCTGCAGCCACCTCATCGATCACGGACGCATCCAGACCCGCCAGCGTTTTGACGCGCTCACGCAGCGACTCTTCAAAGTCAAGCTCTCCGCGCATGGCGCGCTCGGTCACCGCCGCTACCTCTTTTTCACGGCCGGCGTGCGCGGCGAGCATCTCAATAACCTCACCGGTAATCAACGTGGAGTCGCAGTCAAAGCACACCAGACGCTTCGCGCGGCGATGCAAACCCGCGTGCTCCATAGCCAAGTCAATCCCCTGCTTGGAGGAAAGCTCAGCCAAGGCCGTGCGAATCTTTTGACCATCGCCCGGGGTGTAATCCGGCACCGTGATGCGAAACTCCAGACCGGTCAGCGGATACTGCGCGATACCGCGGATCACATTGATGTTGGCACCGAAGGAAGCCAGGGCGGCGCCGAGACGCGAGACGTTCTCCGCTGTCAGCGGGTTCCCCAGCGCAACGACAACGTGGGTGGATTTCTCACGCGCCCCCTTCGCTACAGCCTCACCGGTTTCAATGGCGACCACTTGGCCGAAATCAAACAGCGCACTGCGCAGATCCCGCTCAAGATCCGAGAGCACATCCGGGTTCATGCCCACAAGGGCAGCAAGGTGGAGGCGGCCGCGGAAGTTGGTTTGTTCCACGTCCAACAACTGCACCTCGTGGCTGGCAAGTGCGGCGAAGAACTCCGCAGACACACCCGGCTTGTCTGGGCCAGAGGTGCTAATTACGGCCCTTTTCAGACCTGGCTGTAGGGCAATCTCAAGTGGCTTCATAGCGCGGACAGTAACACAACAGAGCCCCCCATCTGTCGATGAGGGGCTCTGTTGTTGTAATCAGTCAGGTCGCGCGACGTATGGCGCAGCAGGCCTACTTCGCAGCACCAACCGTGGAAGCTTGGCTTTCGCCCTTCCAGGTAGCCGGCGTGTCAGTGGAGTGGCCGGTGTGTGCCTCGCGGCGCAGGGTCTCCACCATGTGCGGGTAGTGCAGCTCGAACGCCGGGCGCTCGGAGCGGATACGCGGCAGGGAGGTGAAGTTGTGGCGCGGCGGCGGGCAGGAGGTAGCCCACTCAAGCGAGTTGCCGTAGCCCCACGGATCGTCCACGGTGACGATCTCACCGTAGCGCCAGGACTTGAACACGTTCCAGATGAGCGGCAGCATACCGATGCCCAGGATCAGGGAGCCGACCGTGGAGACCTGGTTCAGCAAGGTGAAGCCATCGGTGTCAATGTAGTCAGCGTAGCGGCGCGGCATACCCATGTTGCCCAGCCAGTGCTGGACCAGGAAGGTTGTGTTGAAGCCGATGAAGACCAACCAGAAGGAGATCTTGCCCAGACGCTCATCCAGCATGCGACCCGTCATCTTCGGGAACCAGAAGTGGACACCCGCGATGGCGGAGAACACAACGGTACCGAAGAGGGTGTAGTGGAAGTGAGCAACCACGAAGTAGGAGTCATGCAGCTGGAAGTCCAGCGGCGGGGAGGCCAGCATAATACCGGTCAGACCACCGAAGAGGAAGGTGAACAGGAAGCCCATTGCCCACAGCATCGGGGAATCGAAGGTGATACGGCCGTTCCACATGGTGCCGACCCAGTTGAAGAACTTCACACCGGTCGGAACTGAAATCAGGAACGTCATGAACGAGAAGAACGGCAGCAGAACCGCACCGGTTGCGAACATGTGGTGTGCCCACACAGCCATGGACAGGCCAGCAATAGCCAGGGTTGCAAAGACCAGGCCGATGTAGCCGAAGATCGGCTTACGGGAGAACACCGGGATGATCTCAGAGATAATGCCGAAGAACGGCAACGCCAGGACGTACACCTCAGGGTGGCCGAAGAACCAGAACAGGTGCTGCCACAGAATTGCGCCACCGTTAGCGGTGTCGTAGATGTGGCCGCCCAGCAGACGGTCGTACAGAACACCCAGTGCAGCAGCCAGCAGCAGCGGGAAGATCATCAGAGCGATGATCGAGGTGATGAACACCGTCCAGGTGAAGATCGGCATACGGAACATGGTCATGCCCGGAGCACGCATGGTCAGCACCGTGGTCAGCATGTTGATTGCAGAAGCAACGGTACCGATACCGGTTGCACCCACACCAACGATCCACAGGTTCGCGGACACGGACGGCGTGTGCGTTGCGTCAGCCAGCGGCATGTACATGGTCCAACCGAAGTCAGCAGCGCCGCCCGGGGTAAGGAAGCCCGCGAGGAAGGCGACAACACCAACCTGGGTAATCCAGAAACCAAAGGAGTTCAGACGCGGGAACGCCACGTCCGGAGCACCAATCTGCAGCGGCAGGACGTAGTTAGCAAAACCCCAAACAATCGGGGTGCCGAACGCCAACAGCATCACCGTGCCGTGCATGGTGAACAGCTGGTTGAACTGCTCATTGGACAGGAACTGCAGGCCCGGGCTAAACAGCTCAAGGCGCAGCAGCAGGGCCATCAGTCCACCAAGGAAGAACCAGATGAAGGACATAATGATGTAGATAATGCCCAGCTCTTTGTGGTCCGTCGTGGTCATAAGTTTGTAAAGCTTGGAGCCGCGACGAGCATTACCCGTCGGCTCCGGACGTGTCGGCGGGACATAATTGTCCAGCCTTGGCGCCACAGCAGTCATACGATCCTCCTGACTCGGGCTTTATATAAAAAGCCACTTAAGGTACCGAATCATCCTAACGATTAGCACATGAAATTGCCAGCCATCACAGGCAAGCTATGCGGCTGAGTGTAGTCCGTCCTGCCCACCTATGGGCCAAATTGAACGTGACCCCTGCCATACCCCCAGCTCACTCCGAAACGAACAACGCCGCGCACAACCCCCCGCAAGAACTATCCAAGTTCACCCGATTGGGGGTTGCACGCGACGTCGATAAGCAAAAGCTCTTTAAAAATCCCAGTCGTCGTCCTGGGTATCCTCCGCCTTACCAATGACATAGGACGAGCCAGAGCCCGAGAAGAAGTCATGGTTCTCGTCCGCATTTGGAGCAAGCGAAGCCAAAATAGCCGGCGACACCCGAGTCTCATCCGCTGGGAAGAGGCCCTCATAACCGAGGTTGTTCAGCGCCTTGTTCGCGTTGTAGCGCAAGAAGCGCTTCACGTCCTCGGTCCAGCCAAGCGGATCGTAGATGTCTTCGGTGTACTGGATCTCGTTCTCGTACAGGTCGTAGAGGATATCGAAGGCGTACTCCTTAAGCTCCTCCTGGCGCTCCGGGGACTCGTCGCGCAGGCCGACCTGGTACTTGTAACCGATGTAGTAGCCGTGCACCGCTTCGTCGCGAATGATGAGGCGAATGATATCCGCGGTGTTCGTGAGCTTCGAGTGCACCGCCCAGTTCAGTGGCAGATAGAAACCCGAGTAGAAGAGGAAGGACTCCAGCATGACGGAGGCGACCTTCTTCTTCATTGGGTCGTCGCCACGGTAGTAGGACTCGACAATCTTCGCCTTGCGCTGCACCTCTTTGTTTTCTTCCGTCCAGCGGAACGCGTCGTTAATCTGCGGGGTGGACGCCAGCGTCATGAAAATGTTCGAGTACGACTTCGCATGCACCGACTCCATGAACGCAATGTTCGTATAGACGGCCTCTTCGTGCAGCGTCTTCGCGTCCGGCAGCAGCGATACCGCGCCGACGGTGCCCTGCAGCGTATCCAACAGCGTCAGGTTTGCGAACACGCGCATCGTGGAAAGCTGCTCGTCATCGGTCAGCGTGTTCCAGCTCGGAATGTCATTCGACACCGGAATCTTCTCCGGCAGCCAGAAGTTACCCGTGAGGCGATCCCACACCTCAAGGTCCTTCTCATCAGGGATTTCGTTCCAGTTAATCGCCTTCATAGGCTCCGGGTGGGCCGCGACATACGCGTCATAATCACCGTCTTGGACAACAGACTGCAGGTTTTCCTCTTGGCTCATGCAGCTCATCCTACCCCAGACAGCCCATGCAGAGCGCACCGCGTTTACAGAGATCAAACCCCCACTATTTGGGCGAAGAGAGATGATCATTAAACTATTAGGCGATCAATATCACCCGCAATATCACCCGTATGCGACGGAGGTTTGTTCCCATGTCAGTTGCACGAGAGACGACCGCAGAGCCGCTTCTTTCTGCAGTTCTTGACACACTTGGCGGAGAAATTGTCTCCGGCGCCAAGTCAGAGGGTGAAACTTTTACGCTCCAAGACATCTCCACCCGTTTCGGCATCTCGCGCACGGTTGCGCGTGAAGCGATGCGCGCTTTGGAGCAGCTTGGGCTCGTTTCCTCTTCACGACGTGTAGGCATCCGCGTCCTTCCCGCCTCCCGCTGGGCAGTCTTCGACCGCTCCGTTATCGCATGGCGCCTAGCCAGCGACACGCAACGCGCCGGACAGATCACCTCGTTGGATGCAGTCCGCACCGCAGTCGAACCAATCGCCGCCAACTTGGCAGCCGGCAACGCCTCCCCCGAGCAGGCGGCCCGTCTCCACGAACTGGCCGTGAAACTAGTCGACTTAACCGAAGCCGGCCAGGGTAACTCCGACGAGTTCCTTGCAGCGGACAAGGAGTTTCACACCCTTTTGCTCCAAGCGTCGGGCAATGAAATGTTCGCCGCACTCGCCGAGCCAATCATGAACGTGCTTGAAGGCCGTACCCGCTACGGCATCATGCCGGACGAACCAGAACTAGAAACGATGCGCGTACACGTGGATTTGGCTGAAAGCGTGGCTAAGCGAGATCCCCAAGGCGCCGAAGACGCGTCCCGTCGCCTGCTGACCGGCGTCAGCGGGTTTATGGAGATCTAGCCACGTTAAAAAAGGGGCCTGCGGAAAAACCGCAGGCCCCTTTCATTAGGAATCTAGGCACGCACTAGAGCATGCAGGAGACGCAGCCCTCAACCTCCGTGCCCTCCAACGCCATCTGGCGCAGGCGAATGTAGTACAGGGTCTTAATACCCTTGCGCCATGCGTAGATCTGCGCGCGGTTGATGTCACGGGTGGTCACCGTGTCCTTGAAGAACAAGGTTAGCGACAGGCCCTGGTCGACGTATTTCGTGGCTTCGGCGTAGGTGTCAATGATCTTTTCGTAGCCAATCTCATACGCATCCTTGAAGTACTCCAAGTTCTCGTTGTCCATGTGCGGCGCCGGGTAGTAGACGCGGCCGATCTTGCCTTCCTTGCGGATCTCAATCTTGGAGGCGATCGGGTGGATCGAAGAGGTGGAGTTGTTGATGTAGGAGATCGAGCCGGTCGGCGGGATCGCCTGCAGGTAGCGGTTGTAAATACCGTCACGTGCAACGTCAGCCTTGAGCTGTGCCCACTCTTCCGCGGTCGGGACGGCAATGTCGGAAGCTTCAAACAGTGCCTTCACCTTGTCGGTCTTCGGCTGGAAGTCCTCCGGGTTGTAGCGGTCGAAGAATTCACCGCTGGCGTAATCGGACTTCTCAAAGTCCTTGAACGTCTCGCCCTTCTCCACAGCAATCTTGTGGGAGGCCTTGATGCACTCGTACATCACTGCAGCAAAGTATGCGTTGGTGAAGTCGAGGCCCTCCTCCGAGCCGTACTCGATGTGCTCACGGCCCAGGTAGCCATGCAGATTCATCTGACCAAGGCCGATGGCATGGGAAGCGTCGTTGCCCTCACGCACGCTCGGCACCGAGTCAATGGAGGTGAAATCCGCCACCGCGGTCAAGCCACGAATCGCGGTTTCAACCGTGCGGGAGAAGTTATCCGAATCCATGGTCATCGCAATGTTCAGTGAGCCCAGGTTGCACGAAATGTCACTGCCGATCGTGTCGTAGGTCAGATCATCGTTCAACACCGACGCCGAGTTGACCTGCAGAATCTCCGAGCACAGGTTGGACATATTGATGCGGCCGGTCTTCACTGGGTTCGCCTTGTTCGCCGTGTCCTCGAACAGGATGTACGGGTAGCCAGACTCGAACTGGATCTCCGCGATGGTTTGGAAGAACTGGCGGGCCTTGATCTTGGACTTGCGGATGCGCGGGTCCTCCACCATTTCCTCGTACTTCTCCGTAATGGGGATATCCGCAAACGGTACGCCGTAGACACGCTCAACGTCGTACGGGGAGAACAAGTACATGTCATCGTTACGCTTCGCCAGCTCAAACGTCACATCCGGGATAACAACGCCGAGCGACAGCGTCTTAATGCGGATCTTCTCATCTGCGTTTTCACGCTTGGTGTCCAAGAAACGCATGATGTCCGGATGGTGCGCGTTCAAGTACACCGCGCCTGCGCCCTGGCGAGCACCCAGCTGGTTAGCGTAGGAGAACGAATCCTCCAAAAGCTTCATTACCGGGATGACGCCGGAGGACTGGTTCTCAATGTGCTTAATCGGCGCACCGGACTCGCGGATGTTGGAAAGCAGCAGTGCCACACCACCGCCGCGCTTGGACAGCTGCAACGAAGAGTTGATGGCGCGGCCGATGGACTCCATGTTGTCCTCAATACGCAGCAGGAAGCAGGACACCAGCTCACCGCGCTGTGCCTTACCTGCGTTCAGGAACGTCGGGGTTGCCGGCTGGAAACGGCCGGTCATAATCTCGTCCACCAGCGCGGTTGCCAGCTCCTCATCGCCTGCAGCGAGGAACAGCGCGGTCATAGACACACGGTCTTCAAAACGCTCGAGATAACGGCGTCCATCGAACGTCTTGAGCGTGTAAGACGTGTAGTACTTATATGCGCCCAGGAAGGACTTGAAGCGGAATTTGTAGGAGTACGCACGCTTGAACGTGTCCTTGACAAACTCCCACTCGTACTGATCAATAACGTGCGGCTCGTAGTACTTGTTGTCCACCAAGTACTTCATCTTCTCTTCCAAGTCATGGAAGTACACCGTGTTCTGGTTTACGTGCTGCAGGAAGAACTGGTTCGCAGCTTCGCGGTCTTTATCAAACTGGATCTGCCCATCCTCGTTGTAAAGATTGAGCAGCGCGTTCAACGCGTGGTAATCAAGCTGGTCAGCCTGGGATGCAGGCTCCGGGACACTCTTGCCAAGTGCTCCGGAAATTTCAGTGTTGGAGGTGGACACGGGCGTTGCCTTCCTTATTTAAATGAGTAAGTGACTACTACTCGTGGGCGATGGGCTTGGCGTATTTACGCGCATATTTTTCCCGCAAACGCGCGAGACGTTCAGCATTTTCATCCTGCATGCTTTCTTCAACAGGCGCATCTACTGGGCCAAGCCCCAAACGCTCAGCGTGTTTCACCAGCTGGCTTCGCACGCGAGTGACATCTTCAGGCACCCCCATCAGCTCAAAGCGATAGAGAAACGGCACCTTACATTTAGCGGAAATGACCTCTCCGGCTCGGCAAAAATCCTTGCCAAAGTTCGAGTTTCCGCCAGCGATAACCCCTCGGATGAATGAGCGGTTGTGCTGGTTGTTCAAGAAGCGAATGACCTGCGGCGGAACCGGGCGCGAATTCTCATGTGTGAGGGAAACCCCTCCTCCGTAGGTGGGACACACAAGAATGTAGGGTTCGTTGACCACAAGCGGTTCATCCTTGCGATGCAGTGGGATTCGTTTTGCCGGTAGCCCCATCTTCTCCACAAACCGTTTGGTGTTTTCGGTTGCGGATGAGAAGTAGACAAGAAGCATGCCTCTTCCCTGGCCCCTTTATGCCGCTGCTGCGGCGAGGTTGCGGATACGCTCCGGGCGAAAGCCGGACCAGTGGTCTCCCTCCACCTCTACAACCGGAGCCTGCAGGTGGCCTAGCGCCATCACGTAATCGCGGGCTTCATCATCCAGGGAGATGTCAACCAGGTTGTACTCCAGCCCAGCCTTATCCAAGGCACGGGTGGTTGCGCGGCACTGCTGGCAGGCTGGCTTGGTGTAAACGGTGATAGACATTGGCCTTCTTCCTCTTTCCGTGCGGGTCTCCGCTATATTCGCGGACATGCTCCGCAACTGGCTAGAAGGCCCTGCGAAAGCGCCTTCCCCGATTTATTTTATGTTTCGCCGATCCCTTCGGCGGCACACCAGAAACACTATACCTTGGGGAAAAAATAGGCAACCGCTACTACATGTAGTAGTTACACTCATGGTATTCGCAGGATGAGGCATGGAAATTACCTACATGTAGTCCTCGGTATGGTTTTTTACTTACATCGATGAGATTAATTTTCTCTAAGAGTTTTTCGGGGCCCGTCACAACCCGATGAAACTGCCGCCGAAACCGAGCTTGCCCCCTCCCCAGAAACGACAAATCCCGCTGCGACAAACGTCAACAACGGGATCAAGTCGAGGCGCGTAGCGCTTAGCCCTGACGGGCCTTAAAGCGGGGGTCCTTCTTGTTAATGACGTAGACCTTGCCGTGGCGGCGCACAACCTGGGCGCCCGGCTTGTTCTTCAGCGACCGAAGCGACTTGCGGACCTTCATCGGGCGCTCCTTTCTGCTCAGATTCCTGCAATTAGCGACGCACGGCGTGTTACCGGGTCGCACAACGTCGTTAAATGTTACACGCGCAAGCCCCCGAAGCAAAACCTCTTCGTTTCCTCTTCATTACGATGAGGCCCATGCAATCCGAAATTATCGCCGCACTGGGCGTCGCCCCCACCATCGACCCGGTCGCAGAAATCAACCGTCGCGTGCAGTTTCTTGCTGATTACCTTGAGGTCACCGGCGCAAACGGCTTTGTGCTTGGCATCTCAGGAGGCCAGGATTCCACTCTGGCTGGCAGGCTCGCGCAGCTTGCGGTGCGCACGCGTATCGACGCCGGGGCGAACGCCACCTTCATCGCCGTCCGTCTCCCCCATGGTGTGCAAGCCGATGAGGATGACGCACAGCTGGCACTGGACTTCATCGAGCCGGAAGAAGCAGTGACCGTCAACATCAAGGACGCGACCAGTGTCATGTCCGAGGCTGTTTCCAATGCTTTGGGCATTGAGCAGCTGGGGGACTTTAACAAGGGCAACGTCAAGGCGCGGATGCGCATGATCGCCCAGTACGCAATCGCCGGCGAGCGCGGCCTATTGGTCATTGGTAGCGACCACGCCGCAGAGAACGTCACCGGCTTCTTTACCAAGCATGGCGACGGTGCCGCCGACCTCATCCCGCTTGCCGGCCTGACCAAACGCCAGGGTGCGGCAATGCTCAAACACATGGGCGCCGATCCCCGCCTTTGGGAGAAGGTCCCCACCGCCGATTTGGAGGAAGACCGTCCCGCCCTTCCCGACGAAGAGGCGCTGGGCATCACCTACGCCCACATCGACGACTACCTTGAGGGCAAACAGATTCCCGCCGAGGCCCAAAAGCGCCTTGAGCACCTGTGGCGTATTGGCCAGCACAAGCGCCATCTTCCCCCGGGCCCCAACGACACCTGGTGGCGTTAGCTAACCACCCGCAAGGTCTCTGCTGCCACACGTACCAACGCGGAACCGTATGACGGCCCATGTGTCCACGCGTGCACCGCAAGTGGGTGCAGTTGGTGCACGGCTATGCGGCGCCGCCAGTCACCACCAAGCTCTCCCCCAGCGGCGAGGTATCCGTCCACGATGGCGTTAAAATGCGGGGCGCCAAACAGCTCCAGCATGGCAATGTCTGTCAGCGGGTGACCGCCGTGCGCCGCCGGGTCAATAAACCGCGGCCCAGTTGATGAGAACAGCAGGTTGCCTGACCATAGGTCACCGTGGATGCGAGCAAGTGGCGCGTCCTCGTCCTCAGCAAGCAGCGCCGCACACGCCTGCCGCACAACGTCCAAGCCACGTTCCGGGAGATGGCCCACCAGCTGCGCATGCTCCGCAAACGGCAGCACGCGTTGCTCCACGTAGAACGTCGCCCACCGCTTCGTAGGCACGCATGTTTGCTCGCGCGTACCAATGAAGTTCGGCCCGTCCCAGCCATCTGCCGGCGCGCCAAACGCCGCGGCACCCATGGCGTGAATTGCTGCAAGTTCGCGGCCGGCCACCTCGGCTGCTTCGACAGTTGGGCGGACGGAGTCGACGTGTTCGATGCTCAGGGTATTCCCGGCGCAATCAAGCGAAAGCACCTCAACTACCGCTTGGGAGCCCTCCCGCAGCCACCGCAAGTAGGCCGCCTCAGCCGCCGCGGCGCCGGGCGCGCTGCCGTGCTTTACAAACGCGTCAGACATTGATCCCCTCCAAAGCCAGTAGGAAACGTTTTGCTTGCTCACCGCCACGGTAACCGCCGAGGGAGCCATCAGCGCGCAGCACTCGGTGGCACGGGATGAACAGCGGCAACGGGTTCGTCGCGCACGCACTTCCCGCTGCACGCACCGCCTTCGAGTTGCCCGCCGCGCCTGCAAGCTCCGTATAAGACACAGTTTGCCCATACGGCACCTGCAACAACGCACGTAACGCCTGTGCACGAAACGGGGGGAGGCCACCCAAGTCCAGCGGCACAGTGAACTCACGACGCTGGCCTGCAAAGTATTCCTCAAGCTGCCAGACTGCGCCAGTACCACCCTGCTGCGTGCGCACAGGCCCCTCAAACGCATCACCAGGCAGCAATACCCTCGCCACACCCCGCGCGGATTCCACCAGGCCAAGGCGACCAATGGGCGAATTAAATTCGTACAGACGCAACGCGGGCATACGCCCCAAAGTACTGCAGGTAAACAAAACTTGCCCCGCCTGATGGCGGGGCAAGTTTCGATTTTCGCATCTGAAGTGGAGCTAACGGGATTCGAACCCGTGACCCCCACACTGCCAGTGTGGTGCGCTACCAACTGCGCCATAGCCCCGTTCTAACGGAATTGCCCTGCCGCTTCCAAGCACTTACGCCCAAGAACCAGCGGAACAACTCCGATTAATATAGCAGCGCCCCAAACAGCAACAAAATCGCTGCTCAGCACGCTGCGAAACACGACATCAAGCGCCGATTACTTGGACTCGGACAAAACCTCAACCCAGGTCGTGCCCTCTTCAGAAACACCTTCAATGTCCTCGCCATCAAACCGGACGCGCGGGGTCCATGCCTCGCCAGTCTCGTCCTGCTGCAGCTGTATGTTGTCCGCCCCCATGGACTGCGCAGCTTCAACAAATGTGCTTTCACGAATGTCAGCCACTGCCTCTTCGGAAGCACCGTAATCCTTCGCCAGGTCAGCAAGCTTGTCCGGGTTCATGGTGTTGTACACCTGCTGCTGGTTTACAAAGAGGTAATCACGCAGGGTGAACGCGGTGTCAATGTCGCCATGGTTGATCAGCGCGAGCACTGCCGCAAGTGAATTGGTGGAGTGGCCTACCGCGCCGCGGTCCTGGAACACCATGGGGCGAAGTTCGACGTTGATGGAGCCGTCGCGAAGAGCCTGCAGCATGTCTGCATCAGTAGTCATGTGCAGGGTTGCGCAGTGTCCACACGCAAAGTCCTCAAACAGCTGGCCAGTCGGCGCGTCCACGTTTGCGCCCTTGAGGTGAATAACGCCTTCACCTTCGGCCCACTCGACGGTGATGCCGGACATATCAGCCTTCGCCGCTTCACGAGCCTCATTTCGCTCATTATTGCCGTTAAAAATGATCAGGCCAATCACCAGCGCCGCAATTGCGATAACGGCTGCTACGGCCCAAATGAAGGCAGAGCCGCCTTTGGAGTTAGGGTTCTGCACTTTCCGCGTGGTCACGGTTCAGTTCTCCTCATGAGTCAAATATCTGGTCGCCACAAATTCTACGGGTAAATCGCCAACTTCTTAAATGGACGGTAGATCATAAACGCCGTGGCAATCATGAATCCAATATCTCGCGCAATGGCCCACAGCACGTCCACCGGCTGCGGTCGGCGATCGCCGGGGCTGAAACACCCGCAATCAATCACCATGCCACGCGCATACACAGACCACAGGCCGATCACAAACATCACCAGCACCGCCATGGATACCCAGCCAGACGCACGGATCTTGAGGCCCAGCAGCAGAAACAGGCCGCCGGCTAGTTCAAGTGGCCCAATGACATAGGCCAGTAGGTTCGACCAGTAGGGGGTGAAAATCTCATAGGCTTCAATGGATTGAGTGACCTGCATGTGGTCCCCAAGTTTGGTCACGCCGGCCAGAATCCACATTGCTGCCAGGCCAAACCTGACCAGCGCCGCTAGAACATTGAGGGCCTTTTGCTTATCGACGCCTACGCTCACCCCCAAAACACTACTTCCCAAGCACCTCCGAAACAATTGCAACCGCCTCGTCCTGCACGCGCTTTAAGTGCTCCGCACCGTGGAAGGATTCGGCGTAAATCTTGTACTTGTCTTCGGTGCCAGAGGGGCGTGCCGCGAACCAGGCGTTTTCGGTGGTCACCTTCAGCCCACCAATAGCGGCGTTGTTGCCCAGCGCGTTGGTCAGCTTCGCCGTGATCGGCTCGCCTGCCAGCTCCGTTGCCGGTACTTGCTCAGGCGACAGTGCCTTGAGGGTGGCTTTTTGTTCGCGGTTGGCGGCTGCGTCGATACGCGCATAGGCCGGTGCCCCAAATTGTGCTTCCAGCTCGCGGTATCGCGTAGACGGGGTCTTGCCAGTTACCGCAGTGATTTCAGAGGCCAGCAAGTCAAGGATGATGCCGTCCTTGTCGGTGGACCACACGGTGCCGTTTTTACGCAAGAAGGAAGCACCTGCGGATTCTTCGCCGCCGAAGCCCACGCTGCCGTCGATAAGACCAGGCACAAACCACTTAAACCCAACCGGCACCTCTACCAAGGTGCGGCCAAGGGATGCCACAACGCGGTCAATCATTGAGGAAGACACCAACGTCTTACCCACCGCGGTGTCCTGCGTCCAGCCGTCGCGGTGGCTAAACAGGTACTCAATGGCAACTGCCAGGTAGTGGTTCGGGTTCATCAGCCCGGCGTCCGGTGTGACAATACCGTGACGGTCCGCATCCGCGTCATTACCAGTAGCAATGTCGAACTTTTCACGATTGTGAACAAGCGACGCCATGGAGTTCGGACTGGAGCAGTCCATACGGATCTGCCCATCCGTATCCAGGGTCATGAACCGCCAGGTGGCATCCACATTCGGGTTGACCACCTCAAGGTTGAGCCCATAGGCCTCGGCAATCGCGCCCCAGTAATCCACGCTCGCGCCGCCCATCGGGTCCGCGCCAATGTGCAGGCCAGATTCCCGGATCGCGGCCATGTCCACCACGTTGTCTAAGTCCGCAACGTAGTTGCCCATGAAGTCAAAACGCTGCGCCCGCTCATCCAACACACCGCTGACCGGGACGCGCTTCACGCCTTCTAGAGCCCGACCCAGGTATCCATTTGCGCGTGCGGCGATCCAGTCGGTCGCATCAGTGCCCGCAGGACCACCACTTGGCGGGTTGTACTTGAAGCCACCGTCGCGCGGCGGGTTGTGGGAAGGGGTGATCACAATGCCGTCGGCACGTTTCGGGTCCGTGCCCGTCACCCCGCCAGCAAGCGCAGCATTGTGCGACAGGATCGCGTGCGAGACCGCAGGGGTTGGGGTGTAGCGCCCCGCAGCGTCCACAAACACCGGCACCGCATTGGCAATGAGCACCTCAAGTGCGGACACCATCGCCGGCTCCGACAGCGCGTGCGTATCACGGCCAATGTAGACTGGCCCGCCGATGTTCTCCTGGCTGCGGTAATCCACAATCGCCTGAGTTGTAGCCAGAATGTGCGCCTCATTAAACGCATTATCCAGGCTGGATCCACGGTGACCGGACGTACCAAACGCTACCTGCTGGTCCACATCCTGCGGGTCAATCTCACGCGTGTAGTACGCGGTGACCAGCTCTGCGATATCAACCAAGTCCTCGGGCAGTGCGATCTGACCGGCGCGTTCATGGGCCATAATATGTACTCCTTTTGTGCATCAAGGGTGTTCAACATCCATCTTGACGCGTCTTTGGAGTTTCTGCCAGACATTGCAACTTAGGCAGTGGGGTTCTCAGCGGGGTTCGCAGTGGGGGCCACAGCGGTTCGGCAACTAGCATGTCCGATTATGCAGACCAACCAACTCTCCGCAGGGCTCCTCGTGGGCCTTGGCGCCGCGTTCGGCGCGTCCACGCGGCATCTGGTGACCTTGTACACAGGCCACGGCGATACAACCGCAATCATTGCCATGCTTGTGGTTAACATGCTCGGTTGCCTGGCCATGGGGTATTTCAAGCCAGGCGCGTTTTGGGGCACTGGTTTTTTGGGTGGGTTCACCAGTTACTCCATCGTGGCTGCCACCGCCTTGGAGTTCACCATGCTCGGCGCGTTGATCTATATGGTGATTACGTTTAGCGCGTGCATCGCCTCCTGGCTTGCCGGGGACGCTATGAGGAGGCGTCGTGGTTAATAGTGTTGCGTTGCTTTCTCTGCTGCTCACCCTGGCTACCGTGGCCGTCGGTGCGTTTTTCGGCGGGATTGCCCGCTGGGCGCTCTCCCACATCCCGCACCCACGCGCGGGCACCTTTACGGCCAACATTGTTGCCTGCACCGTGCTGGGTTTTTCCATGGCGCTTCCCATTTTCTGGCAGCTTGCTCTGGGCGCCGGCTTTGCCGGGGCGATGTCTACCTGGTCCTCACTGGCTAAAGAGCTGGGCACGTTATATAAGCAGCGCCAATGGGGCGAGTTTGCCAAGTATGCAGCGTTCACGGCGGCAGTGGGCATCGCCGCCTGTGGGATGGGCATGCTGTGGGGCCGCCGTGGCTTCGGCTAGTCAGCGCTAGTCAGCGCTAGTCAGCAATAGCGTCAAGCGGCGGCGTCTTCGCTGCCCGTGTTGCCGGCCACAGCGCCGCCAAAATACCCACAACAATGCTGCCGGCCAGCATGGTCCACACCAAGTCCCAGGGAACCACGATGTGTTCCAGGCCTTGGTCTG
Organism: Corynebacterium sp. HMSC29G08; assembly: GCF_001806875.1. Taxonomy (GTDB): domain Bacteria; phylum Actinomycetota; class Actinomycetes; order Mycobacteriales; family Mycobacteriaceae; genus Corynebacterium. The sequence goes on from NZ_KV786277.1 coordinate 76,928, forward strand.
CAAGCACGGTGAGGAATGTCCACCCAATACCCAGACCCATGACGACGCCGAGGACTGCACCGAAGAACGCCATCTGCACCGACTCCAAGATGATCATGGTGCGCACCTGGCGGCGGTGTGTGCCCACGGCACGCAGCATCCCAATTTCTTGTCTGCGCTCAATCACCGACAGCGTCAACGTATTCACAATGCCCAGCACCGCAATCACCACTGCCAATGACAGCAGGGCGTACAGGATGAACAGCATCTGATCAATCAGGTCCAGCACTTCGCCAGAAAGGTCGTCCTTGGATTGCACTTGGACCACAATGTCGTGTTTCACCTCAGCTTCTAGGTTGGCGCGGAGCTGCTCTCTGCTTACGCTGCCGTCGCCTTTCACGCCCATCATCATGATGCTGCCGCTGCCGGGCGCCACCTGCTGCGCAAGATCCGCACTAGCAACTGCGGCAAGGAAGATCGATGACTCATCAAAGATGCCGCTCACGGTCGCCTCCACCACGTTGGTGGAAATCCCAGGTGCTGCCACGGTCACCGTGTCGCCTACTTCCCAGCCGCGCTCCTGTGCCCAGGCAAGAGGTGCGATCACGGTATTGCCCTCCAGCTTGGAGGAACCCGCAACTATCTTCATGCTGGTCAAATCACCAGGGTCGCCGTAGAGCACAGAGGTCGTGCCAAACTGGCCCACCTGGTTGGCGTATTTGCCGTCCAGCGTCAGCGGTACCTCGGTGTAAGCGGCAACGGCACTGACACCCTCAACTTCTGGGATGCGCTCCATCAGGTCGTTCGGGATGGGAAACGCCCCCAGCATCGGGCCAGCCAGCACATAGTCGGCGCTGACTTCGTTTTCCGCAACGGTGTCCACGGAATGCTTCATGGACGCACCCAACATACCGATCATGGTCACCAGCGCAATGCCGAGCATCAGTGCAAACGCTGTTGCGGAGGTACGCCGCGGGTTACGACGCGTGTTTGTAGACGCCAACTTCCCCGCCATACCAAACGGTGCGCCAATCACACGCCCCAGCGGCGGCACGAGAGGCAGACTCATCGCCGGCCCAGCCAAGAACATGCCTGCGATTACCGCCACAGCAGCTACACCGACGAGTTTGGCGCGGTTGGCGGTTGTGGCGTCGGTAAGCATCAGCGCCGCTACACCTGCCGCGATACCTGCGACAACCAGGAGTGTGCCCCACACCGTCCGGGTGGTCAACGGTTGTGGTGCGGCGGATTCGCTGGCGCGCATTGCCGCTACCGGCTCCACGCGTCCGGCCTGCACCGCCGGCGCCCACGCTGAGACCATGGTGACAATCACGCCCACCACAATCGGCACCGCCATCGCCTGCACAGACAGGCCCACCCCACCAGCTGGCAGCGCCATGCCGTAGCGCTCCATGCCGAACCGGATCGCGGCCACTAGGCCCGCACCGGCTGCCACACCAAGAGCAGAGCCAAGCAAACCAACCAGCAACGCCTCTACAGCGACAGATCGGGTCACCTGGCGTTGAGACGCCCCAAGCGCCCTCAACAGCGCAAACTCCTTCGTCCGCTGCGACACGATCATAGAGAACGTATTGGCAATCAAAAACGTGCCAACCAACAGCCCCACAAGCCCAAAGGCAATGAGGAAGTAAGAGACAAACGACAGCGCCTCGCGGACCTGCTCACTCGCTTCCTCCGCCGCCTCATCACCGGTGCTCACCTTAAGATCCGGGTGGGCCTGCGCAATCGTCTCGCGAAGTGTCTCGGCGTCCACCGACGCACCCACACTCAGTTTCAGCGCCGGCACGTACCCATCGGTGACATAGAAGTCCAGGTAGTCTTCTTCAGGGAGCAAGAAGCGTAACGACGTCCCCTGCGTCCGACCATCCTCATACAGCCCGACGACACGCGCCGTGTTGCGACCGTTGTTATCCACCACGATGATCTCTTCGCCCAAGGCGACACCGTAGTGCTGCGCCCCATTGGCGTTCAGGACCACCTCGGCGGGGTTTGCGTGGGGGTTGGGCACGTTGCCGTCGATAAGCGAAATGCTCTGACCTACCGATTCATCAGGCCCGTAGTGCACCTCAACTGTCGCCATCCCCTGGCGGGTTTGGATGGCTTCCTCATCATCGTGGGCAGCGACAACTACCGTCGTGTCAGCAGCGTTGGTACGCGCAACACCGGCGGTGCTGCGGATCGCGTCCGCCGCCTCCGCAGGGAGCGCACCCATTCCCTCTGCTGGCTCAACCACTACGTCGGAGCCTTCGTAGATCGTGTTGACAGCCGAGTCGAAGGTGCGCTCCAACATGTTGGTAAACATCATGGAACCAGAGATAAACGCCGTACCCAGCGTAACTGCCAGCACTGTTAGCGCAAGCCGCAACTTATGTGCGCCAATGTTGCGCAGCGAGACCTTCGCCAACGCGGAACGCGAACCCGCCATCAGCCCTCAATCCCAGCCATGATCTGCAAGATCCTATCCATCGTTGGATCCTGCAGTTCCTGCACAATCTGGCCGTCGCGCAAAAACACCACGCGGTCCGCGTAGGACGCCGCTTTCGCGTCATGGGTGACAATGACCACCGTCTGGCCGTCATGATCCACCGCATGTCTCAGGATGCTCAGCACCTCGTTGCCAGAGTTGGAGTCCAGGTTGCCGGTCGGCTCATCACCGAAAATGATCTCCGGCTTGCTCACCAGGGCACGCGCGCACGCCACACGCTGTTGTTGGCCACCCGACAGCTCACTTGGTCGGTGGCTCAGCCTGTTTTTAAGGCCGAGGCGTTGCGTAATCTCATCGAACCAGGCACTGTCAATCTTCCTGCCGGCGATGTCCGTCGGCAGCGTAATGTTCTCAGCTGCCGTAAGCGTGGGAACCAGGTTGAAGGACTGGAATATGAATCCCAGCCGGTCGCGTCGCAGTTCGGTGATTTGCTTATCGCTTAACGACGCCAACGCCGTCCCCCCAATCCACACCTCCCCCGAAGTAAACGAATCCAACCCAGCCATCGTGTGCATGAGCGTGGACTTACCGGAGCCCGACGGGCCCATAATCGCAGTAAACGCCCCGCGTTCAAACTCAACATTGACGTGGTCCAGGGCAGCGATTGTTGTATCCCCCTGGCCGTATGTTTTTACCAGGTCGTAAGCCCGTGCAGCTGCTTCCATGCCTGCAACGCTACCGTGCATGCAACGCTACCGTGCTCGCAGCACGCACAAAAACCAGCTTGTTTCGTAGTGGTCTGCTTGCAGCCAGCTCCTTTTCGTTATCTGCTAGTAGCCAGCGTGTTTGCGGTGGCTTGCTAGCACACAACGCGTAAACGGTGCTGTGTCTACACATTCGACCTGGGGTTTTGCATGCTTGTTGTCGTTATCTGCTAGTAGCCAGCCTGGTTCCGGAGCTCTGCTAGCACACAACACGGAAACAGTGGCGTGTCTACACATTCCACCTGGGGTTTTGCATGCGTGGTTTCGTTATCTGCTAGTAGCCAGCGTGGTTCCGGGGCTCTCGGACCTGACCCCTGTTTGGTAGACACCTCTG
>NZ_KV786278.1 GCF_001806875.1 Corynebacterium sp. HMSC29G08
TTGATGGTGTCTACTTTTCGGGGGTCGGGCCCCAATCTCACCTACGGAGTCGACAACCTATTTAGGAACAATTCACCGACGTTCACTTCAATTGGAACTGCTGACAATGGGGATTTTACAAACCCAATTAAGGCTACAGTCACAAACCCACAAATTCATATATTTCTGCTCCTGAAAAATTAGCAAAGCCGACTCCAAGAGCTGACGCCATTGAAAATATTGCAACTACGAATGATCGATCCTGGTCATCACCCTTTTCGTACTGAAACTGCCAGGCCATTATTGTTGCAAAGGTCTGGGCGGTATGATTCAAACAAAAAACCGCAATCAGCGCAATTGAAAAAGCAATCATCGATTTCAAGAAAATGGCACTGGCAATCAAGAGAAATCCCCCGCAAATCCCCAAGGAAACTGCCAAAATGAGAAGGGCCAAATTTGAGATCCTGTTCCCATTCTTGAAACGGGAATTCTTCTGGATCGCATAATTGATCGCAATTTCTATAAACACGGAGCAAAATAGCAACCAACTAAGATTGGTGCCCTTAGAAGCAAGAATGTACGGAATTAGAACAGAACCGGTTGCGATAATTGCGAATGATATGACAACTTTAAGACAAGAAATCCAAACGTCAGATCCCAGTGAAAGCCTAAGGGCAAATGAATTTCGTCTCACAACCTCAACTTGTTGCATTTTCTTCAACACTTGGGTCGAAAGAATGCAAATCAAGTATCCAATACCTCCAAGTATCGATGAAAAGATTCGAATAGGTATACCAAAGAACAATGCGCACGATACGGTGGCAGTACCGAGTAGGACGACAGTTAACGTTGACGTTCGTAGCGCAACCTTGAAACTGACTAGCTCTTCTTTTTGCAAGTAGCGCGGAGGAAGGGCGCCCCTCAAAGGCGAAACAAACCTTCCAAGCAGAAAGATTCCAACCAGCGTTCCCAGCATTGGAATATGACCGGGGACTATTCCAAGCGCAATATATGAGACAAATTGCAAGATCTGAACACCACCGAGGACAGTTGTTTCCCCCACAACATCTCCGAGTCGCGCAAGCGGCAATGACAGTACCGTCCCAATCACAATGCCAATGCCTACCGCATGCAATACGCCTTGACTCTCAAGACCAGATTGAATGGTCAGGTAACCCACGGATGCGCCAAGAAATGAAGTCACATACGCGTCCACAAGAACATTTATTCTAATTGCAGCCTCAGGCGAAAACTTTCGTCTTATAAGCATTTCATGGTACCTCCAACCGAGATTTCCACAAATGCCAATTCAATGTTCTTGTCACCAGAGTAGTTACCAACGAATCTACCCACCGAATCGCGTAGCCCCTCGGAATTCCACGGAAGTGATCGCTCTCGCCAATAAGACGATGACTTAACTAGATTCTCCAATTCAATAGGACTATAGAATTGTTTCAGTTTTCTGCAAATATACCAGGGTGAATCCAAATTCCCGTACGCTTTCCAAAGAACCTCATCTGGCTCTTGTCCGTATTGGTGCCCCAAGAACTTTCGAAACAACAAGTGCCATTCTCTGGTCAATTGATCACGGCAATCAAACTGGGCTGTGTCAAATTTTGTGGACGGGTAAACC
>NZ_KV786279.1 GCF_001806875.1 Corynebacterium sp. HMSC29G08
AGGTTGAGTGTGATCCGTATTTTTTCCGTCCGGAAGCAACATAAATCGGAGGCGAGGTGGCCTCCTTCAGGCCCTGCGGGGTCCGTTGCCCGCAGAAATATTGACACCTCACACAGCGTCGTTCGATGTGTCGGTTCGGTGTGTCGCCAGATCCAGCCCCGCAAGAAAGGGGCTGCGGTAAAGTAGCGCACCATGCATAAGTCCCCGGTTTTGCCAGCGCTGATGGTGGTGTTGGGTGTTGCGCTGCTGGTTGCGGGACTGGTGGCGCCAAAGTTCCTGGTGTGGGATGCCCGTCTGCCGCTTACTCTCAGTTCCGCGACGTGGACGTTGACTGATCCAAACGGCACGCGCGATGCTAAGCCTGCGCCGGTGACGCGCCAGCTGTACATGGAGATTCGTGAGCCCTCAGATGAGAACACGATGTCGGTGCGCGTGGGGGACACGTTGCGCGCGGGGGACGCGCCAAGTGACTTTGAGAATTTGGTGACCGCATCCACGTGGTCGTTCCAGATGGACCGGCTAACAGGGGAGGTCCTTGAGCCTGCCGACGTGCAGCTGGTGATGGCCATGCCGGAGGTACCTGTGCCGATTGAGGGGGCGTGGCTGAAGTTCCCGGCAAACGTGGAGCAGCGTGACTATGAAGTCTTTGACCCCACGCTTCGTGGGACTGCCCCCGCCCAGTTCGTGGGCGAGGAAGAGATGGAAGGCCGCACTGTTTACACCTTCCGCCAGGTTGTTGCGCCGACAAATCTGGCGCAGCGTTTCGCTGATGATCGCAACCTGGGCTTCACCGAAGATCAGCGCACCTATCTGTTCCACGCCGCGGAGCGTGAACTCCTGGTGGATCAGGCATCTGGCCTGGTGGTGGGCCTGCGTGAAGCGGTGGATGATTACTACGCGGATGCTGAGGGGAACGGGCTGGAGAACGTCGTAACCTATGGCGCGCAAACAGACCCGGAGCAGGCCAGTGAACTGCTCAAGGAGCTGGCTCGTCTGTCCGCGCCAACGTGGGGTACGCTTGCTTCCCGCATCGCCATTGGTGCTGGTGGCATCTTGACGCTGGCGGGGCTCGCGTGGATACTCGCGCAGCGCCGTTTGGATGGTAGGGTGTCCGCGGGTGGGGCATCTCTTTACAAGAGCAGAGATGTGGTATAAGCTCATTCGTTGCGCTGGAAGCCGTCTCCAGTGTGCGCGCAAACCTTGCAGATGCGGTAGATGAAGGCCGATTTGACAAGGTGATTTTGTTGTCTCTGGGGGCGGAACTTCCGAAGCAGACCGAATGCTAACTTAACCAGCGGAAATGCCGCAGATCTGTATGCCAGAGCAGATTTTTGCGGCCTCCGCTAAGGTGCTGGAAGGACCCAACTTGGCAGTCTCAGACCAGACCATGTCAATGGCTGAAATCCCCGGGGCGCCCGAGCGTTACTCGTTCGCCAAAATCAATGAGCCCATTACCGTCCCGGGCCTGCTCGATGTGCAGCTTGAATCTTTTGCGTGGCTCGTGGGCACGTCCGAGTGGCGTGAGCGCGAGCAGCAGCTGCGCGGCGAAACCGCTCGTGTCACGAGTGGCTTGGAGGATATCCTCGAGGAGATCTCTCCGATCCAGGATTACTCGGGCAATATGAGCCTGAGCTTGTCCGAGCCGCGCTTCGAAGATGTGAAGTACACCATCGAGGAAGCTAAAGACAAGGACATCAACTACTCCGCGCCGCTGTACGTCACGGCGGAGTTTATTAACAATGACACGCAGGAGATTAAGTCCCAGACCGTGTTTATCGGCGATTTCCCGCTGATGACGGAGAAGGGCACCTTCATTGTCAACGGCACGGAGCGTGTGGTTGTTTCCCAGCTCGTACGTTCTCCGGGCGTGTACTTCGACGAGACGATTGATAAGTCCACGGAGCGCCCACTGCACTCTGTGAAGGTGATTCCGTCGCGCGGTGCGTGGCTGGAGTTTGACGTGGACAAGCGCGACACGGTTGGTGTGCGTATTGACCGTAAGCGTCGTCAACCGGTGACCGTCCTGTTGAAGGCGCTTGGCTGGACCGCCGAGCAGATCACGGAGCGCTTCGGCTTCTCCGAGATCATGATGGCCACCCTTGAGTCTGACGGTGTGGCTAACACCGATGAGGCGCTGCTGGAGATCTACCGCAAGCAGCGCCCGGGCGAGCAGCCGACGCGTGACCTTGCGCAGTCCCTGCTGGAGAACTCCTTCTTCAAGGCAAAGCGTTATGACCTTGCTCGCGTGGGCCGCTACAAGATCAACCGCAAGCTGGGCCTCGGCGGCGATCATGACGGTTTGATGACGCTGACCGAAGAGGACATTGCAACCACCCTTGAGTACTTGGTGCGCCTGCACGCAGGTGAGTCCGAGATGACCTCGCCGTCCGGTGAGATCATCCCGATCAGCACTGATGACATTGACCACTTTGGTAACCGTCGTCTGCGCACGGTGGGCGAGCTGATCCAGAACCAGGTTCGCGTGGGCCTGTCCCGTATGGAGCGTGTTGTGCGTGAGCGCATGACCACGCAGGATGCGGAGTCCATCACCCCGACGTCTCTGATCAACGTGCGCCCGGTTTCGGCTGCTATCCGTGAGTTCTTCGGTACCTCGCAGCTGTCTCAGTTCATGGACCAGAACAACTCCCTGTCTGGCCTGACGCACAAGCGTCGTCTCTCCGCGCTCGGCCCGGGTGGTCTGAGCCGTGAGCGTGCCGGCATTGAGGTGCGTGACGTGCACCCGTCCCACTACGGCCGTATGTGCCCGATTGAGACGCCGGAAGGCCCGAACATTGGTCTGATCGGTGCACTGTCTTCGTACGCTCGCGTTAACGCATTCGGCTTCATTGAGACGCCGTACCAGAAGGTCAATGACGGCAAGCTGACCGACCAGGTTGACTACCTCACCGCTGATGAGGAGGACCGCTACGCCATTGCGCAGGCGGCTACTCCGATGGATAAGGACGGCAACCTGACCGGTGAGCGTATTGAGGTCCGCTTGAAGGACGGCGACATCGGCGTTGTCGGCCCGATGGGCGTTGACTACCTGGATATCTCCCCGCGTCAGATGGTTTCCGTTGCTACGGCAATGATTCCGTTCCTGGAGCACGACGATGCTAACCGTGCCCTGATGGGTGCGAACATGCAGAAGCAGGCTGTGCCGCTGCTGCGCGCGGAGGCTGCTTACGTGGCAACCGGTATGGAGCAGCGCGCTGCATACGATGCTGGCGACACTGTGATCTCCGCGAAGGCTGGTGTGGTTGAGACCGTGACCGGTGACTACATCACCATCATGGACGACGAGGGTGGCCGCGACACCTACATGCTGCGTACCTTCGAGCGCACCAACCAGGGCACCTGCTACAACCAGACTCCGATTGTGAGCCAGGGGGATCGCGTTGAGGCTGGCCAGGTCATTGCTGATGGCCCAGGCACCAAGGACGGCGAGATGGCACTTGGCCGTAACCTCTTGGTTGCGTTCATGCCGTGGGAAGGCCACAACTACGAGGACGCCATCATCCTCAACCAGCGCGTGGTTGAGGAGGACATCCTGACCTCGGTGCACATAGAGGAGCACGAGATTGATGCTCGTGACACCAAGCTGGGTGCTGAGGAAATCACCCGCGAGATCCCGAACGTGTCCGAGGACGTGCTGAAGGACCTGGATGAGCGTGGCATCATCCGCATTGGTGCGGATGTGCGTGACGGCGACATCCTGGTGGGTAAGGTCACCCCGAAGGGTGAGACCGAGCTGACCCCGGAGGAGCGCCTGCTGCGCGCCATCTTCGGTGAGAAGGCTCGCGAGGTGCGCGATACCTCTTTGAAGGTGCCGCACGGTGAGCAGGGCAAGGTCATCGCTGTTCGTCGCTTCGCTCGTGAGGACGATGATGATCTGGCTCCGGGCGTCAACGAGATGATCCGCGTCTATGTTGCACAGAAGCGCAAGATCCAGGACGGCGACAAGATGGCTGGTCGCCACGGCAACAAGGGTGTTGTTGGCAAGATCCTGCCGCAGGAGGACATGCCGTTCATGGCGGACGGTACCCCGGTGGACATCATCCTGAACACCCATGGTGTTCCGCGTCGTATGAACATTGGTCAGGTCCTCGAGGTGCACTTGGGCTGGCTGGCTAAGGCCGGTTGGACGGTGAACCCGGATGACCCGAAGAACGCGAAGCTGCTGGAGACGCTGCCGGAGCACCTCTATGACGTGCCTGCAGAGTCGCTGACTGCAACCCCGGTGTTTGACGGTGCGACTAACGATGAGATCGCAGGCCTGCTTGCTAACTCCAAGCCGAACCGTGACGGTGACGTCATGGTGGATGAGAACGGCAAGACCATCCTGTTTGACGGCCGTTCCGGTGAACCGTACAAGTACCCGATTTCGGTTGGCTACATGTACATGCTGAAGCTGCACCACCTGGTGGACGAGAAGATTCACGCTCGTTCCACCGGCCCGTACTCCATGATTACGCAGCAGCCGCTGGGCGGTAAGGCCCAGTTCGGTGGCCAGCGTTTCGGTGAGATGGAGGTGTGGGCAATGCAGGCATACGGCGCTGCCTACACCCTGCAGGAACTCCTGACCATCAAGTCGGATGACGTTGTTGGCCGCGTGAAGGTCTACGAGGCGATTGTGAAGGGCGACAACATTCCGGATCCGGGTATTCCGGAGTCTTTCAAGGTGTTGCTGAAGGAGCTGCAGTCGCTGTGCCTGAACGTGGAGGTGCTTTCCACCGACGGCACGCCGATGGAGCTTGACGGCGACGATGATGAGTTTGATCAGGCTGGATCCTCGCTGGGTATCAACCTTTCCCGCGATGAGGGTGCGGCAGCTGATACGGCGTAAGGCTGGGGCGGGGCGTCGAGAAGCATTGTGCTTGTCGACGTCACCGCGAACACTACGAACCTCAACCCCAAACAACTACTGAAAAGGAAGTTTTACGTGTTTGACGTAAACCTCTTCGATGAGCTTCGCATCGGCCTGGCCACCGCCGACGACATCCGTCGTTGGTCCCACGGCGAGGTAAAGAAGCCGGAGACCATTAACTACCGCACCTTGAAGCCGGAGAAGGACGGCCTGTTCTGTGAGCGCATCTTCGGCCCCACCCGTGACTGGGAGTGCGCCTGCGGCAAGTACAAGCGTGTCCGCTACAAGGGCATTATTTGTGAGCGCTGTGGCGTCGAGGTGACCAAGTCCAAGGTTCGCCGTGAGCGCATGGGCCACATCGAGCTGGCTGCACCGGTGACGCACATCTGGTACTTCAAGGGTGTGCCGTCCCGTCTGGGCTACCTGCTGGACCTGGCGCCGAAGGACCTTGAGCGCATTATTTACTTCGCTGCCAACATCATCACCAGCGTTGATGAAGAGGCACGCCACAATGATCTCTCCACCCTTGAGGCAGAGATGATCATGGAGAAGAAGGAAGTCGAGGACGACGCCAACTCTGAGATCGCCGAGCGCGCTCAGAAGCTGGAAGAAGACCTGGCTGAGCTCGAGGCTGCTGGCGCAACCGCCGCTGCACGCAAGAAGGTGCAGAACGCTGCTGACAAGGAGATGACCCACCTCCGTGAGGCGGGTGAGCGTGAGGTGGAGCGTCTGGACGAGATCTGGACCACCTTCACCAAGCTTGCTCCGAAGCAGATGATTATTGATGAGAACCTGTATGAGGAACTCATCGACCGCTACGAGGACTACTTCACCGGCGGCATGGGCGCGGAGGCTATCCAGACCCTGATCCGCAACTTTGACCTGGATGCTGAGGCTGAGGAGCTGCGCGGCATCATCGCTGAGGGCAAGGGTCAGAAGAAGGTCCGCGCACTGAAGCGTCTGAAGGTTGTCGCTGCGTTCCAGCGCTCCGGCAACGATCCGGCAGGCATGATCCTGGACGCGATCCCGGTGATCCCTCCAGAGCTGCGCCCGATGGTGCAGCTGGACGGTGGCCGTTTCGCTACCTCCGACCTCAATGACCTGTACCGTCGCGTGATCAACCGCAACAACCGCCTCAAGCGCATGATTGACCTCGGCGCACCCGAGATCATCGTGAACAATGAGAAGCGCATGCTGCAGGAGTCCGTGGACGCACTGTTTGACAACGGTCGCCGCGGCCGCCCGGTCACCGGCCCGGGTAACCGTCCGCTGAAGTCCCTGTCTGACCTGCTGAAAGGTAAGCAGGGCCGCTTCCGCCAGAACCTGCTGGGTAAGCGTGTGGACTACTCCGGCCGTTCCGTGATTATTGTTGGTCCGCAGCTGAAGCTGCATGAGTGCGGTCTGCCGAAGCTGATGGCACTTGAGCTGTTCAAGCCGTTTGTGATGAAGCGCCTGGTGGACAATGACTACGCGCAGAACATCAAGAGCGCGAAGCGCATGGTGGAGCGTCAGCGTCCTGAGGTGTGGGACGTGCTGGAAGAGGCCATTGCAGAGCACCCGGTGCTGTTGAACCGCGCACCGACGCTGCACCGCCTTGGTATCCAGGCGTTTGAGCCGAAGCTGGTTGAGGGTAAGGCAATTCAGCTGCACCCGCTGGCTTGTGAGGCGTTCAACGCCGACTTCGACGGTGACCAGATGGCTGTTCACCTGCCGCTTTCCGCTGAGGCACAGGCTGAGGCCCGCATCCTGATGCTGTCCTCCAACAACATCCTGTCCCCGGCGTCCGGCAAGCCGCTGGCTATGCCGCGTCTGGACATGGTGACCGGCCTGTACTTCCTGACCATGCTGAAGGGCGAAAACGAGATCGGCGGCGAGGGCGCATACGCTCCTGCTGATGAGAACAGCCCGGCACGTGGCGTGTACTCCTCCTACCGTGAAGCCATCATGGCTTACGACCTGGGTGTACTTGGCCTGCAGGCACCGATCCAGGTGCGCATTGATCACCTGCGTCCGACGCCGGAGATCGAGGCCGAGCAGTTCCCGGACGGCTGGGAGAAGGGCCAGGCTTGGACCACCCAGACCACCCTGGGCCGCATCATGTTCAACGAGCTGATGCCGTTCAACTTCCCGTACCAGGAAGGCGCCATGGTGCGCAAGGGCGGCGGCTCCGGCAAGGTGCTGCTGGGTGACATCATCCAGTCCATGGTGGAGAAGTACCCCATGATCACCGTTGCTCAGGTGCTGGACAAGATGAAGGACGCTGGCTTCTACTGGGCTACCCGCTCCGGCATCACCATCTCCATGTCTGACGTGCTGGTGCTCCCGAACAAGAACGAAGTCTTGGAGGAGTACGAGCGCGAGGCAGAAGAGATTGAGCGCAAGTTCTGGGAGAAGGGTGCTCTGACCGAGGAGAACCGCTACGACCGCCTGGTCGAGCTGTGGCAGGACGCTACCAACAAGGTGGGTCAGGCCGTGGAGGATCTCTACCCGGATGACAACCCGATTCCGATGATTGTGAAGTCCGGTGCTGCCGGTAACATGCGCCAGATCTGGACCCTGGCCGGCATGAAGGGCATGGTTGTGAACTCGCGTGGTGAGTACATCACGCGTCCGATCAAGACCTCCTTCCGCGAAGGCCTGACCGTGATGGAGTACTTCAACAACTCCCACGGTTCCCGTAAGGGCCTGGCCGATACGGCTCTGCGTACTGCAGACTCCGGCTACCTCACCCGTCGTCTGGTTGACGTGGCGCAGGACGTCATCGTCCGCGAGGATGACTGTGGCACCCACCAGGGCGTCAAGGTACCTGTTGCCGTTGTCCTCGCAGGCTCGGACAACGAGAAGAAGTACGCCCGTCATGACCTGGTCGAGACCTCTGTCTCTGGCCGCGTCCTGGCAGCTGACGCGAAGGACGCCGAGGGCAACGTTGTGCTTGAGGCTGGCGCTGAGCTTTCTGAGGAGCGTATCGACGCACTCGTGGCCGCCGGCATCGTGGACGTCAAGGTCCGCTCCGTATTGACCTGCCAGACCCCGACCGGTGTCTGCGCGAAGTGCTACGGCAAGTCCATGGCTACTGGCCAGCTGGTGGATATCGGCGAGGCCGTCGGCATCGTCGCTGCACAGTCTATTGGTGAGCCGGGTACCCAGCTGACAATGCGTACCTTCCACCAGGGTGGTGTCGGTGGCGACATTACCGGTGGTCTGCCGCGTGTTCAGGAGCTGTTCGAGGCACGTGTGCCGAAGAACCGCGCACCGATCGCATCCGTGGCAGGCACCATCACCCTTGAGGACGAGGGCAACTTCTGGACCCTGACCATCCACCCGGATGACGGCTCGGATGTTGTGGTCTACGAGAAGCTGTCGAAGCGCCAAGGCCTGGCCCAGGTGCGCCGCCCGATGGAGTCCAACCCGGACGCCTACATCGAGCGCTCCCTGCGCGAAGGCGACCGCGTAGAGGTGGGCGAGCGCCTGCTTCGCGGCGCCGCTGACCCGCACGACGTGCTTGAAGTCCTCGGCCGCCGTGGTGTGGAAAAGCACCTGATCGATGAGGTCCAGGCCGTGTACCGCACCCAGGGTGTGTCCATTCACGACAAGCACATCGAGATCATCATCCGCCAGATGCTGCGCCGCGGAACCGTCATCGACTCGGGTACCACCGAGTTCCTGCCGGGCACCCTGGTGGATCTGGCGGAAGCCCGCCAGGTCAACGCCGCTGCAGTTGCAGACGGCGGCCAGCCGGCGGAGATGCGCTCCGAGATCATGGGTATCACCAAGGCCTCCCTGGCTACGGAGTCCTGGCTGTCCGCAGCCTCCTTCCAGGAGACCACCCGCGTGCTTACGGACGCCGCGATCAACAAGCGCTCCGACAAGCTGATCGGCCTGAAGGAGAACGTGATCATCGGCAAGCTGATCCCGGCTGGTACGGGCATTTCCCGCTACCGCAACATCCAGGTCAAGCCGACCGAGGCGGCTCGCTCCGCGGCCTACTCGATCCCGAGCTTCGGCGACTCCATCTACGGCGATGAGGGCTACGGCGAGTTCACCGGCGCCTCCGTCCCGCTGGATGAGTACGGCTTCGATCAGATCTAGTTCTCTGGCATGTAGCTAGGTCTGCTTCCCAAAAGCCCGGCTGTCTTCCTGTTCGAGGAGGGCGCCGGGCTTTCGGTTTTTTCCGCGCGACGGCCAGGGCCCGACCTAGCTGGCCTGGGAACCCAGAAAGGCTGCGCCGCACGCTGAGGCGTGGTTGAATTCTTGGTGTGCACGGATTTGTCAGGTCAGTAGCTGGCGACATTTTCACGCGCGCCAACATGACCATTCTGGCGCTAGTGGTGTTCGTTGGCTTCCTTGGGTTACGCAGCGGCTTTGAGAAGGCCGACCCCGAGGGGTTCATCCATGCCAGCGCGCCGGTGGGGGTCAACGCGTTGGCGCAGCCTGTGGAGGTGGAGGTCGCGCCGTTTGATTTCCAGATCCGCAAAACCTACGTGGTAGATCGCTCAAGGGTGGTGGAGATGCGGTTGACCAATACGTCGAAACGCCCGGTGACCCGCCTGCTAGCGGCGTTTGACCTTGAGGTTTCCGGCCTGCCGGAGGATCAGCAGCCTAGATTCACCCCCTCGGTGGCGCGCCTTTCGCCGGTGGGGGAGCCGCTGGAACTGCCCGTCTACGACGTGATCAACCCCAACCCGGGGGTGCCCTTGAACATTGCGGTGGTGTTCACCCCAGTCGATGATGAGCCACAGGAGCAGCAGCGTATCGACGCCGCAGATAACCTTGTCATCTGGACCCTCGAATACAAGCGCTCCTTCTTGGACAACCAGATGATGTGGCTGCCCACGCAGCGCATGGCGGAGGTGAGTCTGCGGTGATGGATGGATTTGCGCGCCAAGTATGGACCGTCGCCGTAGTCCTGGCTCTGCTTACCCTTGGGGTATTCATCCGCGGGCAGCTGCCGAACCCGCTGGACCGGGTCTTTGCGCCCTTTGATTACACAAGCAGCGCCCCTGAGATTGGCACAGTGGAGGACACCCGGACGTATGTCACGCCGGTGTTTAACGGGATGAGCACGAACGCTTCTTGGATGGTGGTGGATTTCAGGGTGACCCCGGAGGCGTCGATAGGCTTTGTGCGAGGCAGCATCACGGCTTCCGACGGCACGGAATTCACCCAGTCCAACAGCTGGAGCAACAGCTGCCCCGTGTTGTACCCGGGCAGGACTGTGGACTGCACGTTCGTCTTTGAGATGCCGGAAAACAAGATTGACGACGCCACGCTGAAGGTGTTGGCGTCGTGGGATCATATGGCGCCACGGGTCGTCGTCAAGCTAGAAAAGCCCCTGTTCGAGGGGGAGATTGTCCGTGAGGAGGTGACGGTGTGAGGAAAGCCTGGTGGGTGGCGGCGTCGGCGGCTGTGGCGCTGATGGTTGGTGCTTCGATGCAGCCGTACTTCAGCATCGTGCGGCCATGGACGTGGAGCAACGAGGAACTCGTGCCGGCTGGCGGCGAGGGGAGCTTTGCGTTTCCGATCGCGGATGTTGAAGGCGCGACGTATCAGGCGCAGGTCAGCGTGCTGGAGTTCCAGGAACTCAACCCGAAGCAGCAGGATGTGTTGGAGGTGCACGCGCCGGAGGGCTTCAGTCCGTGGCTGGTGCTAACGCAGTGGTCAGCGCCGCAGGACTCCGTGCTGCAAGGCTGCCGGATGTGGGCGACAGGTTCGGATGGTCGCGAGTACCAGCTGGTAGATGGAGCATTTGTGGAGCCGGTGATGCAGCGGGACTTAAGTACCGCAGACGGCTGCACCCTGCCGGGTCAAGGCGGCCCGCTGGTTGGAGACGGGCAGATTGTTGAGGGCTTCGGCGAGCCCCGACCCGGCACCTGGCGCAAACTCACCCCCATAGCCATGCCTGAGGGGGTGCAGCCGCTCACGCTGCACGTTGGTTGGGAGGAACCGCACTACGTGACGTTGGTGCTGCCAGAGCCCGAACCCTTCGGGGAGTTTGCCGACGGCGAGTAGGTGCTGCGCAAGAAGTGATCCAGCGCCGCGGCGACGAGGCACACCACCACCATCAGATACGTCATGCGCGCGAATACGAGGATGAATGTGGCGGCTTGCTCACTTTGAAGCGATTGCTGCGGTCCGGCGATCAGGCGGCCAAGCTCGACTACGCCAAGCTCAACGCTTGTGGCCAGCATGAACACCAGGCAGAAGATCACCATCGGCACAAGGCCAGCGCGGGCAAGGGTTCGCAGCCCTTTCCACGTGGTTTTCAGCGGACCAGCGACGGGCTTTAAGGCGTTGTCCATCACCGTTTTCGCCTCACTGCGCGCTGCCTGCCGGGCACGCTGGCGCAGGCGTGGGCTGGCAGTGTCGGCGTCGGTTCCGGCGTCTGCTTTTGCGTCGGCTTCGGTTTTCTCGGCTGCCTGCTTGGCCACCAACGAGGTGCCAAACACCACCGCACCCAGCGTCAACCAGGCAATGGGCACCGTGACAAATTGGCTGAATGTGGGTAGTTTCGCCGCGAGCCATGCCCACCATTCCCCAAAGACGCCAGTGGATTTTTCAATGCTTTCTGAAAGCTCAACGTAGGACCGGTAGGTCGGCGCGATACTCCTGCGCGTGAGTGCCCAGTCCTGCACGGCCGAGAGCTGGTTGGTCAGAAACACCGACACTGTGGTCATCCACAGCACCTCAAGGTACGCGGAGAGATACGTCAGCCCGAGGCCTTTCTCTGCAAGCGCGAAATAGCCGATGATTTTGCGCAAGATGATCGTGCCCAGAATCAACGCGATGAGCGCCGCCGTGCTATCCACAAAAGCGCGGCTGAAGTCGGCGTTGAAGCCTTGGTTCATGTATTCGTCGATAGTCGTGGCGCGCCGGAAATCCCGCAGATCCTCCTTCAACATCCCGTGCGTGGCGTACACCGTGAGAAACGACACCAGCAGCCCGCCGACCGACAGGAGCCTTGTGCGCGATTGCGTCTCCGCTCTCTCTGGGAACGTCTCCACCAAAAAAGGCAACGACGGACGTAATACCCACAGGCAGAGGATCAGCGACATCATCACCGACAGCGGCGCAAGCGGCATGATGAGTGCTGCGCCAAAGCTGCTGTAGTTAGACAGCCACACCGCCAGCCAGATCACTGCCTGCCTGCCGGCCAAGCCGACGCAGATGAGCGTGAGCAGCTGGGGGAGATGACGCACAAGCAGACGCAAGGCGCTGACAGGAATGGTTGCAGAAGCTGCGATCATGTCACGTGTTGAGCGAAGTGCTACCCCGGTGCGGCTGGTCATGTCAGCAGTGTAAAACGAATTGGACGGGCGTGTGGGGGGTTTGGCGTGGGCGTCGATAAGCGAAATTTGCTCCCAAAACCAACTGTGTAGTACCTTGATTGAGGTTTCGCCCGCATTCTCGCGCGGTGCGAAAGTTTCGAACTCCATGCGACACTCGTTGCATGCGTTGGTTCATGCAGACGGAAGGGCCCCGCGAAAGAGCCCCCATTTTTGCATGTATGGGCGCGTGTGTGGGGTCGTGAATACAGAAAGAGCGTGAATGCCTACTATTCAGCAGCTGGTCCGCAAGGGCCGCAAGGATAAGAAGTCCGAGGTTGCTACGGCCGCCCTGAAGGGCTCCCCGCAGCGCCGCGGCGTGTGCACCCGCGTGTACACCACCACTCCGAAGAAGCCGAACTCTGCACTGCGTAAGGTCGCACGTGTGCGCCTGACCTCCGGTATTGAGGTTTCCGCATACATCCCGGGTGAGGGCCACAACCTGCAGGAGCACTCCATGGTGCTCGTGCGCGGCGGTCGTGTGAAAGACCTGCCGGGCGTGCGCTACAAGATCATCCGTGGCGCTCTGGATACCCAGGGTGTGAAGGACCGCAAGCAGGCTCGCTCCCGTTACGGCGCGAAGAAGGGGCAGTAAAGAACAATGCGTAAGCAAAAAGCACCTGTACGTCCCGTAGTTAAGGATCCGGTATACAACTCCGAGCTGGTTACCCAGCTGGTGAACAAGATCCTGAAGGACGGCAAGAAGTCCACCGCAGAGCGCATCGTTTACGGCGCGCTTGAGATCTGCCGCGAGAAGACCGGTACTGACCCGGTTGGCACCCTGGAGAAGGCACTGGGCAACATCCGCCCGGACCTTGAGGTTCGTTCCCGCCGTGTTGGTGGCGCTACCTACCAGGTTCCGGTCAAGGTTGAGCCGGGCCGCTCCAACACGCTTGCTCTGCGTTGGATGGTGACCTTCACTCGCCAGCGTCGTGAGAACTCCATGATTGAGCGCCTCGCTAACGAGATCCTGGATGCGTCCAACGGCTTGGGTGCATCTGTGAAGCGTCGTGAGGACACGCACAAGATGGCAGAGGCAAACCGCGCCTTCGCCCACTACCGCTGGTAATAGGTTCGCGCCTTATGAGCTCTACGTTTCGGCCCGTGGATAAGTTGTCCGCACGCGTACGCGTCGGAGTCTTGCTCCCGGGCCGTTTGCGTAGCGACGGGTGCGTAACCTGCCTCCACGCGCAAATAGTGGAATAATCGACCAAGGACAATATCCGCCAAAGACGCTATCTCGGCTCCCTAGCGTGCGCCGGGGCGGTGTCGACAACTCATAAGTTGGGGTAAAAACGTGGCACAAGAAGTGCTTAAAGACCTGAATAAGGTCCGCAACATCGGCATCATGGCTCACATTGATGCCGGTAAGACCACCACGACCGAGCGCATCCTGTTTTACACGGGTATCAACCGCAAGGTTGGCGAGACCCACGACGGTGGCGCAACCACCGACTGGATGGAGCAGGAGAAAGAGCGCGGCATCACCATTACGTCTGCTGCCGTGACGTGCTTCTGGAACAACAACCAGATCAACATCATTGACACCCCGGGTCACGTGGACTTCACCGTTGAGGTGGAGCGTTCCCTGCGTGTTCTGGACGGCGCTGTTGCTGTCTTCGACGGCAAGGAAGGCGTTGAGCCACAGTCTGAGCAGGTTTGGCGCCAGGCTGCGAAGTACAACGTGCCGCGTATCTGCTTCGTGAACAAGATGGACAAGCTGGGTGCAGACTTTTTCTTCACCGTCGGCACCATCGTTGACCGCCTCGGCGCCAAGCCGTTGGTTATGCAGATCCCGATCGGCGCTGAGGACGACTTCGACGGCGTTGTTGACCTCATCCAGATGAAGGCATACCTGTGGCCGGGCAAGGTTGAGACCGGCACCCCGCCGCAGATCGTTGACATCCCAGCTGAGCTGCAGGACAAGGCAGACGAGTACCGCGAGAAGCTGCTCGAGACCGTTGCTGAGTCCGATGAGGAGCTCATGGAGAAGTACTTCGGCGGCGAAGAGCTCACCGTTGAGGAGATCAAGGCCGCTATCCGCAAGCTGACCGTTAACTCCGAGATCTACCCGGTGTTCTGTGGTACCGCGTACCGCAACAAGGGCATCGAGCCGATCCTGGACGCTGTTGTGGACTACCTGCCGAGCCCGCTGGACATCGGCGAAGTTCGCGGCACCTCCGTAGACGGCTCCGAGGAGCTCGTCCGTAAGCCGTCCGTTGAAGAGCCGTTCTCCGCACTGGCATTCAAGATTGCTGTGCACCCGTTCTTTGGCAAGCTGACCTACGTGCGCGTCTACTCCGGCCAGGCAATCCCGGGCGAGCAGATGCTTAACTCCACGAAGTCCAAGAAGGAGCGCGTGGGCAAGCTCTTCCAGATGCACGCGAACAAGGAGAACCCGGTTGAGCACGCTGACGCCGGCAACATCTACGCGTTCATTGGCCTGAAGGAAACCACCACGGGTGACACCCTGTGCAACCCGGATCACCCGATCATCCTGGAGTCCATGGACTTCCCGGATCCGGTTATCCAGGTGGCCATTGAGCCGAAGACTAAGGCTGACCAGGAGAAGCTGGGTACCGCTATTCAGAAGCTGGCGGAAGAGGACCCGACCTTCACCGTCAAGCTGGACGAGGAGACCGGCCAGACCATCATCGGCGGCATGGGCGAGCTGCACCTCGACGTGCTGGTTGACCGCATGAAGCGCGAGTTCAAGGTCGAGGCAAACATCGGTTCCCCGCAGGTTGCTTACCGCGAGACCATCCGCAAGAAGGTGGAGTCCCTGGACTACACCCACAAGAAGCAGACCGGTGGTTCAGGCCAGTTTGCAAAGGTCATTGTCACCATCGAGCCGTACAACCCGGACCCGGAGACGCTGGAGGAGGGCGAGAGCGCAACCTACAAGTTCGAGAACGCCGTCACCGGTGGCCGCGTGCCGAAGGAGTACATCCCGTCCGTGGACGCTGGTATCCAGGATGCGATGCAGTACGGCTACCTCGCTGGCTACCCGCTGGTGAACATTAAGGCCACCCTTGAGGACGGCGCCTACCACGACGTTGACTCCTCTGAAATGGCCTTCAAGCTCGCTGGCTCCCAGGTTCTGAAGGAAGCGGTTGCTAAGGCTAAGCCGGTTTTGCTTGAGCCGGTCATGGCTGTTGAGGTTGTGACCCCGGAGGAGTACATGGGCACCGTTAACGGTGACATCAGCTCCCGTCGTGGCCAGGTCTACGCAATGGAGGACCGCTCCGGTGCGAAGGTTGTTCGCGCTAAGGTGCCGTTGTCCGAAATGTTCGGCTACATTGGTGACCTGCGTTCCTCGACCGCGGGCCGCGCGAACTTCACCATGGTGTTTGACTCCTACGCTGAGGTTCCGCAGAGCGTTGCTCAGGAGATCATCGAGCAGCGCACCGGCAAGTAAATTGCCCTAACGCTTCGTGCTTTGGCTTATCGACGGCTACGCCAGAGCCGTCGATAGTAAAAGCTAGGCACGAAGCGCACCCTAGGGGGTGCGGCCTACTGAAGTTCCAGCCCAAAAACCCAGCCAGATGGGGTGGAGCTTGAGTTGGCCGTTACTCACTAGGTGGATCCGCGGTTTGCTCGGATCGGCCGGTTTGAAAAACGGTCATTCAGAATCTAGGATCATGTAACTGGCACATTGTGAAATGGTCGATGCAGCATGTCTCGCGCATGCGGGCCATGAGGCAAGGCAAATGTAAACAACGTGGCTGCGAAGGTCGTAGCCACATGGAAGTCCAGGAGGACAACAAGTGGCAAAGGCAAAGTTCGAGCGTACGAAGCCGCACGTCAACATTGGCACCATCGGTCACGTCGACCACGGCAAGACCACCACCACGGCTGCCATCACCACCGTGCTGGCTCAGGAGTACCCGGAGGAGAACAAGGCGTTCGACTACTCCGCAATTGACAAGGCTCCGGAGGAGCGCGAGCGCGGTATTACCATCAACATCTCCCACGTGGAGTACAACACCCCGAAGCGCCACTACGCTCACGTGGACGCCCCGGGCCACGCCGACTACATCAAGAACATGATCACCGGCGCTGCTCAGATGGACGGCGCAATTCTCGTGGTTGCAGCTACCGACGGCCCGATGCCGCAGACCCGCGAGCACGTGCTGCTGGCTCGCCAGGTTGGCGTTCCGTACATCCTCGTTGCACTGAACAAGTGCGACATGGTCGATGATGAGGAAATCATCGAGCTGGTTGAGATGGAAGTTCGTGATCTGCTGGCTGAGCAGGAGTACGACGAGGATGCACCGATCGTCCACATCTCCGCACTGAAGGCTCTCGAGGGCGAGAAGAAGTGGGTTGACTCCATCCTGGAGCTTATGCAGGCATGTGACGACTCCATCCCGGACCCGGAGCGCGAGACCGACAAGCCGTTCCTGATGCCGATCGAGGACATCTTCACCATTTCCGGCCGCGGCACCGTGGTTACCGGTCGTGTGGAGCGTGGCGTGCTCAACCTCAACGACGAGGTCGAGATCATCGGTATCCGCGAGAAGTCCCAGAAGACCACCGTTACCTCCATCGAGATGTTCAACAAGCTTCTTGACACCGCTGAGGCTGGCGACAACGCAGCTCTGCTGCTCCGTGGTCTGAAGCGTGAGGACGTTGAGCGCGGTCAGGTCATCATCAAGCCGGGCGCTTACACCCCGCACACCAAGTTCGAGGGCTCCGTCTACGTTCTGTCCAAGGACGAGGGCGGCCGCCACACCCCGTTCTTCGACAACTACCGTCCGCAGTTCTACTTCCGTACCACTGACGTTACCGGCGTTGTGAAGCTGCCGGAGGGCACCGAGATGGTTATGCCGGGCGACAACGTTGAGATGACCGTTGAGCTCATCCAGCCGGTTGCTATGGACGAGGGCCTGCGCTTCGCTATTCGCGAAGGCTCCCGCACCGTCGGCGCTGGCCGTGTTACCAAGATCCTCGGCTAATTCCAGCCGCCAGGGTCTAACTGGGTAACCCAGTAACACCTCAAAGGCCGCCACTCCCATACGGGAGGGCGGCCTTTTTGCATGCCCGGATACATGTGCAGGTGTTTGGGCAGCTATGGCCAGGATCGGGGAGCCTGTGCTGTCCGGTCCGGTCCCAACAGATATGCAGGGGAAGAAATGCAGGTCTGCAGGTAGCGGCCATTTTTCATTAAGGCCGGTCTTATTGAAAAAACGCTCTGAGCTGGGAACCTGCATATCTTCCCCTGCATATCTGTGTTCCAGCGCTATTCGCAGGCCGTTCGTCCTGCTTACGCAAACGCGATCAGCGTGAGGAGGCCGCGTACTGGTGCACGAACTCGCGGCCTCAACTTGTGCCAGATCAGATGGGACGGGCTCGGCTACAATGCTCGCGTGCACGAAACTGACCCAACCCGCATCCCTAAACTCATAGCGAGGCTCCAAGATGCGTGGGAAGGCCAACCAGACCTCACACTCCCGGCTTTTCTAGGTGTGTTGCAGAACCGTGGACTGTCCTGGGGCTCCACCGAGGACGAGCTGCTGGCAATCCTGGATGAGGTTGCAAGAGAACACCCATCCCTGCTGACAGCGCCACTGGAACGCACTGTGTGCATCGCTACGACAGCGCCACAGCTCACCATCACACTGACAAGCACCACGGCGATAGTGCGAAACGCTGCAGACCCGAAACGGATGCCCGGGGTGTGGCGCTATGACGCCTTCCGGCCAACAGGGCCGGGCCGGCCACTGGTGGTGCGGGATACAGAAGGCGTAGAGCACCGGCTGGGCGTCGTTGAAATGATCACCGGGTTGCCACCGAAAGACGCCGACATGCTCGATGGCCTGCGGCGTGTGGACGTCGGCTCGGAACGCTGGCTCCTGCAATGTGAGGACGGCTCTAGGGTGATCCTCGGGCAGCGGATCTGGTTATGGACTGTGCAGGGGAGACAATCGCTGCTTGAAACGATCGCGTGGGACCAGCTGCTGGCTTGTACGCCGGGCGCTGAGATAGTTGTAGCCCCAGCCGGCGGCGGGAGGCCGCGCAAACTGGGGCTACTGAAAGAGGCGTATCTGTTGGAGGCCTAAACGCTGGTAGCGGCTACGCTGCGACGCGGTCCAGCTGCAGCTTCCACACCGTGTCAATTTCCATCGTGTGGTTGGCTACGCGGAAATCCTCGTTAGCGCTTTCAATGGCGCTGATCGCCTCACCCAGGTCATAGGAAGGGTTAGCGATGACGGTAAAGGTAGCGGTTGGGCGTTTGCCCACCATTGCAACCTTGCACGACGCACGCGATACGGACGGGGATTGCGTAATCGCCGTACAGGCCGCCTCGGCAACGCGCTGGACATTGATCACCGTGTCGCCGTGTGCCGGGTCCGCTGCCGCGATCTCCCTGTTGGAGAACGCGCGGCTGCGGATGTTAGCCAGAATTAGCCACAGGCCGACAAAAAACAGGACGATCGCCGCGATAATCAGCGCGGTGTTGTACCAGCCGTAGTAGGGCACCTCCGAAATCGATGCCCGGTTGAACTGGTTAATCCAATCACTGACGTAGGGGATGTCCCAGTACAGCGCCACCGGCACCAAGCCAGCAACAATAAGCAGCAGTCCGAAGAGGAAGACTACGAGGCGGTCGAAGAAGGAAAGTCCCTTAGTCATCGCTGTACCTCCTGTTCAGTAGTAGCGGTCTCCGGCGCAGGTGCCGGCTGGTTCACCTTCACTGCCACCGCAGGCGGCGCCTGCAGACGGCTGAACTCACCATTAAGCAGGCTGGTCACACGCTCCTGGGTTGAGCCAGTGCCGTCATCATCAATCTCAACCGTCAGCTTCTTACGGTTCGCCTTCGAGCGGACCGTAGTGCTGCCGGTCTCAGCGCGGGCTGCGTTGGTTGCCTTGCGGGCAATATCCACGGGACGTACCCAAATAGAAGCGGGGGAGTCCACGCGCACATGGGTACGAGCCCTCGGAATGAAGGCGGTGATGACAAGCCAAAGCCCGACAAGGGCGATGATGATGCCGAGGGTGACCACCTTTGCGTCGATAAGCGAGGAAGCCATCGTGTTAAATACCGGCAACAACCAAGAGGTAAACGGCTGGTCCTGGGCGTAGAACCAAAGTTCGCGAACCAACACGCCGGAAAGCGCAATCAGGAGCACGCCAAGCACAACAGTGATCCAACGGACAGCCGGATTCGCACGCGGCTCAGCGCCAGGGTGCGGACCAAGCGGGCGGTTTGGCGCTTCCGTGTGGTCCTTAACGGGTGCGGTCATAATACTTCTCCACCGGTCGAATCGTGATTTGCTTCAACGGCTGCGGCATTGGGGCCTCAGGGCGCTTCACAGGTCTCGGCGAGGGCACCCCAACCGGACGCAAGTGCGGCGCCGCGGGAGCGCTTACCGGCACAACAGAGCTCCGGTTGATGTACACCTCTTTGAGCGCGCGCCGCGGCGGCACCGTAGCGCCCTTGACCGGGCGCGGGTACGGAGCGTGTACGGACGCAGCCTGCGGAACGAAACGCTGCACTTCAGCAAGCTGGCGCGGCTGAGGAGTCTCAGGCGAAAACGTCTCAAGCGGCGGTGGCACGACAACGTCGGTGAGCTGCAGCGGCGGTGCGTCAAAGCCTGTGGTGCGAACCTCAGGTGGCGCAGGAACCGTCACTTCGCGCAGTTCATCCAGCTGTGAGTCAACCTCAATCGGCGAAAGCGCGATCGGGTCCTTCGTTACCGGGGAGGTGACCGGCGAAGGGGATATGCGGATACCAACCGGCTCAGCCGATGCATTGTGGCTAGCCACATCATCCCAAGTCACACGGTGGCCGTCCGTCTCAGTTTGCACATTGGCCACGTGCACCTGAACGCGGGAAACATCCAGCCCACACAGGGAACGGATGTGGGCGATGATGGTAGCCCGCACCGCGTCCGTAATAGCCGCAACTGGGGCAGGGTAGGTGGTGGCAATCTCGGCCTCTACCGCAGCAATTGCTGAGGCGCGGTCCAAGTGCACATTCACCCGCGGGTACTTGCGCCCCGCAAGGCCAGCTAGCTGGGCGTCGAGGCTGAGTACACCGGGAACAGTGAGCACGGCCTGCTCTGCTACGTGCTCAACTGCCTTCTCGCTGATGTGGTAAAACGTGCCGTCCATTAGCTTTGGCCCTTGCCGGAGGTCTTGCTCACGGCGCGGGCCAAGTCCAGCCGGCCATCAAGCTGAGCGCCGATTACGCCACCGATGACGGTGAACAGCAGCAGCCAAATCAGGCCGAACACACCGCCAAAGGTGACGAAAAACGCAACGATCAGGCCGATGATGATGCCCAGCACCGTCTTGTTTTCGAAGATATTCATGGGGAACACCAAATCTTCCAGATTGTCTTCCAGTTAGTGTGACGCGCGGACAGCATCCGCCACCACAACGTCTACAAAACCGAGAGAAGTAGCCTGAAGTACCGCTTCACGAACGTCGGTTGCAACAGCCTGCACTTCGCGCTCAGAGCCAACGTCAAACACAACGTGGACCTCAAGGCCAAGTTCGGTGCCGTGCTCTCCGCCGTTATCGCCGCCACGCTCAACGCTGCGGCGAGAGTTACGAAGCCCCTCGATGCGTTCACCGGGAAGCAGAATTGCTACTTCGCCGAAGCGGCCTCCGTGGAGGCCGGCAACGCCGGGGACTGCAAGTGCTGCGGTACGGGCTGCCTCCGCGGTTTCTCGGGTTACGGAGGTCTGCGCCATAACTACTGGCCCAGTGCCGGGTTAGCAGCCTGGTAGTTCACGTTCTCGTCGTACTGCTCCGGCACAGCGGTCTCCTGCTCCGGCAGGTTCACGTCGTGCACCGTCACATCAACGCGGTCCACAATCAGGCCGGTCATGCGGGTGATGGCAACGGTGATGTTCTCGCGGATAGCGTTAGCCAGCTCGTGGATGGCAACGCCGTACTCAGCGATGATGGCAACAGCAACGCTGACGTGGCCCTGGTCCACCGCAACGTTCACGCCCTGCTGGACGTTGGTGGAGGAGGTGAAGGACTCGCGCACAGCACCCCACATACGTGCAGCGCCGCCGCCCAGGTTGTGAACGCCAGAAACTTCACGGGCTGCGATGCCGGCGATCTTGCCCACCACGTTGTCATCAATAACGGTGGTGCCGTGATCGGTCTCCAGGTTCTCGTTGCGCGGGCGAACCTGCTCCGTCTCTACTGCCTTGGAATTTGCAGTGGAGTCAGTGGTAGATGGGGTATTCGGGGTCTTCGGGGTGTTGTTGTCAGCCATGATGATCCTTTCATTGGATTGGTGTACCTGCTCAACCCTACCCGTTTAGCCCCGCTGGGCGCTGGGCTCATGCATAATACGGGTTCATGACGCAGGACATTCGCAAGACGCTTATCAGCGCATACTTCGGTGAATTTGGTGGACAGTATGTACCGGAGTCGTTGTACCCGGTTTTAGATGAGTTGGAGCAGGCGTTCGTTGATGCTCGGCATGATGAGGAGTTTCTGGCCGAGCTTGCAGAGTTGCAGGCCAAATATCTGGGGCGTCCAACCCCGGTCTATGAGTGCCTGAACTTGCCGCGCTCCGCTGCAACGGGCAAGAAGATTGACAACGTCCGTCTGTTTTTAAAGCGTGAGGACCTGGCGCACGGCGGCGCGCACAAGGGCAACCAAGTGTTGGCGCAGGCTCTGATTGCCAAGCGCCTAGGTAAGCGTCGTCTGATTGCTGAGACGGGTGCGGGCCAGCACGGCACCGCTACCGCCATGGTGGCAGCGCTGTTGGGCATGGAGTGCGTTATTTATATGGGCGCGCAGGATGTTGCGCGCCAGCAGCCAAATGTTCGCCGTATGCGTCTGATGGGGGCGAAGGTCTCGCCGGTGACCAATGAGGACGGCGGTTCTATGTCGAATGCGATTGATGTTGCGCTGGGGGACTGGTTGGAGAACCTTTCCACGACACACTACGTGCTGGGTTCGGCCTGCGGCCCGCACCCGTTCCCGACGTTGGTGAAGGAATTCCAGGCTGTTATTTCGCGCGAGTCGCGTGAGCAGATGTTGGCTGAGACTGGCCGTTTGCCGGATGCGGTGATCGCGGCGGTGGGCGGTGGCTCAAACGCCAT
This sequence comes from Corynebacterium sp. HMSC29G08, assembly GCF_001806875.1. Classification (GTDB taxonomy): domain Bacteria; phylum Actinomycetota; class Actinomycetes; order Mycobacteriales; family Mycobacteriaceae; genus Corynebacterium. The sequence goes on from NZ_KV786279.1 coordinate 22,266, forward strand.
TGGTGCGTTTGCGCAGTACTTGGAGGATCAGCCGGGCAATGACAAGGTGCGCCTGATCGGTGTGGAGCCTTCGGGGGAGGGCCTGGACACTAACAAGCATGGCGCGCCGTTGGCTCACGGCAAGATTGGCTTTCTCCACGGTTCTCGATCCTTTGTGGTCACTGACCAGGATGGTGAGCTGATGGATGAGTCCCACTCGGTGTCTGCCGGTTTGGATTACCCGGGCGTTGGTCCGCAGCATGCGTATCTGAAGCAGACGGGCCGCGCGGAGTACGTGGTGGCATCCGATGTGGAGGCGTTGCAGGCGTTTCGTATCCTCGCGCGTTATGAGGGAATCATTCCTGCCCTTGAGTCTTCCCACGCGTTGGCACACGCGCTGCGGATGGCCGAGGAGGCTGAGGGCACCGGTGAGGAGCTGAACTTGTTGGTCAACCTTTCCGGCCGCGGTGACAAGGATATGGATTACGTGTTCAATATTCTGGGTGATCAGATTTTTGAGGATCCGTATGAGTCGCCTGTGGCAGATATTAAGGTCACCGAGGTGCTGGCGCAGATGACTTCTGCTTCCAATGAGCGGGAGGCGGACAACGCGGTTTCGCACCATTAGGGAGCTTTTGCTTATCGACGCCACCCCGTCCACTTTCTTACGTGCGACGGGGGTTTGCCTTCTTGTGGCCTTTGTGTTTAAATACTCGGGTTGCTTTGACATGGCACGCTGTAAAAGGCGGGCGATGGTGAGGTAACCATGACACCTTCACCGGGAAGGGGCCATGGCAAATAAACAGCGGCAGTACGCGAAGAGTCACGCACCCTTCCGAGTCTGACACCCACGTCTTATATGTCTTACATGTAGGCGCGGGGAAAGCACTGGAGACGTACGCGAGCAGTTTGTTGCACGCCCGTCCTAACTTTCTGAAGTGTCATGACAGTCAATTACAAGACACTGGCGTTGAGCCAAGGGCCCAGCCCGGACAACGTTATAGAGAAACTAGAAGCTACAACCCCACCGCTTCGCTCTCGTTTCACTTCGTTCAACTTCGAGCGAAGCGAGAGTTGAACGTGGGGATGCGAGGAAGAGGTAAGCGTGGCGGGACAGAAGATCCGCATCAGGCTCAAGGCCTACGATCATGAGGCGATCGACGCATCCGCGAAGAAGATCGTTGAGACGGTCACCCGCACGGGTGCCCGCGTCGTAGGGCCGGTGCCGTTGCCCACTGAAAAGAACGTGTACGCCGTCATTCGTTCTCCGCACAAGTACAAGGATTCTCGCGAGCACTTCGAGATGCGCACCCACAAGCGCCTCATCGATATTCTCGATCCGACGCCGAAGACCGTCGACGCGCTTATGCGCATTGACCTTCCGGCCAGCGTTGACGTGAACATCCAGTAAGCAGGAGAACTGAAATGTCTGACAACCAGATGAAGGGCATTCTGGGCAAGAAGATCGGCATGACCCAGATCTTCGACGAGGACAACCGTGTTATCCCGGTCACCGTCGTCGAGGCTGGTCCGTGCGTGGTCACCCAGATCCGTACCCCCGAAATCGATGGCTACTCTGCCATCCAGATCGCCTATGGCGATATTGACCCCCGTAAGACCAAGAAGCCGCAGGCTGGTCACTTCAAGAAGGCCGGTGTGAACCCGCGCCGCCACGTCGTGGAGATCCGCATGGATGACACCTCCGCGTACGAGGTTGGCCAGGAGTTCAACGCCACCATCTTTGATGGTGACTCCTACGTTGACGTGGTCGGCACCACCAAGGGCAAGGGCTACGCTGGCGCCATGAAGCGTCACGGCTTTGCTGGCCAGGGTGCTTCGCACGGTAACCAGGCCGCTCACCGTCGCGTGGGTGGCATCGGTGCATGTGCTACCCCGGGTCGCGTGTTCAAGGGCACGCGTATGGCTGGCCGCATGGGCGGTAACCGCGTTACCACCCAGAACCTGAAGATCCAACGCATCGACGGCGACAACAACCTGATCCTGGTCAAGGGCGCAATCCCTGGCGCTAAGGGCAGCATTGTTACCGTCAAGACCGCAGTGAAGGGCGGTGCTCACGCATGACGAACCTGACGCTTGACGTCCACACCGCTGATGGCAAGACCAACGGCTCCGTTGAGCTTCCGGCAGAGTTTTTTGACCGCGAGGCATCTATTCCCCTGATGCACCAGGTTGTAATTGCACAGCTGGCTGCAGCACGTCAGGGTACGCACGCAACGAAGACCCGTGGCATGGTTTCCGGCGGCGGCAAGAAGCCGTTCCGCCAGAAGGGCACCGGCCGTGCTCGCCAGGGCTCGACCCGTGCTCCGCACTTCACCGGTGGTGGCACCGTCCACGGTCCGCAGCCGCGTTCCTACGCACAGCGGACCCCGAAGAAGATGATCAAGGCTGCTCTGGCAGGTGCACTGACGGATCGTGCTCGCAACGAGCGCATCCACGTTGTGGAGGACCTGGTCCCTGGCCAGAACCCGTCCACCAAGTCTGCACGTGCTTTCATCGAGCGCCTGACCGACCGTAAGTCTGTTCTGCTGGTCCTGGGCAGCGACGATGTGAATTCCCGTCTTTCCGCAAGGAACCTGCCGGGCGTGCACGTTATCGCTCCGTCCATGCTGAACACCTACGACGTCCTGAATGCAGATGACGTTGTGTTCTCGGTCGAAGCACTGCACACCTTCATCAACCGCGGCAACGTCGTGGCTGCACCTGCCGGCGCGGCAGCGACGGCTGAGGAGGAGAAGTAAATGGCTAAGGTTGCGAATCCGCGCGACATCATCATCGCTCCGGTCCTCTCTGAGAAGACCTACACGCTGATGGAGCAGAACACGTACACGTTCTTCGTGGACCCGTCTGCTAACAAGACCCAGATCAAGATTGCCGTGGAAGAGATCTTCGGCGTTGACGTTGCTTCGGTGAACACCGCCAACCGTGAGGGCAAGCGTAAGCGCTCCCGCACCGGCTTTGGTAAGCGTAAGGACACCAAGCGCGCCTACGTCACTCTCCGCGAGGGCAGCGACTCCATCGACATCTTCGGCGGTGCGACGGCCTAAGGCCATCGTTCGTGTGAAGAGACGATAGAAAAGGACAAACTATGGCTATTCGTAAGTACAAGCCGACAACCCCGGGTCGCCGCAACAGCTCCGTTTCCGAGTTCGAGGAGATTACCCGCTCCACGCCGGAGAAGTCCCTGCTGCGCCCGCTCCCGAAGAAGGGTGGCCGCAATACTCACGGCCACATCACCACTCGTCACCGCGGCGGCGGCCACAAGCGTCGCTACCGCGTGATTGACTTCCGTCGTTCTGACAAGGACGGCGTGCTGGCAAAGGTTGCTCACATCGAGTACGACCCGAACCGCACCGCAAACATTGCACTGCTGCACTACTACGACGGCGAGAAGCGCTACATCATCGCGCCGAAGGGCCTGAAGCAGGGCACCGTTGTGGAGTCGGGCCCGAACGCCGACATCAAGGTTGGCAACAACCTGCCGCTGCGCAACATCCCGACCGGTACGACCATCCACGCTGTGGAGCTCAAGCCGGGCGCTGGTGCAAAGCTGGCTCGTTCCGCAGGTGCTTCCATCCAGCTGCTGGGTAAGGAAGGCAACTACGCAGTGCTGCGTATGCCGTCTTCTGAAATCCGCCGCGTGGACATCCGCTGCCGCGCAACCGTTGGTGAGGTCGGCAACGCTGACCAGATCAACATTCGCTGGGGTAAGGCCGGCCGTATGCGCTGGAAGGGCTGGCGCCCGACCGTGCGTGGTGTGGTTATGAACCCGGTTGATCACCCGCACGGTGGTGGTGAAGGTAAGACCTCTGGTGGTCGCCACCCGGTGAGCCCGTGGGGCCAGAAGGAAGGCCGCACCCGCAACCCGAACCGTTACTCGAACAACATGATTGTGCGCCGCCGTCGCACCAAGAAGAAGCGCTAAGAGGAGGTAAGACAACATGCCACGTAGCCTGAAGAAGGGCCCGTTCGTCGATGAGCACCTCCTCAACAAGGTGGACGCTCAGAACGAGGCCGGCACCAAGCAGGTCATCAAGACCTGGTCTCGCCGTTCAACCATTCTCCCTGACTTCATCGGTCACACTTTCGCCGTTCACGACGGTCGTAAGCACGTTCCGGTGTTTGTCGACGAGTCCATGGTTGGTCACAAGCTCGGCGAGTTTGCACCCACCAAGACCTTTAAGGGTCACGTCAAGGAAACGAAGGGACGTCGATAAGCAATGGCTGACACCATCACCACTGCATCCGCGACGGCCAAGTTCGTGCGCACTTCCCCGATGAAGGCCCGCCGCGTGCTGGCTCTCGTCCGCGGCAAGTCTGTTGCTGAGGCTCTCGCGATCCTGAAGTACGCGCCGCAGGAAGCCGCTAAGCCGGTTGCCAAGGTCGTCGCTTCTGCCGCGGCCAACGCCGAGAACAACTTCGGCTTGGATCCGCGCACCCTGGTTATCGCAGAGTGCTACGCAAATGAGGGTCCGACCATGCGTCGTTACCAGCCGCGTGCACAGGGCCGCGCTTTCCAGATCCGTAAGCGCACCTCCCACATCACTGTTGTCGTCGAGTCCAAGGAAGAGGCGAACTAATGGGTCAGAAAATCCACCCCCACGGCCTACGCCTGGGTATCACTTCCGATTGGAAGTCCCACTGGTACGCCGACAAGAACTACGCCGACTACGTCGCTGAGGACATCAAGATCCGCGAGTTCTTCCAGAACAACCTGGAGCGCGCAGGCATCTCCGATGTCGTCATCGAGCGCACCCGCGACCGCGTTCGCGTGGACATTCACACCGCCCGCCCGGGCATTGTGATTGGCCGCCGCGGCGCTGAGGCTGACCGCATCCGCCGCGAGCTGGAGAAGCTCACCGGCAAGATGGTTGCGCTGAACATCCTCGAGGTCAAAAACGTCGACGCTGACGCGACCCTGGTCGCACAGTCCATCGCAGAGCAGCTTGTCAACCGTGTGGCATTCCGCCGTGCGATGCGCAAGGCTATCCAGTCTGCGATGCGCAACCCGCAGGTCAAGGGCATCAAGGTTCTGTGCTCTGGCCGTCTGGGCGGCGCCGAAATGTCCCGTGTTGAGCGCTACCACGAGGGCCGTGTGCCGCTGCACACCCTTCGTGCGGAGATTGACTACGGCACGGCTGAAGCACACACCACCTTTGGCGTCATCGGCGTCAAGGTGTGGATCTACAAGGGCGATGTCGTAGGTGGCGTCCGCGAGTCCGAGCTCAATGCGCCGAGCAACGAGCGTCGTGGCCGTGGCGACCGCGATCGTCGTCCGCGCCGCGGTGGCCAGCGCCGCCAGCAGCGCGCCGAGCAGAAGCAGGAGGGCTAAGCATGCTTATTCCTAAGCGCGTGAAGTACCGCCGCCAGCACCGCCCGACCCGTTCCGGCGTGTCCAAGGGTGGCAACAAGATCAACTTTGGTGACTACGCCCTGCAGGCTCTTGAGCCGGCCTACATCACCAACCGCCAGATCGAGTCCGCTCGTATCGCTATCAACCGCCACGTTAAGCGTGGTGGCAAGGTCTGGATCAACATCTTCCCGGACCGTCCGCTGACCCAGAAACCGCTCGGCGTGCGTATGGGTTCCGGTAAGGGTCCGGTTGAGAAGTGGGTGGCCAACGTTAAGCCTGGCCGCGTCCTTTTCGAGATGTCCTACCCGAACGAGGAGACTGCAATGGAAGCTCTGCGCCGCGCTGGCGCCAAGCTGCCGTGCAAGACTCGCGTGATCAAGAAGGAGGACCTGTTCTAATGGCTGCTGGTACCCCCGCATCCGAATTCCGCGAGCTCAACGATGATGAGCTGCGTACCCGCCTGACCGAGGCAAAGGAAGAGCTGTTCAACCTGCGCTTCCAGCTTGCCACTGGCCAGCTGACCAACAACCGCCGCATCTCCACGGTGAAGCGCGACATTGCTCGCATCTACACGGTGCTGCGCGAGCGTGAGCTCGGCCTGTCCGTTGTACCCGAGTCTGCAGGAGCTGAGGCATAACCATGACTGAGGCAAACGTGACTGAGAAGAACACCGGCAAGGGCCCGAAGCACACTGAGGCTAAGCCGAAGGAGAAGGGCCTGCAGAAGCGCCGCCGCGGCTACGTCGTGTCCGACAAGATGGACAAGACGATCGTGGTGGAGGTTGAGGATCGTAAGTCCCACGCTCTGTACGGCAAGATTGTGCGTACCACCAAGCGCGTGAAGGCTCACGATGAGACGAACTCCGCCGGCGTCGGCGATCTCGTCCGCATCGAGGAGACCCGCCCGCTGTCCAAGGACAAGCACTTCCGTCTCATTGAGATCATTGAGAAGGCTCGCTAGTTCCTAGCTAGTTTCTAGCGCCAAAGGCCGCACCCCCGCACTTCCGGGTGGTGCGGCTTTTTGCATTTTGCTTATCGACGCCTAACGTCCCCGGGCAGCCAAAAAGTTCAGCAACTGTTTACCTGGACTTCCCCGGTTGGTTAGGTAGCGGAAATAACGTTTGCAGCGTTTGTGACCGCTAGCAATCATCGCTACCAACGTTTCTTAGGGGAGACCACAATGTCCATTTTGGGTAAGAATCTTTTCCACTCCAAGCGCTCCAGCCTGACCTGCACCTACAAGTGCGGCAATGCGTGTGCAGGTGAATGCACCAACGAATCCGATAACCCGTACTTCGGTGACATTATGTCGCGTCGTGGTGTGTTGAAGGCCTTCGGCGCTTCCACCGTGGCGTTCGGCGGTACCGCCGTGCTGGTTGCCTGTGGCGGTGAGGGCGATGCGGGTACGCAAACCCAGGCCGCAACCCCCACGTCCGGCACGGACGCCGCGGCTGCAATGATCACCCCGGTTGCAGGCATGCGCTTTGAAAGTGTTGCGCCGAACGAATTGGACGAGGTTGTCGTCCCGGCGGGCTACGCCACCTCGGTGCTGATCGCGTGGGGTGATCCGGTCTATGAGGATGCCCCGGAGTTTGATCCGAACAACCAGACTGCTGCAGCCGCTGCCCGCCAGTTCGGCTTCAACAATGACTTCGCTGGTTTGATGGAGCACCCGACTGACAAGAATCGTATGGTTTATGTCTGCTCGCACGAGTACTCCACGGAGCCGCAGATGCTGCCGAACTACGATCCGGAGAACCCGACGGACGAGCAGATCAACATCGGTATTGTCAGCCACGGCCACACCATCCTTGAGGTCTCGCGCGACGAGAAGACCGGCGAGCTGACCCGCGAGTTTGGCCCGCTGAACCGCCGCATCACCGGTGAGACAGAGTTCAAGATTGTCGGCCCGGCTGCCGGCCACGACCTGCTGAAGACGTCTGTGGATCCGACTGGTACCAAGGTATTCGGCACCTTTAACAACTGTTCCGGCGGCGTGACCCCGTGGGGCACCTTCTTGTCTGGTGAGGAAAACATTGACCAGTACTGGGCCAATGCAAAGGCTGTGACCGGGGAGCGCCCAGCGGCTGATGTGAAGCGCTTCGGTGTGCCGGAGGAGGCGTCGGAACGTAAGTGGGAGCGCCTGCACGACCGCTTTGACCTGGCGAAGGAGCCGAACGAGTTCAACCGTTTCGGTTACCTGGTGGAGATCAACCCGTATGACCCAGAGTCCATTCCGGTGAAGCACACGGCTTTGGGACGTTTCAAGCACGAAGCTGGCAACATCCACGTCACCGAGGACGGCACCGTGGTCTGCTACTCCGGCGATGACGCTCGTTTTGAGTACATCTACAAGTTCGTCTCCTCCAAAAAGATCAAGGAGGGCGATGTTGCACACAACATGACCATCCTGGATGAGGGCACGCTTTACGTTGCCAACCTGGAGGGCAACTCCCCGCAAGGCGAGATCACCGGGGATGGCGACCTGCCTGCGGACGGTGAGTTTGACGGCACCGGCACGTGGATCCCGTTGTTGACCGCGCACGCGGACGGCACCGCTGAATCCCACGTTGATGACTTCACCGGTGAGGAGGTTGCCATCTACACCCGCCTTGCTGCGGATGAAGTTGGCGCAACCAAGATGGACCGCCCGGAGGACTTCGAGGTCAACCCGGTTACCGGCAAGGTGTACCTATCGCTGACTAACAACAAGTACCGCGGCGCAACCGGTGAGAATGAGAAGAAGAGCAAGGAAGACGTCACCGAGTACGCCCCGATCCGCGAAAACAAGAACGGCCTGGTCATGGAGCTTGTAGATGACCATGCTGGCACTGACTTCTCCTGGAACCTCCTGCTGGTCTGTGGTGACCCGGAGGCGGCATCCACCTACTTCAGCGGTTTCCCGAAGGAGCAGGTTTCCCCGATCTCTTGCCCGGACAACATCGCGTTTGATTCCCACGGCAACCTGTGGATTTCTACCGACGGCAACGCGCTCGGTTCTAACGATGGCCTCTACGCCATCGGCCTGGAGGGTGAAAACCGTGGCCAAACCAAGTGCTTCCTCACGGTCCCGTACGCTGCGGAGACCTGTGGTCCGATTGTGACGGACCAGTTGGTGCTGGTGAACGTGCAGCACCCGGGTGAGGCAGATGACGCTACCTTTGAAAACCCGGCCTCCCACTGGCCGGATGGCGGTACCTCGGTTCCGCGCCCGGCTGTGGCGCAGGTGTTTCGTGCGGACGGTCAGATGATTGGTATGCAAAAGGCGTAACTTCACGGCAAATCTTCATCAACCCCGCAGGAGATCGAGAGAGGTCTGCTGTGGGGTTTGTGGCTTTTTGCCGTTAAAATTTTGAACTATGTGTGGAATCGTTGGGTATGTCGGCGCTGCGAACAACAGTGAACGCGACGCAAAAACTGTCATTATTGAGGGCCTTCGCAGGCTGGAGTACCGTGGCTACGACTCGGCTGGTGTTGCTGTTGCCGCAGGTGGGAGCATTGAATGCCGGAAGAAAGCCGGCAAGGTGGCTGACTTGGAGGCAGAAATTGCCGCCGCGCCACTGGACGCTTCTCACTTGGGGATTGGGCACACTCGCTGGGCCACGCATGGTGGTCCGACCGACGCAAACGCACACCCGCATGTGGTTGGCGGCGGCGCGCTGGCAGTGGTGCACAACGGCATCATCGAGAACTTTGCGCAGCTGAAGGCGGAGCTCACGCAGAAGGGCTACACCTTTGTCTCCGACACAGACACTGAGGTAGCAGGCACGCTGCTGCTGGAGGTCTACAACACGGAGGCGAACGGGGATCTCACCCGGGCGATGCAGCTGACCGCACAGCGCCTGGAGGGTGCGTTTACCCTGCTGGCAATCCACGCGGATCACCCGGACCGGATTGTGGCTGCGCGTTGGAACTCCCCGCTGGTGATCGGTGTGGGTGAGGGGGAGCACTTCTTGAGCTCGGACGTGTCTGGCTTCATCGAGTTCACGCGCGACGCAGTGGAGATGGACAACGGCCAGATTGTCACGCTGACTGCGGATGGTTATGAGATCACTGACTTTGACGGTACGGCCTCCCACTCCCAAGGCAAACCGTTCCGCGTGGAATGGGACATCACCGCAGCGGAAAAGGGTGGTTACAACTCCTTCATGGAAAAGGAGATCCACGATCAGCCGGCGGCGATCCGTGACACGCTCTACGGGCGTTTCAACGAGGAGGGCCAGCTGACGCTGGATGAGTTGCGCATTGATGAGTCGCTGCTGCGCTCCATTAACAAGATCATCATTGTGGCGTGCGGTACGGCAGCATATGCCGGGCAGGTGGCGCGCTATGCCATTGAGCACTGGTGCCGTATCCCAACTGAGGTGGAGCTCGCCCACGAGTTCCGTTACCGTGACCCGATTGTCACAGAGCACACGCTGGTGGTCGCGGTGTCCCAATCGGGTGAGACCATGGACACACTGATGGCGGTGCGTCACGCCCGTGAGCAGGGTGCAAAGGTCATTGCGATCTGCAATACGGTGGGTGCTTCGATTCCGAGGGAGTCGGACGCTGTGCTGTACACCTATGCCGGCCCGGAGATTGCCGTGGCGTCTACCAAGGCGTTTATCTCCCAGATTGTGGCCGCCTACCTGCTGGCGCTGTACCTGGCGCAGGTGCGTGGCAACAAGTACGCCGATGAGATCCGCCAGATCATCGACCACCTGGAGGAGATGCCGGAGAAGCTGCAGAACGTTCTGGACAATGAGAACCAGATCAAGCAGCTGGGCAAGGATCTTGCGCAGTCGAAGTCGGTGCTCTTCTTGGGCCGTCACGTGGGCTTCCCAGTGGCGCTGGAGGGTGCGCTGAAGCTCAAGGAGGTGGCGTACCTGCACTCCGAGGGGTTTGCGGCTGGTGAGTTGAAGCACGGCCCGATCGCGCTGGTTGAGGAAGGCCAGCCGGTGTTTATCATCGTGCCGTCCAAGAGTTCGCGCCATAACCTGCACGCCAAGGTGGTCTCCAACATCCAGGAGGTCCGCGCGCGTGGTGCGGTGACCATTGTGATTGCAGAAGATGACGATGAAGACGTGGTGCAGTTTGCTAACCACGTGATCCGCATCCCGGAATCGCCTGGGCTGTTGCAGCCGCTGTTAGCTACGGTTCCGCTGCAGAGTTTTGCCTGTGCCGTGGCGGAAGCTCGCGGTTTGAACGTGGATCAGCCGCGTAATTTGGCTAAGTCTGTGACGGTTGAGTAGGGCTCGGAAAATAATAGCTTCATCTGCTAACCTGACTCCGTGAAACATCAGAAAAGGCTCTTTGGCGCTGCGGTGATGGCAGTGCTTTCAGCGCTGACACTAGCGGCGTGCGGTGGCGGCGCCGCCTCTGTTCCGGAGACGGACACCGTGGTGCTCGCACCGAAGGATGTGGTGGCTAAGGTTTCGGCTGCCGCAGATATTGGTTCGCAGGAAGTGGTGGCACTGACCACCACGCTGACTGGTCCTGTCACTGAGGTTGATGTGCGCATTGGTCAGCCGGTGCAGGAGGGCCAGATTTTGGCGCGGGTGGATACGTCTGGTGCGCAGCGTCAGTTGGATGCGCAGCGTGCGCAGCAGATGTCGTCGGACGTCGCAACGCAAAATGAGCTCCAGCGGGCCCAGCAGCAACTGTCCCAGCAGCAGGATGCTTTGAACCGGGGGCTCAATGGCCGGATCACCCAGGCTGAGGCTGCGCAGCGTGAGGCGCAGCTGCGTTACGACGACACGTTGGCCACCTTCAACCACCAAAAACAGCTCCACGAAGCCGGTTTGACCCCGGAGGCCGTGCAGCAAGCACATGCGGTGGACACGGCGCGCCGGAACGTGACCCTGGCGGGGCTGGATTCCGTGCGTGCGAATGCGGCGAACTTTGTCGCCGCGTTTACGCAGCAGGTTGATGGGATCAGCCCCGTTGTGGGGATTTTGGAGTCTGACCAGCGCTACACGGGCGCACAGCGTGACCTGGATGCGGCGCAGAAGGCGTATGACGCTTCGCTGTTGGGCGTGAATGCGGACTTAGAAGCGAAGCAGCGTGCGGTGGCTCAGGCGTTCCAAGCGAAAAACGACGCCGACATCGCACTTGAGGTCACCCGCCTTGCGGTGCAGCAGGAGATCGACGCGAGCGCGGCGACGGTGGACCAGGCGCAGCGCAGCCTGAATGCTTCGCAGACGGCCGCGGAGGTTGGCCAGAGCCAGCTGCGTGTGGATATTGCATCGGGTGAGGTGCGATCCCCGATCAACGGCGTGGTCACCGAGATGCTTGCGCAGCGCGGCCAGCCGTCCTCGGGCCATTTGGCTACGGTGGCGGATCCGAACCGGCTGATTCTGACCGCCAACGTCAACGAGGTTGACTCCGGCAAGGTGCAGGTTGGCAATGAAGTCACCTTCACCACCCCCAGCAGCGGGTTGAAGCAGTACAAAGGCAAGGTTGTGGACGTCTCTTCGGTGGCTGCACCCGCTCCGGGCGGAGCCGAGGGCGCTGGCCAGGCGCCCGCGCGACCGGAATTCCCGGTGACCATCGAGGTCACCGGTGACACCGAGGGCCTGCGCATCGGCGGCACCGCCAAGGTGCAAATCACCACGGGTACCTCGAAGGCGGCGTTGACTGTGCCTCGTGAAGCGATCATTGATAAAGACGGCACCTACTCCGTGTTGGTGCTTCAGCCTATCGACGGCAGCGATACCGAATTCGAAGTCGCCAGCGCCGATGTCACGCTTGGTCTTGTCACCGACCTGGAAGCCGAGGTACGCGGTCTTGAGGAAGGCACCCGCGTAATCAAGGCCCCGGGGGACTACCGCGAACGCATTGGGCAGCGCGTGACGGTTGGGCCGGCGCTCGACGCGCCAGCGGGGACACCGGTGGAGGAGACGCCGGAGGCGTCGGCAAGCGAAACAAGCCCCGAAGGCGAATAAGTGAACCTGCGTGAAGCGATCCGGCTGGCAGCGACCAGCCTGCGAGCCAACAAGCTGCGCTCCGTGCTCACCCTGCTCGGCGTGATCATCGGCATTGCAGCCGTCGTGGCCATCATGAGCCTAGGCAACGGCATGCAGCAGCAGCTCCAAAGCGATTTTGAGCAGTTTGGTCTTAATGACGTCAACGTCCAAGTCAAAACCCGCCACTCCGAGTCCGACCCCTGGATGTATGAGGACGTCCCCGACGCCTCCCTGATCACACCGGACATGGTGGAGCAGCTGCGCGGGTTCATTGGGCCGAAAGTGCAAGGCATTGCTCTGGAAGCTGGCGGCGAATCCGCCAGGGTGACCCGCGGGCTGAATGAGGGCACGGCTAGCGTCGATTTTGTCAACGCTGACTACATTGAGCTCCAGCGCCACACCATTACCGCCGGTCGTATCTTCACCGAGGACGACATTGTTGGTGACCGCGCTGTGGCCGTGATCTCACCGGAGGTAGTTGACACCTACTTCAACGGCGATCCGGCCTCTGCCATCGGTGCGAGCCTGGACCTTGACGTGGCGGGGCGCTTTGCCTCTTTCCAAGTAGTTGGCGCTTACGGGCGGGCCAAGGCCTCCTCGCCTCTGGTGGGGACCTTCGAGCAGGCATCCATCTACGTGCCCTACACCGCACAATCCCGCCTGAGCGCGAACCCCGTCCAGGGTTTCCGCATGCTGCAGATTCGCACGCTTTCGCCTGATTTGACTGCAGATGTTGCCAGCGACGTCAACACCTGGGCCGAGCAGGCCTACGCGGATGACGCGGACTACGTGGCGCAGGTGTTGGACACCAAGTCTGAGATCGACCAAGTGAACCAAACCATGGCCATGATCAGCCTGGTGATTTCCGCCATTGGCGGGATCTCCTTGCTGGTCGGTGGCATTGGCGTGATGAACATCATGCTGGTGTCTGTTACGGAACGCACCCGCGAAATTGGTGTGCGCATGGCGTTGGGCGCGACGCGCCGGGCGGTACGCACCCAGTTTGTTATTGAGGCGATGATGATCTGTCTACTCGGCGGTGCTTTGGGCGTGCTGCTGGGGGCAGCGCTTGGGATGGCGGGGACTGCCGCCATGGGGTCGGTGGCGCTGCCACCGGTGGGTGCCGTAGTGATTGCGCTGCTGTTCTCGCTGGGGATCGGCCTGTTCTTTGGCTGGTATCCAGCCAACAGGGCGGCGCGCATGAGGCCGATCGAGGCGCTGCGCTACGAGTAGGGCGCTGGTTTTGTAGCGCTGGTTGGGCGCTGGTTGGGATAGTCCTTTCCCGCAGCGTCACGCTTTTAGTGACTAGATGCTCGGTCGGAGCGTTGCAAATCCAAAGCTCAAGCCTCTGACCGAGCATCTACTCACAAAAATGCTGAGGCTCGGCGGGCAGACCATCGGCAGGTGGGCGAGAAGCTTCGGTGCGCTAGGTATCGAAAGACGGCACCCCTGATGTATTCGAGTACCAGGGTTGATCGGGGTAGTTGCGGCGATGCGCCATCATTTTGTGGAAAATCTCCACTGAGCTCACAGCGTCGCGGCTATCTTGCGTCATGCTTAGCATGCGACCGCTCTTCTTCGGCGATAGTTGATCCGATGCAAGGGTTCCCGGGAGGAGAACTTGCGCTAGGTAAGAGGAATCGGTGGTGGCAGCGCCCACATAGCGAGCGGCATGGATTTCGGCAGCGTTGACCTGAGTCCAATCAACAGTCCAACCTGCGCTGCGAAACATTTGATCAAAGAAGAAGCGCTGAGTTCTGGAATTACCATCGAGGAACGGGTGGACTATTGTTAGCTCGCTCCAGTGCTCAGCAACGGTATTTACCGCTGTCGCCTTGTCGTTCCGTGAAACTGGAACTTCGGAGATCGGGCCCGACCCCCGAAAAGTAGACACCATCAA
>NZ_KV786280.1 GCF_001806875.1 Corynebacterium sp. HMSC29G08
GCTTAGTACCCACCTTGATCACCTGATCAACAGGCTCCTGCGTAACCGACTCAGTGATCTTCGGGTCACCCGGCTGGGAGTTGGTGATGTCGCGCTTGATCGTCACCGTCTTCTCACCCGGAACACCCGGCGTGGTCACCTCGGAGGTGCCAGCCGCCATATTCGGATCGAACTCGATCTTCACACCGAACGGGACCTCAGACTTAACGGTCTCAGTGTTCGTACCCGTGGTCTTGGTACCCACGCGGATGACAGCGTCCTGCTTCTCGGTCACCGTTGTCGTCTGAACGACGGGGTCGCCGGAGGGTTTGCCGTCGACAAGCTTCTGCGTGCTTGTCACCTTCTCCTCGCCGACGACACCTTGCTTATCGACGACCTGCTCACCCGCGGCCAACGTGTCATCGAAGACGATCGTGGTCTCAAACGGGATCTTGCGCGTGGCCTCCGTGACCAGCTCCTGATCCTTTAGGCGCGGACCGTGCTCAACAATGCGATCTGTCGGTTCGGTGCGAGCCTTAGTCTCCGTGACCGTTGCTTCACCGTTGACACCATTGAAGACGGCGGCGTAGGAAGCCTCACCGTTCGAGCCTTCCTGAACAACCTTCACTTCACCCGGCGCGAGATTCGGGTTCTCGCGGATGACCGTGGAGTACGGAATCGGCTCTGTCCACTCCACCTTCTCACTCATCGGCTTCGTGCCAATGACCACAACTTCATCGACCGGGTCCTCCACACGCTTCCACGTGCGGTCTTTGTTCAAAGTCTCCTTACCTGGCTTACCTTCGGTCTCCACCTTGTAGGTGCCCTGGTTCACCGTCGGGTCGTACTTGTACACAGTGTTGAACGGAATCTCCCGCTCCAGGACGTCAATGACCGTCACCTTTGCCTTCGTGGTGTCCGTGGAGCCATCCTCGTAGGTCACCGTGACAGGAATGTCGATCGCGTCACCATTCTTCGCACCCTTGGGTGCGGTTGCGGTGATCGTGCCCTTGTCATCAATGCTGACATCCCAACCAGCAGGAATATCGCCGAGCTTGAACGGCTTGTCCTTGGCCAGTTTGGCGTTGTCTGGGTTATCAAAGTGCACCGGCAACGTCGCCGTCTCACCCGGGTACACCGTTTCAGCCTGGTACGTTGGCTCAGCTTCCCAGCTGTTGCTCAACTTCACCACGGTGGTGACAGGCACCTCCGGGGTCGATCCATCCGGCGTTGCCACCTTGACGGTGATCGTCTTCTTATCACCCGGCTTAGAATCGGCCGGCGGAGTGGCCGTGACAACACCGGTCTTCGGGTCGATGGAGTACGTCCAGCCGTCTTCTTCCTTGGTCAGGAGCGGTTGGCCATCCAGGTCGCCGAAGGAGAACGTAGAGCCCCTCGGGGCATCCTTCACCTTGTGCTCCACCGGTTCATTCGGGCCGGTGGATTCCACAGGATAAACAGGAACAATGTCGCTGCGCAGAACCGTGATGGTGGCCGTGACCGGCACCATTTTCGTTTCCCCGACCCGATAGAACGTATGGACCGGAACGTCCAGGATGTAACCCTCAGGTGCGGTGCGCGGGATAGTGGTGGTGATTTCACCAGTATCCTCATCGATCGTTAGGTGCCACGTGCCACTGTCATCCTCAACCGTGTACTCGAGCTCTCCATTGGCGAAGCTGTAACGGTAAGGCGGCTGGTCCGTCTCACTACCGCTCAAACCCTTCTCCGGAAGGGTTGGTGTGAGAGTCACAGCCTTGCCCGGCCTATCCGTCACCCTGTCATAGTCAGGAATCTTAATTTCAGCGATGACCTGGAAGCGGACTTCCACCTCATCTGTCGTCTGGTCCGGGTAGGTGGCCTTCACCGTCGGGGAGATGGTCGTGCCCAAGGGAACGTCGTTATAAGCCGCCACTGCAGTGACCTTGCCAGTCGGATCAACCGTGACAGTCCAGCCCTCTGGAACGGTAGATTGATCGACCTCAAACTTCTCTGGGAAAACGGGCTTACGGCCCCTCATGATGGGCTTGGTGCCAATCTGGGAGGTGATCTCCTGATTCGGCAGACCCTTTGCCACAGCCGGGCGCACCAGATCGGTGACCTGCGTGTTATTCGGGTCCACGAGCACGAAAAGCTGAATCTCATCGGTGGAACCGTTTGAGTACTCCACCGTGATCTTCGGGCGTGCAAATGTATTCGGCATCGGATTCTCCGGGGATGTGACGGTGACGTTGTAGTCCTCGTCCATCTCTACGTCCCAGCCCTCCAGGACGTACGTGTCATCCAGTTCGACTGTGGCCTCAAAGCCACCGTCAGCCTTCTTCTTAGCCAGTTCCTTGAGCAGGTCCGGCACCTGGGTGAAAGTCACTGTCTGGCGCCCAGTGTTCACCGGACCCCTCGGCCCATCCACACCCGAGATGATCTTCTTCTCATTCTGGTCATACCGCGGCGTGTGGTCCTCCGTGTCATCCAGCCTGAAGCCCTTCGAATCGATGACATTCGGCTTGTTGTAGCGCGTCAGGGAATTAGAGCTGTCGAACGCAGCACCCACGTCGAAGTTGTTGTTCTTCACCGCAGCCTGAAGCTGATCCACACTACGCGGCAACGCAATCACGGAAAAGTTCACATTTTTGTTTGCCGCCAGATCCGTGCCACGGT
Source organism: Corynebacterium sp. HMSC29G08 (assembly GCF_001806875.1). Taxonomy (GTDB): domain Bacteria; phylum Actinomycetota; class Actinomycetes; order Mycobacteriales; family Mycobacteriaceae; genus Corynebacterium. The sequence goes on from NZ_KV786280.1 coordinate 2,638, forward strand.
ATTTGGGCCACGTGAAGTAAATATCACCCTTCTCATCCACGCGCAGACGCTGCGAACCACCAGACTCCTTGGCATTTGAAGTGCCGATGAACTTGCCGTTGTCGTCATAGGCCTCAACCACCATGCGCGACAACGAGTCGTCTTGGCCTTGGCTATCTTCATCCAACGCCGGAATATTAATGTGACCGACCTTGGTCTCTTCTCCCTCAACGATCACGTGCTTGTCAAAGCTCTCCCAGTTCACCGTGATGGGATTGCACTCCATGTTCTCACTGGGCCACGGGTTCACAACCGCGGTGAAAGCAGCGTTCTGTCCCCGCGTAGCGAAAGGACCGCTAATGTTGTCCTTCGTGTACTTGCCCTGCCATGCGTAACGCACAGGGTTATCAGCACCAGCCTGCGCGAACTGCTTGACCTCATCTTCAGTCAGGTCAGCATCAAGATTCAGGTTCCTTTGTTCGCGGCTCGCGGTGATGTCGATGGACTCATCAGCTTTCGCAGTGACCGGACCCTTATCAAATGGAAGAGTCTGACCCGCAGCCATGGCAGGAACCGTACCGGCATTGAGCAATTCCCTGAAGCGTCCCGAGTTGGTAAAGCTCCAATCCGCAAACGTACGGTCCTTCGAGTTATCAAAGGCGACACTCAAGCCCCACTGTGTCTTGTCCTTACTTACCTGACTCGGCTCCAGCGTGTGCCACGTAAAACCAGCCTGGCTGCCACCACCAGGCTCGGGCGAAGCAGAAACAGTACACGAATTCCCACCCGTATCCAGGTCCGAGGCCTTCTGCGACTCCTTCTCCACCGCGCCTTGGCCGTCATCGCCTCGAAGACCTCCTGTGAATTCCGCGGCAGCAGCCTGCGTTGCAAGGGGACCGGGGCCAACAACACTAAACGCGCCGAGAGCCAGGGCAATGACGGACGAGGCAGCTATGCCGGTGCGCGCCCGCCTCTTCGGACGCCGAGACAATTGAGCCACAGTTACTCCTTTTCAAAAGCTTGGAAAGTGTCCGCGCTATCCCACAACACGCGAACCGACACAAGGGCCGCTTTCCAGCTCTTTACAGCTCTTTACAGTTAAATAAAACGACCTACCCGATAATAGGCAGATTACTCATTTTCGCACACCACCACATGTGAAACAACCCCTCCAGCTGGGGCAACATGCATTATTTCCCGTGGGATGAAAAACGTGAAATAATCGCTGCGTCGCGGCCCGACGCCTATGCGTAACACTGCATAAACCACGAATGTGAACTCAGTCACGCTCCGCTGACGCAGGTACTGGACGGCGCACACCCGCTACGCCAACTGCCGCCACCATCAGGCAAAGCAGCACTGCAGAAACAATCGCCCGGTAGTCCCCCGCGTTACCCGCGGCGCTAACGGCAGCGGCGATCCAGTGCATGGGAAACACTTGAGACACCGCTGCCCACACGCCCTCAAGCGGGGCGCTTGCCGCCTGGCGCCACACCCACCCCACCAGGCCGGTCTGCGCAACAGCCAACACGCCCGCCAAACCAAGCCCGGCGCGCACCCCAAACACGCCAACAAACACCTGCGTCACACCCGCCGAAGCAAGCACACCAAGCGCCAAGGCGCCGCCGACACCCGCCAGTGCCAAAGGCCGGAGGTTGGTGCCAACGATCCACGCCAGCGCTACCCCGGCTACGGCCACAAACACGGTGCCTAACCCGAGAATCCACGCCCGGCCACGCCCCACAGACGCAGCGAACCACCCAGCAGCTCCCAGCGCTGCACCGCCGAATACGGCCAGCGCCGCCAAAAGCAGCGCGGCAATCGGCGAAAACCCAGCGCCAACCTCCACACCAGCTACCGCTACTGGCAGTGACGCCCGCACGTCTTTGACCTTGGCGGAGGACTGTTGGGCAAGCGTGTTGACCTTCGCGGTGCCGTCCACAAGCTGGGAAATGCCCCCGGCTGCCTCCTGTACCTGACCTTCAAGCTCAGCCAGGCCCGAAGCCAGCGAGGCCGCACCGTTGGTGGCTGTATATATACCGTCGTGGTATGCATAGCCTGGCACCGCCAACTGGTTGGCCAGATCGCGGGAGCCGTCGCGCAGCTGGTTCATCTTCGCCACCGCATCTGCAGGAATCTCCGCCGTTACCGCCTGCTGACGAAGCTCCTTCAACGCCTCGCGTGAGGCCACCACATCCGGGTCTTTGCTGTTTTTCGTGGACTCCAAGCTGCGGTCAATCGCCGCAACCACCTGGCCACGCACCGCCTCAAACCCGGCTACCTGGGCCACGATCTCGCCCACCGAATCCGCCAGCTGCGTCGCACCGTTACCCAACTGGCCGGTGCCTGCCTGCAGCTGCACCATGCCGGCCGACAGTTCCTGGGCGCCGTCGCGGGCTTGCGCTATGGCGTCTATAAGCAACCCTTTGCCCTCATCTAGCTGCCCCACACCGTTGGCCAACTGGCCGGTGCCGGTGGTCAGCAGGCTTAACTGGGACGCCGCATCTGACGCCGCCCGGCGCGTATCCGCCAGCGGGTCGGTGGTCTGGGTGGTCCCGCTACTAGCGCCCGTAGTTACCCACGTGGACGCAGGGTGCATTGGCAGCAACACCGCCGCGAGACAAACCAGCGCAACTATACCCAGACGCCACTTCATGGCACAGTATTTAACTAAAGCCACTGCCTATATATGTGGAGGCGCACCGTCGTGGCAGCAATTGCTACGCTGGTATTCGCGCTTTTCCAGCCAGCTCCTACAACCTAGAAATATTCACCATGACTCTTCCACTCGTGCTAGCACTCGTGGCGGCTGCGGTGATCCTGTCTCCAATCTTGGTGCGCGTGATGGACCGCGCGGCCGGATACCCAATCGCCGCCTTGCTGTTTGCGGCTGCGATTGCGCTGGGATCTCACTTAAGCGACGTCGCTGCGGGCACACCACTGACCTGGGGCTTTACGTGGGCCCGTGACATCTTCGGTCCGGGAACCGGCGTGGAGTTTGCCATGCGGGCAGACGGGTTGGGCATCTTCTTCGCCCTACTCGCCCTAGTCATTGGCGGTGTGGTGATGTGTTACTCGGCCGCCTACCTGCCCAAGAACGAGGGCAACACCAGCTTCTACACCATCATGACGGCCTTTACGCTGTCTGTGCTGTTGCTGGTGCTTGCAGATGATGTGGTGCTGCTGTTCATCGCCTGGGAGCTGGTCTCTATCGCGTCGTTCATGCTGATCGCGCGCTCCGGCTCCTCCGGCGAGGCAGGCTCCTACCGCACGCTGATCCTGACCTTCTTCGGCGGCCTGACCCTGTTGGCGGCGCTTGCCATCGCCGCGGTCAACACCGGCACAACGTCCATGCAGGAGCTTTTGCTTCACGACGTCTGGCGGGACAACCCCTCCCTCACCACCACAGTGGCGGTGCTTGTGGCTGCCTCTGCGTTTACTAAAGCGGCGCAGTTCCCTTTCCACTTCTGGCTTCCAGAAGCCATGGCGGCCGCCACTCCGGTGTCCGCATTCCTGCACGCAGCGGCTGTGGTGAAGGCTGGCGTCTACCTGCTGCTGCGTTTCTCCACCATCTTTGCGGACCAGCCAGCCTGGAACGTGATCTTGACGTCTGTCGGCCTGTTCACCGCACTGATGAGTGCAACGTTTGCAATTACCAAGACGGACCTCAAGCACCTCACGGCGTACTCCACGGTGAGCCACTTGGGCTGGATTGTGGCCGCCATTGGTATTGGTACTCCGCTTGCGCTGGCTGCGGCACTGACCCACACGCTGGCGCACGCGCTGTTCAAGTCATCGCTGTTCATGCTGATTGGTGTGGTGGACCATGAGGCCGGCTCGCGTGACATGCGGCGTTTGGGCAAGTTGTACGACAAGATGCCGTTCACGTTTGCCTCCACTGTGGTGGCCGCCGCCTCTATGGCCGCTATCCCGCCACTGTTCGGCTTCATTTCTAAAGAATCCATCCTGGGCGCGTTTGAAGATTCCCCCTACGGCGCGCTCCTGCTCACTATCGGTGGCGTGGCTGCACTGTTAACCTTTGTCTATTCCGCAAAGATTGTCTTCGGTGCGTTTGTGGACGGCCCGAAGGACATGTCCCACGTCCACGAAGCGCCGGTGCTCCTCTGGCTACCGGCCGCGCTGCCGGGCTTGATGTCTTTGGTCGTGCCGCTGCTGCTCACGCAGGTGGACGGCCCGATCTCTGCGGCCGTGACCGCGATTACCGGCGAGGAGTACCACTCCCACCTGGCACTGTGGCACGGCGTGACCGCACCACTTCTGGTGTCCACTGCCGTGCTGGTTGCCGGCGTGCTCTTTGTCATCTTTGCCCGCAAGCGAGTCTTTGCCGCCGTAGAGAACAAGCAGCTGCTGCCGTTTAGCGGCAACGAGGTGCTCCACGGCGTAAACGTTGGCTCCACCTCAGCCGGCCGCGCCCTAGGTGCCGTGGCTGATGGCTTCAACCCGTCGCGCCACCTCTTCCCAGTGCTGTTCCTGGTGGTTGTCTTGGGCCTGAGCACCGCACTTTTAACAGACGGTGTAGACGGCGTACCACTGGCACCCCGCGCCGAGGGCCTGGACGTGTGGTGGGACCTGATCCCGTTTGGCATCATCGCCCTGTCTGTCATCGGCATGATCACCACCCGTTCGCGCCTGGCCACCACCGTGCTGTTGGGCACCACGGGTGTGGGCATCACGCTGCAGATGCTGATGCTGGGTGCACCGGACGTGGCGCTGACCCAGCTGGTGGTGGAGTCCCTGACCGTTGTGGTGATGATGATTGTGCTGCGCTACCAGCCGCGCACCTTCCCGCGCACCCCACGCAGGCGCCAAGTCACCGCCACGGTGTTCGCGCTGCTCTCCGGCATTGTGGCCTTCCTCGGCGTGTACACGCTGCTGGGGCGCCACGACCGCTCTGAGCTGGGCATGTGGTACATCACCCAAGGTGGTGAGGTGACCGGTGCGGACAACATCGTCGCAGCCATCCTGGTTGAGTTCCGTGGATTCGATACACTCGGCGAGCTTTCCGTGCTGGGTATGGCCGCCGTGGTTATCGCCGCAGTCACCCAATCCATGCCGCGCCACATGTTTGAAGCCGGCACTCGCCCGCGCCCATTCGGCCAGTCCCAGTTCAACTCCCTGCCAATGCGCAAGGCCGCCGCCATGGTGGCGCCGGTGCTCTTGGTCCTGTCCATTGTTATTTTCTTCCGCGGCCACAATGCCCCGGGCGGTGGTTTCGTTGCCGCGCTAGTGATGGCCACGGCATTTGCTATGAGCTACCTCTCCCGCGGCGCGGACGCGTACGTGGTGGGTCAGCGCACCCCGATCAAGCTTGCGGCTATTGGCATCATCGTTGCCATTTCCTCCGGCCTGCTCGGGCTTATTGAAGGCGGCTTCCTCTACGCCCTGCACGGCGAGATCGCCGGCCAGCACTTGAGCAGCTCCCTGATCTTTGACTTTGGTATTTACCTGGCCGTGCTTGGCATGGTCACCCAGGCCATCAACGCACTCGGCGGCTACCTGCGTCCGGGTACAGAGGTGCGCAACTTGGACTACACGCGCGATGAGCCGGATAACCCGCTGCCTTCCATTCCGGAGCCGGAGCAGCCGGAAAACGCCGTCGCGTCTCACCCGAAGCCGCTCAACCCGGCAGACAACCCGCTACCCGTCTCAGCGAAGGAGCTTTAAACCATGGTTATGGCACTATCCATCGCAATGCTTGTTGCGGGAGCCGTGTACCTAGTCCTGCAGCGCGGCATGGTCCGCGTGGTCTTCGGCATGTCCTTGCTCGGCCACGCCGGCAACCTAACGCTGCTTGCCACCGGCGTTGGTGCTTGGCGTGGTGAGGCCTTCCCGTCTCGCACCCCCGTCGAGGACATCGCCGACCCACTGCCCCAGGCGTTTGTGCTGACCGCCATTGTGATTGCAATGGCCACCACCACAATCCTGTTGATGATGGCATCACTCGGCCGTGATGACGACACGTCAGACAACCCCACCGGCAACGACGCAGCCTACGACAAGATGCGTCTGAGCCCCTCGGCACTGTCTACCGCCGGTCGCCGCGCGCGCCTGAACCCCAAGAAGCTTGAAGAGGTACACAACATGGACGTCTCGGAGGTGAACCGATGACCGCAGGAGCAGTCCTTCCCATCTTCGTTGCACTTCCACTCATCGTTTCAGCCATCACCGCGCTGAGCCCGAGCAAGAAGCTTAACGACGCACTGTCCATCCTCATCCCCGCCATCAACCTCGCCGGCGGCATCTGGCTCTACGCCTACACCTCCACGCATGGCACCATTGGCCACGTCATTGGCAAGTACGACGGTGGCGTAGGTATCTCCTTCGGCGGCGACCAGTTCTCTGCCGTAATGCTGGTGGCAACCATGATCGTGGCGATCACCGCCAACTGGTTCGCCATCGCCGTGGGTGAAACCCAGGCACGCTACTTCACCTCCCTGACCCTTGTGCTGGTCACGGGTGTCACCGGCGCGCTTCTGACCGCGGATCTGTTCAACTTCTTCGTCATGATTGAGGTTATGCTTCTGCCGTCCTACGGCCTGATCGCCATGACCGGCACCCGCCACCGCCTGCTGTCTGCCCGCACCTTCGTGCTGGTGAACCTGGCGGCCTCTACCCTGCTGCTGGTTGGCGTGGGCTACATCTACGGTGTCGCCGGCGCAGTGAACATCGGCGCCCTGCGCGGCGCCGCCGCCGGCAACGGCCCGATCACCGTGGCCACCGGCCTAGTCATCATCGCCGTTGCCGCTAAGGCGGGCGTGTTCCCCGTCCACACCTGGCTGCCGCGCACATACCCGTCCACCTCCGCTGCGGTGATGGGCCTGTTTTCCGGCCTGCACACCAAGGTTGCGGTCTACATGCTGTTTCGCATCTGGGTTGTCATCTTCGACATGGACGAGCGCTGGAACACGCTGATCATCGTGATCATGGTGATCTCCATGCTGATCGGCGGCTTCGCCGGTCTTGCAGAAGACACCATGCGCCGCGTCCTGGCCTACCAAATGGTCAACGGCATGCCGTTCATCCTGGTCATGCTGGCCTTTACCGCCGGCGGCGGCGAAGCAGCCCGCTACGCCCTAGCCGCGGGCCTGCTCTACACCGTGCACCACATGATCACTGTCGGCGCACTTGTACTCAACGTCGGCGCAATCGAAGAGACCTACGGCACCGGCACCATCTCCAAACTCTCCGGCATTGCACGCCGCGACCCGCTGACGTCCGCAGTCTTCGTCGCCGGCGCGTTCTCCATCGTCGGCTTCCCGCCGTTCTCCGGCATCTTCGGCAAAGTCACCATCATGCTGGCCGCAGCCCAGCCTGGAGATTGGCGCTCTTGGGTGGTCATCACCACCATCATCGTCGCCTCCTTCGGTGCGCTTTTGTCCATGATGCGCGTGTGGAAGGAAGTGTTCTGGGGACGCCCAATGCAGAACTACCCGGAGGCGTTGAATGTGAGGTGGCGGTTTATGTTGCCGTCGGCAAGCATGATGCTCCTCTCACTGGCTATGTTCATTGGGGCCGGCCAAATGTGGGATGTTTCCACCACCGCCATGGACAGCCTGCTGAACGTGGACGCCTACTCGGCGGCCGTACTTGGCACCAACCCAGTCGGCGTACCCAACGTGGCCGAACTGCAGGGAGGTAACTAAATGCGCTACATCGCTTACGCCCTCTGGATCATCAAAGAAATCATTGTCTCCGGCATCCACACCAGCGCCGCGGCATTCAAACCGAAATCCGGGCTCAAACCCGTAGTGATCTACTACCCACTACGCCTGACCACAGACTGGGAACTGTTCTGGTTCTCCACCTCAATCACCGCCACCCCCGGCACCATGTCGGTGGGACTGCGGCACAGCGCCCACCCCGGCGAGCCCGAAATCCTCATCGTGCAAGCCGCATTCGGCGAAGACCCCCTAGACCTCATCGAAGGCCTGGCAGACATGGAAGAACACGTCAACCCAAACGTGAAATCTATCCCGTTTGATGCGCAATCTGTGGAATGGGAGCCCTACATCGACCACGGCGACACCACCCCAGAGCAAGACCTGCCACCCGCAGAAAGGATGAGCTAACATGCCTACCAGCACGTTTGAAGCCATCATCATGGCCTGCATCATCATCATCGCCATCTGCCTGCTGGTGGCACTCGGCGCACTGATCCTAAGCAAGGACGAACTGACCCGCGCCGTACTCTCAGACATGGTGTTCTACTCCATGGTGGCCATCTTCCTCGTCTGGACCCTGATTACAGAAACCATGATTGGCTACGACATCGCCGTACTGGCCGCCCTTGCCTGCGGTGTGGTGCCGACGATCTCCATGGCCCGCATCATCTCAAGGGGGCGCCGCTAATGGCTATCTACGAAATCATCGTTGCCGCGCTTGTCATCGTGGCCACCATCTTCATCATCGCCGCAACCCTTCTGCAGCTGCGCGCACCCGACGCGCTAACCCGAGCCAACCTACTCGGTCCCCTAGTCACCATGGCCTTTCCCACCCTGGTTGTAGCCAAACTGATCTACTCTTGGTCCACCACCGGCTTCAGCGCATGGGAACTGGCGCTTGCCATCATCGCCATCGCAGGCGTATGGATCGTCGGCTCTGTAGGCACCTTTGTCATGGGCCGTGTGCTCTACGGCGTGACCGTCAGTGACAAGCTCGACGCGGGTGCTGGTGCTGGCGCTGGTGTGACCCCGGTTGACGGCAGTGAGCAGGCCTGAATACGACTACGTAACCAACCTCGCCCTGCAAGCAGGACGAGGTGATCGCGCTGCCCTGGAGCAGTTCATTGCCGAGACGCAAGACGACGTCTGGCGGCTTTTAGCCAACTTGGCCGGCCGCGAATACGCCGACGACCTCACCCAAGAAACCTACCTGCGCGTACTCAAAGCCCTGCCCCGGTTTGCGGCACGTTCCAGCGCACGCACCTGGCTTTTATCCCTTGCCCGACGCACCTGGGTGGACTCCGTGCGACATGACATGGCACGCCCGCGCTCCGCCGACGGCGACTACTCCGACTACTCGGATGCCGCCGCTCTAGAACCCAGCCCCGATAACGCCACCACTTGGTCCGAAGTCATGGACGCCCGCGCCATGCTCGACAGCCTTGCACCAGAGCGCAAGGAAGCCATCGTGCTCACCCAAATACTCGGCTACACCTACGAAGAAGCAGCAAAAATTGCAGGCGTCCGGGTAGGTACCATCCGCTCCCGCGTCGCCCGAGCACGCGCCGACCTCATCACCGCCGGCGGCGCGAGCGCCGCGGATGAAACACATTAGCTCCCATAGGGTTTAAGATAAGAGAACTGTTTTGTTCGACTAAAAACCCGTTGGGAGCGGGCTCACATGCTCAGAACCGCAACAATTATCTCTTTTGCCTTCATTGGCACCCTAGTCGGAGCAGGCTTCGCCTCCGGCCAGGAAGCACTTTTGTACTTCGCAGCATTTGGCACCCAGGGCATCTGGGGCGCCGTCTTGTCATCCGCACTGATGATCATCGCCGGCGTGACCATCCTGCAACTCGGCTCCTATTTCCAGGCTGACGAACACATGGAAGTCTTCGGCGGCATCTCCTCCAAGGTCATGTCCTGGGTGCTCGACATTGCCACCATTGTCACCCTGTTCTCCATCGGGTTTGTCATGTTCGCCGGTGCCGGCGCTAACCTCAACCAGCAATTTGGCATCCCCGTCTGGATCGGCGCGGTTATCATGCTGGTAGCCACCATCGGCGTGGGCATGCTCGATGTAGACAAAGTCACCGGCGCCATCGGCGCACTTACCCCAATCCTGTTGATCATGGTTATCTTCGGCTGCGGCTGGACCCTGGTCAACGCCAACCCAGACTGGGGCGCACTCAACGCCTACGTGGCGCAAAACGTAGAAACCACCCTGCCCAACTGGTGGATCGGCGCACTGAACTACACCGGGCTTAACGTCATCTGTGTTGCCTCCATGGCAACCGTGATCGGCGGCAACCAGCTGGATACCCGCGCGGCCGGCCTCGGCGGACTCTTCGGCGGCATGGGCTACCTGATCATGCTGCTTCTGCTGTCCATCTCCCTGCTGGTGAAGATTGATATCGTCTCCGGCGAAGACATGCCGCTTTTGTCCCTGATCAACGAGGTCCACCCAACCCTTGGCCTCATCATGGCCTTGGTTATCTTCGGCATGATCTTCGCTACCTCCCTGGGCATGTTCTTCGCCCTGGGCAAGCGCCTCGCGCGCGGCCGCGAAAACCGCTTCCGCCTCATCTTCATTTCCGCCTGCCTCATCGGCTTCGTCCTGTCCTTCGTGGGCTTCAAGGAACTGGTCAGCGTTGTCTACCCGATCCTGGGTTACCTAGGCGTTCTCCTCATCGCCGTGGTCACCTTCGCGTGGCTGCGCGGTGCGCCGAAACTGCGCAAGGAAGGCGATCGACGCCGCCGTGCACTCGAACTGACCCGCCTGAAGATGGACCCGCGCGAACGCTTTACCAAGAACGATCAGCGCGAACTGGAGCACGTCACGTCCATGTCCGTGGTTGATGATGAGGAGCTGTCGGAAGCGCTGGAGGAGGAAGTGGCACAAGAACTTCTTGAAGACGATGAAGTGGAATTCGACCACGAAGACCGCGACTCCGACCCCGTAGTTTACGTTTCCTACACCGACCCGGTCACGCAGGACGAGTACGAGCGTGAACCTGATGAGCCCTGGAACGACACCTCTATCGACGAGCTCATCGCCGCCGACGCTGAGGAGGCTGCCGAGGCAGCAGCCGAAGACGCGGAAGGCGGCCAGACCCGCCTGTAGGGCATAAAGCCAAATGCAGCTACTTACACCCGGCTACCTTCGATAAAAAGTCACTGGTAGCCGGGTGTAGCTAGCTGCAAACGTTTTACTGGGCGTCGGCGTTACTGGGCGTCGGCGCGCTTCTTCGCCAGGGACTCGCGCACCTTAGCCTCCAGGTCCTTGTCCACGTTGCCCCAGTAGGCGTAAACGCGCTCCTCGACGTCCTTGTTCTTGATCGCCAACATCTTGTTGGTGATGTTGTGGACGAAGCGCTCCTTCGCCGCGTCATCAAACACGTCGCGGTAGAGCGTACGGGCCTGGACGAAGTCATCGTCCTCAGCGTGCTTCACGTACGCCGCGCGCACCAGGTCGGTGCCGTGCGGGTCCGGGTTGACATAGAGGTTCTCCGCCTGGCCGTAATCGGTGAAGTTGGAGGAGGAATCCTCGCCATTGTCCAGGTAGCCAGCGCCCTTGTCGGTGCGGTTCGGCGAGTAGTTCGGCTCGTCCTCCTCGTTGAAGAAGTACGCCATGGAACCACGCTCCGCATACGTGTTCACCTCGTTGATCGGACGGTTGACCGGCAGATCCTTGTAGTTCGCACCGATACGGTAGCGCTGCTGATCCGCGTAGGCGAAGACGCGTGCCTGCAGCATACGATCCGGCGACAGACCCACACCCGGAACCAGGTTCGCCGGGTCAAGCGCCAACTGCTCAATCTGGGCGTGGAAGTTCTTCGGGTTACGGTTCAACACGAAGTAGCCGACCGGGATCAGCGGGTAATCCTTCTGGGACCAGGTCTTGGTCAGATCGAATGGGTTAAAACGGTAATCCTTCGCCTCTTCGAACGGCATGATCTGCACCTTGACGTCCCAAATCGGGTAGTCGCCCTGGGCAATCGCGTTGAAGAGGTCCGCGCGCTGGAAGTCCGGATCGGTACCGGCCTTCTCGGTAGCTTCCTCGTCGGTAAAGCACTCCCAGCCCTGGCGGGTCTTGAAGTGGTACTTCACCCACACCGGGGTGCCCTCCTCATTAATCCACTGGAAGGTGTGGGAACCGAAGCCGTCCTGGTGACGCGAGGTCTTCGGGGTGCCGCGATCACCCAACAGGTAGGTCACCTGGTGTGCGGTCTCCGGGGTGCGGGTCCAGAAATCCCACTGCATCTCATCATCACGCAAGCCCGAGTTCGGCTGACGCTTCTGAGAGTGAATAAAATCAGGGAACTTCATGCCGTCACGCAGGAAGAACGTCGGCGTGTTGTTGCCCACGATGTCGTAATTGCCGTCCTCGGTGTAAAAACGCAGCGCGAAGCCGTGGACGTCACGCCAGGTGTCCGGCGAGCCAGCCTCACCAGCCACTGTGGAAAAACGAGCCGCCATCGGGGTAACAGTGCCCGGCTGGAACAGCTTCGCCTTCGTGTACTTGGACACATCTTCCGTAATGTGCAGCTCGCCGAAGGCGCCGTGCCCCTTGGCGTGCGGGATACGCTCCGGAACGTTTTCCCTGTTGAAGTGGGCTAGTTTTTCAATCAGATGGATGTCATTGAGCACATTGGCTCCCTGACGCCCCTGGGTGATCGAAATGTTCTCCGACGCAACCGGCTGCCCACCCAGCTGGGTGGTCTGACCCTTGCCAGCGGGACGCTCGCCCCTTGCGACGATCTCTTCCGCCCTACTCTTCTCCGTCAATGTTTACTCCTCTACAGCGTTATCGAATACGTGTACCCATCAACCCTATAGATTTTCCAGAGCTGACGTCAGGGAGTGAAAAAGCTAAACCAAAAGTTAAACCAAGAGCTCGGCGATCTGGACCGTGTTCAGCGCCGCGCCCTTACGCAGGTTGTCGCCGGAGACGACGAAAATGAGGCCGCGGTTGCCGTCCACAACCTGGTCCTGGCGGATGCGCCCCACTAGGGAGACGTCCTTGCCGGTGGCCTCAAGCGGCGTCGGCACCTCAACAACCTCCACACCCGGCGCGCCCGAAAGCACCTCGGTTGCTTGCTCGGGCGTGATTGCCTCGGCAAACTCGGCGTGTACCACCATCGTGTGCCCTGTGAACACCGGGACGCGTACGCAGGTGCCCGACACCTTCAGCTCTGGCAGGCCAAGGATCTTGCGCGATTCGTTGCGGAGTTTTTGTTCTTCGTCGGTTTCGTGGGTGCCGTCGTCAAGCAGGCTGCCCGCAAGCGGCAATGCGTTGTAGGCGATCGGTGCAACGTACGGGCCGAGGTTGGCCGGCGAAAGCTGCGAACCGTCAGCGGCAAGCTCCGTGTTGCGCACGCCGATTTCCGCAACCTGGTCCGCGAGCGCCTGGACGCCAGCGACACCGGAGCCGGAAACCGCCTGGTAGGAAGCCACGCGCAAGGAAACCAAGCCGGCAGTGTCGTGCAGCGCCTTGACCACGGGCATGATCGCCATCGTGGTGCAGTTCGGGTTGGCAATGATGCCCTTCGGCAGCGCCTTGGCGTCCGCCGGGTTGACCTCGGAAACGATCAGGGGGACCTCGTCGTCCTTGCGCCATGCAGAGGAGTTGTCCACAACCTTCGCGCCGGCGGCGGCGAAGACGGGAGCCCACTCGCGCGAGGTGGTTCCGCCTGCGGAGAACAGGGCGATATCCACGTCCGCAACGGACTCTTCGGTGACCTTGGTCAGGTCTTCAACCTCAACAGGGGCGTCGCGGAACTGAAGCACCTTGCCCGCGGAACGGGGCGAGGCGAAGAAACGAACGCGGTCACATGGGAAGGAACGGTCCTCCAAGATGGAGCGCATTACCTGGCCAACCTGGCCGGTGGCGCCAACTACAGCAACGGTGGTCATAACGTGAAATCTCCTTTAGCAGCCTGTTTAGCGGCCGGTACCTGCGTAGACGATTGCGGCTTCTTCGCCGCCTAGCTCGAACTTGCTGTGGATGGCGCGTGCGGCCTCTGGCAGCTCATCCTGGTCCACCACTGCGGTGATGCGGATTTCAGAGGTGGTGATCATGTCAATGTTGATGCCGGAGTCACGCAGCGCCTCGGTGAAGTCTGCGGTGACACCCGGGTGGGACTTCATGCCGGCGCCAACCAGGGAGACCTTGCCAATCTGGTCGTTGTAGGTGATATCGTCCCAGCCTTCGGCATCCTTCATGGCGCCGAGCATCTCCATGGCGCGCGCACCGTCTGCCTTGGGCAGGGTGAAGGTGATGTCCGTCTTATTGTCCTCAATGGAGGAGATGTTCTGCAGCACCATGTCAATGTTGATCTCTGCGTCTGCCAGCACGCGGAACACCTTGGCGGCTTCCCCTGGCGTGTCCTGGATGCCCAGGATGGTGATCTTTGCCTCCGCGTTGTCGGTGGCTACACCGGTCAATACTGCTTCTTCCACAGGGATATCCTCCAATGCTCCGGCGACAAGGGTGCCGGGGTCGTTGCTGTAAGAGGAACGTACTCGCATGGGCACGTTCCAGGCGCGCGCGTATTCAACGCTGCGCAGGACCAAAATCTTCGAGCCGGACGCGGCCAGTTCCAGCATCTCTTCGAAGCAGAGCTTGTCCAGCTTGCGGGCGTCCGGGACAATGCGCGGGTCTGCGGTGTAGACGCCGTCTACATCGGAGTAGATCTCGCATTCGTCCGCACCCAGGGCCGCTGCAAGGGCGACTGCTGTGGTGTCGGAGCCGCCGCGGCCAAGGGTGGTTACATCCTTGGTGTCGCGGTTGACGCCCTGGAAGCCGGCGACGATGGCAATGTTGCCCTGATCAATGGCTTCCTTAACGCGGCCCGGCGTGACTTCAATGATGCGGGCGTTGCCGTGGCGCTCGGTGGTAATCACGCCGGCTTGGGAGCCGGTGAAGGACTGCACGGCCTCGCCTTGTGCGGCTACTGCCATAGCTACAAGGGAGTTGGAGATGCGTTCACCGGCGGTGAGCAGCATGTCCATTTCGCGTGCGGGTGGGGTTGGGTTGACCTGCGCCGCAAGGTCTAAAAGTTCATCGGTGGTGTCACCCATTGCGGAGCACACGACAACCACGTCGTTGCCCGCACGTTTGGTAGCCACCACACGCTGAGCCACGGCGCGAATACGCTCGGCGCTTTCTAGCGACGATCCGCCGTATTTCTGAACGATAAGGGCCATCCGTACCTCCCACGGGTCCGCGTGCATTCCGACATACAAGAATAGCGTCCCAAATCCACAGCAGGAACACCCGCATTAATATCATTCACCGTGCACAATATTTACCTGTCTGCAATCCTCGCGCTGATCTCAGCAGCGACGATGGCAGCAGGTACCGTGTGGCGCCACCGCATCATGCGCGCGGGTGCTTCGCCGCTTCGCTCGATGCGCAGGCCAGCGTGGTGGGCCTCGATGGGGGTGGCGTTTCTTGCGTATGGCTTCCAAGCTGCGGCGTTGGCTTTCGGATCTTTGCTGGTAGTTCAGCCTGTGCTCGCCCTGTCGCTCATGCTCACCCTGCTCTTTTCCGCCCGCGCGGAGCACCGCCGCATGCACCCGGAGGAGGCGTTTTGGGGTGCGCTGTTGACCATGAGCGTGGCTGGGGTTGTGCTGCTTGGCCGTCCGCTTCCCGGCGCGCGCGAGCCGCTTGCCTGGGAGTGGGCCATCGTGGTCGTCTCGGCGATTGCGGTGGTTGCGGGAGCTTTTGCTTTTGCTTATCGACGCCCAAGCGCAACCCAATCCCTCACCTACGGCATAACCTGCGGCGCGCTTTTTGGCTACCAAGCTTTGTTTTCCAAAGTGGCCGTGGACGACTTTGTTACCGGCGGCATCACGGGCCTGCTTGCGTCCTGGCAGCTGTGGGCCATGCTGCTTGCTGCCACGACAGGCACGATCGTGCAGCAGTACGCCTTTGCCGCTGGCAACCTGGGCACCTCGCTTCCGGCGGCGAAGGTGGTTGAGCCGATCGTGGCATTTGCCCTCGGCATCTTCCTCCTTGGGGAAACGTTTCGGGTTACCTCGGGGGCGGGGTGGGCGGCCACGGGGGCGTCGATAAGCATCATGCTCATTAGCGCCGCGATGCTCACGCGTGCCAGCGTGCGGTGATCCTGATGACATTTGTCATGTCTAGTTGGTGACATGGAAAAGCAATCAAAGTTACAGGGCTGAAGCGCCGCTACGGCGAGGTCTACGGGCTGCTGGGCCACGATCCGGTCAGTGACCGTTGAAGAGACGGTGACCAAAACAGGTGTGGCCGACCGTGGGTGGATCTAGCTGTGGATTGGCGGTCAGTGAAGTTGACTCATCAGTCGCGACATCATTGACACGTCGGAGGCCGAGCACTCGCTTGATCTTTCCCTCTAGTTGGAGGAGTCTTGCACGGCGCCTCGGAAAAACGGCCTGTTTTTGGTGTTTGAAACTTGGCTACTTGCGTCTCTTATTGGGGTCGGGTGTCGAGTAGTTCTGCTGGGTCGTAGTTTTCCGACCAACCGTAGGCATCTTCTGGGTCGGGGAAGGGTGGTTCGGAAAAATCGGGTTCTTTTGGCAACGGTTCCGGTAACACCGCTTTGATTGGAAAGTGAAGTCCGTAGTCTTCCTCCAACGCTGCGATTTGGGCATCGGCTAGGTCGAGGTTGTGGTGTTGGTCAAAATCGTCCAGGATTT
>NZ_KV786281.1 GCF_001806875.1 Corynebacterium sp. HMSC29G08
TGATGGTGTCTACTTTTCGGGGGTCGGGCCCCTCGATCTCGGCCTTCACATCAATCCCAGATGTAGAGCTTGAACTTGCCAAATGCGAAGCGAGACCAAGCACATCTACCCAATGTGCCGGGTGACTGACATATCCTTGCGCTGTTGCGATATTGGGATAAGCACCCAAGGGGTCCTGGGCGTTGTACATCCCAGCGTGCGGGTGGTAGTACCTGAAACGGTTGTACGCCCAGCCAGATTCGTCATCGAAATACTGCCCTGCAAAAAGTAATGGGCATGTTTCTCTGCCGCGCCAAGAACGCTTGCCGAACAATGACTGGGTGGCCAGCCCGGTAACAACGCCCTCAACCGGTTCCACGATCTCCTGAGGTGAACCTGCTAGGTCGGTGACAATTAAAGAGAATCGGGCACTGATTCTTGCTTGCGCTAGATCTCTATGTTCCTCGCGTTCGAGACTGACTTGACCTATGAGTTGTCCTGTTGCTGGATCGGTGATCCAGACATAGCCTGCACCGTAGGCAGGGTAATTGAGTCCCCTCTGCCGGTTAGCGGTTGCACTTATCCCTGAAACCCTTGCTGCAGTGCCAGCAGAAATTGGTTCAGCAACGTAGGTAGTTTGCTGCGCGACTAGTTGGTTACCGGTATGGCCAAAAACCGTGCGGGTAAGGAGTTGTCCGGTCTCCGTATCCACACGCTCCTTGGCTACGCGACGACCAAGTGGATCGTAGATGTAACGGTAGCCGACACCTGGTTCTTCAGAAGACGAGAATCCAATGGGTTGCTCGCCAGTGGCGTAGTAGAAGTGGTGAACTGTCGGTTTTTTGCTGACGTTTTTCGTCACCGTTCGAATTACGCGGCCTGCTTCGTCATAGAAGTATGCAGTTCGGCCGACACGCTTTGGCATTGTTCCAGCAAACTCGAACGTCCCGTCTACCTCAGAGGTGATTGAAACGCCAGGCTGCCAACCGAGGTTCGATACACTGAATTTCCTGGGATTGTGGTGATAGGGGTCTCCCACACGTACAGTGCCTATCCCTTTGAGTACACCAGCGTCTGAGTATTCGAAAACTTCATCTGAACGAAGCAGGTGCTTGTCAGTACCCTCGTAGGCCGGTGAGCCAGACCCGGAAGCCTTCCGCGAAAGTTTGGTCACTCGCCCGTTCAGATCCAGATCGAACGTTGTGACTCCACGCAAGTAGTCCGCAATGCCTTCAAGCGCTCCGTCTGAACGCCAAGTAAACAGTCGTGACGATAGGGTGCGCATGCCACCCGGAGCTTGAGAATCCAGCGCAACCAACGTGTCGCCTGTAATGCGCCCGAGCGAGTCCGCGGAAAAATTTCGAACCGGCGATCCGGTCGTAATACGATTGCGAATACCGCAACTGTTTACCCCGTACCCGATATGTGCAACGGTTTCTTGCGCGTCACTGTCGGAGGTACTACGAACCAAGTTAGTGGATGTGATTTCGCCAGTTTGGTCACGGTTGATGGACGTAGTAAACGTATCCCCAAGCGGCAGTGTCACAAGTTCTGCGCTGGCATTACCCGCCTTATCCCTCTTAATTTCATGGGTGAACTGTTCGCCGCTGGCCAAAATTACAGTTTCGCGAATAGTGCGACCGAAATCGTCGTGGTCGTAATGAATATTCGCTTGTGGTCCGTTAATCCCCGTAATCCGCCCCACTGAATCGTAAACAAAAGAGGTCGTACCAAGGGCATCTACTACCGTATCGACCTGCCCATTTGATTTGCTTGTACGGGTTGTGGCACCGGCAGGAGTAGTAACAGTTTGACGCAAACCGTCAGCGCTAACGGAATTTTTCGTTGTGATCCCGTTGTAATCAGTCTGCTCGGCAAGTTCGCCGTCTCGATTGTACGAGTAAAACCAAGTATTGCCATCACCGTTGATCAGGCGCACTGGCTCCATTTGCGTGTTGTACTCAATGCGAGTCGTTGCGCCGCTTGCGTCAGTAGAGGTTGCTGGCTTATCGAAAACGGTAAATGTCGTTTTCGTAGTTGCTCCGATCTCGTTGGTTACTGAGATTCTGTTTCCTTCGCCGTCATAGGACATGGCAACTGAAGTGCCATCAGGATAGGAAACACCCGTCGGCCAC
>NZ_KV786282.1 GCF_001806875.1 Corynebacterium sp. HMSC29G08
AAATCCTGGACGATTTTGACCAACACCACAACCTGGAGCTCGCCGATGCACAAATCGCAGCGTTGGAAGAAGAATACGGCCTGATTTTCCCAATCAAAGCGGTGTTACCGGAACCGTTGCCAAAAGAACCCGATTTTTCCGAACCACCCTTCCCCGACCCAGAAGATGCCTACGGTTGGTCGGAAAACTACGACCCAGCAGAACTACTCGACACCCGACCCCAATAAGAAAAACAGGCCATTTTTTCCGAAGCGCCGTGCAAGACTCCTTGTTTTCCTAGCGGAGGGAACTCCTGCCATGTCAGAGCTCTCAGCACAGGTTCAAGCGCTCCGATGGGGCTGTTTTCTATTGAGATTGTGGCTAATTTCCCCACTACCTATCCCCGACGCAATCAACTACAATTTCAAGGCATGGTTAACGAAAAGCTCAAAGAAGCAATGACCCAGCAGGTCACCGAAGAATACCGTGCGGCTTACATCTACCGCTACCTGGCAAACGAGATGGACGCATTGTCCTTCCCGGGCCTGTGCAACTGGTTTGCCGCCCAGGCACAGGAGGAGTGCGACCACGCGCAGAAGTTCGCACAGCACCTCATTGACCGTGGTGAGCGCGTCAAGCCGCACGACATCACGATCGATGCACCGGAGATCAACAGCCCGCTCGACGCATTCCGCGCGGCACTGGCACACGAGAAGAAGGTCTCCGAGCAGATCCGCGAAATCACGCGCATCGCGGATGAGGTGGGCGATCTCGGTTCACGCGCTCTGCTGAACTGGTTCCTGGAGGAGCAGATTCAGGAGGAGTCCACGGTTGGTGAGATTGTGGATCAGCTTGAGCTTGTTGGCACCGATGGTTCGGGCCTTCTGCGTATCGACGCTGCGCTGTCCAACCGCGCCACCAACGAGTAGGCCACCGAATGTCCACCACATAAGCAACCGCAGCTAAACGCCCGTTGAATTTGGGGCGAAACCTGCACAAACACCGCCTCTTGCGGTGGCGATATGAACGCGTGTCACTGACCATGTTGGCGTGACACGCGTTTCTCGTCGTACGTTTATCCGCCGCGCACACCGCGATGCCGTGGATCGTGGTGTGGGACGACCACGAAGTAGCCAACAACTTCTGGGCCGAAGGCGCCGATAACCATCAGGCGGAAGAGGGGGACTTCATTGAGCGTCGTGACGCGGCAATCCGCGCCTACTACGAATGGATGCCCGTGCGCACCACCGAACCATCCGCTGAAGGCCACATTTACCGCACATTCACCTTCGGCGACCTGGTGGGGCTTACCGTCATGGACCTGCGCACGTACCGCGACGTGGAGTTTTGGAAAGGCGGCTCCCGCCAGCTCGGGGACGCCCGCAGCATGCTCGGCGCCGACCGTGGCCGAGTCACTGAAGATTCCCGGCAGCAGCACCCTCATCAGCGCCGCCAGCCGCTATATCTTCAACCCCACTCCCTCGTCACCCCAGGCACGTCTCTGACCTGACGCAGAGGCTTCGGCTTCACGACGCCCAACGCCTAAAACCAAAAGGCGTGCGCCAAGTCCGAAGACCTCGCACACGCCTCTGCCTTAATGGGCGCTGAAACTACTCCTCGGCGGAAGCCGTTTCCTCAGCGTTCTCCTGGGAAGATCCCTCGCCCTTGGCGGAGCCGACGGACGTCACAGCTTCACCAGGCTCATGCGTACACCAGTCATACAGCAGGCCGGCGGTTGCAAGTGCGCCCACAAGGCCGATTGCGATCATGCCGAGCTCGCGCATGTTCGGGTCATTCATAAACGCCGCGAACTGGCGACCGATTTCACCGAACTGGCTGAAGTTGTTCGAGTTCCAAGCGTTCTCACCAACACCGAAGTTGAAGTTGATGTCCGCGTTGAACTGACGTGCCAGCGAGTTGAGCTGGTTGTTCACCTCGGCCATGTACGGGGCAGCAAGGTTGCCTGCGGCAGCAGCCAGGAGGCCAACCGGCAGCAGGTAGAACAGCGGGGAGGCGATCGCGTTTTCCACACACTTGTTCAGCGCGTCGCTGGAACCCTGGCTGCCGGCCTGGCCGGTGCTTGGCACCGTGACCTTCACATCAACGTTGGTGTTGTTCGGACCTGGGACGGTGATGTTGTAGTCACCCGGCTTAGTGCCGCCAGGAACGTTAATGATGATGTTGTCGCCCTGCTTGGTGTAAGTCCAGCCCTCTGGAAGCTTCAGGCCACCATCGCCCCCACCCGGGTTGACAATGAGCACGTTGCCGCCGTTGCTATTGCCGTTAGCCTTCGGGAAGTCAGGAACCTCAACGGTGATTTCCCTAGTTTCCTTCGACCCGTCCGGATTGGTGATAACCACGGGGATGGTGATCTTGGTGCCCGGCTTCACGTCGTTCGGGATGGTGAGGGTGATATTGCCTGTGCCAGGGGTGACCACTGGCGGGGTGCTGCCATCCGGGATGATGGGGTTTTCACCGATCTCAACTTTGGAGTCTGGGCCTTTTGGCACAACAATCACAATGGTGTTGTCTTTCGGTGCCGGCGTGGACGGTACCTCCGGCTGCTTCTGGTCATCCTTCACAATGACCTTCGCGTCAACCGTGTCGTTCTTGCCGGACTTCGGGTCCTTGACATCAATGCTGATGATCTTCTCGTCCCCATCCGTCGCGGAGCCCGGGATGGTGACGGTGATTTTGCCGGTTGTGCCATCAACCTTCGGTGCCCAATCGCCTAGATCCTGGTTCGGGGTGATGGTGAAGGTGGAGCCGCCAACAACCTTACCGGTGTGGTTCAGCTCAACGTTCTCACCCGGCTTGCCGGTGACCTCGCCGTAGCTCGGCTCATTCAAGACGATGACCTTACCCGGGACGTTGCTATCCACGGAGTTATCCGGGTACTTCGCGTCAACCAGAATCGTCTTCTGATCACCCGGGTTCGCAGAGCCCGGGATGGTGACGGTGATCTTGCCGGTTGTGCCATCAACCTTCGGTACCCAATCGCCCAGATCCTGGTTCGGAGTGATGGTGAAGGTGGTGTTCTTCGGCAGCTGCTTGTTGTTCTGCTCGAGGCTGACCTCAGTGTTGACCTTGCCGTAGACCTCGCCATAGCCCGGGGTGTAGACATTCGCGTTGATGTCTTGCACCTTCACGTCCGTGGTGATGGTGTCGGCAGAACCGTCAGCGTAGGTCACCTTCACAGTGAACGTTGCCGTATCGCCGTGCTTGGCACCCTTAGGCGCGGTGACGTTCAGCGTGCCGTCCTTGGCCGGCTTCGCGGTCCAGCCGTTCGGCGCGTTGGTCACGGCGTAGGTAGCGCCAACTGCCTTGCCACGCACGTTGCCCGGCTGGGTCTTCAGCGTCACGTTGATGGACTGGCCTGGCCTGACCATGTTCGGCGAGTTGTACGCTGGGGCAAACTTCTGCACCGGGACAGAGCCGGTAAACAGCGCCGACTTTTCATTGACCACGCCGTGGTTGTCCACTACGCGCAGCACTTGCGCCTTGTTGTAGGACTCATACTTCGATTTCTTGGTTGCTTCACGCGGCTGCGCAAGCAGCTCAACGTCAACCTTGGCGGGCTTGTTGTTGTCCTCAGCACCGGTGGCGCCCTTTGGCAGGGTAACGAAGACCTTGCCGGAGGCATCCACGCGCACCTTGGCGCCGTTGACCTTGTTGCCAGCGATGGAAACGTTGCCGGTCAGACGTGCGTAGTCAGACTGAGAACCGTTGGCGACGGTGATGCCGGTGTTGTACTCCGCACCGTCCGCAATAATCGGTTGGGACTTCTTGTCAGATGGGGTGAGCGGTGCACAGTCTTCCGACTCCATCGGCCACGGTGCGACATCAACCACAATCTCGGGGCTGACACGGGTACGCTCCTGCGCCACTACCGTCGGAGAGGACACCTGCCACGCCCACGTCTGAGCCTTGGATGCTTCAGCATCTACGCCAAGTTGTGCACGGGCCACCTGGTTGATCCCCTGTGCAAGGGAGAATTGCCCAGCGTCCGTCGGAGCGAGATCGGTGACGTTAAACGATGCATTCTCACCGTTATCCAGCACGCCTGCCTGGTGCTTTCCCTTGCCCAGCGTCTTTACGTTGTAGGAGTGGGTCACAGGCTTCTGAGACTCATTCGCAACAGTGATGTTCGCCGTTGCAGAGTTGAAGATTCGCTCGCCCTGAGGGTCAAGGGTGACCCACGGGGTGAACTGCTTGTTGTCCCTGTCTAGACCAACGCCGACAGTCACACCACTTTGGCCTTGCACGAACGCACGGCCGGGCGACACGGACGTTGTGTTGATGGCCAGCGCAACCGTGCATGCGCCCTGCTGCGGGTTTGTTGTTACCCCCGGAGGGCTTGTGAACTGCGCCGGCAGCGCGTTTGCCTGTGGAGTTAGGACGACCGACGCCCCAAGGGCAAAAGCCACCACCCCAGAGACTGTTTTCTTTGCAATTCCTTGCGGTTTCATAAATGTCCTTGAACTTATCTCACGGGAAAGTTGGAAACCCCTGAACTTTCATGGATTACTTCACTATGCGAAAATTCTTAGACTTTTGCAAGTGTTATCTGGAATTATTTTCAACGCCATACCCACGGCGCCCGCGGCAGCCGCGCAGGATCGAAGCTCCCTAGCAGGTCAGCAGAGTCTGCATCGATGGAATCCGCAAGCGCGCGAATCACCCCCTGCACTCCGCTTATCGACGCCATCTCGCGCAACGTCACCGCCCCGTCCCGCTTTGCCAGACGCTTATCCCCAGCGTTGACCACCAGCGGCACGTGCACATACTCAGGTTCCTCATATCCCAATAAGGAGGCTAAATAAGCCTGGGCAGGCGCAGAAAACAGCAGGTCATCACCGCGCACAACTTGGTCGACGCCCTGGAAACCGTCATCCACAACCACCGCCAGATTGTACGCCCAGTCCCCCGCCTGCGCCTGATCTATGCGTCCGCCGCGGCGCAAAATCACGTCATCCACCGGGCCCGTGAACTCCCCATGGTAGAAGTCGCGCACGGTCCACTCGCGGACCTTGGCACGCAGGCGAATTGCGGGGAGGCGGCCTTCGGCGGAGAGCGTTTGGCGTTGTAAAGCACGAAGATCCTCCGGAAGATCCCTGCAGGTGCCGGGGTACATGCCGGGCTGGGCATGCGGTGCGGACGCGGCCTCCCGGATGTCCCGGCGCGTGCAATAACACTCATAGGTGGGCAGCGCGGCCAGCGCCTGCGCGTAGGCCTCACCGCGATCGTGCTGGTACAGCACCGGCTCATCCCACTCAATACCGATTGCGGCAAGGTCCTCTAGCTGGCGCTTCGCTGATTCTTCGCTGGAACGCTCCGAATCAACATCCTCCACCCGCATGTAAAAATTGCGGCCCGACTGGCGCGCGAACAACCACGCCAACACCGCCGTACGCAGATTGCCAAAGTGCAAATCCCCACTCGGACTCGGTGCATACCTGCCGGCTGCCCCTTGGAACATAGTGTCCCTACTTCTGCTTACCCGCGTAGTAGCGGCCCAAGAATTCGTCCCGGAACGCCTCATAGTTGCCGTTATCAATGGCAGCGCGGATGTTGTCCACCAGACGGACCATGAACTCCACGTTGTGCATGGTGCACAGCGTGCCTGCCAAGAACTCCTTCGCCTTGAGCAAGTGGTGGATGTAGGCGCGCGAGTAATTCTCAGACACGTAGCCGCCGAACTCCTCATCCACGCCGGAGAAGTCGCGCTTGAAGCGAGCACCCATCAGGTTCAGGCGCCCGTCCAAGGTGTACACGCCGCCACGGCGACCCAGGCGGGTCGGCGCCACACAGTCAAAGGTGTCCGCACCAGCCTCAACAGCGGTGAAGATGTCATCCGGCTCAGAAATCCCCAGCAAGTGGCGCGGCTTGTCCACCGGCAACTCATCAGTCACCCAACCAACAATCGTGCCCAGGTTTTCCTTCTCCAACGCGCCACCGATGCCGAAGCCACCAAACCCACGGCGACCGGCCTCACGTGCCTTATGGTCCAGCTCCAGCAGGCCGCGCGTTGCTTGCCTGCGCAAATCCTCATACTGCGCACCCTGCACAACCCCCCACAACGACTGCTTCGGGCGGTGCGTACGCAGCTCAGTGAGCCGGTGATGCTCGTCCAGGCAGCGCTTCGCCCACCGACGCGTGCGCTCAACCGAATGCTCCTGGTACTCACGCGTATCCACAAGCGTGGTCAGCTCATCAAAGGCAAACATGATGTCCGCACCCAGCTGGTGCTGAATCTGCATCGACACCTCAGGCGTGAAGCGGTGGGAGGAACCGTCGATGAATGATTTGAAGTCCACCCCGTCATCATCAACGCGCGCCATGCGGTCCTTGTTTGCTGCGCGGATATCGCCCTCCACAAGCCCTGCGGTATCCATGGCCAGGACCTTCTTAAAGCCCACGCCCAAGCTCATCACCTGGAAACCACCCGAGTCCGTATAGGTCGGCCCATGCCAGTTTTCAAAGGCAGCCACGCCGCCAGCCTCATCCACAATGTCCGGACCCGGCTGCAGGTACAGGTGGTAAGCGTTGGACAAAATCGCCTGCGCGCCAGTGGAACGAATCTGCTCCGGCGTCAGCGTCTTCACCGTCGCCTTCGTGGCAACCGGAATAAACGCCGGCGTCTGAATATCACCGTGCGGGGTGTGGATTACGCCCGTGCGGCCATGCTTGCCCGGCTCGTTGTACAGCTCCGTAGTCAGTTCGAATTCTTTCATCGCGCAGCTCCTTCCAGCTCAGGCTCAAGCTCTTCCAGCTCAGTGCCCTCCACATCCACTTCCGGCAGCACCTTGTCCAGCCACTTCGGCATCCACCACGTGGACGGGCCCATCAAGAACATCGTCGCCGGCACCAACGCCATACGTACAAAGAAGGCATCAAACAAGACAGCGACACCCAGAGCGAAGCCGAAAATCTGAATAAACGGCAACGGCTGGTTGATGAATGCCACGAATACCGCGATCATGATGATCGCCGCCGCAGTGACCACACGCGCACCCTGGGCGAAGCCTTCGACGGTGGAGTGGACTACGGCGCGTCGATAAGCATGAGGCTCCTTGTTGCGCACAAGGTGCAAATAATGCTCCCGCATGCGGGTGACTAGGAACACCTGATAATCCATGGCCAAACCGAAGGTCACGCCGATCATGAAGATAGGCAAGAACGACAGGATCGGCGTCGGCGTGTTTACCAGGTCCCACAGCCCGTCTTGCCACACCAGGACCGTCAGGCCGAACGCAGCGCCGACGGAGAGCAAGAAACCCAGACCAGCAACCAGCGGAACCAAGATAGAG
The DNA here is from genome assembly GCF_001806875.1 of Corynebacterium sp. HMSC29G08. Classification (GTDB taxonomy): domain Bacteria; phylum Actinomycetota; class Actinomycetes; order Mycobacteriales; family Mycobacteriaceae; genus Corynebacterium. The sequence goes on from NZ_KV786282.1 coordinate 7,290, forward strand.
CGGAACACCACCATCAGCAACACAATGGCCAAACCAACCACAATGGCCAGGTACAGCGGCATCGCCTTGGCAAGCTCCTCGGTGATGTCCATCTGCACCGCAGTCAGACCCGTCAAGCCGATGTCAACGCCAGTAGCGTCCTCAACCTGCTGGTTGTTCTCCCGCAGGCCATGCGCCACCTTCAGCGTGTACTCCTCCTCAGGGCCGCCGTCAGGAATGGCCATGATCTGCGCGGCAGTGAAATCCTCATTCACATTCACCAACTGCGCGTGCACCACACCGCTGACGCTGTTCGCCTCCTGCGCGGCGTAGAGGAAGCTAGCCAGCGCCGCCTTCTGCGCGCGGCCACCCGCCTCATCCGGCATCGCCGCCATGTACGGCTGCAGGATCTCCGCATCCGGGCTCACCCCGTGGGCGTCCACCACCAACAACAGCGGGGCGTTCACGCCGGGGCCAAAGCCTTCGGCCATCAAGTCCGCGGACTTGCGCTGCGTGGTGTCTAGGTTGGAGGTGGAGTCAGACGGCAACGCCATCTGCAGCCCCAACACCGGGGCGGACATCGCACCAAGCGTCAACACCACCACAGCCATCACCAGCGCCGGGAAACGGCGCACAAAATTCACCCAGTTGCGGCCCATGGAACGCTCGTGCAGGTGCTCGCCCGCAATCTTTGGAATGCGCCCGGCAAACGCCTTGTTGCCCCACGCACCAAGCAGCGCCGGCAGCATGATCAACGCCACCAGCACGGAGACGAACACCGTAAAGGCCGCTGCAACCCCCATCCAAGACAAGAACTCAATGCCAGCAAGCACCAGCGCAACCAGCGCTACAAACACCGTGGCGCCAGCGAACACCACGGAACTGCCCGCCGTGCCCACCGCCATACCGGCCGCATCCGGGCCGCGGCGAGTCTTACGCTCCTGGCGGTAACGCGAAAGGATAAACAGTGAGTAATCAATACCCACCGCAAGGCCAATCATCACGGCCAGCACTGGGGTGACGTCATTGAGCTCCACCCAATGCGTGGTGGTCAAAATGGCCAACGCGCCGATACCCACCCCCACAATCGCGGACACGATCGGCATGGTGGACGCCGCGAACGAGCCGAACGTAATCAGCAGCACCAAAAACGCCACGCCGATACCGATCAGCTCTGAGGTGGTGTTGACCTCAATCGGATCACCGTAACCAGCGCCGCCAGCCTCCACCTGCAGGCCGGCCGCGCGGCCAATGTCCATCGCGTCAGCCACAATCTGACGGTCTTCTTCCGTGACCTCAAAGTTCGACTCCGCATCAAACTCAAAGGTGGCATAGCCAATCCGGCCATCATCAGACACTAAGCGCAGGTTGTACGCATCTTGTTGGGCAGCCTCTTCCGGCAGCCCCATCTGCGTCATCTGACCAACAATGGTCTCCTGCAGCTTTTGATTCACCAGCACCGGGTTGCCAAAACGCTCCGTGCCGCGGACAACAAGATGCTCATCAATATGGGTGATCACCTCATCCATCGCCGCCATATACGCGGGGTCCGTCAGCTGCTCCCCCTCCGGCGCGGCAAACACCAAGTTCACACCCGGGGCTGTGGCTACGTTGCCGCCGCCGGGGAAGTTGCGCTCCATGGTGCCCAGCGCTTCAATCGCCGGAGTGCCATCAATGGCAAAGTTTGAGGTGAACGGCTTTGAAAGCGTAAACGCCGCACCGGCAGAAGCAGCCAAGATGAGCAGCCAGGCGATGATCACCTTCCACTTATTCAGGTAGGACCAGCGCCCCAGCTTGTACAGCAGCTTCGCCAATGGGTTTCCATCCTCGGACTAGGAGTGCGAACTTGGATTCTGTTTAAAAAACCGGCACCGCCTGCCTTGCAGGTGATGCCGGTTAAAAAGTTTAGTGGCGGTAGCGGCGGGATTTGAACCCGCGGAGGTTTTACCCTCACTCGCTTTCGAGGCGAGTACCTTCGGCCGCTCGGACACGCTACCGCAAGCTAGCGTAACGGTTGCGTACCCGCGTGGCCAAATTCACCACGCCAAGCAGGGACTAGTTGTTCTCTGCCTCGCGCTCCTCGCGCTTGTCTTCTACCTTCGCGGCAACCTCGTTAGCCTTGTCCTCCACCTTCGCGGCGACCTCGCTGGCCTTGTCCTTAATAGCGTCGCCAGCGTTAGCCACGGTCTCCTTGACGTTGCCGACCAGGCTGTCAGCCTTGCCCTCGTTCTTGAGGTTGTCGTTATCGGTCAGCTCGCCGAGGCCTTCCTTGATGTTGCCCTTGATCTGGTCACCCTTGCCTTCCAAAGCCATGGTGCTATTCCTTTCGTTCCTTTGGTCAATAACACTTCCAACCTTAGGCACACTCCCAGCAGTGGCGCCATAACAATTCAGTCACGTAACCCGTTGAAGAACGTGCTCATCAGCTGGCTAGTCTCTGCCTCCAACACCCCGCCGCGCACTTCTACGGTGTGCAGGTGCCGCGGATCTCGGAGCGCGTCGAGCACGCTTCCTACCGCCCCCGTCTTCGGTTCAAAAGCACCAAAGACCAGCGAGGATACCCGCGCTCCGAGGATTGCCCCGGCGCACATCGTGCACGGCTCCAACGTGACCACCAGCTCGCACCCGTCCAGCCGCCACGTTCCCAGGTTCCTGGCAGCCTGCCGGATCGCTTCCACTTCCGCATGAGCTGTTGGATCGCAGTTTGCTAATCGACGATTCGTCCCCACCCCCACCACTTCCCCACCGGGCCCGTAGACAATTGCCCCCACGGGCACATCCCCCTCCGGAGTCGTTTGGGCTATGGCGATAGCCTCACGCATCCGCGCCTGCGCGGATTTTGCGGCTCCCGCTCTACTTTTCGGCAGCATGGAGAAACTCGTCGGCGAAGTCCAGGTCCTCGGCGATGGTGAGCGCAAGGTCGTGGGGCGCCGGATCGTCGTCAAGCAAAATGCTCATCATCTGCTCAGAAAGGCCAAGGTCAGCGAGGATGTCGAAGTTGCCGTCAGCCCACGCCTCGGTGTCATCGAGCAGATCAATGTCAATGTCAGGGATCTCAAAACCGGCCTCCTCCAGGGCGTCTGCGGCGAAGTCGTCGTCGACGGCCATCGTGGCATCACTAAGCAGGACCCGCACACTGCTCGGGCCGGGGCGGACAATGAGCAGGTACTCATCCTCCACATTCAAAAGCGCGAACGCCGGGCCCTCACTGCGCAGGGCCCGCACTGCGTCGATAGACGTTGAGATATGTTCAAAATTATCCCTGAACCGGCGCACTGACCAGCCAGAATCCGTCCTTGCGACGGTAAGGGCATAGCCCTCACTGAAAGAGTGGCTCATGGTTTCAACAGCGTAGTCGGCACGCGGCGGTTACAACAGGGGATTAAACTCATGGTCCATGACCCAACTGCGACCTGTGTGCATTCTTGGCAACGGCCTCATCGGCGGCTCCCTGATGCGAGACCTTGCCGCGCGCAACCACCCCACTTTTGGTTACACGCACTCCAACGCAGGCGCACGCCAAGCTGCCACAGACGGCTTCGACGTGATCGTGGACCTTGAGGCCGTGTTACAACGCGCCGAGGAGGCAGGCGCCCTCATCGTGATTGCCGTGCCTTTCGACGTTGTCGCGCAGATCCTCGACGCCATCGCCCAATGGGCACCCAGCTGCGGCATTACTGACGTCGTGTCTGTCAAAGCACCGGTCTACGCCCTGGTACGTGAGCGCGACATGCTTGAGCGCTACGTTGGCGGCCACCCAATGGCCGGTACAGAGGCGTCCGGCTGGAACGCCTCCCAGACCGGGTTGTTTGCCCGTGCGGCGTGGGTGGTGACGTATGACTACGCCGTGGAGTGCCTAGAGGGCGCTGAGCGCCTGCCGCAGGAGTGGGCGGATCTTTTTGCGGACGTGTGCCGCATGGTTGCGCTTGTCGGCGCGGAGGCCGTGCCGGTCTCTGCGGAGGCGCACGACGAGGCCGTCGCCCGCGTATCGCACCTGCCGCACGTGATGGCAGAAGCCTTATCCATTGTTGGGGATCACGGCTACACGCTGGCGCAGTCGCTAGCCGCTGGCTCCTTCAAGGGCGCGACACGTGTGGCCGGCACGCAGCCCTCCCTGGTGCGCAACATGTGTGAGACCAACGCGCAGCCGCTGGTGAAAGTGCTAGATGAGTACATTGATCTGCTGGTTCGCGCCCGCGAGGGGCTTGCGTCTAAGAATCCGACGATGGAGTGGCTGGCGGAGTCCGGCTACCGCGCGCACGTGCGTATGAATGCGCGCTCAGGTGCGCGCCGCGAGTCCGTGTCCCCGGTTGCTATCTCTTCACGCCCGGTGATGCGGGTGCACCCGGGTGGCCCTGGCTGGGTGAAGCAGCTGAAGCAGATCGAGTCCCTCGGCGGGCGGGTCGAGGTGTTCTAGTTTCGGGGCTTATGCTTCCCGACGCCTACCCATCGCCACATACGCCCCACCAATCAGCATCGCGAGGATACCCAGCGTGATGACGGTGGTCATCGGGGTACCGGTATCCGCAAGATCACCGTCACGGGTGCTCGTCGTGCTCTTGGACGTGGACTTCGAGGTCGACTTGGACGTGGACTTCGCACTATTCTTCGACGTCGACTTTGCCGCGGTTGTCGTGCGGCCAGTGGACACCTTGCCGTTCAGCGTGGTCGACCGTGCAGACGTCGTGGACTTCGTCGTGGTACCGCGTTTGCTCAAACCAGCACCCAACGCCGCCGGGCCAGCAAGCGCAGCCACCAGCGGTTCTACCTGCTTGATCACGTCCAGCACCTGCTCCGGCGTGTTCTTCGTGGTTTTGGTGGTGGTGGACTTGCTCTTCGGCAGCTTCAACGTCACACCGTCGCTCTTACGGGAGACGTTTTTGCGCACAGTGTCATAGCCATCCGGAGCGGTACGGACACCGAGCATGACCTCATCGCCGTTGCCCACGTTGCCCGGGATGGTAACCATGACAAGACCATCCTCATTTGTCAGGCCATCAACCTGGATGTCCAAACCGTGCACGCTGTAGACCTCAGCGTTCTGAACTGGGTCACCGCCCTCAGTCTCCACGGTGACACCAATCGTCACAGTTTTTCGCTCAGTGTTTTCCTTGGTTTCTTTGGTGGTCGTGCTAGAAGACGTCGCCGACGTCACGGTCAGATCGCGCAAACGAACCGTCTGCTCCTCCCTCGCCGGGTCAACAGTGAACTCCTTAAAGGAGCCGCCGTAAGCAACGGTGAAGGTTGTCGTCTTCTCAAGAACCGACTTCTGAATCGTCACAAGACCGCCTTGGTCAGTCTTGAGTTCCCACCCAGGAAGGGCAGACGGCGCAGAAATAACCGCACCCGCTACCCCTTGATGGTGCTTGTCAGTCACTAGCACATCCACGTCCTGAGTCACGGCGTCGGTCAGATCGGCGGGCTTAGCGCTTGCGTCGCCCGACTCTGCTTCAGTGCCCTCGGCATCCTCCAGGACGGTTACACGCATACGCGTTTCACCAGCGTCAACCACGTAAGGTTCGTCTCCGACGTAGGCGACGACGTCCTCCCCCGGAAGGGTCAGGGACTTCTGCCCGTTCTTGTCCGTCTTGCCGGAAATGTCCGTACCCGCGATCTCGATCTCGGCATTGGAAACGGCGTAGCCGTCCTTGTCCACCACAGTGAACAGCACATCACGGCTCTCAGCTGGAGTAGCCGTGCTTGTGACCGTCACCGGAGTAGTTTCGCGGGCGTCGGAGGAGAGCACGTTGGCGTCGTTACGCAGGGGCTCAAGATCGGCCTGAGTTTCAGACGGAGTCGGCTCAGCCGCTTCGCCTACCACAGTCGCCGTCGTCGAAGCCTTCGCCTTGTCAACAGCGTTAGCAACGTTGCTTGCGGCGTCACCGATCCGCTCCAGATCACGCACAACCTCAGCAGCATTCACCCTGGACGAAGGTGCTGCAGCATCACGCGCATACTCGCCTGGCAACGGATCCGGCTTCGCAAACTGCGTCACCGGCTTGTAGCCCGCACCAGAGGGCAAGTAGGCCAGCTCACGGAAGTTATCCACCACCGTGTTGCCAAAGTACGACGCAACAATTTCAGTGCCACGCACCTCAATGCTCTTCGCCGCGTCATCCGCGAACACAAACGTGCCGTCATTCTTGGTGTAGGCGTAGTTCAGATCCTCAATGCCATCCAAGCTAAAGCCCGGGCGGATGGTCAGCGGGTCAACCGTCACCTTGCCGGTCTTCGTATCCAGCGTCCACTTGTACATGCGGTCACGATCACGGGAAACCGCGTACAACTCGTACGTCTTCTCCGGGTCCATACCGGAAGCCCAGGCACCCGGAGCACCAATATCACTGACGTTCGACGGCATAGACAGCTTGCCGGACTTCACGGCCAGCGCTCGAGCGTCCGTGATCTTGTCAGAAAACAGGGAGTTAGTCAGATCGTCCTTAGACAGGTCAATCGTGCGGAACTCCGCGCCCGAGAACAGCACCAACGTACCCGTCGGGGTGATGGACGCAGAGGTAACGTCCTTCGTATTAATACCGCGCAAATCGAGCGGGCCGAGGTCCGCCAGCTCATGAATATCCGGCTTAATGCGTAGCAGGTGGCCGGCTGGCTTGCCGTCCTCACCAGTAGAAATGCCGTAGACACGGTCAGCACCCGGGTTGTAGGCGACAGCCGTGTACGTCCAGCCGCCCGAAGAGTAGCGCGCCTTAACCGAACCACTGCCAGGGCGAACGCGCTTAGTCACCGCCGCACCAACCTGGTCAAGATTGCGATCCAGCATGGAATTCAGCTGGTTCAGACCACGCGCAATGTCATTCGGCTTAACCGCCGCCTGTGACTGCACTGGGGTCAACGCAAACGTTCCGGCAACGGCAGCTGCCAAAGCAATACCCGCAACACGGGTGTTCCTGGAGTTTTTCATGGGTACCTCTCGTAGATTTTGGGCGCGCTCGAGTACGGCCCAGAAAGCCACATCTCAATGTACTTGTGTCACAGAAGTATCTCAACCCGTAAACTGCAGTGTTGCCGAAAACAGAAAAGCCCTGGTTACCCAGGGTTTTCGGTTGGTGCGCCCGGAGGGATTCGAACCCCCAACCTTCTGATCCGTAGTCAGATGCTCTATCCGTTGAGCTACGGGCGCTTGCAACGTGCTAAAACATTACACCCGTTACAGGAAAGCACCAAAACCACAGCTCAAAGGCGAAAGCAGCTACAGCCCCAACACGGATTTCGCAATGAGGAAGTAGATAATCAGGCCAGTGGCATCACAAAACGTGGAGATAAATGGGTTAGAAAACACCGCCGGGTCCGCGCCGATGGTCTTAGCCAGAATCGGCATGCAACCACCCACAGTTGCGGACATGGTGCAGATACTCAGCAGGGTTGCGCCGATGATGATGCCAATGTCGCTGCCAAAGACCACCCAGCCCAACGCCAAACCCAGCGTGCCCAGAACGAGGCCCAGCATCAGGCCGACGCGGACTTCGCGCCACATGACGGAGAGGATGTCGCGCGTGCGGACGTCGTTAAGAGCCAAAGCCCTTGTGACGGTGGTGGCTGCCTGGTTGCCAGTGTTGCCGCCAGTGCCGGTGAGCAGCGGGATGAAGAGGGAAAGGACGGTGACCTGCGCGATTGTCTCCTCGAAGACGTCGAGAACCTGGACTGTCAGGATCGCGGAGACCGCCAGTACTAACAGCCACACGATGCGGGAGCGGAACAGTTCGCGCACCGGCGTGGACAGGTATGGGCGGCGCAGCGCCTCGGCACCACCCTGGCGGGCAGTGTCCTCACTGTCGGCGTCCTCGATCACATCGTGCGCCTCGTCATAGGTAAATACGCCAACCAGACGCTTGTCCGCATCAACCACCGGCACCGCAATATTGGTGGTGGCCAGCAGCCAACGCGCCGTGTCCTCCGCACTATCGGTCGCCTCGGCCCAGACGGGCTCACGCATGACATCGCCGATGGTGGTGGCGTTGGTGACAAACAGGTCCTTCAGTTCGGCCACACCGACCAGCATCAGATCATCATCCACAACAGGCAGCAGGTAGATCGTCTCCAGGTCAGCAGCCTGGGCTTTTAGCTTATCGACGACCACGCCAACCCCCTCCCCCGCCCCCACCGCCAACACGTCCGGGGACATATGGCGACCAACAGTGCCCTTCTCATAACCAAGCAGCGCGTTGGTGCTTTCACGCTCCTGATCATCCAGGCCGGACATGACACGGTCTGCGATCTCTGCCGGCAGGTTATCCAGCAGCTGCACGCGGTCCTCCGCGCCAAGCGCGGCGAACAGACTGGTCACGGACTCATCAGACAGGGCCTCAACCAGGTCAGCCTGGTGGGCCGGGTCAAGCGCGTCAAAGACTGCGGTGGCACGCTGCGGCGGCAGCAAGCGCAACAGCACAGCGCCACGGGAGGACGGCTGACGCTCGATCAGCTCGATGACCTGGCGCAACGGGACGTCTTCAAGCGAGACTTGCATGTGCTCAAGCTCGGCCGCGTCAAGGTCAGTGCTCAGGTTCTTGCCAAGCGCCTTTTCCAGCTCGTAGATCGCCTCATCCGCGTCGACTGCCATAGTCACCCTCTCCTTGCCCCCGTTCAGCCCCCTGTATGAATATTTTGAACCTCTGCGATACTACCTAGTAGTTTTTTCCAATAGTTTTTACGCGTCTCGTACGCTATCCCAGTTACCGGAGGGTTCACATATGGCTCGCTCTATTCGCTCACGCCGCGTCACACTTGCCGCTGGCGTCCTGTCCTTCGCACTCGTGGCACCCCTGGTGGTCGCCCCCGAGGGCACTACCCCGCTCCTGCCCGTCGCGCACGCCCAAACTGCTGACGCATTTGCTCAGCGCTACACCACCGCCAACTTCTGGGGCGTGGACGAAGCAGTTGTTGAAGGCCTTGAGTTGGCACCGGGCACCACGATCGCTGCAACCACCGACACCATCTTCAACTGGCACTTCCGCAACGACAACGGCACCTTGGTACTCATCCGACCACAGTCACCAGCCGCGTTTCGCGCCGGTGAGCACAACATCCGGGTCAAGGTCACACCGGAAAATGGCACAAGCTACACCACCACTTTGAAAGTCAACGTGGTTGACGCACGCACCACGCAAACCTGGGAAGATCAGCTGCTCAAGACCTACGACATCGACTTTGGAAAGTCTGCCGCACCCAAACCGCTGACGGAGTTCACGCTGCCGGAAGGCGTCAACATTACTAAGGGCACCGTTGCACCCCCACCGGGCTGGGGCGTGACCGTTGAAGGCGGCACAGTAACCATCAAGCCGCCAGCCACTTTCATCGAAGGTTTCATCGAACTGCCGGTGAAAGTTACCACCAGCTCCGACACTTTCGACGCCAAACTGCGCATCAACGCCCGCAACCCGCAAACCTCAGCCACCGACGTTGCCAACGGTATCGCAGGCACAGTTGGCACACTGCTTGGCGGAATCGTTGGCGCACCTGACCTTGGCAACATCCTTGGCGGCTTGATCGGTGGTGGCACTGGTGGTGGCACCACAACGCCGGCTACTACTGCCGCGCCGGAGCCTACGAAGCCTGTTGAGCCAACCACTGCCGCGCCTACTACGACTGTTGAGCCGACCACTGCCGCGCCGACTACCACGGCTACCAGCACCGAAGCCCCTGGTGCGGGCGAGGATCCAAGCTCCGGCGCACCTAGCAGCCTTTCGGATCCACGCTGTGTTGCATCGCTCGCTGGCATTGGCGTTCCACTCCTGCTGGCTGTCCCGGTAGCACTCGCACAGGCAGCAGCCATCCCAGGTTTTGAAGATCTCTCCGCCCAATTCTCCCAGGCTATTGAAGATGCGGCGCGTAACTTCGGCATTCAGCCGCAAGACGCTTCTACCGCAGCCGGTGGCGTGGTTGGCGTGATCCTGGCTATCGCGGCGGCTATCGCTGTGGCCACGTGCGTGCCGCGCGACGGCAAGTAGGCACCACTCTGGTGCTTACAACTGTCACGGTATTGGGATTCTGACAAATTTGACACAAATCGGCGCCTAGCGCTGACCGCCAAAAGCCCAGGTGCCATGGTGGGGCCCGTCAAATTTGTCAGTGCAGCCGCTGGGGGGGCGATGAAAGATTTCGGGATAAAGATAACCCCGGTCACCCAGGGTTTTGATTGGTGCGCCCGGAGGGATTCGAACCCCCAACCTTCTGATCCGTAGTCAGATGCTCTATCCGTTGAGCTACGGGCGCATGGCGGAGACGACAGGATTTGAACCTGCGGCCCTCCGCAAAGAGGGCAACTCCTTAGCAGGGAGCCCCATTCGGCCGCTCTGGCACGTCTCCAGACCTCGGCTAAGTGTAATGCAACTTAAACGCCCAACCAAATAACTGCCGATTTTCACTCACTCCAGCCATATAGCCAAAGGTCAGCACACAGAAGTCTCAGCCCAAGAGTGTTTAGCGGCGATGTGGTTTCGGGCCCGACCCCCGAAAAGTAGACACCATCAA
>NZ_KV786283.1 GCF_001806875.1 Corynebacterium sp. HMSC29G08
GACGAAGGCGACCTGGGGTTTTGTAAATGAGGGCCCCTCGTTTACAGGCCTGACTTAATTCATGGGGATACACACGAAACCCCGGACAGCACCGGAAGCGTCGTGCTTCGTGGTGCTGTCCGGGGTCAGAAAATCCGTGTTAGGAAACCCGGTTACTGAGCAATCGGGGTGGGTGTGATGTCCCAGACTTCCTCCGCGTAATCGCGGATGGTGCGGTCCGAGGAGAAGCGGCCGGATTCACAAATGTTGATCCAGCACTTGCGCGCCCAATCCTCAGGGTCTGCATAGTAGTCGGCAGCCATGCGGTCACGGGTCTCACGGTAGGAGGCGTAGTCACCGAGGACGTAGTACACGTCCGGGTCGTCGAACCCAAAGCCATCTAGAAGCGACTGCTTCAGATCGTGGAACAGACCGGTGCCCTGGTCATCCAACGTGCCGTTGGTCAGTGCATCCAACACGCGCATCAGCCCCGGGGTCTCCTGGGCAGCTTGACGCGGGTCGTAGCTGCGCTTCAGCTCCGGCAGCTCTTCTTCCAAAGCACCGAAGATGTAGGCGTTTTCCTTGCCAACCGCATCAACAATCTCAACGTTGGCGCCGTCCATGGTGCCAAGCGTCAGCGCGCCGTTCATCATGAACTTCATGTTGGACGTACCGGAAGCTTCCTTGCCGGCCATAGAGATCTGCTCAGAAACATCCGAGGCCGGGATGATGCGCTCTGCCGGGGAAACGTTGTAGTTTTCCACGAACACCACGCGGATGATCTTGGACACCTCAGGGTCATTGTTCACCAGCTCACCGATGGTGTTGATGAGCTTGATAATGCCCTTAGCCAGCACGTAGCCCGGCGCGGCCTTCGCACCGAAGATGAAGGTGCGCTTCGGAATGTCGCGCTCACCGTCTTCGGTGATACGGAAGTACAGGTCCAGCACGTACAGGGCGTTCATCAGCTGACGCTTGTACTCGTGCAGACGCTTGATCTGGGTGTCAAAGACGGAATCCGGATCAATCTCAATACCCTGGCGCTCCAGAATCCAGGCGGCGAATTCCTGCTTGTTGGCGGCCTTGATTTCACGAAGCTCGCGCAGCACCTTCGGATCATCAGCGTAGGTGCGCAACTCCTTGAGCTTGGCCAGGTCCGTTACCCAGTCGTCATTACCAGCAAGGCGATCAAGTAGCGCAGACAGGCGCGGGTTGCACATACGCAGCCAGCGACGCGGGGTTACGCCGTTGGTCTTGTTGTTGAAACGCTCCGGGTACAGGTCGTGCCAGTAGCCCAGGGTGTCGCGCTTAATAATCTCGGTGTGGATCGCAGCCACGCCGTTGACCGAGTAGGAGGCGTAGCAGGCAATCCACGCCATGTGCACCATGCCGTCGTGCACCGGGGAGTAGCGGTGTGCCAGCTCCGGGCCGATGCCCTTTGCCTCCATGTCGAGGCGGTAGCGGCGGTCGATCTCCTGCACAATCTCCCAGATGCGCCAGAACAGCTGCTTGAAGATGGACTCTTCCCAGGTCTCCAGCGCTTCCTGCAGCACCGTGTGGTTGGTGTAGGCGAACGTCTTGGTGGTGACCTCCCAGGCGTCCTCCCAAGACATATCGTGCTCATCCAAAAGCAGGCGCATCAGCTCAGGGATAGCCAACACCGGGTGGGTGTCATTGAGCTGGATGGAGTTGTACTTGTGGAAGTCACGCAGGTCATCACCGTGGTGGGCAACGTAGTTGTCTACCAGCTCCTGCAGGGACGCTGAGCAGAAGAAGTACTGCTGGCGTACGCGCAAAAGCTTGCCCGCGTAGGAGGAGTCGTTCGGGTACAGCACACGCGTGATGTCGTGGACAGCCTCGCGCTCCAAGATGGCGTCGGTGAAACGCTGAGAGGAAAACGCGTCGTAGTCGAACTCGTGCATCGGCGCGGCGTCCCAAAGCCGCAACGTGCCAACGTTGTCAGTGCCGTAGCCGGTGATCGGCATGTCATAGGGGATGGCACGAACCTGCATGTCATCAAACTTCACAAAACGCTGCTGCGTTCCGCGCTGGATGATGAACGGGTAGAAGGACTCCTTCCAAGCATCCGGGTGTTCCTTCTGGAAGCCGTCCACGAACTCCTGGCGGAACAGGCCGTAGCGGTACAGCAAGCCATAGCCGGTCAGCGGGTAGTCCTGCGTCACGGCGGAATCGAGGAAGCAGGCTGCCAGACGTCCCAGGCCACCGTTACCAAGCGCGGCGTCGTGCTCGGCCTCCAACACGTCTGAAAGCTCGTGGCCCATGGAACGAGTCAGCTCCTGGGCTTGATCCACAAGCCCCAGGTTGGTCAGGTTGTTCAGCAGTGCGCGGCCCTGCAGAAACTCTGCAGAGAAATACGATGCCTGGCGGCCCGCAGCGTAGGTTTCGCGCGTGGCCTCCCAGTTCTCTGCAATCTGCTCCACCACGGCGGCGGAAAGACCAGTCCAGAACTTCTTCACCGTCGACGTCTCCGGCGCGCGGCCGGAGAAGCTCTTAACGTGGCCCGCGAGAGAATCTTGAAGCGCAGGCTGAGATGCGTGCGTATTCGCTTGAGTGCTCATGGCACCCAAGCCTACAGGCGTCTAGCGATTTACTCAGCGTTGCGCCGCCGCACCGGCACCCAGAACGCTCAAGACAGCGACCAAACCAGCCTCCGTGGCGGAACGGATTGTTGGCTCGTAATCCGGCAAAAACGTTGGCATGTGATTGACCGGGATATTGCCGCGGCGAAAGTCCGCCTCGGGTGTGCAACCAACCAGCCAGAAGAAGTACGGCGCATCGAACGCGGCGGGGATGGCGGGGAAATCCTCCGAGACGGTTTTCGGGTCAGCGGTCACAGAGCGCGGACCGAAGTGGGTGTCTAGGAGGGGGCGGATAGAGGAGAACACGGTGGCGTCATTATTCAGAAGCTCCCCATGGGCGAAATAGGAGATGCTCGGCTGCTCATCAACACCAGAGGCAACCACCTCAGCACGCACCACGCGCTCAATTGCCGCATAGACCTGAGCCTTGACCTCATCGGAGTAGAAGCGGCAGTTCAGCACCAGCTCCGCGGAACCTGGGATGATGTTATTCGTGCTGCCTGCATGCATGGACGCGACGGTGATCACGGCAAAGTCAGCCGGATTGACCTCGCGGCCAACAATGGCCTGCAGGCGGGGGATAATCATCGCGGCGGTAAACGTCGGGTCGATCGCTTCGTGTGGCATAGAGCCGTGCGCGCTGCGGCCGGGGATGGTGATGCGGATGGAATCACACGCGGCGAACTGTGGGCCGGGTTTGCTCATCACCTCGCCCGCCAAGCCCGGCATCACGTGCTGGGCGAAGCAGATGTCAGGGGCAGGGATTTTCTCACGCAGCCCGTCGGCCACCATCGCCTCAGCACCCTCGCCTGTTTCTTCCGCCGGTTGGAACAGTGCCACAAACGTGCCAGACCAGTGCTCGCGTGCACGGTCGAGCACATCGCACATACTCAACAATGCAGTTGTGTGAATGTCGTGGCCGCATGCGTGCATCGCTGCGTTGGTGGAGGCGTACGGCACGCCGGTTTCCTCTACAACCGGCAGCGCGTCGAAATCCGCGCGGTGCAATACCACTTTGCCTGGCCCATTTTCAAACACGGCACAAATGCCGGTGCCGCCAATCGGGGTGATGACGCGGCAGTCAAAGCGCGAGAGCTCTTCTACAATCCTGCGCTGCGTTTCCACCTCCCGCATCGCAAGCTCCGGGTGCATGTGCATCCATTCGTAGACCCCGCGCTGCCATGCGGCGTCGATGGGGTAGTCACGGATCAGGTTAGAAACGGTACGGGCAAAATCGGCCACTGTTATTCACTTCCTTTCAGCATTGGGTTGTATTTCAGCACGTTGCGCTCCACTCCACACTCAGCGGCAATGCGAATACCCAGCGCGATCGCGTTTTCATCGCGCAGGCGATACAGGTTGGTCACTAGCCGGTCGCGCACGTCAAAGGGGGAAAGCGTGTTGACATAGATCTTCGTCCCACCTTCAAAACCAGCCACTGTGGAAAGCCGCCACTTCAGGTTCACACGCCAGGGCATGGGCACATCCAAGTCAACCGGGCGGTAGTGCCACTCCTCATTGCAGGCAACATCTGAGCCGGTTGCGGCGTGAATTGCCTGCAGAAGGTCAGAAAAGCCGCGTACTTCCTCGTCGCTTTGCAGCCACGGTTCACACGTTGCGGACTTGGAATACACGTTGGCGGTGGGGTAGCGGTGCCCAATGCCGGCGACAACTACTGCGTAGTCATTTTCCGCAATCACCAAGTTGTGTTGCTGGGCGAAGTTCACCCCAACCTCGTTGTATAAGTTCAGGTTCTGGCGCAGTTTCGCAATCTCCAGATCGGCGTTCACGCCGCGTTCATCGATTGCTACTAGCTGTTTGTGCAGGTGTTCAAAGCTCGCACCGGCGGCAGCCAACCAGTTCTGGAACACCACTACGTATGGGCTGTAGGGGTTGGATGCTAAGAGGTTACGCAAAGCGTCGATAGTAAAAGCGATAAACGCGTGGTGCTCATCCGGGGTGAGTGTGCCGGAGCTGGCCAGCTGGGAGGTATCGCTAGCGCCGTCGATGAAGTGTCTGCGGGCAATGATCACGTCGTGTCCACCGCCGAAGTAGGCAGGAACGATGGCCTGAAGCTCCTCCTCGCTCGGGTCGCTGCTCATGCCGGAGGCAGCTAGGCGAGTGCGGGCAATCGCGTACACGTGTTCGCGGCCAGCAGGATCCGCCAAGTAAGCCTCCATATGGGCCCGGCGGTCAGTGGGCATCTCGTAACCATAATTTTGTGCCCAGTAGTCATAGGAGACGATTTCAAAGAGGTTGGGCACACGGCGAAACTCCGCCCGCGTTTTCTCCAGCTGATCCGGGAACTGATCCCGAAGAATCTCCCAACCACGTGCTGTGCGTACCATTCGGGATTTCTCCGGCGGGGTAGCCAGCAGGCGCGCCTGACAGAAATTGCAGGTATCCACATGCGCATCCGGCCCCAGCGGCTCCGGGTCCTTCTTCGGCGCACTCAGCGGCCGATTACCGCGCCCAGGCACAGTCCACACCTGCGTGCCGGTAAACGGACTGATCTGCTTCAGCGTGCCGTCAGCCATGGTGGACAAAGCGTTTCTCGTTGAAGAGAGAGGGAAAGGCATGCCTTGCACACTACTCGCGCTAGCCTTGGCTCCATGCCGAAGATTCGATTCGATGTCCTCGTCCCGCCCGCGCATGCCCCCGAAATCGGAGCCGCATTTCGCCGTGCGCTCGACATCCTGGTGCGCCGAGAGATGCTCACCGCCGCCACAGTGGTTGAAGGGGGCATCGTGCTTATCGACGCCGCGTCGCACACCCAACTCGCCGCCACCTACGAAACCGACCGCGGTGTAAGCGCCGAAGAGGACGGCGCCGAGGTACACCGCTACCTCATCGACGCGGAAGGCGCCGACAGCTACAACCGTCTTGCCATGGGGCTATCACGCATCCTGACGCCCAAGGCCACACTGCCGGATGACCCGGCAGCACTCGAACAGCAAGATCAGTTCGAAGTGCCGTCCGTCTACCCCTGGATGGTGGAGATATTGAGGTAGGCCACGGCGATCTCACGGCCGGCCTGGATCAGCTGCTCGCGCACGTTCCTGCTGTCTGACAGCGTGACCGCGATAGGATCCGCACCCGCGACCTGGGCTACATCCGCGTTAAACGCGCCCGCCGCAATGGCAACAACCGCCTGCGGATTGTGCTCCGAAACCAAATCACACAGTGTGGCAACCACCTTGCCGGTGGCCGTCTGGGAGTCAAACGCGCCCTCACCTGTAATCACCAGCGACGCACGCTGCAACGCATCCACCACACCATTGGCCTGCGCAACCACACGCGCGCCGGGTTGGATGCTCACATGCTCAGCGTTGCCGTGCAGGAGTGTGGACAGCCAGGTAATGCCAATGCCCACGCCACCGGCTGCACCAAGTCCCGGGGTTGCAGGATCAATCCCGGCGACTTCGCACAGCTTGGCAAGACCCTCATCCAACACGGCGACGTCCTGGTGCGACGCGCCCTTCTGAGGGCCGAATACGGCTGCCGCACCGTCGGCGCCACACGCGGGTGCCGACGTGTCTGTCAGCAGCACCCATTCCACCGCGCCTGCGGGGATGTTCACCTTGGCAGTATCCAGATCAGCGATTTCACGCAGATGTCCGCCACCCGGGGAGAGCTGGTATCCAGCGGCGTTGAGCGGGTTCGCGCCAAGGGCGACCAAAATACCCGTGCCACCATCAACGGTGGCCGATCCTCCCAGTCCAAGCACGATGCGGGTCGCGCCGCGCGTCTGGGCGTCTGCAATCAGCACGCCAGTGCCATAGGTATCTCCAGTCATCACCACCGGGGAATCAGCCACGACTGGCAAGCCGGAAGCGGCAGCAACATCGATAAACGCAGTAGTCGTTGCAGCATCATATGTGTAGGTCGCTTCAGTCAGGCGGCCAGCCGCATCCGTGGTGGGCAAGGTAATGCGTTCGCCTTCAAACAACGTGGAAGTGCCTTCACCGCCGTCTGCCATCGGGGCGAGCAAAACCTCTGCGTCCCGAATAATCTCGCGGACACCCTCTCCCAGCCACTGTGCGGCATCTTCCGCGCTAGCCGAGCCTTTGAACGCATCGGGAGCAATGACAACGCTGGCGCTGCGCTCCTCCTCAACAGGAGTGCTTGGGCGGGAAGAAGTGGTGAAGCTCATATTCCTTGTAACCTCGAAAATGAAAAAAATGTGTGTGCGTGAACAATATAGGGCTAAAGTTTATCGCGGCACGGTGTAAAGACATCCCGGCTTGAGGTACAACCCGCCGCCGTATGAGCCTGCTGCAAAGTTGAGAACTGAGATTATGGAGGTTGCCCGAAATGAGTGCAATTGATCAAGAGGTAGCTGGCTATTACGACAAACTGCTGAAGCGCAACGCAGGTGAACCGGAGTTCCACCAGGCTGTTGCAGAGGTGCTGGACTCTTTGAAGATTGTCCTGGAGAAGGACCCGCACTACGCAGATTATGGCCTGATCGAGCGCCTGTGTGAGCCAGAGCGCCAGATTATCTTCCGCGTGCCGTGGATGGATGACAACAACAACATTCGCGTCAACCGCGGTTTCCGCGTCCAGTTCAACTCCGCACTGGGCCCGTACAAGGGTGGTCTTCGTTTCCACCCGAGCGTGAACCTGGGTGTGATTAAATTCCTGGGCTTCGAGCAGATCTTTAAAAACTCCCTGACCGGCCTACCAATTGGTGGCGGCAAGGGTGGCTCGGACTTTGACCCGAAGGGCAAATCTGAGGGCGAGATCATGCGTTTCTGCCAGTCTTTTATGACGGAGTTGTGGCGCCACATCGGTGAGTACCGCGACGTACCGGCAGGCGACATCGGTGTTGGCGGCCGTGAGATCGGCTTCCTGTTTGGTCAGTACCGTCGCCTGGTAAACCAGCACGAGTCCGGTGTGCTCACCGGTAAGGGCTTGACCTGGGGTGGTTCCCTGGCACGTACGGAGGCAACCGGCTACGGCACGGTGTACTTCACCAACGAGATGCTCAAGGCCAAGGAAGATTCTCTCGACGGTGCGCGCGTGATCGTTTCCGGCTCCGGCAACGTGGCTATCTACGCCATTGCCAAGGCCCAGGAGCTGGGCGCAACCGTGGTCGGTTTTTCCGACTCCTCCGGTTGGGTGGAAACGCCCAACGGTGTGGACGTTGAGCTGTTGCGTGACGTCAAGGAGCGCCGCCGTGAGCGCGTTTCCTCCTACGTTGAGGGCTCAACGGGAGCCACCTTCCACGAGGACGGTTCCATCTGGGATCTCAAGGCAGATGTGGCACTGCCGTGTGCGACGCAGAACGAGCTGAATGCTGATCACGCACGCACCCTGATCGCCAACGGTGTGCGCTACGTGGCGGAAGGTGCAAACATGCCGTCCACCGCGGATGCGGTTGAGGTCTTCCGTGAGGCAAAGATCAGCTTCGGGCCAGGCAAGGCAGCCAACGCCGGTGGTGTGGCTACCTCCGCACTGGAGATGCAGCAGAACGCATCGCGCGATTCCTGGAGCTTCGATTACACGGATGAGCGCCTGCACAAGATCATGTCCAACATTTTCAAGGTGACAAAGAACACCGCTGCGGAATATGGCCGTGAGGGCGACTACGTTGTGGGCGCCAACATTGCGGGCTTTACCAAGGTGGCTGACGCCATGTTGGCGCAGGGCGTGATCTAGCGCCTGATCTAGGGCGGTTTGTGGGGTAACGGAGCGTCGTAAAGCAAAATGCTCCGTTTGCGCCGTAGTGTTTGAGGCATGTACCGCGTTTTTGAAGCTCTCGATGAACTTGTCCAAACGGTGGAGCAAGCCTACGGCGTGCCCATGACGTCGAACTGCATGGTGCCGCGCAACGAGATGCTGGCACTTCTGGATGATTTGCGTAACGCGCTACCGGAAGAGCTAGATGATGCTCAGGACGTACTGGACAAGCAGGACGAGATTCTGCGCGGCGCCCAAGAGCGCGCTGATGACCTGGTCTACGGGGCAGAAGATGAGGCGCGCAGGCTTGTAGACGATGCGCATGCAAAGTATGACTCCATGCTGGCTGATGCGCAGGAGCAGGCCACCATGCTGGTATCCAACGCGGAAAATGACGCTAACGCGCTGGTAGGGCGGGCTCGTGAGGAAGCGGATACCACCGTCGGCCGTGCGCGCGAGGAAGCTGAACGCCTGGTTGAGTCCGGTAACCAGGAATACCAGCGCAGCGTGGATGAAGGCCTCGCCCAGCAGCAGCGTCTGGTCTCAGAATCCGAGGTCATGCACCGTGCAGATGAAGAGGCACGCCGCCTGGTGGAGCAGGCCAACGTGGAATCGTCCCGCCTGCGCTCTGAGTGCGACAGCTACGTGGATGCGAAGCTGGCGGAGTTTGAAGAGTCCCTGTCTTCGGTACTGCGAACGGTCAGCTCGGATCGTTCCGCATTGCGTCGCGGCGCTGGAGTGTCTGGTGCGCAGCGAGTTGATGCTGGTCACGAGCAGCCTGAGCGTTACCCAGCGCGTGAGAGGACGCGTCGCCCGCGCACCAACTAGTGTGTAAGGCGTTATGTCTGAAAATCCCTTCATCATTAATGTTGCTGACGTCCTGTATGGCGACGGCATGCCGGTTACGGTGACCCAGACTGGGCCGTCGCCGTCGCGTATTGGTCCGGAAATGATTGCTATCCCCGAAGGGGAAACCGTCACGGTGGAGGCCACGGTAATTCCACTCGGCTCGGGCGTGATGGTTGATGCCACCGCCACCGCA
Organism: Corynebacterium sp. HMSC29G08; assembly: GCF_001806875.1. GTDB lineage: Bacteria > Actinomycetota > Actinomycetes > Mycobacteriales > Mycobacteriaceae > Corynebacterium. The sequence goes on from NZ_KV786283.1 coordinate 9,304, forward strand.
ACCTTGACAGGGCAGTGCGTGCGCTGCTTGAAAACGCTGAATCCGACGGAAAGCATCCGGATTGAGCAGGTGTTTTCTACCAGCGATGCGTTCATTACTGGGGACGCAGAGGTGGATGAAGACACTGGCTCTGGCGATGAGATCAAGTCTGTTGTGGAAGACAAAGTCGATCTGGAGCAGGCCTTTATCGATGAGGCCGGGTTGAGCTGGCCGTTTAACCCGACGTGTGAGCCGGAGTGCGACCACGACTCTGATGTTCCTGCACCCGATGGTGTTTCGGGCGAGGAGCAGGAGCGAGTGGATCCGCGCTGGGCTGGTTTGGAGAAGTTCCTGTGAGCCGGTCTCGCAAGAAGCGGGTAAGTGGTGAGGAAGCGTGGCAGCTGGCCTATGATGCGGTGGATCACACCCCACTGATCGAGGCGCTTGGCTTGCCGCTGTCAGATGAGAAGCTGAAGCTGGCGCTGACGCACCGTTCCTTTGCTAATGAAAATGATCACTTGCCAAACAACGAACGTTTGGAGTTTTTAGGTGATGCGGTTCTCGGCCTGTCTGTGGCCACCAAGCTTTTTGAGCTGTACCCGACCCGTCCGGAGTCTGAGCTTTCCCCGATGCGTGCGACGATTGTGTCGCGCTACGGCCTTGCGGATGTAGCTCGTGAGATCAACCTTGGCCCGCATGTGATTATTGGCAAGGGCGAAGAGGTCACCGGTGGTAGGCAGAAGGAGTCCATCCTGGCTGATACCACCGAGGCACTCTTTGGCGCGCTGTACTTGGAGCATGGCTTTGAACCCGCGCGTGATGTGGTGCTGCGTTTGTTTGATTCGAAGCTGCGCACCGCTACGGCAACGAGCCGTCACCACGATTGGAAGACTGATCTGCAGGTGCGTCTGGCGGAGTTGAAGCTGCCGGTAGCTGAGTACTCGGCGGAAGCCCACGGTCCAGAGCACGACCAGGTGTTTACAGCTGAGGTTCGTATAGACGGTGAGGTCCGCGGCACTGGCCAGGGCCCGAACAAGAAGCTGGCTGAACAAGAGGCTGCACACAAGGCGGTGCGCTACCTGCGCGACCACGTGTTTGAGGTGTAGCGTGCCAGAGTTGCCCGAGGTTGAGGTTGTTCGCCGCGGTTTAGATCAGCTTGCGGTTGGCCGCACGTTTGGTGCTGTTGAAGTGCTGCACCCGCGTGCGGTGCGCGGCAACACTGTGGATCTAGCCCAGGTCTTGCCGGGGCTGAGCATTTCCGGCACCGGCAGGCGGGGGAAATTTTTGTGGCTTCTGCTTGACAACGGCCACGCGTTACTCACCCATTTGCGCATGAGTGGACAAATGCTTGTGGGGGCTCCTGGGTTTACCCAAAGCCCGCACGTACGCATTCGGGCAGAGCTGCTCGCCCCTGGACTGGAGCCCTTGGAGCTTGCGTTTGTGGATCAGCGCACGTTTGGGTTCTGGCAGTACGCCGAGCTAGTTGCAGGAATTCCGCGTCCAGCGCTGCATGTTGCGCCGGATCCGTTTGACCCCGCGTTTGATCTGCGTGAGGCGGCGCGTCACGTGCGGCGGAAAAATTCACCTGTGAAGTCGGTGCTGCTCAACCAGGAAGTGGTCAGCGGCATCGGGTCCATCTATGCCGATGAGGCGATGTGGGCGGCACGGATCAAACCGTGGCGCACGGCGCGCACCATGCGCCAGCGTGATGCAGAAGCCGTGCTTGAAGCCTCGCGTGAGGTGATGGCGCAGTCGCTTGCCAGAGGTGGGACCAGCTTTGACGCCTTGTACGTGAACGTCAACGGTGAGTCCGGAAACTTCCTGGAGTCTCTTCACGCCTATGGGCGTGCGGGTGAGCTGTGTGCGCGCTGCGGCAGCCCAATTGAGCGGGTAATGGTGGGGCAGCGTTCGAGTTTTTTCTGCCCAAGTTGCCAAGTGCTCTAGATAACTCGCTAGACTTCCGCCCATGGATTCCGCCTTTTCTTTTGTAGATGGCACACTTAACGGCTTCATCTGGAGCCTGGTGCCATGGTTCCTTGTTGCCGCCGGTGTGTACTTCGGTCTGCGCACGTTGTTTGTGCAGTTCCGCCTGTTCCCGGCGATGCTCAAGGCTGTTGCCGAAACCCCGAAGGGGAAAGACCGTGAAGGTCGTGACCTGGATGAGGAATACGGCGGCCTGTCCGCGTTCAAGGCATTCACTATTTCTGCTGCCTCGCGTGTAGGCACCGGCAACATCGCAGGTGTGGCGTTGGCTATCTCGATCGGTGGCCCAGGTGCGGTGTTCTGGATGTGGATGCTGGCGTTGCTTGGTGGCGCGACCGCGTTTGTGGAGTCAACTCTGGCACAGCTGTGGAAGACCAAGGATGCAGACGGTAACTACCACGGTGGCCCGGCGTATTACATGACGCGAGGGCTTGGCTGGCGCCCACTGGCCGTGCTGTTCTCCGTATTCTTGGCCTTTGCCTACGGCTTTGTCTACAACGCGATTCAGACCAACTCCATCGTAGAGGCTGTCGGCGGTTCCTTGAACAGTGACTCGATGCAGCTGAAGGCAATCGTTGCTGCCGTGATCGCAGTCTTGACCGCGCTGGTGATTTTCGGCGGTGTCACCCGTATTGCGTCGTGGACGCAGGTCATCGTGCCGTTCATGGCTGGTGCCTACATCTTGATGGGTGTTTGGGTGCTTGTGGTCAACATTACTGAGATCCCCGACATGTTTGCCATGATCGTGGGCCACGCGTTGGGTATCCGCCAGGTTGCTGGTGCTGGCGTGTGGTTGGCGTTTACGCAGGGTATGCGCCGTGGTTTGTTCTCCAACGAGGCCGGTATGGGGTCCGCACCGAACGCTGCGGCAACGGCAACCGTGTCCCACCCGGTAAAGCAGGGCTTGGTGCAGACCCTCGGTGTGTACTTTGACACCCTGCTGGTCTGCTCCATTACCGCTTTTGTGGTGCTGCTCGGCCCGGCCGTGGACTACGGCATGGACGATATCCAGGGTGCCGCACTGACACAGTCCGCACTCGCCGACTCCGTGGGTGCGTGGGGCGCGCACGCTATCACGTTCATTCTGTTCTTCCTGGCGTTTAGCTCCGTGATTGGTAACTACTACCTTGCGCAGGCAAACCTGGAGTACCTCACGTCCTCCAAGACTGCGATGACGGTGTTCCGTGTCGTGGTCATCGGCTTTGTCATCTTCGGTGCGTTTGGCTCTGTGCCGCTGGTGTGGGCGCTGGGCGACACCATGGCGGGTCTGCTCGCGCTGTTCAACATCATCGCGATCATCCCGCTGGGTGGTGTGGCCATCAAACTGTTGAAAAACTTCAACGAGCAGCGCTCCAAGGGCGTGGATCCGGTATTCCACCGTGACATGCTGCCGGAGATCAAAAATGTTGAGTACTGGGACGGTTCTGACCCGGTGACCCGCCGTAGCGCCGAGGACCGCGTTGCCTTGGGCAAGGAAGGCAAGGAAGGCCACAGTGCCTAACACAGTGCCTAAGACCCGCATGACGGCCCACGTCCGCGGACATGTTCAAGGCGTGGGTTTTCGCTGGTGGACGCGCTCGCGTGCGCTGGAGCTCGGCCTAGCTGGCTACGCCAAGAATCTTGTGGACGGGCGTGTGGAGGTTGTGGCTGAGGGGGATGCGGTGGGCGTCGATAAGCTGAAAGCCCTGCTAGAAGAGCAACCGAGTTCGGCGAACCGACCAGGCCGCGTGGATGGGGTGCAGGCTCAGTACAGTGAGCCGAAGGGGGCAACCGGATTCGAGGAGCGCTGATGGAAGCACAACAGTTCAAAGACGCTATGAGCCAGCTTGCAGCGGCGGTGACCATTGTGACCACGGGGACCGAAGAGGCACCGCATGGTACGACGGTCAGCGCGTTTATGTCGCTGTCGCTGGATCCGCCGATGGTGCTGGTGAGCTTGGATCAACGCTCGTCGCTGCTTGGGCAGTTGACGCTGGGTGCACCGATTGGTATCAACGTGCTGTCCACAGAGCAGGGAGAGCTGGCCCGCCGATTTGCGGACAAGAGTGTGGACAGGTTTGAGGGAGTGAGCTATTCGCTTGTCGACGGCGCGCCGAAGCTTCCCTGCAACCACACCTGGGTCGCAGGCAACGTCAACCAACTGATCGCGGTAGGGGACCACGTGCTGGTTGTGGTGGACGTGGAAGCCGCAGAGGTGAACTCGAACCAGCCGCTTCTGTACTGGCAACGTGAGTTTGGCACGCACGGCACCATCGAACCGGGTGACGTGCGCGCCCAGGCGGTGCAGCTGTAATGCATTTGAAATCGCTGACGCTGAAGGGCTTTAAGTCCTTCGCTTCAGCGACCACGATGAAGTTCGAGCCCGGCATTTGTGCCGTGGTGGGCCCGAATGGTTCGGGTAAATCGAACGTGGTGGATGCACTTGCTTGGGTGATGGGGGAGCAGGGCGCGAAGAACCTGCGCGGCGGCAAGATGCAGGATGTGATCTTCGCGGGTGCCGGAGAGCGTAAGCCTTTGGGGCGGGCGGAAGTCACGCTGACGTTTGACAACAGTGACAAGCGCCTGCCAATTGATTTCACAGAGGTGGCGATTACGCGGCGTATGTTCCGCGATGGCGCAAGTGAGTATGAAATCAACGGGGCCAAAGCGCGTCTGATGGACGTGCAGGAGTTGTTGAGCGACTCCGGTATTGGCCGCGAAATGCACATCATTGTGGGCCAGGGCAAGCTGGCAGAAATCCTAGAATCGCGGCCAGAGGAGCGCCGCGCCTTCATTGAAGAAGCAGCAGGCGTGCTCAAGCACCGTCGCAGGAAAGAAAAGGCGCAGCGCAAGCTGAACGGCATGCAAGCGAACTTGGACCGTCTGACGGACTTGACGGAAGAGCTGGGTAAACAGTTGAAGCCGTTGGCTAGGCAGGCAGAGGCAGCAAAACGTGCGGCGACGGTGCAATCCACGCTTCGCGACGCACGCCTGCGCATCGCCGGCCACCAAGTCGTAACCCTGCGTAACGCCTATAACCAGGCGGTGGAGGAAGCGCAGCTGCGCAAAGCTGGCGCTGAAACGGCCGCAGACGCGCTAGAGGAGGCCGTAGCTATCCAGGAGACGATTGAAGCGAAGCAGGCAGAAGCCCAGCCTGCTGCCGAGGCTGCGCAGCGGACTTGGTTCAGTCTCTCCACACTGGCGGAACGAGCCAATGCCACAGGACGTATTGCGGCAGAACGCACCCGTAGTGCCTCGATGCCGGTTCCGTACGCGGGTCAGGACCCGGAGGAGTTGGAAGCTCGGGCGAAGGCGGCGGATCAGCGCGAGGCGGAAACTCTGGAGGCAGCGGAGGAAGCTGCGGAGCGTTTGGCTGAGGTCCGTGAGCTGGTTGAAGAGGCCCAAGAGGAGTTTGACGCTGCCGAGCGTGAGCACCTTGCGCGCTTACGTGCGATCGCTGACCGTAGGGAAGGTGTGGTACGCCTGCTTGCACAGGAAGAATCCTTGGTGCAGGCGGTGCAGTCAGCGGAAGATGAGGTGCGTCGCTTAGAAGAGACGCTCACCGAAACCCGGGCACGTGCGCAAGCTGCACAGGATGAGGCCGCAGAGGTAGCGCAGCGGTTGCAGGTCATTGAATCTGAGCGTGGGCCGTTGGATGCGGCGTATGAACGTGCGCGCGCAGAAGCCCAGGCTGCCGAGGAAAGGTTGGCGGAGCTGCAAGATGCGCGCCGTGAGCGCGAACGTGCGGTATTTGCGTTGGAAGCTCGCATTGCTGCGCTCAACGAGCAAGCACCGAAGTCACCAGCAGCAGAAGTACTTGACGGCTTTGGTCCCTTGGCGGCGCAGGTCAGCGCGGAGTCGGGCTATGACGCCGCGCTTGCCGCGGCACTCGGTGCAGCGGCCGAGGCCCTAGTAGGCGAGGTGACTCCGGGTGCGATTGAGGCCTTGGGTGGGGCTTCGCGCGCGATCATCATTGATGCGGTTGGTGGTCAGCGATGGCGTTTAGAGACGGACGTTCAGGTGGATTGGCTGCTGGACCACGTGGTTCTTTCCCCTGAGGTGCAGGGACCGGTGACACGTCTGTTGGTGGATGTTGCGCTCGCGGCCACGGTGGCACAGGCACGCGAGATTGTGGATACGGATCCTCGCCTGCGGGCTGTTACTACCGATGGCGTTCTGGTTGGGGAAGGCTGGGTTGCCGCCGGCAGCGCACAAACCACAACGGTTGAGGTTACTGCCCAGATCGACGCTGCCCAGCGGGAGTTGGAAACCGCAAGTGCGAACTTGGCACAGCTCGCCGGCACTCTGGAGGGCGCGACACTTGCAGCGGAGGACGCACGCGTTGCTGCGGCCGCAGCAAAGGCGGCGCTCAATGAGCATGACACGCAGGTTGCGTCGTGGCGTCGCGACCTGTCTCGGCTGCAGCAGCAGGCGAGTGCGAGCGAAGAGACACACGCGAAGGCCGCAGGCCGCGTTAACGAAGCAGAGCTGCGGGCTCGTGAGCGTCAGCAGGCGTTGGAGGAAACACGAGATCGTCTCAGCCGCGTTGAGGAGCCGGAGACGGAGGAGCCTTCGACGGCGGAGCGCGACCGAGCGCAGGCGAAACTTACGCAGGTCAAGGCCGCAGAGATGGAAGCCACCATGGCGTTTCGCTCCGCGCGCCAGGCTGCGGAGGCGAATGCGGGGCGCTCCGCCGCGCTGCGCAAACAGGCGGAACATGAGCGGCAAGCGAAAGCACGCCACGATGAGGCGCAGAAGCGCAGGCAGACTGAAGCTGACCTGGCTCATGCTGTGGCAGCGATGTCGGAAGAGCTGGTTACTCGAATCAACGCAGCGTTGACCCAGGCAGCGTCCCAACGCGACGAACGCGGTGCGCACGTCAGCGCACTTCGCGCACGCCATCAAGAGGCGAAGAATGCGGTGGCGGCTGCGCGCCAGACCGCCATGCGGTCGCAAGAGTCGGCACATGCGGCAGAGATTGCCCGCTCCCAAGCGCAGGTGCGTATGGACGAAGCAGAGACCCAAGCCACCTCCTCGCTTGGTATTTCGGTGGATGATCTGATTGCCGGCTACACCCCGGGCGAAGACTTTGACCTGGATGCTGAGCAGCAGCGTTTGCGCCAAGCGGAGAAAGACCTGCGCGCGCTGGGCAAGGTCAACCCGCTGGCGTTGGAGGAGTTCAAGGCGCTGGAAGAGCGCTACGGGTTCTTATCCACCCAGCTTTCAGACGTCATCCAGGCCCGAAAGGACCTTGAGGGCGTGATTGAGGACGTTGACGCGCAGATCCTTCACCTGTTCACTGAGGCTTGGCGCGACGTGGAGGCTGAATTCCCGCGTGTGTTTGCCACGCTGTTCCCGGGCGGCGAGGCTCGTTTGATCTTGACCGATCCCACCGACATGCTCACCACGGGCCTTGAGATTGAGGCGCGACCGCCAGGTAAGAAGGTCAAGCGCCTGTCGCTGTTGTCCGGTGGCGAGAAGTCCCTTACCGCCCTTGCGTTTCTGGTGGCCATCTTCCGTGCGCGTCCCAGCCCGTTCTACGTGCTCGATGAGGTTGAGGCAGCGCTTGATGACGTCAACTTACGCCGCCTCATCGCCCTGCTAGAAGAACTGCGCGAAGATTCGCAACTGATTGTGATCACGCACCAAAAGCCCACCATGGATGTGGCAAACGTGCTCTATGGCGTGACCATGCGTGGCGACGGTGTGACCCGCGTCATCTCCCAGCGCATGCAGCCGACTCCTGTCTAAACGCTGTTTATCAGCGCATGCTTTGGCAGGGGTGTGGACGAGACTGGCACTATAGAGTGCATGACAAACATGACAGTTCTGTGGATAGTCGTTGGCGTAGTCGTACTGCTGCTGATCATCCTGGGCATCATCCTTGCCGGAAAGCAGCGTAAGAAGGCGAAGACGGTCTCCTTTGAAAAGCAAGTGGAATCTGCTGAGCCGAAGCAACTCACCCGCGAGGAAAAGTCTGGCAATTACCAGGCCAAGGGTGGATTTAGCTTCGCGCAGGCCGACGGCGCTCCGAAACAGCCGGAGCCGGTGAGGCGCGAGCCCGCAGCTGAGCCGGTGGAGCCAGCCGCCCCGATAGAGCCTCAAGCATCTGGGCTTGCACCGCACTTGGAAGAGCAGCTCGCTGCTGAGCAGGCAGAGCAAGTTGAAGAGCCGAAGCCGTTCCCTGAGCCTGAGCTTGAGCCGGTTGCTGAGCCTGAGCCGGTGGACGTCGATAAGCAAGAAGCTCTGGCAGCCGAAGCTGCGGCTGCGGCGGCTGTTGCGGCTGACAGTGCGGAGGAGGCACTGGAGGCTGAGGACGTTGAGGTCTCGGAGGATGCTGTAGTCACTCCGGCGCCGGCGGCTGAAGCGCAGATTGATCAGATTGAGCCGGCAGCTGGCCGAATTGGCAAGCTGCGTGGGCGTCTGTCGCGCTCCCAGAATGCAATCGGTCAGGGTCTTTTGGGAATTCTGACCGCAGGTGACCTGGATGAGGACGCCTGGGAGGAAATCGAAGACACGCTCATCATGGCTGATCTTGGCGCCGAGCTGACCATGAAGGTAGTGGACTCGCTGCGCGAGAAAATCGCCGAGCGTGGTGTTTCCAGCGAGGCCGAGGCGCGCGCGATGCTGCGTGAGACCTTGATCGAGGCAGCACGTCCGGATATGGATCGCTCTATTAAGGCCATGCCGAATGAGGGCAAGCCAGCTGTGATCCTGGTTGTCGGTGTCAATGGCACTGGCAAGACCACGACCACTGGCAAGCTGGCGCGTGTGCTGGTTTCCATGGGCCACACCGTGGTCCTTGGTGCAGCCGATACGTTCCGCGCGGCAGCGGCGGACCAGCTTGAGACCTGGGGTCGACGTGTCGGCGCCTCCACCGTCCGCGGCAAGGAAGGTGCAGACCCAGCTTCCGTTGCTTTCGACGCTGTGGCTACGGGCGTAGACCAGGGCGCAGACGTTGTGGTGGTGGACACCGCAGGTCGCCTGCACACTGCAACTGGCCTGATGGATCAGTTGGGCAAGGTCAAGCGTGTGGTGGAGAAGAAGTCTCACGTGGACGAGGTGCTGCTGGTGCTGGATGCCACGGTTGGCCAAAACGGCATCGCCCAGGCGCGCGTGTTCCGCGAGGTTGTAGACATCACCGGTGTGGTGCTGACCAAGCTGGACGGCACCGCCAAGGGTGGCATTGTCTTCCAGGTTCAGGAAGAGCTCGGTGTGCCGGTCAAGCTGGTTGGCCTCGGCGAGGGCGCTGATGACTTGGCGCCGTTTGAGGTGGAAAGCTTCGTGGATGCGCTTTTGGGCTAGCGGCTCGGCCAACACACAGGTTTCGGCCTCACCGTGCGCAGGCGCTAGGCTGGTTGGAGTTATTTTACGTATCCGCGATTAGTTCACAGGAGTACGCGACGTGTTTGAGTCATTGTCCGACCGCTTGCAATCGGCCCTTGGTGGCTTGCGCGGGAAAGGAAAGCTCACCGAGGATGACATCAACGCCACCGCGCGCGAGATTCGCATCGCGCTGCTGGAGGCGGATGTCTCGCTGCCTGTGGTCAAGACCTTTATCAAGCGTGTCAAGGAACGTGCGCTGGGCGCTGACGTCTCCGCCGCGCTGAACCCTGCGCAGCAGGTAATCAAGATTGTTGATGAGGAGCTGACCAACATCCTCGGCGGCGAAACCCGCCGCCTGCAGTTGGCGAAGAACCCGCCGACTGTGATCATGCTGGCAGGTCTGCAGGGTGCGGGTAAGACCACACTCGCCGGAAAGCTGGCAAAGCACTTGACCAAGCAGGGGCATACCCCGCTGCTGGTGGCATGTGACCTGCAACGTCCAGGCGCTGTGCAGCAGCTGCAGATTGTCGGTGAGCGCGCAGAGGTGCCTACGTTCGCACCGGATCCGGGTACCTCCACAGACTCGTACGCACACGAGATGGGTACCTCCCATGGTGACCCGGTGGCGGTTGCCACCCAGGGTGTGGAGTACGCGCGTCAGAATAAGAATGACGTGGTCATCATCGATACCGCGGGTCGTTTGGGTATTGATGAAGAATTGATGACTCAGGCCCGCAACATCCGTGATGCGGTGAACCCGGATGAGGTTCTCTTTGTCATTGACGCGATGATCGGTCAGGACGCGGTTTCCACCGCCGAGGCGTTTGCCGCCGGCGTGGACTTCACCGGCGTGGTGCTGACCAAACTAGATGGTGACGCCCGTGGTGGTGCTGCGCTGTCTATTCGTGAGGTGACGGGCAAGCCGATTCTGTTTGCGTCGACAGGCGAAAAGCTCGATGACTTTGATGTATTCCACCCGGACCGCATGTCCAGCCGAATCCTGGGCATGGGTGACCTGCTTTCCCTGATTGAGCAGGCGGAGCAGACTTACAACGAAAAGGACGCCGAGGCAGCAGCCACCAAACTTGCCTCTGGTGAGCTGACCTTGGAGGACTTTCTGGACCAGCTGCTGATGATTCGCCGCATGGGTCCGATTGGCAATCTGCTGAAGATGATGCCGGGCGGCAAGCAGATGAACCAGATGGCGGACATGGTCGATGAGAAGCAACTGGATCGCATCCAAGCCATCATCCGCGGCATGACCCCGCAGGAGCGCCAGGATCCGAAGATCCTCAATGCTTCAAGGCGTAAGCGTATCGCCAACGGTTCCGGCGTCACCGTCGCGGACGTGAACCAGCTTGTGGAGCGCTTCTTCGAAGCGAAGAAGATGATGGGCCGTATGGCTGGCCAGTTTGGATTCCCGGGTGCGCCGGGGATGGGTGGCCGTTCGGCGACGAAGAAGAAGCCGAAGGGCCGCAAGGGCAAGAACGGCAAGCGCAAGCCAGTGAAGCGCTCCGGTGGCGGCATGCCGGGCGGTTTCCCGGGCATGCCGGGTATGGGTGGCGGTATGCCGGACCCGAAGGAGCTTGAGGCGCTGCAGAAGCAGCTTCCGGCTGGAATGCAGGGTATGGACCTGAACAACCTTGACTTCAACGAAGCGATGAAGCGTATGGGCAAGGGGAAGTTCTTCTAGATACTCGGGCTTCTAGATACTCGGGCGGGCGAACTGCCCGGGCTAGTTTTCGGTGTAGGGGACGTTGAGGGCGTCGAAAATCGGCGCCATCTCTTCCCACAACAAGGGGGTCAGCGAGCGTGCGTAGGCGTTCGAGATGTGGTTCTGGTCCCGGTAGATATATATGTTGCCAATCTGCGGTGGGCAGGTGGTTTCGGTGCAGTACCACATAGACGTATCCACGCTGTAGAGGTGATCCGTGCCGTCTAAGTAGTCTGCGGCCGGGTCAGGCAGGGGGTAAACTTCGCGCGTTGGCATGGAGCAGTCAGCTTCGGTGCCGCCTGCGACGATGCAGAAATTTGGGTCCATGGGGTTGCCAAATTGGTCGAAAAACCATGGGTTATCGCGCAGACCTAAGAACGGGATCTCGTTGCGTGCCAGGTTGTACCACAGGTTGGCGTAGGCGTCCGGCACGGTGTCTGCCGAGGTATCCACGGCACCGGCACGGCCACCTGGGCGAGTGGAAGTGGAAATGACAAGATCTGGGTCCAGCCGCACAATCTCCGCGAAGGCGTTTTTGCCCCACTGGGCGCAAACCTCAGAGACAATGTCGAGGCGATCCTCGCCGCCAACCACCAGCGGGCACTCTTGACGGACGTAAGGCACGACCTTGAACCCGTGCTCCCTGCCCAGGATGTCCAGTGGGATCACAAACGGCTCAATGTGGGAACCGCCTGTCATAACAACGGTGACGTCTGCTTCTGTGTCACCCCAGACGCAGTCGGGGCGTGGCATTTCATCAGCAGGTGCCGGCAGGAAGATCATGCAGTCTTGGTGACCAATTTGTGGGTAAATACCGGCAATCAGCGAGGGGTCCGGTTTCGCAGCGATGCTGGGCACATCCACACCTGTGATTGCGAGCGCGCCTGGATACTTCGTGGGATCGAGCGGTCGGTCCTCCATGTTCACGCGGGCGCTCCACAGTGGTTGCACGGTGAGTGCACCGACAAACAGCGCGGCGATCAGCACACCGCCAGCCGCACGCCCTGCACCGGCGCGGGTGCGCATTGTTTTGCGGGCATCAGCCACGGGGTGCTCGCCTGCTAATGGACGCTTGCGATGCTGCCGCAGCGGTGACTCCAACAGTGCGTGGGTAACGTGCGCCAACGCAATGGAAGCCACGATGACGGCAACGCTGACTATTGGCGGCGGGCTATCAAAGCCGCCGGAAGCCGTCACAATGATCAACAGCGGCCAGTGCCAGAGGTACAGCGAGTAGGCGATGTTGCCCAGCCACGTCATCGGTGTGGAAGCCAGCACGTTGGACACTGGGTTGGCATTGCCGCTCACAATGATCAGTGCGGCACCGGCCAGCGGCAGCAGCGCCAGCGGGCCAGGAAACGCCAGAGAGCTGGGAATGACCAGGCCCGTAATGGTGATCAGTACTACGCCAAGTCCTGCGGTATAGGTGTTTGCGGGTGCTGGGATGAAGTAGCGGGCTGGCACAAAAGACAGGAGTGCCCCTAAGGAGAGCTCCCACGCGCGGGAGAACGTGGAGTAGTAGTTCGCTGGCGTGCCGAAAAGACCGTAGCGGCTGGCATAGGCAAAGGACGCGATGGTAACCACGGCCAGCACGATGATGGATAGGCGCTGGCCTGCCTCGCGGTTGAACTGTGTCTTTGTTGCCAGCCATGCCAGCACAGTCCCGAAGAGAATGCCAAAGAGATAAAACTGGCCCTGCACTGACATGGACCACAGATGCTGCAGGGGAGACGTGGTGTCGCTCGCCGCAGCGTACGCCGCATCCTGCGCTGTGAGCTGCCAGTTTTGGTAGTAGAGCAGAGAGGCGGTGAATTGGGCGGCAAGTTCATCGCCCATCAATTCCGGCGCAAGCAGCAGCACGCCCGCTAGCGAGGCAAGCAGTACGACAACAAGCGCCGGGACCAGCCTTCGCACCGTGCGCCAGAATGGCCACCACGGATTCAGATTCGGGTTGGGGCGCAGCGCGTAACGCAACTGTCCGCCTAGGAAGAAGTACCCAGACAGGAATAGGAAGACGTCCACGCCGCCGGAGACTTTGCCAACAAAAACGTGGAAGAGAACAACAAGGGCAATCGCGTAGCCACGCAGGCCGTCAAGATCAACGCGGTACGCGCGCGATCCGGAGGTACCGGGATTGGTTGCGCCCCGGTTTGGCCCTTGTATGGTCATTTCTGCAACACTACCTCGGCGGCTTGGGAGCCATGGAAACCAACTCACGGGTAAGAAGGTTGAAACAGCGGTTTGGGATTGAGGGTGTGCTGCTACTACAATCTTTTAAGTCCTGCGTCAGAGCCGTGATCCGGATACGTCCGTCCGGCCAGTCACGCGCAGGGAAATCTTAGGGGCTGAACCGGCTCGTCGAAAAGCGGCGAGTGCCTGCACTGCCCAGTGACCTTGAAGGAAGAATCATGGCTGTAAAGATCAAGCTGCAGCGTATGGGTAAGATCCGTAACCCGCAGTACCGTGTTGTTATCGCTGATGCGCGTACCCGCCGCGATGGCCGTTACATCGAGAACATCGGCATCTACCACCCGAAGGAAGAGCCGTCGCTCATCCGCATCGACTCTGAGCGTGCACAGTACTGGCTGGGCGTTGGCGCACAGCCGACGGAGCCGGTTCTGCAGCTGCTGAAGGTCACCGGTGACTGGCAGAAGTTCAAGGGCCTTGAGGGTGCAGAGGGCACCCTGAAGGTTGCTGAGGAGAAGCCGTCCAAGCTCGACCTGTTCAACAAGGCGCTCGAGGAGGCCAACAACGGCCCGACCGCTGAGGCCATCACTGAGAAGCGCAAGAAGGCGAAGGAAGACGCTGAGGCAAAGGCTGCTGCTGAGGCCGAGGCTGCTGCCGCCGCTGAGGCTGCAGAGGCTGAGGCTGAGGAGTCCGCTGAAGAGGCTCCGGCTGAGGAAGCTGCTGAGGAGAGCGCGGAGTAGAACTATCTCTCCACACTAAGAGCCCGTGCACCCATGTGGTGTGCGGGCTTTCCTGCTTTTCTAAGGCTTCCCGCACGCTATCCCGAAACGCCCGCGCGGCCAGCACGGCGGAGACCAAGTCCGCGTCATCGGCTGCGTGCTCCCACGCGGATGACTGTGGCTGGGACGAAGCGGAAGTGTCGGCGCTGATGCGCTGCGATTCGGCAAGGCCTTTGACCCACCGCAGCGGGAGTTTCCCACGGTGTAGCTCGCAGTTGGAGCAAAACCGCCGCGCATTTCCAATTTCCCCCAGGCCTCGAACTAGTCAGTTGCGGGAACCTGGATAGATAATTCGGCTGATGGACAGTGCCATTATTACTTCACTAATCGCGCGTATCTGGACCTGACCCCTGTTTGGTAGACACCTCTGA